>NZ_RQTJ01000001.1 GCF_003858535.1 Paenimyroides viscosum
TTCATACGTCAAAAATAAGATTTTATGCTTAACTTTAACTAGAAGCTAAGTTAGTATATCCAGTAATCCGTAGATAAATATATCGCAAGTCAGATCCTTTGTGATGGGTTTTTAAATAAAAATTTAACCCGTAGCTTGATTCTATCATAATGTAATTTTTAATATTTATAAATATCGTATTACAATATCTTTAATTCAAGTCGTTAAAGTATTTTACATGTTGATAATCAGTGTTTTAACTATCTATTCGTGGCAATTTTTTTTTGACTTCAAAATTGCCACGAATTTGCCACAGAATTATGAGCGTTTTTGAAAATTTTAGTGGTTCTTTTACCAATAAAAAAAACCTGCAAATCTATTAGATCGCAGGTTTTATAAGCCTTTAAGCAAAATTATAAAGTGATATGCTTAATAACTGGCGGAGAAAGAGGGATTCGAACCCCCGGACCTGTTACAGTCAACAGTTTTCAAGACTGCCGCATTCGACCACTCTGCCATTTCTCCTTGGTCTTACAATTAACGTTCTTTACGTTCCTTAATTGTGATGCAAATATAGAGTGAAATTCTTATTCTGCAAGGGCTTTTAGATGTTTTTTTTTACTTTTTTTATAACTGTTTCATTTTCAGAAATAAAAAAAATGAAATTATTTTTTAGTTGGATAAACGTCTTTAATAAGCACTTTTTCGCCGTAATTAATCATTTCTACCGTAATTGCTTCTTTCTTAGTGTTTTGTCCTTCAATTACATATAATTTACCGCCTTGTTCCATAACATTGCTTTTATCAAAGTCAACATCGCCATGTGTTAAACACATACGTATATCGTTCATGTTTATTAAAGAATCATTAAAACTAATTTGAGCTTTATCGGAAATAGTAATTGGTTTTGTACGCAGGTCTTTTAAAACTCTACAATTAGGTAGGTAACAAAATTGAGTGTCTTTGGCATCAAAAAAATAAAAAACAATAATTCCGCCAATTAATAATCCTAATAAATAATATGCTAAACGCTGTGAAAATTTCATGAAAATAATTTTGTGCAAAAATACACTATTATTAGTTATAGAAATATTAAATTAAGATCTTTAAACGGAAGATTAAACCATTTTGCGATGGGTTCATTAACTAAAATTCCTTTATACATATAAATTCCCGATCTTATGGTGTTATCGTAGCTAATGGCATCGTCTATAGAACCGTTCTCTGTTAAATCTAACAAATAGGGCGATATAATGTTGCTTATGGCTAACGATGCGGTTTTAGAATATTTTGCTGTAATATTTGGCACGCCGTAATGAATAACGCCGTATTTGGTAATGACAGGATTTTCGTGTGTAGTTACTTCAGAGGTTTCAAAACAGCCGCCATTATCAATACAAACATCAATAATAACTGAACCGGGTTTCATTCGCTGAACCATTTCCTCAGAAATCACAATAGGGGAGCGGTTGCAACCTTTAATGGCACCAATAGCAACATCGCAACGCATTAATGCTTTGGTTAGCACTCTTTCTTGTATGGTTGATGTGAATATTTGTGTAGGCAATGATTTTTGTAAACGTTTTAGTTTATGAATATTGTTATCGAACACTTTTACGTTTACGCCTAATGCCAATGCGGTTTTTACTGCAGCTTCGCCTACCAAACCAGCTCCGATTATAACGACTTCGGTTGGTGGAACGCCCGTGATGTTTCCAAAAAGCAAACCTTTACCGCCATTCATTCTACACATATAATCACTGGCAATTTGTATAGATGCTATGCCCGCAATTTCGCTAATGGCGTGTAAGAAAGGATAAGCGCCGTAACGATCTTTTATAAATTCGTAACAAAGTGCTGTTATTTTTTTCTTTTCTAACGCTTCAAAATATTCTTTTTTTTGGGTTTTAAGCTGTAATGCCGAAAAAAGATACGTCTTAGGTTTCATCAACCTTATTTCGTTGATCGTTGGTGGATCAACCTTTAAAATAATAGGGCAACCAAAAACTTTTTCTTTATCATGTGTTATGGTTGCGCCGGCTTCGCTGTATTTTTTATCGTCATAACTGGCTTCTGTACCCGCACCGGCTTCCATCAATACTTTGTGACCTGCTTTTACCAACATATTTACCGATTCTGGTGTAAGACAGATTCTTTTCTCTATTTTAAAATCTTCTTTTGGAATACCAATAAAAAGTTGTCCGCGTTTTCTACGAATTTCTAATTTTTCCTCTTGCGGAATTAATTGCGATTTTGAAAAAGGGCTTGTAATATCCATAATTAATCAAAATTTAATTCACGTGTGTTTTCATCGATAATTGTAATGGTAAGCTTATGCACTTTTTCTGGTAAAATACTTGTTGCCATTTCGGGCCATTCTACAAAACACCATGCGTTTTCATCAAAATATTCGTCTAAACCCATATCGTATGCTTCTGCTTCATTTTTTAATCGATACAAATCAAAATGATACACTTTATCTTTCGTTCCTAAATATTCATTCACAATTGAAAAAGTAGGACTGCTTGCCATTTCGCTAACACCTAATTCTTTAGCCAGCGCTTTAATTAAAGTGGTTTTACCTGCGCCCATAGGTGCATAAAAAAGCCACGTTTTATAAGTACTATTTTTAATTAATTGCTGCGCAATATTGTTTAATTCGCCAATAGAATAGGTCACTGTCATTTTACTTCTTTGGTGTTAAGGTTATAAGTGGAACAATCATTTCTTCTAACGAAATACCGCCGTGCTGGTACGTATTTTTAAAATAACTTACATAATAATTGTAATTGTTAATATACGCTAAAAAATAATCACTTTTAGCAAAAATATACGAACTACTCATATTTATTGCAGGAAGTTGCACTTTTTTAGGGTCTTTAACCACATAAACATCTTTTGGTTCGTAAGTTAACGACTTTCCTGTTTTGTATCTAAGGTTTAAACTGGTATTTTTATCGCCAATTACCTGCGACGGATTTTTACAGTTTATAGTTCCATGATCTGTAGTAATTATTAATTTAAAACCTGCTGTTTGTGCTTGTTGGATAATTTCTAATAAAGGCGAGTTTTTAAACCAACTTTGTGTTAGTGATCTGTAAGCTTTATCGGTTGATGCCAGTTCTTTTATAACTTCCATTTCGGTTTTTGCATGCGAAATCATATCAACAAAATTATAAACCAATGCAATTAATTTGTTGCTTTTTAATGATTTGAAATTTTCGGCAAGCTTTTTACCGTCTTTTAAATTGGTAATTTTATGATATTCGTATTTAATATTTAAACGCAAACGTTTTAATTGATCTTCTAGAAATTCGGCTTCAAAAAGATTTTTACCGCCATCATCCACATCATTTTTCCAATATTGAGGCAGTTGTTTTTCCATTTGTAGTGGCGTTAAACCTGAAAAAATAGCGTTTCTAGCGTATTGAGTTGCCGTTGGAAGTATGGAATAATAATAATCTTCCTTATCTACCTTATAATGCTGGTTTACAATAGCTTCGAATGCTTTCCATTGGTCGTATCGCAAATTATCAATTACTACGAAAAGCACGTTTTCCTCGCCGCGTAATTCTGGTACAACCTTACGCACAAACAGTTTATGAGAGAAAAGAGGGGCGTCGTCATCGTTATTAATCCAATCTTCGTAATTTTTTTCTACAAATTTTCCGAATTGAATGTTTGCTTCTTCTTTTTGTTTTTCTAGAATTTCGGCTACATTTTGATCTTCAATTGTTTCTAATTGCATTTCCCAGAAAATCAATCTTTTGTATAAATCGGCCCATTCCTGATGCGAATTTGCTTGCATCATATCCATTGCAATTTTTCTGAATTCTTTCTGATAGTCTAACGACGTTTTTTCTGATACCAATCTAGAATGATCCAAGTTTTTCTTTAAACTCAATAAAATCTGATTTGGATTAACAGGTTTAATCAAATAATCGGCAATTTTAGATCCAATCGCTTCATCCATTATAAATTCTTCCTCACTTTTAGTAATCATTATAATAGGTATGGTCGATTTTTTCTCTTTCAATTCCGCCAAAGTTTCCAAGCCTGTAATTCCCGGCATATTTTCATCCAAAAAAACGGCATCGAAATTTTCTTCACCAAATAAGTCAATCGCATCTTGTCCGTTAGTAGCTGTAGTTACTTTATAGCCTTTCTTTTCTAAAAAAAGTACATGTGGTTTTAGTAAGTCAATTTCATCATCAACCCACAATATTTTTATTTCATTCATAGCAATAATTTTTTACCCCATTTAGTAAAACAGGTAATTAGATTTTAAATTTAGTAAAAACAAGATATAATTTTCTTAAAATAATAATAAGAAATTTAAAAACCTTATTTACTACAAAAATGATATAAATATTTTGTTTTTTAGGTACTTTTGTATGTTTTATTAATTAAAATAACGGCAATTAAGCTGTGGGTTAACTAAATTTTTTAATGTATTTTTCTTTTATAATTCCTGTATACAATAGACCCGATGAAATTAATGAGTTGTTACAAACTTTAACCAAACAAACTTACACAAGTGATTTTGAAGTTGTTGTAATTGAGGATGGATCTACTATTAATTGCCAAAGTGTTGTTGATGAGTATATTAACAAACTTAATATATCTTATTACTTTAAAACTAATTCGGGACCAGGTGATTCACGAAATTACGGAATGCGCGTTGCAAAAGGTGATTATTTTATAATATTAGATTCTGATTGTTTGATTCCCGAAAATTATTTGGTTGAAGTGGATGCCTATTTAAACAATAGTTTTGTTGATTGTTTTGGTGGACCTGATGCAGCGCACGAATCTTTTTCTGATGTACAAAAGGCAATTAACCAAACAATGACATCGGTTTTAACAACAGGTGGAATCCGTGGTGCTAGCGAAAAATTAGGAAAGTTTCAACCACGAAGTTTTAACATGGGAATTTCAAAGGAAGCTTTTGAAGCATCGGGCGGTTTTGGAAAAATTCATCCAGGCGAAGATCCTGATTTATCAATTCGTTTATGGAAAATGAATTTTAAAACGGCTTTAATTCCAAATGCTTATGTTTTCCACAAACGCAGAATAAATTGGGAAAAATTCTACAAACAAGTGAATAAATTTGGTAAAGCGCGTCCAATTTTAAACCAACGCCATCCAGAATATAGTAAACTTACCTATTGGTTTCCTGCTGTTTTTTTAGTTGGCTTTTACATTTCTATTCTATTTCTTATTGTTGGAATTAATGTACTTTTTTACTGCTATGCCTTGTATTTCCTAGCTCTTTTAATAGAAACATTAGTTAAAACCAAGAACTTAAAAATAGCATTTTTAACAATAATTGCAACCTTTATTCAATTTTTTGGATATGGGGCAGGGTTTTTGTATAGCTATTTTTTGTTAAATATTAAGAAACAAGATCCACAAGTAGCAATGCCCGAAATGTTTTTTAAATAATTATGAAAATAATAGGAGTTACAGGCGGAATTGGTAGTGGTAAAACAACCATTATCAATTATATAAAATCGAAAGGTTTTACGGTTTATATTGCAGATAATGCTGGTAAAAATGTCATGCAAAAACCTGAAATTATAAAACAAGTAAATGAATTGTTTAACCATCAAGTTCTTTTGCCTACTGGTTTATTAGATCGATCTAAAATAGCTTCCCTTGTTTTTAACGATACTATTTTGTTACAAAAATTAAACAATATTGTACATCCAGCTGTAGGTTTAGATTTTGAAGAATTTTTAAAAGAAAATGTTTCGCAAAAAATTATTTTTAAAGAAACAGCTGTTTTGTTTGAATCTGATTTGTATCATGATTGTTTTGCAACAATTTTAATTACAGCACCAATTGAAGAACGTATTAATAGGGTTGTTAAAAGAGATGGCATTGCAAGAGAACAAGTTTTAAATAGAATTAAAAATCAGTTATCTGATGAGGAGAAGGCTAAATTAGCCACCTACGTAGTAGAGAACGTTGATATTTTAACTGCATTTAAGAGTATTGACGATATTATCGATAAAATTTTAATTAATTAGTCATGATGTTAACTTTAGGTTAAAAGCATTATTTTTAATTGTTAAAATGTTAAATTTGAACATATTTTAATCATATAATGAATAGATATAGATTTCAGTTTTTAGTTGTTTTAATGAGTTTAGCGCTGTTAGGAATAACTTTAATACAGCTTTACTGGATTAGTACAACGTACGAAAATAAAGACGATCAATTTCAGCACTTAGCCAACCAAACAATAGGTAAGGTTGCCGATAGAATTAAAGAAAAAGAACGTTATGAGTTTGATAAAAAGCTTTACGAATACCGTACAAAAACGGGTAAGGTTCCAGATAAAACAACAATAAAAGAAATTTTTTATATTGAAAAAGACAACAGAACAAACGAAGAAATTGTTTATTCTAGCATTATTTCTGTTGAAAATTTAGCCGACTTTAATGTTGGTAAAACGTTCATTGACAGTGCAAGTGGTTATAAAAAAGATTATAAAAACTACGTTAGTAGTAGGAAAACCGAGGTTTACCACGGTAAAAAAAATATTACCGATGGTTTAGAAACACAACATAGATCCTTAAATAATCAAACACAACCAGATTTGGTAATTGAGAAAAAAGGAACTTTAAGCGATTTAGAAGACCGTATTGGTAATGAGTGGACTTATAACGATATAGTGTCGGTTTATCCTATAGAAGATCGTTTAGATAACAAAGTTTTGTCTAATCTTTTAAAACAAGAATTAAACATTAATAAAGTTTCTACCGATTTTGAATATGCTGTTTTTAACAATGGATTAGCAACCACAATTAAATCGGGAAATTTCATTTATAATGAAAAAAATACGTATGCGGTTCCTATATTAACAGATATCGAAAACAATTCAAAATATCAATTATACGTTAGTTTTCCTCAGAAATCTAAGTTTATCGTATCAGATTTGTTGCCGTTTATTTTAATATCATTGCTGTTTACAGTAGTAATTATCGCAGCATATTACAGCGCTATTCGTCAGTTAATAACACAACGACAAATTTCTGAAATAAAAAACGATTTCATTAATAACATGACGCATGAATTTAAAACCCCTATTGCAACAATAAACCTTGCTTTAGATGCTATAAAAAACCCTAAAATCATTAATGACGAAGAAAAGGTTTTAAGATATGCACAAATGATTCGCGATGAAAACAAACGAATGCATGCGCAAATTGAAAACATCTTAAGAATATCAAAATTAGAAAAGAAAGAGCTAGATATTCCTAAAGAAAAAATTGAATTAACAGATGTGTTAGAAGCTGCAATTGATCACGTTTCATTACTTATTGAAGACCGCAAAGGAACATTAAATATGCACTTTAATACAACAAGAGACACCGTGTTAATTAATCCAACACATTTTACAAGTGTTTTTGTGAATATTTTAGACAATGCCATAAAATACTCGCCAAGTGCACCAATAATAGACATATATACAGAAAATGTTAAAGACACTATAATTGTTAAAATAAAAGATAAAGGCAGTGGAATGAGTAAAACTGCTACAAAGAAAATATTTGATAAATTTTACAGAGAACATACCGGCGACTTGCACAACGTAAAAGGTCATGGTTTAGGTTTGGCGTATGTAAAACAAATTGTAGACGACCATAATGCCCAAGTGTATGTAGAAAGCGAAAAAGGTAAAGGAAGTACCTTTATTATAAAAATACCCCTAATTAATTAATTTAAACAAACAACAAATAATTAAAATGATGGAAGTAAGTAATAACAAAAAGATTTTACTGGTAGAAGATGACCCAAACTTTGGATCAATCTTAAAAGATTATTTAATGATGAATGATTTCGATGTAACTCTTGCCAAGAATGGAATGGAAGGTTTCGAAAAATTCAAAAAAGATACATTTGACCTATGTATTTTAGATGTAATGATGCCTTATAAAGATGGTTTTACGTTAGCACGTGAAATACGCGACAAAAATAAAGAAATTCCTATTATTTTCTTAACTGCTAAAACAATGAAAGAAGATGTATTGAAAGGATATAAAGTAGGTGCCGATGATTATTTAAACAAACCTTTTGATTCTGAAGTTTTGTTAATGAAAATTAAGGCAATCATGCAGCGCAAATCTTCTGAAGTTAAGGCAGAGAATACGAAATTTGAATTCCAAATTGGTAAATTCAATTTAAACTCAAAACTTCGATTCTTAACTTTTGAAAACGATGAGCCTATTAAATTGTCGCCAAAAGAAAACGAATTATTAAAGATGTTAGCACTTTACGAAAACGATTTAATGCCGCGTGAAGTAGCTTTAACTAAAATTTGGAGAGATGATAATTACTTTACCTCTCGTAGTATGGACGTTTACATTGCTAAACTTAGAAAATACCTAAAACCAGATGAAAACGTTGAGATTTTAAACATTCACGGCGAAGGTTTTAGATTGGTTATTAAAAATAAAGATAAATAACATAAAAGCTTGAGAATTTTCTCAAGCTTTTTGTTTAAAAAAAATCAGTAACCAACCAATTTATAAAGAATAGTTTACTACAGAAGGAAACACCATAACTAACAATTAAGTAATGGTATTTTTCACATTTATTTTTAAATCAATAAGGCAAAGACGTTAAAAAAGCGTAATAAAAATCCATTTTCCAAAAGATTAAAAGTTAATTGTAATAAAAATAGTTACAATTAAAAAAATATTCTTACCTTTGTACCATTATGAACAACACAAGATTTGCAACCATCATTCATATTCTTACGCTTTTGGCGAAGTATCCCGACCAATGGATGAGTTCGGAATGGATTGCCGAAAGCATCAATATCAATCCGGTGATTGTTCGGAAAGAGCTTGCTGTTCTGCACAAAAATGGTTGGGTGCAAAGTAAAAAAGGAAAAGAAGGCGGTACGATGTTACAAGTGTCGAGCTGTGAAATTTCGATGGCAGATATTTTTAATACCGTTAAAAATTCCAATGTATTGGGCAAGAAAAATAGTTGTACAAATACGAAATGTCCAATCGGAAAAGAGATAAATACAGAATTGGAAAAGTTGTTTGATCACACGGATGAAATCGTTGTGAATTATTTGAAAACTAAATCCTTAAAAGATTTTGTAGATCCATTCAAATAAAAAAATTTATCCATAAATGTAACAAAAGTTATTACAAATTAAATAAATATAAAAAATGAAAGTAGCCATTATTGGAGCCACAGGATTTGTAGGTTCAAAATTAGTAAACGAAGCCCTTAACAGAGGTTTGGAAGTAACGGCAATCGCCAGAAAAACTGAAAACATCTCGGCTGAGAACATCAACAAAGTTGCTGTGGATGTGAACAATGTAAACCAGCTTTCGGAGGCTCTAAAAGGTCACGATGCCGTGATCAGTGCGTTCAACGCAGGCTGGACCAATCCTAATCTATACAATGATTTCTTGGCAGGTTCAAAATCCATTCAGCAAGCGGTAAAACAAGCCAGCGTACAAAGAATGATTGTAGTGGGTGGTGCCGGAAGTTTGTATGCTAATGAAGAGCAGCAATTGGTGGATACTCCAGATTTCCCCGCCGAAATCAAACCCGGAGCAACTGCTGCAAGAGATTACCTGAATATGTTGAAAGAAGAGACAACCTTGGATTGGGCGTTTTTTAGTCCGGCTATCGAAATGCACCCTGGAGTAACCGAAGGGAGAACGGGCAAATATCGCTTAGGAAAAGACCAGCCTGTTTTTGATGAAAATAACATTTCTAAACTTTCACCGGAAGATGTAGCGGTGGTTTTATTGGACGAAGTACAAGAGCCAAAACACCACCAAGAACGTTTTACAGCAGCATATTAAAATTTTAAATTAAGAAAAATGAAAAGAAATATAGATGCAGGCTTATTGATCTTTCGCTTAACATTAGGCATATTAATGCTGATGCACGGCATCCACAAATTGATTAATGGTGTGGATGGCATCAAAGGAATGCTGGCAGAAGTGGGACTTCCCGGATTTCTGGCTTATGGTGTGCATTTGTGCGAAACCATCGCCGCTCTGCTGCTGATTGTCGGCTTCAGAACGCGGTTGGCAGCGGTTGCGTACACAGGTGTCATGGTGGTTGCCTTTCTAATGGCACATATAGACCCACTTTTTGCCCTCGGAAAATCGGGTGCATGGCTACACGAAGGCATCGCATTATTCTTATTCGGTGGCTTGGGCTTGATTTTTACAGGTGGTGGTAAATACGCATTATCTACTAACAATCAGTGGGATTAAATCAATAAAATTTAACCAGGCTCTTAGAACACGATAATTTTTTGGGCATTCCCCGCTGAGGCGGGTCGGGCTTTCCGCTACAATCTTTTTGTGCCGTTAGCACTCCACAAAAAGAATTTTCGCTGCAATCCCTAATGCAAACAAGCAGCCCAACAGTTGCTATTTCAAATTTTATCGTATCGCAAACAACAATTAAATATTTTATCATGAAAAAAATAAAAATCGGACAGACCAATTTAGAAATAGCACCATTTAATTTAGGTGGAAATGTTTTTGGCTGGACCATAGACGAGCAAAAATCTTTTGAAATATTGGATGCTTTCGTAGCAGCAGGATATAATTTTATCGACACCGCCGATATGTATTCTTACTGGATAGATGGTGGTACAGGCGGACAATCCGAAGCTATTATTGGAAAATGGATGAAAGCAAGAGGCAATCGTGAACAGCTGATTATTGCCACAAAGGTAGGTGGACCAACTGGCGAACACGGTATTGATACCAGCCGCAAACATATTTTGGAAACTGTAGAAAAATCTTTAGAAAGACTACAAACAGACTACATTGATTTGTATTACCTACATTACGACGACGAAAATACACCGGTCGAAGAAACATTAAGAACCTTCGATGAATTGGTGAAATCCGGAAAAGTAAAACACATTGCTGTTTCCAACATTTCAGCAGAACGATTAAAAGAATCCTTGGAGTTTTCGGACAAAAATAACATGGCAAAATACCAAGCTTTACAACCGTTGTATAATTTGGTAGAGCGTGAAAATTATGAAACAAACTATGCTCCCATTGTAAAAGAGCATGGCTTAACCGTGTTCCCATACTCTGCTTTGGCATCCGGATTTCTTAGCGGCAAATACAGATCAGAAGCCGATTTTCAAAAAAGTCCACGTGGACAAGATGCGGCAAATTATTTGAACGAAAAAGGATTGAATATTTTAAATGCTTTAGACCAAATTGCCGAAAAACACCATACCGTTCCAGCAGCTGTTTCCTTAGCTTGGTTATCGGCTCAGCCCAGCATTGGTGGTCCTGTAGCCAGTGCTACTTCTGCCAATCAGTTAGCTGAAATTCTATCCAGTACATCTTTGACTTTAGACAAAGCTGATTTGGAATTATTGGATAAGGTAAGTAAATAAATGTCTTAACGTATTCCTAAAAAATGAGGAGAACAACGCAATAATAACAATAATATAATGTAGGAATTGCAATAGAAAAATCGTAACTTAACAACATCATTTCATTGACTATTAATCGCTTAGAATAGATATAAAGCATGTTATTAATAATTAATAAAATTAGAAATTATGAACAAAAGATTTGAAAATAAAGCAATCATCATCACAGGTGCCGGAATGGGACTTGGATTAGCTACAGCAAAAGAATTGGCTTCAGAAGGTGCAAACCTTGTATTGGTTGACTACAACGAAAAAAGTTTGGCAGATGCCAAAGCGGAAATCTCTAAAAAATTTCCTGATGTAAAAATAATCCATGTAGTAGCTGATGTATCGAAAGAAGAAGCCGTAAAAAACTATGTAAATGAAGCAGTAAAAACGTTTGGTAGCATTGACGGACTTTACAACAATGCAGGCATAGAAGGCAAGCAGGCAAGCATTACGGAATATGACGTGGATATGTTCAAAAAAGTAATCGACATTAACCTAATGGGGGTTTACTACGGATTGCGATATGTGATTCCTGTGATGCAGCAACAAAAATTTGGTCGTATTGTGAACGTAGCTTCTGTAGGTGGTATCCGTGGCGTACTGAATCAAATGCCTTATGTGGCGAGTAAACATGCGGTTTCGGGTATGACCAAAAATACGGCTTTAGAGTACGGTAGAGATGGAATTTTAACCAATGCCATTGCTCCGGGAGCTATTCTTACTCCCATGGTTGCAGAAGCATTTAAGCAAGTAAACCCAACAGATCCTAAAGCGGCGGAATCAGAATATGCACAACGCAATCCGACTAAACGCTTGGGATTACCACATGAAGTAGCCAAAGTAGTGGCATTTCTTTTAAGTGAGGAAAACGGATATGTAAACGGACAAACCATCGCCATTGACGGAGGCGAATCTAACATTTACGGAAATTCTTAATATTAAGCCCAATAAAAAGTCAAAAATGAGAAAATTTAAAATAGCAGCCTTAGTAGGCTCATTACGCAAAGATTCGTTCAATAAAAAAGTAGCGGAAACATTAATTGGTTTAGCACCAGATAATTTAGAAATGGAAATCGTTGAAATTGGACAGTTAACCCATTACAACGAAGATTTAGACACAGATACACCACCAAAAGAATGGACTGATTTTCGTGAAAAAATCAAAGGATATGACGGCGTATTTTTGTTTACACCAGAGTATAACCGTTCTGTTTCGGGCGTATTGAAAAACGCATTGGATGTAGGTTCACGTCCTTATGGCAAAAGCGTTTGGAATGGTAAACCTGCTGCTGTAGCAAGTATATCGATGAGTCCGCTTGCTGGTAGTCTTGCCAACCATACAGTACGTCAATCGTTGGTCTTTTTAAATATGCCGGTGATGCAACAGCCCGAAATATACATAGGCAGTGCCCACGAATTGTTTGATGAAAACGGGAAAGTATTAGAAAGTTCTGCTACTTTCTTAAAACAAGTGATCGGTGCTTATGCTGCTTGGGTGGAAAAAAATCTTGGAAACTAAAATAAGTTTCACCAAAGTAGAAAGAATTATCAATAGTTCAATACATCGGCATTCCTGACGATATAATATTTTAAGAACAACAAACCAAAAGCTATTTTATATAATAAAGACACCTCTGAGTAAATCGGAGGTGTCTAATACTTAATAGCCTAAATTTATTATTTTAAACCCAAGATCTATAAATACTTACCTAAAAACTTTGATAAGTTTTAATTAAAAAAAAAGCGGTAATTATTTGGCTTATTTTTGCCTTTTAATAATCTATTTATTTAAAGTAATTAAAATTGTGGTTGTTATCAATTCTTAATAAGGTTTCGTAAATTAATTTAATAACGTTTTCAACATCGTTTTTATGAACCATTTCTACGGTGGTATGCATGTATCTTAAAGGTAATGAGATTAATGCCGAAGCTACACCACCATTACTATACGCAAATGCATCAGTATCTGTTCCGGTAACGCGAGACGATGCCAGTCTTTGAAAAGGAATTGCATTATTTTCTGCCGTATCAATAATTAAATTACGTAGGTTGTTTTGCACAGCAGGGGCGTAGGTAATCACCGGACCTAAACCAATTTTTGTTTCACCTTCAATTTTTTTGTCAATCATAGGTGTAGTGCTGTCGTGACAAACATCTGTTACAATAGCAACATTGGGTTTAATGCTTTGTGTAATCATTTCGGCACCTCTTAAACCAACTTCTTCCTGAACAGAATTTGTAATATATAAACCAAACGGAAGTTTTACATTGTTTTCTTTTAACAAACGTGCAACTTCGGCAATCATAAATCCGCCCATTCGGTTATCTAACGCACGACAAACAAATTTTGTATCATTTAAAATTTCAAAACTGTCAGGATATGTTATTACGCAACCAACATGAATGCCTAAAGCCTCAACTTCTTCCTTAGAATCGCATCCGCAATCAATAAAAATATTCTCTAATTTTGGTGTCGGTTCGTCTTTACCAGCTCGCAAGCGTGTATGGATAGCAGGCCATCCAAAAACACCTTTAACAATTCCTTTTTTTGTATGAATGTTCACTCGTTTAGATGGGGCGATCATTTGATCGCTTCCGCCGTTTCTAATTACGTAAATCATTCCATTTTCATCAATATAATTTACATACCACGAAATTTCATCTGCATGCCCTTCAATAACAACCTTAAATTCCGCATCTGGATTAATTACCCCAACGCAAGTGCCATAGGTATCGGTAAAAACGGTATCTACATAAGGTTTTATGTAATCCATCCATAACTTTTGTCCTTCTTTTTCAAAACCTGTTGGCGATGCATTGTTTAAATAATTCTCTAAAAACCTTAGTGAATCATTATTTAGTATGGTTTTTGTAATCATATTTTTTGTATTAATTTTAGACGAAATTACTAATAATTTTGTTCTATATTTACTTTAAAATTTAGAAACTAATGAGAACATTTTTTATAATCTTTTTTTCTGTTTGTGCACTTCAAATAAACGCACAAGTAAATGATTGGGAGAAATATGCCGATTCTTTACGCACAAATGTTTTAGACGATGGTGAAATTGAAAAAGAATTTGTGCTTCCAGAACTTCATATTAATTTTTCGAAGGAAGAATTAGAACGTATGAAAATTCAAAGTGTTTTAAAGCGCAGAATTATCAGAGTGTACGGTTATGCAGTTCAAACCAGTGATAATTTGACAAATTTGAATGAAAATATGGCGAAGATGGAATCAAATTCGCAGAAAAGAAAATATTTACGTCAAACCGAAAAGTACCTTAAAAATCAGTTTGAAGAACCTTTAAAAAAATTGTCGAGAAAAGACGGGCAAATTTTATTAAAGTTAATTAACAGACAAACCGACCGTACTACTTTTGAATTAGTAAAAGATTTAAAAAGCGGTTGGAGTGCGTTTTGGAATCAACAAGCAGCAAAAATGTTCGATTTAAACCTAAAGTCTAAATACGTTCCTGCCGATGTATTAGAAGATTTTTACATAGAAATGTTGATTCACGAATTGGCTGCCGAAGGAAGAATAGAATACAGACAACCTGCTAGAAATCTTAAAATGGAGCAGGTGAAAGCTAAATGGAAATCTAAATTAGGTAATTCTGGATATTATCCAGAAGAAAATTAATCAAACATTTTTGGTATATTTGCAACAAGCAGTTAATTCATGGAACAATTTATAGTATCGGCACGTAAATACCGCCCGCAAACGTTTAAAGACGTTGTTGGTCAGCAAACAATTACAAGCACTTTAGTTAATGCTATAGAAAACAATCATTTAGCACAAGCATTATTATTTACGGGTCCGCGTGGTGTTGGTAAAACAACATGTGCACGTATTTTGGCTCGAAAAATAAATCAAATTGGTTACGATGATCCAAACGAAGATTTTGCTTTTAATGTGTTTGAATTAGATGCTGCTTCGAACAACTCTGTAGAAGATATTCGTAATTTAATTGACCAAGTACGTATACCACCACAAACAGGAATTTACAAAGTTTATATTATAGACGAGGTGCACATGTTGTCATCGGCAGCTTTTAACGCATTCCTTAAAACGTTAGAAGAGCCGCCAAAACATGCCATTTTTATTTTGGCTACAACCGAAAAACACAAGATCATTCCAACAATATTATCTCGTTGTCAGATATTTGATTTTAAAAGAATTACGGTTAACGATGCAAAGGAATACTTAAAGGAAGTTGCTGTTAGCCAAAACATTACTTTTGAAGAAGATGCACTGCAAATTATTGCTCAAAAAGCAGATGGTGCCATGCGTGATGCATTGTCAATTTTTGATCGTGTTGTTTCATTTTGTGGAACAAATTTAACCAGACAGGCAGTTGCTGAAAACCTAAATGTTTTAGATTACGATTATTATTTGCGTGTTACCGATTTAATTCTTTCAAGTGATATTCCTAAATTACTATTAACTTTTGATACTGTTTTAGCGAAAGGATTTGACGGAAATCATTTTGTAACTGGATTAGCATCGCACTTTAGAAATTTACTGGTATGCAGAAATCCGGAAACTTTAAATTTATTGGATGTAAGTGATGAAAACAAAAACTTGTTTTATCAACAAGCCCAAAAATGTTCACAAGAATTATTAATTGAAGCAATTAATATTGCAAATACCTGCGATTTAAAGTACAAAACATCGGTAAATCAACGGTTATTGGTTGAGTTGTGCCTAATGCAATTGGCAACGTTGATGCATCCTGAAAAAAAAAATTCAAATCTGAACTAATTCCGGCAGCATTTTTTATAAATGTTAGTAAAAATAGCAATCATTCTATTGTTGTAGAAGAATCAAAAGAGGTTATTGTAAAGCCTATCAGTAAAGAAGACGATGTTGCAACTGTTTCTGATAATACGGAGTTAAATACCCAAAAAGTTACCATATCAAAAGAAACGGGTGATCATCAAATTTCTGCATTGTCATTAAAAAGTATCAAGAAAAAAAGAGAGTTAGAAGCTTCTATAAATCCAGTTCAAATAAATCAGGAAGACCTACCTAAAGATGATTTTACTTTTGAAGAACTTAAAAAACATTGGGATTATTGTTCGGCTCAATACTATGCTACAGGTAGAATGCTTATGTCGTCTACCATGAATATGGCAAATTTAACGTTAAATGATACCTTACTAACAGTTGAATTTCCAAATGAAGGAAGCAAATTAAGCTTTGAAGAGAATTTATACGATTTAGTATCTTACATTCATAAAAAATTAAACAATTACCATTTAAAAATTGATGTTAAGGTAAATGAGGAAGTTCAAATTAAAAAAGCTTATACCATACACGATAAATTAGATTATTTAAAAGAAATTAACCCAGCATTAGATGTTTTAATTAAAACGTTTGATTTAGAGGTGAAACCATAAAAAATGAAGACTAAAAGTCTTCATTTTTTCTATCGTCAATTTCTAATTTCATTAAAATTTTAGCAACATCATTTTCTGCAAAAGATAAATTTCCAGCTACAAAAACACCACGATCTCCTGTTGTAAAATCCTGAATTCCATATACAGTAGCTTCATCGTCTGGGTTACTCATGCCTTCATATCGGTAAATTTCAACAATTCCAAAATTTACTGGTGCACTAAGTATTTTATCTTCTTCAATATTGTAATCAATAGAAAATCCTTTTTCTTTTAATTCTTCTAACGCTTTTTCAACAGTTGCGTAGTGATACATTTTCTTCATAGTTTTAATTTTTTACTTAAAGTTAATAAAATTTGATTTAGAAGCCTTAAAAATTATCATAAAATCTAATAACTACTTTTTTGTTTGTACTTTTGTAAAAAATGTAATTATGATATCAATAGGAAACTTCAATACGTTAAAAATAGCAAGAAGAACTAATGTTGGACTTTTTTTGACCGATGGAACTGAAGATGTGCTTTTACCTAAAAAGTATCTTCCTGAAAATTTTGAAATTAACGATGATATCGAAGTTTTTGTTTATTTAGATCAAGAAGAACGCCCTATTGCAACAACTTTAGAACCTTATATTATTTTAAATGAATTTGCACTTTTAAAAGTAAATTACATGAACGATTTTGGAGCTTTTATGGATTGGGGCTTAGAAAAAGATTTGTTTGTACCTTTTAGAGAGCAAGCAAGACCAATGACTGTAGGCAATTATTACATTATTTACATGCATTTAGACGAGAAAACCAATAGGTTAATGGGGTCATCTAAACTAAATCAATTTTTAGATAATAATAACCTAACCGTTGAAGTAGGCGAAGAGGTTGATTTAATTGTAACGCATATTACCGATGCCGGAATTAATGTTATTATTAATGAAAAACATAAAGGTTTAATGTACCAAAACGAGGTGTTTGAAGATCTTAGAACGGGAGACCGTATCATTGGATATATAAAAAACATAAGACCAGATGGTAAAATTGATGTTTCGCGCACTAAAATTGGTTTTGAAAAAGTTACGGATAGCGCAAGTAAAATTTTAAGTGAATTAGAATTTAACGACGGCTTTTTAGGATTGAACGATAAAAGTCATCCAGACGAAATTAAAACCATACTTGAAATGAGTAAAAAAACGTTTAAACAAACCATTGGGGTTTTATATAAGGAAAAAAAGATTTTAATTAAACAAGATGGGATTTATTTAGTTTAGTGTTAAATATTTCATAATGCCAATTAATTTGGTTATATTTATTTTGAATTATTAAATAGATATGTATTATGAAAAACAGTTTACTTTTAATTTTGGCTATTACAGGTTTAATATCTTGTAACAGTAAAACAGATTGTCAAAGTCTATCAGGTAACTACACTACTTTTGTAGAAGCTAGAAAAGAAATTACAAAGGCAAATTTTCCTGTAAAAAATATACAGCTAACCCCAGAAAGTTCATGGATAAAACGTATTGAGTTTTACAGCTGTAATGAAAAAGATGGCTATTTAATAATTTATACTACTCGTGCAGAAGAATACATTCATGCAGAAGTTCCTTTAAAAATCTGGGAAGAATTTTCTACATCAAAATCAAAAGGATCTTATTATAACACCAATATTGTAAACCGTTATCCGTTTAATTTAAAATAAATTAAAAAAATGGTATGTTAGTTGTATATTAAAATGTATTAATATTCGTTTAGATAAATATTACATTAAATTTGCACAGCAATAATATACAAATGAAAAAATACCTATATATACTTTTTGTTTTTCTTTTCTTAACATCATGGAATGCCCGGGCACAAATTGATGATACAGATTTAGAAGAAATAGTAATTGATAAATTATCGCGTACAAGTATCATTGATATTATTAAAAAAGTACGTAATCAAATGTATAATAATTACGATAATAACAATTATAATTATCTGGTAAATCATAAAGCATCTATTAACGATACTGCTCAGTTATTGCAGTCGCAAACGGTATTTGATGTTTCTATAAACCTTAAAAGTAAAAAAATTAATAAAAGCATTGTAAAAGATTCTAGAAATACGGTTGCAATGGATACTGTTTTTTTTAATAGATATTCGGGTAACGATTCACCTATGTATTGGCTTACCGAAGTTGTTATTAGAAAATATGTGAATGTTCCGGAACTAGATTTCTTTAATAATTTCAAAGATTATTCTTTTGAACGTAAAAGAACAGCAGACGGACAGTATATCATTGAATTTTATTCGGAACAATTTTATGAAGGATATTTTCAGTACGATAAAAATTTCAATTTAAAGAAAATGGAATTTGTTTTGCTAAAGCCTTACATTATAGATCATAGTCAGTCTAAAAACGGTAAGTTTATGTTTGAAAAAAACTGGATCTATAAAAAAGAAAATGTTTCTATAACTTTTGATACAAGTAAAGACGGAAAGAATTTTGTTGATGAACTTAAAGCATCAGAAGAAATTCAAGATTACAACTTTACCAGATTCGATTCTAAAGGAGGAGTAGTGATAAAAGATATTGATTTAGATTTTAAATCGAATTTAATATTTAAGAAGTTATAAAAAAGTCGAGTTCTACAACTCGACTTTTTTATGATTATTTTATTACTGCACAATACTTTCTATTTCGTTAAGTATTTTTTGCGCTAAATTATCAGCATCATTTTGTGTCGGTGCTTCGGTATAAATGCGGATGATAGGTTCTGTATTCGATTTTCGCAAATGCACCCAAGAATCTGCAAAATCTATTTTAACGCCATCTACAGTGCTTATTTTTTCTGTTGCATAATGTTTTTGCATTTCTTCTAAAATAGCATCAACATTAATTTCAGGCGTTAGTTCAATTTTATTTTTACTCATGTAATAAGCAGGATAGGTGGCTCTTAGACTCGCAACGTCCAAATCTTGATTTGCTAAGTGTGTTAAAAATAAAGCAACACCAACAAGCGAATCTCTACCGTAATGCGTTTCAGGGTAAATAATACCGCCATTGCCTTCGCCGCCAATTACAGCGTTGTTCTTTTTCATTAATTCTACCACATTTACTTCGCCCACTGCCGATGCTTCGTATATGCCACCATGTTTTTCGGTAATATCTCTCAAAGCACGTGAAGACGACATGTTTGAAACCGTGTTACCAGGAGTTTTGCTCAATACATAATCGGCAACAGCCACTAAAGTATATTCTTCACCAAACATTTCACCATCGTTACTAATAAAAGCCAAACGGTCTACATCTGGGTCAACCACAATACCAAAATCGGCTTTTTCCTTAACTACCAACTCACAAATATCTGTTAAATGCTCTTTTAAAGGTTCGGGATTGTGTGGGAAATGACCGTTTGGTTCGCAATATAACTCTACTACTTCAACGCCCATTTTCTTTAACAACGCAGGAATTATAATACCGCCAGACGAATTAACGCCGTCAACAACTACTTTAAACTTTTTTGTTTTAACTTTTTCTGCATCAACTAATTTCAAATTTAAAACTTCGTCGATATGTCGGTCCATGTAATCGGTAATTTCGGTAATCGTTCCCAACGAATCTACATCGGCAAAATCAAAACTGTCTGATTCTGCAATTTCCAAAATCAAAGCACCTTCGGCTCCGCTTAAAAATTCGCCTTTATTATTCAGTAATTTCAGTGCATTCCATTGTTTTGGATTGTGCGATGCTGTTAGAATAATACCTCCATCGGCTTTTTCCATTGGTACAGCTACTTCAACCGTTGGAGTAGTAGACAAGCCTAAATCAATCACGTTAATTCCTAAACCAATTAATGTTTGCATGACCAATTGATGAATCATCGGACCAGAAATACGAGCATCACGACCAATCACAACGGTTAATTTATCTTTTTGTAAACTGTTTTTTAGAAAAGTTCCGTAAGCAGCGGCAAATTTTACGGCATCAATCGGGGTAAGGTTATCGCCCACATTTCCGCCGATAGTACCACGAATACCAGATATTGATTTTATTAAAGTCATTTTATTTGTTTTAATATGGAAAACAAATATAAAGATTCCTTTGTAAATTTAAGTAGAGGGAAGGTGAAAAGTATAAGGAATAAAGTCGATTGATTGATGTTTTTAAGCAGATTTTGCACTGTCATAGTGCAAAAAATGCCAAAAGTTGCACTGTGATAGTGCAAAATTTCATACTTTTGAACAAAGTAAAATAGAATAAGTTAAGTTTGTTCTTTATTTCTGTCAGCATTTCTTCTGCGCTCTGTTTCTCAGCCCAACCACTTTCCTCTTCTTTCTTAATCTTCATTCGAACATAATCATAGTATTCGTCACGTTCGCGTGCCTGCTTAATTAAATAATTAATTAATCGCTTTGCTTTTGTTGCTAAACTCTTCATTTTTAATCTGGTTTTTTAGCCACTCGTCTTTTTTTTGGGTTAATGTTATGCTTTGACGTGTCATAATTTAATCTTCTTTTGATGTACATTATACATCAAAAGAACTAAAAAAGAACTAAAAAAGAACTAAAAAAGAACTAAAAAAGAACTAAAAAAGAACTAAAAAAGAACTAAAAAAGAACTAAAAAAGAACTAAAAAAGAACTAAAAAAGAACTAAAAAAGAACTAAAAAAGAACTAAAAAAGAACTAAAAAAGAACTAAAAAAGAACTAAAAAAGAACTAAAAAAGAACTAAAAAAGAACTAAAAAAGAACTAAAAAAGAACTAAAAAAGAACTAAAAAAGAACTAAAAAAGAACTAAAAAAGAACTAAAAAAGAACTAAAAAAGAACTAAAAAAGAACTAAAAAAGAACTAAAAAAGAACTAAAAAAGAACTAAAAAAGAACTAAAAAAGAACTAAAAAAGAACTAAAAAAGAACTAAAAAAGAACTAAAAAAGAACTAAAAAAGAACTAAAAAAGAACTAAAAAAGAACTAAAAAAGAACTAAAAAAGAACTAAAAAAGAACTAAAAAAGAACTAAAAAAGAACTAAAAAAGAACTAAAAAAGAACTAAAAAAGAACTAAAAAAGAACTATTAATAACTAAAAAAATCAATATAATTTCTTAGACATTGTCCTCAATCTTAGTTACTTTTGACTATAAGACTTTTAAACTATCAACTTAACTATGAATTTTCTAGCACATATATATTTATCGGGAAACAACGAGCGCATACAGATTGGCAATTTTATGGGCGATGGAATCCGTGGTAAAGATTATAAAAATTATCATACCGACATTCAGATAGGTGTTTTGTTGCATAGATCTATTGATAGCTTTACCGATTTTCATTCAATTTTTAGGAAATCAAAATATAGGTTAGTACCAAAGTTCAATCATTTTTCGGGAATTATTATTGATATGTTTTACGATCATTTTCTGGCAAAAGAATGGAAACTATATCATCATGAAGATTTAGAGGTTTTTACACAAAAATTTTATCAAAACTTAGAAAAGCATTATTCAGAATTAAATCAAAAAACGCGTAATCTATTACCTTACTTAACAAAACAGAATTGGCTGCAACGCTACGCTAACTTAACAGATTTACAACAAATTTTAAAACAAATGGATAATCGTTTCGCAATGAAATCAAATATGAATGAAGCGGTAGAAGATTTGTACCAACATTACGATGATTTTCAAAGAGAATTTCATTTGTTCTTTAAAGATTTAATGATTCATGCAAACGCTGAAAAAGTGCGATTAGAACAAGAGTTTAAAAAATGATTGGGTTTTAATTTTAAGTAAGCTACTTTTGCAGTATGGATGCACCCCAAAACAAAAAAAACCGAATAAAAAAAACGTTTCGATACCTTGAAGGAATATTGTATTTGCTTAAAACAATAATTTCCGATCGTCAGTTTTTATATATTTCATGTGTTCTGGTGGGTATTTCATCTGCATTGGCGGTTATTCTTTTAAAATCTTTTGCCCATTGGGTTTATCAATTTGTCACTTATTTAGATGCTCTTTACAAACTGCCATATTTTAATAGTATTTTGCCTGTTGTTGGTATTTTACTTACGGTGTTAGTGGTTAGAAAGTTTTTAGACGGATCTATAGAAAAAGGCACAAGCCAAATTATGATTGCTGTTGCTAAAAGATCGGGCTATATACCACGTAAACAAATGTATGCGCAAATTATAACCAGTTCGTTAACGGTAGGTATGGGTGGATCTGCCGGACTGGAATCTCCTATTACCATTACAGGTGCCGCATTTGGATCAAACTTTGCACAAAATTTCCGTTTTAATTATAAAGATAGAACCTTGTTATTGGCTTGCGGCGTTGCATCGGGTATTGCAGCTGCGTTTAACGCACCAATTGCCGGAGTGCTTTTTGCTATTGAAGTTATTATTGCCGATATGAGCGTAACTGCGTTTATTCCGCTAATGATTTCGTCTGCAACTGGTGCTATAGTTTCGGCAGTGGTTTTAAAAGAAAGTATTTTACTTAATTTTAAAGAACAGTTTGTTTTTGATTATTCTAATACCTTTTATTACGTTGTATTAGGAATTATCGCAGGTTTGTTTTCATTGTATCATGCACGTATGTTTCGTAGAATAGAAACATTTACAGCAAAAATGCCTTACAAACCTTATAAAAAAGCATTGATAGGCGCTGGCTTGCTCGCTATTTTAATCTTCCTTTTTCCAACGCTTTTTGGTGAAGGTTATGAAAGTATTAAAGTTTTAGCACATGATAAAGCTGCGGGAATCTTAGATAACTCGCTCATAGAAAAATTCAATGAAAATAAATGGGTAGTTTTTACCTTTGTAATTTTAACATTGTTTGTAAAAAGTATTGCAACCGGTTTAACATTAGGTTCAGGTGGAAACGGGGGTAATTTTGCGCCGTCTTTATTTGTGGGATCTTATTTAGGTTATAGTTTTGCTAAGTTTTTTGAATTAATCGGCTTTAAAGAATTGCCTATTACCAATTTTACAGTCGTAGGCATGGCAGGTGTTTTAAGTGGTTTGTTTCATGCGCCTTTAACAGCTATTTTCTTAATTGCCGAAATTACGGGTGGTTACGGTTTAATGGTTCCATTGTTAATTGTATCGTCTATAAGCTTTGCTATTTCAAAACATTACGACAAATATTCAATGGATATTTTTACAATTGCTGATAAGGGATTGGTGTTTACATCAGACAAAGACAAAAATATTCTGAATAAAATTGAACTGCATAACATATACAGTAACGATGCCGAAGTTTTAACAACAGAGAACTCTATGTACGATGTTAAAAATCTGTTTTTAACTAGCAGTCAAACATTTATTCCTATAATTAATGAAGAACGAAATGTATTGGGAATTATTTATTTGAACGATGTTCGATCTATATTGTTCAATAATTACAAATTAAGTTCCACATTTATAGAAACCGAAATGAAGCCCGCTTTTTCGGTATCGCTTTCAGAAAATACAGGAAATGCACTTCAACTGATTGACGAAAACCATCTGTCTGAAATATTGGTTACGCAGCAAGACAAATTAATTGGCTATGTTACCAAAGTGAAAATTTTAGAAGTATATCGGGAAAATTTAAAGAATTTAAGGATTGAATAGTTTATGAATGTGCCATTAGTTATTTTAATATTTTTTGGATTATCAATATTTTTCATTTTTTTATTCAAAAGAGAACTTTTGGTTCATAAGAAATTTACTACTTATTTTATAATTTACTGCTTGATATTAGGTATATTAGGTTTGTTTCTATATTATGATAGTGTGAAAGGTGGAGATATTCTGATATTACCCATTTTTCAATTTATTATTTATAGAATTTTTTATAAAATTTTTGTTTCGATTTATAAAAGAGAACCTAAAGATACTTTTTGGAGTATGGATTTATCTTTAATGAAAGACGGAATCTTTAATTTCTTATATGTCATTTCTTCACTTTGTATTCCTTTATTTTTAGAGCATTATTTTTTAAAATAAATCAAAATCTGTATATCTGTAGTAGAAATAAAAACTTTTTACCAAAGCTTTAATATCTTAAGAACAAAGCAATTTGTATATTTGCACTTTGAATTTTTCTATGCAAAACTCCGATGATAATATACAGGTTTTGGGCGCACGCGTTCATAACTTAAAAAATATAGATGTTACCATTCCCCGCGAAAAACTGGTGGTTATTACGGGCTTGTCGGGATCCGGAAAATCCTCTTTAGCCTTTGATACCATTTATGCCGAAGGGCAGCGCCGTTATATTGAAACATTTGCTTCGTATGCGCGTCAGTTTCTTGGTGGATTGGAGCGTCCCGATGTTGATAAAATCGACGGACTTTCGCCGGTTATTGCCATCGAACAGAAAACGGTAAACAAAAATCCGCGTTCAACCGTTGGAACCATTACCGAAATTTACGATTTCATTCGTTTACTTTTTGCTCGCGCTTCCGATGCTTATTCCTACGAAACGGGTGAAAAAATGGTCAGTTATTCCGATGAGCAAATTCAGCAGCTAATTATCGAAAATTATTCCGGACAGCGAATCAATATCCTTTCACCTGTAATACGTTCTCGTAAAGGTCATTATCGTGAATTGTTCGATCAAATAGCAAAACAAGGGTTTGTAAAAGTTCGTGTCGATGGTGAAATTCGCGATATTGTTCCAGGAATGCGATTAGATCGTTACAAAACACACGATATTGAAATTGTGATTGATCGTTTGGCTGTTGATGATACTGAAGATACGCAGAAACGACTGGCAGAAAGTATAAAAACGGCAATGTATCACGGTGAAGACATCATGGTTGTTCTTCCTCATGAAAGTGAAACACCACGTTTTTTCAGCAGACATTTAATGTGTCCAACTTCGGGAATTTCATATCCAATTCCAGAGCCAAACAGCTTTTCGTTCAATTCGCCAAAAGGCGCGTGTCCGGTTTGTAATGGTTTGGGAACAATCAATGAAATCAACCTTAAAAAAATTATTCCAAATAACGAACTGTCTATAAAAGCAGGTGGAATAGAGCCTATTGGCGAGCAAAAAAGCACTTGGATTTTTAAGCAGTTGGAAATTATTGCACAGCGTTACGAATTTAAATTGACCGACCCTATAAAGGATATTCCTGCGGAAGCGTTGGATATTATTTTAAATGGCGGCAAGGAAAGTTTTTCGGTTGCATCGAAAATTTTAGGTATTACCAAAGATTATAAAATTGATTTTGAAGGAATATCAAACTTTATAAAAAATCAGTTTAACGATGCGCCAACAGCTGCTATTAAACGTTGGGCTGGCGATTTTATGGATGAGATTGTTTGTACTGAATGCCACGGATCTCGATTACGTAAAGAATCGCTTTATTTTAAAGTAGGCGAAAGAAATATTGCCGATTTGGCAACCATGGATTTAGATCAATTATCTGATTGGTTTGGCGGATTGCACGAAAATTTAAGTTCTAAACAACAAGTTATTGCAGGCGAAGTTGTCAAAGAAATATCAAGCCGATTATCTTTTTTGTTAGATGTAGGTTTGAATTATCTTACTTTAAACCGATCTTCTAAAACGCTTTCGGGTGGTGAAGCACAGCGTATTCGTTTGGCAACACAAATTGGTTCGCAATTAGTCGGCGTTTTGTATATTTTAGATGAACCGAGTATTGGTTTGCATCAGCGTGATAACGAAAAACTGATTACTTCGTTAAAACAATTGCGCGATGTAGGAAATTCGATTTTAGTGGTAGAACACGACAAAGACATGATAGAAGAAGCCGATTATGTAATTGATATTGGTCCGAAAGCCGGTTTAAACGGCGGACAGATTATCAGTGCAGGCACACCGGCAGAATTGTTAAAAGAAAATACCATTACCGCGCAATTTTTAAACGGCAAATTAAGTATTCCTTTACCCGAAGAACGCAGAATAGGAAACGGTAAAACATTGAAACTTTTTGGTGCAAAAGGCAATAATCTTAAAAATGTAACGGTTGAGTTTCCTTTAGGAACCTTAATTTGTGTTTCTGGAGTTTCAGGTTCGGGTAAATCAACATTAATCAATGAAACGCTGTATCCGATACTAAACGAACATTTTTTCAATGCGATTAAAGTTCCACAGGCTTTTGATAAAATTGAAGGATTAGAAAATATTGACAAGGTTATAGGTATCGATCAAAGCCCGATTGGTAGAACACCTCGTTCTAATCCGGCAACCTATACCGAAGTTTTTTCTGAAATTAGAACGTTGTTTACAAAAACTCCCGAAGCTAGCATTCGTGGTTATAAACCCGGTCGTTTTAGCTTTAATGTGAAAGGCGGTCGTTGTGAAACCTGTGAAGGATCGGGTTTACGTACCATAGAAATGGGCTTTTTACCTGATGTTTATGTAGAATGTGAAACCTGTCAAGGCAAACGTTTTAATCGCGAAACTTTGGAAATTCGTTATAAAGGAAAATCTATTGCTGATATTTTAAACATGACCATTGATGAAAGTGTACCGTTTTTTGAAAATATTCCTAAAATTTATCGTAAATTAAAGACCATTCAAGACGTTGGTTTGGGTTACATTACGTTGGGTCAGCAAAGTACTACATTATCAGGTGGCGAAGCACAGCGTATTAAACTAGCAACAGAATTGTCTAAAAAAGATACTGGAAATACGTTTTATATATTAGACGAACCTACTACTGGTTTGCATTTTGAAGACATAAGGGTGTTAATGGAAGTTTTACAAAGATTAGTAGATAAAGGTAACACGGTTTTAGTAATTGAACACAATTTAGATGTTATTAAAATGGCAGATTACATTATAGATATTGGTCCGGAAGGGGGAAAAAATGGGGGTGAAGTAGTAGCGTTTGGTACACCAGAAAAAGTATCTAAAAGTAAAAAAAGTCATACAGCACGCTTTTTAAAGAAAGAATTAATTTAGAAAATATAATAGTTTCAGGTTTTTAAAACAATTAAACCTAAAACACATCAACAATTAAACAAAAAAATATGGAAGAAAATTTATCAGAAGACGATATCAGAATTCAAGATAAATTGACACAAAAATCTTGGAACGAGATTAAAACCAATGATTCTTGGGCAATATTTAAAATTATGTCTGAATTTGTAAACGGATACGAAAAAATGGGTCGTATTGGTCCGTGTGTATCTATTTTTGGTTCGGCACGTACAAAAAACGACAATCAGTATTACAAACTGGCAGAAGAAATCGCTTTTAAAATAAGTAAAGCAGGTTACGGAGTAATTTCTGGCGGTGGTCCCGGAATTATGGAAGCTGCTAATAAAGGAGCACATTTGGGCGGTGGCGCATCGGTTGGATTAAACATAGATCTGCCATTTGAACAACATTTCAATCCGTATATTGATCACGATAAAAACCTACAGTTCGATTATTTTTTCGTTCGTAAAGTAATGTTCGTAAAATATTCGCAAGGTTTTGTGGTTATGCCGGGCGGTTTTGGAACTTTAGATGAGTTGTTTGAAGCAATTACCTTAATTCAAACTAAGAAAATCGGTAAATTTCCTATTATTTTAGTCGGATCAGAATTTTGGTCAGGCTTGATTGATTGGGTAAAAACGGTAATGTTAGAAAAATATTTCAACGCATCACCAGAAGATATGAACCTGATAAAAATTGTAGATACATCAGACGAAGTTGTTACAATTATCGATAACTTCTATAAAAAATACAATTTAAGTCCGAACTTTTAATACATCAATCCGTTTTCAAAAGAAACGGATTTTTTTATATAAAAGATTTAATTATATTTGATATAATTAACTCTTAAAACAAACTATTATGATGAAAATACTTGTGTTAGGTTGTTTATTACTAACAATAAATAGTTATTCGCAAACATCAGAAGAAATTAAGTTTTTGGAACAAGCAGAGGCTGCAATGAATGATGATGTATATACAGATTTTCTTGATGAAGTAATAAAATTCAGATTGTCAGAAGATAGTTTGTACGAAATATATTATACGAATAGTTTTACTGAAAAAATTAATTCTGTTGAAAATAGTAGAGAAACGTGTAGTTTAAGTGATTTTGAATTTGAAAAGTGGGCAGAGCAGAATCTAAATAAAACAAAATTTTCTTCTGTTAAAGAAGCTGTTGATTTATTTATAAATCTTAAAAAATATACTCGCTTAAATGAGTCGAAAAATAATGAAATTAATCTAAAACTACAGGATTATAAAGAGAAATACGGCTTGTTGTTACATAATGAATTTACGAACGGTTTAGCAAGGGCAGAAATGAATGCTTACAATAAACTTTTTCAAAGTACTAATAATCTTACAAGCATTTAGTAAGATAAATCAACATACAAATCCGTTTTCAAAAGAAACGGATTTTTTTATATATTACATCTAAAAAATAGTGCTTATGAGAAACTTCTTCACAAGTTTAATTTTATTTTTTACAAATATTTTGTTTGCTCAATCAATTGAAGAGCAAAAAATGTTTGTAAACACTATTTCTAATCACAATCAAAATAGAGAAATCCCTTATGTTATAGAAAGATATAATTATGATTTAGCAAGTATCCTTAAATATAATCCATTAAATTTATCTAAAAAGAACATCAGAGAAATCATTAGAAAAAACAAACGAATTACTTTAGATACCATTCATTTTTCTCGAATTGATTCTTTTACTTTTATACGGTTAAAACAAGAAGAAATTTTTAACTACTTACAATCAATAAAGATAAAAAAATTAGAAAAAAGACGATATTTCAACGAACAAAATGATATAGAGTCTATTAAAAAATTAGATCAAAATCTGTATCATTATGTGTATTATTTTGGAATGCCTATATATTTCGATAACAATCAATCGTGTTTAATAGAAAGTGCCGAATATTGTGGCGGTTGCGGAGTAACAAAAATATCTGTATTTAGTAATATTGATAACGGTTGGGAATTGATAAAATCTGAAACTATAGGAGAATTTTAGAAATAAGAAAAATCATTTTTGTTAATAATTCTAATTCGATTTCCTAAATTAGCATCAAAATTAACCATCAACAATGAAAATCCTATTTTACAATATAAAAGAACTTTTTCAGGTTCGCGAAAACAATACTTCCATTTTAAAAGGAAGTGAAATGAAAGAACTTCCATCTATTAAAAATGCTTTTTTAGTGGTTGAAAATGATCTCATTGCAGATTATGGATCAATGGAAAATGCACCGACAGACTTTGATGAATCGGTTGATGTTTCGGACAAAATGATTATGCCAAGTTATATTGACAGTCATACGCATATTGTTTATGCTTGCAACCGCGAACAAGAATTTGTTGATAGAATTAATGGTTTAAGTTATGATGAAATTTACAAACGTGGTGGCGGAATTTTAAATTCGGTAGAAAAACTGCGAAAAACTTCAGAAAACGAATTATATAAAGATGCAGCAAACCGTTTAGAAGAATTAATTGCTTTAGGAACCGGAGTTATCGAAATTAAATCGGGTTACGGTTTAAGCTTGGAAGCCGAATTAAAAATGTTGCGTGTTATAAAGAAATTGCAAGAAAATTATCCTGTAAAAATAAAAGCCACTTTTTTGGGTGCACATGCTGTTCCACCAGAATTTAAAGACAATCAGACTGCTTTTGTAGATGAAATTTGTAATGTAATGATTCCTGAAATTGCAAAATCGGGCTTGGCAGATTATGTAGATGCTTTCTTGGAAACCGGATATTTTACCGTTGATGAAACTCGAAAAATAATTAAAGCAGCCACAAATAACGGCTTAAAATCTAAAATACACCTTAATCAATTTACCGCTATTAACGGAATTGAAATGTGTGTGGAAGAAAACGTGCTAACGGTAGATCATTTAGAAATTGTAACAGACGAAGATATTGAAGCTTTGAAAAAAGGAAAAACCATTCCGGTAGCATTGCCAACGTGTTCGTACTTTATATCGATTCCCTATACACCCGCACGTAAATTGTTAGACGCTAACTTACCATTGGTAATAGCATCAGATTATAACCCGGGTACCACACCAAGCGGCAATATGAATTTTGTAGTAGCTACTTCGTGCATAAAAATAAAATTAACACCAGAAGAAGCGTTTAATGCCGCAACTTTAAATGCTGCCTATGCTTTAGAAGTTCAAAACGAATACGGAAGTATTACCAAAGGTAAAAAAGCATCATTTTTTATTACAAAACCACTGCATTCTATCTATGCAATTCCTTATAATTTTGGAAGTAATTTAATTGAAACAGTATATTTACACGGAATTAAACAGTAAAAAACACAGCGTCAATTGTGAATTGACGCTGTGAAAAAAAATAGTTATGAAAAAGATTTTTATATAATCGATTTAATATCGATTTATATTTACCTATTACAAAGTTAGTAATAATTCGCTAATTTTTAATAAGATACAACATGTTAAATTTTAAAAAATTACTAATTATTCTCAAAACTGTTGGTTTTACTAAGATTATCATACGCAACAAATGGAAAATTTTGAATACTTTAACACCACAATCTTATCTCAACATTTAATTTTAAGAAATGAAGAGACCAAATTTGGTGAAAAAATTAAATATCCTGCTAATGAAACAATTAGCTTAGCAGATTTTATAAATGAAACTAAAGCATCGTTTATAATTTTTGGTATAAAAGAATTTGCCGGAATCAAAGCAAATCATGGTCGGGTAGGAGCTACACACAGTTGGGATATTTTTTTAGCATCGTTTTTAAATATTCAAAACAACAAATACCTTAAAGGATCAAAAGTAGCGGTTATTGGTTGTTTAAATTATGATGCTTACAACACAGAAATAACTAATTTAGATACAAATAAACCAGCAGATTTAGAACGTTTGTACGAAATTGTTGCTGAAATTGATAAAGATGTTACCTACTTAAATACGTTGATTCATAGAGCCGGAAAAAAAGCAATTGTAATTGGCGGCGGACACAATAATGCCTACGGAAACATTAAAGGTTTGGCTTTAGCAACGGGATCAAGCATAAATGTAGTAAATTTTGATGCCCACACCGATTTTCGTTTATTAGAAGGTCGTCACAGTGGCAACGGGTTTTCGTATGCTTTTAATGAAGGTTTTTTAGATACTTATTGCGTGTTTGGTGCACATGAAAACTATTTAAACAAGCACATGATTCATCAGTTTAAAAATAATACAGATAAGTTGCATTTATTTACTTTTGAAGATATTAAGGTGCGTTTTGAAAAAGACTTTTTTACAAGTATCAACAATATAAATAAACTCATAAAAAACAAACCTTACGGTATTGAAATTGATGTTGATGCAGTTGAAAATATTTCAAGCAGCGCCATGTCATCAAGTGGTTTTACAGTTACAGAAACTCGTCAGTTTGTGAATTTAACGGCTAATAATGCACACGCAAGTTATCTGCATTTGTGTGAAGGATCTGCAAGTTTAGGCACATCGCCTGCTAATATGTTGGGTAAATTGTTAACTTATTTGGTAACAGACTTTGTTAAAGCACAATTACCTTATGTAAAAAGTTAAAGCATGCAGTTATCAGTCATAATTTTAAATTATAACGTAAAACACTTTTTAGAAATTTGTGTAAAAAGTGTTCAAAAGGCAATAGTAAATCTAGATGCCGAAATTATTGTGGTTGATAATGCTTCTACCGATGGATCTAAAGAGGTAATGCAAAACATTTTTCCTGATATTACTTATTTGTATCAAACAGAAAATTCAGGTTTTCCCAAAGGAAATAATATTGGCGTTCATGTGGCTAAAGGCGAATTCATTTGTATTTTAAATCCGGATACCATTGTGGCAGAAGATACTTTTGAAATTTATTTGAAGGAATATCAAGTACTGAAAAATCCTGGGATTTTAGGTTGCAGATTGATCGATGGATCGGGCAAATTTCTTCCCGAAAGTAAACGTGGAGTACCTACGCCTTGGGTTGCTTTTACAAAAGTAGCATCGTTATATAAAATCTTTCCAAAAACAAAATGGTTTAATAAATACTATGCGCAACATATTTCTGAAAACGAAACAGGAAAAGTAGATATTTTGGTGGGAGCTTTTATGTTTATGAAACGTGATTTATATTTAAAGCTTGGTGGTTTTGATGAAGGATGTTTTATGTATGCCGATGATATTGATTTAAGTTACATGGTATCAAAAACAGGTTTGCAGAATTATTACGTTCCAAAAACTACGGCGATTCATTTTAAAGGCGAAAGTACGTTGAAAGACGGAAAATACATGATGCGCTTTAAAGAAGCCATGCAGTTTTTTTATCAAAAACATTTTAAAACGTCGTGGTGGTTTAACAGCATTATGAATATTGGTATTGCCGTTTTTGCCTTTAAAAAAACCACCGAAACAAGCAATTCGCAAAACGTAATAGACCATTACATATTGGTAACTAACAATGCAGAACTTTACCAAAAAGTGAGCACAAGCGTTAATAAACCGATAGATTGGGTTTACTTTTTAGAAGATATAGAAGAAATTAATCAACCCGATAAAAATATCGAGGTTTTAATTGATAGCGAATCAGTTAGTTATAAAAATTACATCCATTATATCAGCGAAAACAAAAACACGAATAAATCGTTTAAAATTCAAGCTTTAAAATCAAATTTTTTTATTGGAAGCAACGATAAAAACGATAGAGGAGAAATTTTATCTATTTAAACAGTAAAAATTTTTAATAAATAGGAAAATACACTTAAAAATTATTATTTTTGTAATACTTTAATCTAAATACAACTCTTTACTAAAAATATGGCAAAGTTTGAATTAAAATTACCTAAAATGGGCGAAAGCGTTGCAGAAGCAACCATTACAAATTGGGTAAAAAATGTTGGAGATACTGTTGAACAAGACGAAACTATTGTTGAAGTAGCTACCGATAAAGTTGATAGTGAAGTACCTACGGAAGTTAGTGGTAAAATAATTGAAATTTTATTTCAGAAAGATGATGTTGTTCAAGTAGGACAAACCATTGCTATAATTGAAACTGAAGGCGGTGATGCTGCGCAACCAACAACTGCATCTGCACCACAAGAAGCATCAGTTGCAAAAGTTGAAAATACAGTAACAGCTGCCAAAGAAACGGTTGAAGTTGCAGATTTTAATGCATCGGAAAAGTTTTTCTCTCCTTTAGTTAAAAACATTGCTAAAGAAGAAGGCATTTCTATTGATGAATTAGAAAAATTAAACGGCACAGGAAAAGACGGTAGAATTACCAAAACAGATATATTAGATTACGTTAAAAACAGAGGTTCGCAACCAGCTGCAGCACCTGTTCAACAAACATCAGCTCCGGCAAAAATAGTTCAACCAGTTGCAAGTAAAGCAGCACCAGTTTCTGTTAACGGTCAAGACGAAATTGTAGAAATGGATCGTATGCGTAAAATGATTGCGCACCACATGGTTCAATCTATTCAAACTTCGGCTCACGTACAATCGTTTATTGAAGTTGATGTTACGAATATCGTAAACTGGAGAAATAAAAATAAATCTGTTTTTGAAAAGAGAGAAGGCGAGAAGCTTACTTTTACACCAATCTTTATGGAAGCTGTTGCAAAAGCGTTGAAAGATCTTCCAATGATGAATATTTCGGTTGATGGTGATTACATTATCAAACGTAAAAATATTAATTTAGGTATGGCTGCTGCATTACCAAACGGAAACTTAATTGTTCCGGTAATTAAAAATGCAGATCAGTTGAATTTGGTGGGAATGGCAAAAGCAGTGAACGATTTAGCAGATCGCGCAAGAAAAGGAAAACTAAAACCAGACGATACACAAGGTGCAACTTACACCGTTACAAACGTTGGTACTTTTGGCTCTGTTTTTGGAACACCAATCATCAGTCAGCCACAAGTAGGTATTTTAGCTTTGGGTGCTATTAGAAAAGTACCTGCGGTTATTGAAACTCCTGAAGGCGATTTCATTGGAATCCGTCAAAAAATGTTCTTATCACATTCTTATGACCACAGAGTTGTAGACGGATCTTTAGGTGGACAATTTGTACAAAGAGTAGCTCAGTATTTAGAAGCTTTTGATCCAAATAGAGATATTTAATATTCTTTATATATTATAAAAAAGTTCGGTAATTAAACCGAACTTTTTGTTTTATAGGTAGTTGTAATTTATTACTTTTTTTTAGTGATACAAACAGTAACAATTTATAATAAGTAGTATCTTGTTCACTTAAATAAAAAACCAAAAAAGAACATTTAACTTAATGATTAACTATTATATTGTTTTAGAGATTCCTAACTTTTCTAACGAAACGGTCATAAAAAAGGCATATAGAACAATGTCTAAAAAATACCATCCCGATGTAAATAGTGATCCATTTGCAAGTGCTTACTTTCAAAAAATAAACGAAGCGTATAATTTTTTAATGGATGATAACAAACGGATGTTGTTACATCAATTTTTAACGTATCAGCAACCTAATCAACCTAAAACAAATACGCATCAACCACAATACCAACAAAAAACAGAACCTGAAACAGTTAATTTAAAACCTAATATCGAAGTATTTTATTGCGATCGTAAAAGTTTCTCATTGAACGATTATATTTCTGTGCATTGGCAAGTTAGTAATTGTAAATCTGTAAAAATAAATGTGTTTGGTGATGTTTTGTTGCAAGGATCGCAATATTATCAAGTTACAAAATTTGTTAACGAATTAAAGATTGAGCTGGAAGTTTTAGGTTTTGATGACAAAATTTATACAAGTACAATTGTTCTACCTTATTTTAATGAAATTCCTGCTCGCAAAGCATATCACCAAATGGTATCAAATGATCCAAAAACAAAAGAAATTCATTTTAGAAGCGAACGTATTTTTCATTCACATTCGCGCATTAGTAGGTTAACATTTGTAAATAGAATAATTGTTTTAACCGTTTTGCTGTTGCTTTCTTTTATTGGTTTTATGCATGCCGATTTTCCGCACTTTTACTTTATTATTGTTTGTGCTTTAATTGCAGGTATGTGGGTGCAATTTGTTAAACGCTATCACGATTTAATTCCTATAAATAAAACCAATTACAGTTCAATTTTTGGTGTTGCAAAAGATTTATTCTTTACAGATAGTGTAAAAACCATTAATAAGTTCGGGATGTATCCAGAACAAGAACAACTCAGTTTTTTTCGTTGGGTAAAATCTTACTTTGTGAAATTTAACAAGGAACGAACAATTATTGAAAAAGCTTCGGTATTATTTTTTGGTCTTGTAATGTTGTGTTACAGCTACCAAAGCATAAGGAATTATAATGAGTTTGAAATTTATTTAACCAATAACCGTGTGGATGTTAACCGCGTTCAAAGTAAAAGTTCATCATACGATGTTTACCAACTACAATTTGATAACAGTATATGGATTGATGTTACCCAAAACGAGTATTATGCGGTTGTTGAAAAACAATTTGATTCATTTTTAATTGGTGTTACTAATGATAATGAAATTAAATATGTAAAGGCTATTAATGCTGAAAAGAAAAGTTCACAAAAGTTAGGAACAGGTCTTATGAGCAATGCCAATCCGTTAATACTTATTTTAGCTTTAATGTTTTTAGGACAAATTTATGTATTAACCCAATTTAAACAAGCAGACGAAAAGTTTTATGGCTCCATTTATTTAGGCTTTACCATTTTTGTTTACATTGTTATTCTTGTAGGATACTTAATGTAATAGACAACGGATAGCTTTATAAATTAAAATTTCTTTTTAAAAGGAATCATGTAACTAACGGTGTAACCAAAACCAACACCAATATTTCCGCTGTATTTTTGATCGAAACCTGGGTAGTAAAGATTTTCAAAACCTTCTGGTTGTGTTTGATAAACCAATCCTTTTAAACGAACATTCATACCAATGTACAAATTGTTAGCAACTTCGGCTTTAATTCCCACCACAAGTTCTAACCAATGTGCCATTAATCCGGTAGTTTTTAAGTTAGGATACTGCATTTCTTCATCAAAATACGCATTTCCGGTATTCACTCGATAACTGTGAAGGGTTTGGTTATGATAACTTAAGCCATAACGTCCGCCAACGTAAATTAAATTATCCATGTCTAACCAATTTTGATGAAAGTTTTTATCGGCACCAATTTTTAAAAACATTCCGCTGGTTGTATAAGTAAGCTGATCGTCTTCTTTAAAACGATCTTCAAAACCGGCTTCAGCAGCTATATACCATTTTTTGTTGTAGCGGTAATCAGCATTAATTTCAAAACCTGTATAATTTTTATCCCAAAAATTGCGCGATGCTTTTACCAAATCGGTTCCTATGCGAAGTACGTAAACATCGGGATAAATTTTCTGAGGTACATCTTGGGCAAATACATTTGTACAGCCTAAAATTAAACTAATAATAAAGCTGAATGTGCGCATTGTTGGTATTTGAAATTTCGTTTGTAATTTTATAAATACTTTGTATCCACGAAGTAGCTGAAGTATTTGATGTTTTAACCGCATTAAAATCGTGAAAAATAGTTTTATAACCACACGCTTTAGAAACATATAAAGCTTCGGGTGTATAATTAAACTTTAGCTGATCTTTTCTCAAAAGGGTATCATTGTTTGCTGTTGGTATGTATAACACTAAATCCCAAACGGTTTCTGTAGTATTTATTTGTAATGGCAAATCAATTTTAGACCTGTTATAAAAAAACAATGTGTCTTTAAAATCTTGTGCAATAATTGCTATTTTAACAGCCGATTTTAAATTTTCGGTTTCTAAACGATCGTATAAATCAATAACCACATTGGGCGTTACCGATTCACCACCGTCACAAATATCGTCTTTTTCACAAGCCGATAAACTTAATGCAAGCAAGCCTACAAACCAAATTTTCCTCATACCATTTTTAATAGACCGTAAAAGTACAAAATCATTTTGTAAAAAAAGAGCAGCGATAAAGCTGCTCTTGTAAATTTTATTTTTTTTCTAACAAAACCACATTTTCTACGTGGTGCGTTTGCGGAAACATATCAACAGGTCTTACTCGAACCACTTTATACATTTCGTCCATTAAAGCTAAATCGCGTGCTTGCGTTGCCGAATTACAGCTTACATAAACTACACGTTCCGGAGCAATTTTTAAAATTTGCGCTACAACATCTTTATGCATTCCATCACGAGGCGGGTCGGTAATAATTACATCAGGCTGACCGTGTTCTTCAATGAAAGCATCGTTAAAAACGTTTTTCATATCGCCCACAAAGAACTCGCAATTGGTAATATTGTTACGTTCGGCATTTACTTTTGCATCGGCAATTGCTTCAGGAACAGCTTCAACACCAATCACTTTTTTTGCATTTTTCGATACAAACTGCGCAATGGTTCCGGTACCTGTATATAAATCATAAACCAGTTCGTTGCCTGTTAAACCAGCAAAATCTCTAGTAATACTGTATAATTCGTATGCTTGATCTGAATTGGTTTGATAGAACGATTTTGCATTAATACTAAATTTCAATCCTTCCATTTCTTCCAAAATATAATCGCGACCGTGGTAACAAATTACGTTTTGATCGTAAATAGTATCGTTCAATTTGCTGTTAATTACATATTGAAGCGATGTAATTTCTGGGAAACGATTCTTTAAGAACTCAAGCAACAATTCACGTTTTTGCTTATCTTCTTTAAAAAACTGAATCAACACCATAATTTCGCCTGTTGATGCTGTTCTAATCATTAACGTACGCAAGAAACCAGTAGTTTCGCGAGGATTGAAAAATTCTAAACCATTTGCATTCGCAAAATCACGAATTTCATTGCGTATTGCGTTAGAAGGATCTTGTTGAAGATAACATTTTTTGATATCTAAAATTTTATCCCACATTTTAGGAATATGAAAACCAAGTGCATTTTCTTTACCTAATTCTTCGCCCGATTTAATTTCATCATCAGTTAACCAACGAGCGTTAGAGAAGGAAAATTCCATTTTATTGCGGTAGAAAAATTGTTCTTTCGATCCTAAAATAGGTTCAAATTCAGGAAGATCAATCTTTCCAATTCTCTTTAAATTATTTTCAACCTCTTGGTGTTTGTATCCCAATTGAAATTCATAACCCATGTTCTGCCATTTGCAGCCACCACAAGATCCAAAATGCTCACAAACAGGTTCTACGCGTTGTGCAGATAATTTGTGAAAAGCAACTGCTTTACCTTCAAAATAAGCCTTACGCTTTTTAAAAGTTTGAACATCTACCACATCACCCGGAACAACATTCGGAATAAAAATTATTTTACCATCGGGAGCTTTTGCTACCGATACGCCTTTTGCGCCTGCATCAAGGACTTCTACGTTTTCGAATACGATTTTATCAGTTTTTTTTCGTGCCATGCTGCAAAAATACTAATTGTTTGTCTAAAATTTTAATGTAGCTGTTATTTAGATTGTTTATAAAATTAACTCTTAATGTTTTTATAAAATTTCTATTTTTAGTACCTTGCACCTTTGGATGATTTCTCTCCGTTAAGAAGGAATTGCTTATTTTAAATTTATAAACTAATAATAATGAGTAGTTTATTAACAAGTAACGATGCAATTGCATTAGAAGAAAAATACGGAGCACATAATTACCATCCGCTTCCGGTAGTACTAACAAAAGGAGAAGGTGTTTATGTTTGGGATGTTGAAGGTAAGAAATACTATGATTTTTTGTCGGCATATTCGGCAGTAAACCAAGGACATTGTCATCCAAAATTGGTTGCAGCTTTAACAAATCAGGCACAACAGCTTACACTTACTTCACGTGCATTTTATAATGATAAATTAGGCGTTTACGAAGAAAAAATCACCAAATTATTTGGTTTTGATAAAGTTTTACCAATGAATTCTGGTGCAGAAGCTGTGGAAACAGCTATTAAATTAACCAGAAAATGGGCTTACGAAGTAAAAAAAATTAAGGAAGAAGAAGCGGTAATCGTTGTTTGTGAAAATAATTTTCACGGACGTACAACTACAATTATTTCTTTTTCAAACGATCAGGACGCTCGTAAAAACTATGGTCCTTATACCGAAGGATTTGCGCGTATTCCTTATAATGATATCAATGCTTTAAAAAGTGTTTTAGCTAATAAAAACGTTGCAGGATTTTTAGTTGAACCTATTCAGGGCGAAGCTGGTGTATTTGTTCCGGATAGCGGATATTTATCGGCAGCGTTTGAATTGTGTAAGCAAAATAATGTGTTGTTTATTGCAGATGAAGTACAAACAGGAATTGCACGTACAGGTAGAATGTTGGCAGTTGATCACGAGAACATTAAACCAGATGTATTGATTTTAGGTAAAGCATTATCTGGTGGAATGTATCCGGTTTCGGCTGTTTTGGCAGACGATGAAATAATGAATGTAATTAAACCGGGGCAACATGGATCTACTTTCGGAGGAAATCCTTTAGCAGCCGCAGTTGCAATGGCAGCTTTAGATATTGTACTTGATGAAAAATTGGCTGAAAATGCCGAAAGGTTAGGAGCAATGTTCAGAGAGCGTTTAAATGATTTCATTCAAACATCGAACATTTGTTCGCTTGTACGTGGAAAAGGATTGTTAAATGCGATTTTAATTAACGATACCGAAGACAGCGATACCGCTTGGAATATTTGTTTACGCTTACGCGATAAAGGATTGCTTGCAAAACCAACACATGGTAACATTATTCGTTTTGCACCACCCTTGGTTATGAACGAAGAACAATTATTAGATTGTGTTAGAATTATTACAGAAACGTTGAAAGAGTTTGAAAAATAAGATAAAATAAGAAAAGAGGCGAAAGCCTCTTTTTTTATTTTAATATCTTATGTAATTCTACTGGTTTTGAAGTATCGAAATGATATCGGTAGGTTCTTAATTTCCTGCTTAAATCTGCTCCTAAGCTTTTAGCTACATTAATCATTTTTGGATTAAAATCGCCAATCCATTGCATTTCATAATCGGTGTAAGACAATTCTTTATCCATTATTTTTTGACCTTCAATCATCATATAATTATCTACGCCTTTACCTTGCCATTCAGGAACCACTCCAAAAGCAATGCCTATAATACGTTTGCTTTTATTGAAGGTTTTGTGCCACATAAATTTAAGTTTGTGAAAAATATCAAATTTTCCGTTCAAGTGCTTAAAGTACTGGTTTAAATCGGGTAAGTTCAACCAAAAAGCAACAGGTTCATCTTTATAGTACACAAACCATACAATTTTTGGGTCAATAACGGGTTTCATTGTTTTAAAAATCAATTTTCCTTGTGATAACGAAATATCTTTACCACCACCATGGCTTGCCCATGCTTTATTATAGATCGAAACAAAATCTGCAACATATTTATCTAAATTTTTAAGGTTTAAATATTCGGCTCTGAAATTTTTGTCTTGCGCAATATGTTCGTGACGTTCATGCAATTTAGGTGTTAACTGGTGATTTATAGCAACCGAAAAGCATTCCTGATTAAAATAGGTTTTAAAACCATATTTTTCGAACAAATCAATATAATACGGGAAATTATAGTTCATATTGTACAAAGGTTCATAAAAACCTTCAATCAGCAAGCCCCACCATTGGTCACGTTCACCAAAATTTATCGGTCCGTCCATGGTTTCCATATTATGCTGTTTCAACCATTCTTTTGCTTGATCAAACAAATAATTTGCTGCAGTTTGATCATTAATACATTCAAAAAAACCAATACCACCAACAGCCGCTTTTCCTTCGTATTTAGGATTTACAAAAGCAGCAATTCTTCCAATCATTTCATTGTTTGCGTTAAACAAATTCCAGCGAATGGCTTTACCGCCGCGTTTAAAAAGCTTGTTCTTTTCTAGATCGAAAACTTTCTCAATGTCCTGATTTAAAGGTTGAATCCAATTTTTATCATCTTGATATAATTTTACCGGAAAATCTAAAAATTGTTTGCGCGTTTTATTGTTTTTAACTTCTACTGTGTACATAACCGTGAATAAGCAAAGCAAATGTACAAAAAGTTTGCGAGGTTGATTTGCTTAAAAAGCAGGATCTACCTGAAAAGAAACCCATTCTTTTGTTATTGGATGAAAAAATTCCAGTGTATGTGCGTGCAAATGTAAACGGTTTGCTTTTGTTCCATACAAATCATCGCCTTTAATAGGTGCGTTTAACCCTAAATTATGTGCAGAATGTACACGTAATTGATGCGTTCTGCCTGTTATTGGAAAATATTGAATTCGGGTTGAATTTTCGGTTTTCGATAATACTTTAAATTCTGTAATGCCCATTTTTCCATAGTCATAACATACAACTTGTCGTGGACGATCGTCTAAATCAACACGTAAAGGCAGTTCAATTTTTCCAGAATCTAATTCAATTACACCATCTAACAAAGCAATATAACTTTTTTTAACCTTGCGTTTTATAAACTGTTTTTGAAGATTTTCGTGCGTATCTTTATTTTTGGCAAGAACCATTAACCCGGAAGTGGACATATCTAACCTGTGTACAATTAACGGACCTGTTGCCTGCGGATACCTATTTTTTATACGCTCATACACCGAATCGGTGATATTGATGCCCGGAACCGATAAAAATTCGGCAGGTTTGTTGATAACCACAAGATAAGCATCGTCGTAAACAATTTCCAGTTCTTTATCTTTTGCCGGATTTTGTAAAAACGGATTTTCATCTACCTGCAATCCTTTCAACATGTGACTTAAAATTGGCTCGCATTTTCCCCAGCACGACGGATAAAACTGCTTGTGTTTGCGTACTTCGGATTTTGGCGATTGTCCCCACCAGAATTCAGCCAAAGCAATGGGTTTTAAATTATTTTTGTACGCATACTGAAATAATTTTGGCGCGCAACATTCGCCAGCACCAGCAGGAGGTTGGGAGTGAAGTGCTGTTTTAAAAATATCGAGCAATGATTTTTCTTCACTTTCGGCATTTAAAAAAGTGTAATTTGTAAATAGCCAGTTTTGTAATGCGTTCGACTTTGTTTTGCGAAGATTTTTTAATATTTCTATTTGATCTGTTAAGATTGAAATTTCTTTTTTGATCGAATTTATTTCTGTTTCAAAAGTATTGGTTAATTCCTTCAGCAAATGTTTGTCATACAAACTCTGTTTGATTAAATCAGCTTCAAATTTTTGGTATTCTTCAATTGAAAGTATTTCCTTTTTTAAGGCACGATCTTGTTTTCGTAATTGTTTATTGATTTTTATTTTTTCTTTAAAAGAATCAATTTCTAATCCCGCAATTATTTTTAAATCAGTAAGTTTTTTTTGATCATTTTTTAAATCAGAATTATTTTCCAATGTTTCAATTTCACGGTTTATGGCATTTAACTCATCTTCTTTCCGTAAAAAATAACTGTTATCTGTAAGCATATCAAAAACAGGCGGAACAAAAAATGCAACCGAATTACTATTTGCTAGTTTGCCAGAGTAAGCAGCTAAAAAACCTATTTTGCCTTTATTTTCAACAACTAAAACTCCAAACATTTTACCAATTGGTGCTAAATTATTCGTTGTATGTAAACCGAAATTATGTTGTAAATCATCTGTTTTTTCTAAGAAATACTGTACTTGTTCAGCAGCAATTTCACACAAAGGATGCACATCATAATAAAACGGAAAATTTAATTTTGCAGGTAATTTTATCTGTGATACATCTTTTTTAAAAGAAATAAAACAAGGTGATTCTGCTGAATTTATATTCATGTAAAAATTAGTTAAATGTCTGAATTGTGCAATTATTTGCGTTTTTTTGAAACTGTTTACAACGGTAAATAGCCGTATATTTGTACAAAATTAATAAGAAATGTCTTACGTAAGTAAAGTTTTAGATGGTACTTGTCCTAAATGTGGCGGAACAAAAGTTTTTAAAGCAAAAGGGAATCCGTTTTTGTTTAAAATGCCGGTTATGAATGAGCGATGTTCAAAATGCAATTACTCATTTCATCGTGAACCTGGGTTTTACTTTGGCGGTATGTACATGAGTTATGCTTTAACGGTTGCAGAAATGGTAGCAGTTTTTGTTTTGGGATTATTGTTCAACGTAGGTTTTTTAAGTATTTTCTTAGCGGTTGTTTTAGTTGTACTGTTATTATCTACATTTAATTACCGTATGTCGCGCTTAATGTGGTTAAATTTATTTTTTAAAGAAGAAGATGAACTTTAAAAGTTATGATTCTTTCCTATAGCTTTTTCTAAAATCGGAAGCAGTAATAGTAACGTATTTTTTAAACAATCGCGAAAAATAAGTATAATCTGTAAAACCTAAATCTAAAGCAATTTCATTTAAGGTTTTATCGGTATAAAGTAACTGTCGTTTAGCTTCTAAAACAATTCGTTCGGTTATAATTTCGGTAGTTGTTTTATGGGTGATAGACTTAACTATTCTGTTTAAGTGTTTTTGTGTAATATTCAATAAATCAGCATATTCGGTTGCTGATTTTTTTCTAGTAAAATGTTCTTCTAACAGTTTTATGAATTTAGAGAAGACAGATTGATAATGTCTTAATTCGGTATAATTTATAATACTTTCATGTTCTATAAATCTATTTAAATAAATATAAATTTGAGTGATATATGATAAAATTAATTGCTTCTGTTTCCATTCATTTTTGTTTGATTCAATTAAAAGCTTCTTAAAAAGATCTTCTATTATTTCACGATTTTCCGTATTCAAATAAATACATTTATCAGAATAACTCGATTCAAAAAAAGGAAAATCTTTAATAGAATTTGTTACATAAGCCATTTCATAAAAATCTTCGGTATGAAAAAAAATATAGCCCTCAATATCGTCTGAAAGTTCCCAAGAATGTGTTTGTCCAGGATACAAGAAAAAGACCGATCCTGGTTTAACATCGTATTTTTTAAAATCAATTTCGTGTTTTCCAGATCCATTTATAAACAAAAAAACAGCATAAAAATTATGTTTGTGAGGCTTTTCAATACGTGTGTGATGTAATTGCAAATGACTGTTAATTGTATTAGTATAAAAAGATACTTCGGACTCTTTATTTTTAAAATCATTAATCTTTAACAGTTTTATATCAGACATTTTTAAAAAATATTTGTGTAATTAATTAATTATCAATACATTTGGTGTATTACAAAATTAAACTTTGTATTTCATATTTATTTAAAGATTGCCGAGGTTACTTGGCAATCTTTTCTTATTTTTAAATAAAAATGAAAATTTCAACTTTATTTAAAAATTTACAACCCTATGTAAAACCTTACCGAACCTTAGTTACAGCTACTTTATTGTTAACTTTAATTGGTTCACTTACGGCACAAATTAACGCTTGGGTTTTACGTTACACGGTTGATGAGCTTACTTTAATTATTCCACAACAAAATGCGTTACAGTTAGGCTTAAAATTACTGCTTTTTATTTCTATTGTATTAATTAGTAAAGAAATTTTAAATGCTTTTATAACTTTTGGACAAAAATATTACGGTGAAAAACTACGAATATATATTTCTAAAGATTTAGCACAAAAAATTATTGAAAAAATATTAACTTATCGTTTATCATTCTTTACAGCTAACGATAATGAAGCCGGTAGGTTACAAACCCGTATAGATCGAGGAATAGAAAGCTTAACACGCTTGGTTCAAAACTTTTTTATTGATATTTTACCGCTTTTTGCAAATGCCATTGTTGCCTTATTTTTTATGTTTCAGGCAAATTTTTATGTTGGTTTGGTAGGTTTGTGTATTGTGCCAATTTATTTTATAGTTACAAAAAAACAAGCACAGAAATTAAGTGGTTGGCGTAGAAATTTACGTGGCTTTCGTGAATCTAAATCGCAAGGAATTATTAGTATTATTGATTCTATTACGGTAATTAAATCGTTTAACAGAGAAGATATCGAATCAAAAAAGCAGTTGCAACTTCAAAACGAATTAACTAACAACCAATTACAAACACGCAAAACCAGTTTCTTTTTTGACGGATTGAAATCGTTTATTGAACAATTCGGCGTGGTAATCATTATTATTTTAACAGCTTATTTTGTACTTAATGGTAGCATGACTATTGGTACTATTATGTTTCATATTTTATTGTTTAACAATGTATCGGCACCAATTAGGCAGTTACACCGAATTTACGATGAAATGAACGATGCCATGATTTATTCTGAAAGTTATTTTGAAATTTTAGAAGCAAATCAAGAAAAAGAAGCATCGGGTATCGTTAAAAATACCGACTTAAAAGGTCATTTTAAATTGAATAATGTATCATTTGCTTATCCAAACGGAACTAAAGCACTTTTTGATATTAATATTGATATTCAACCAAATAAAATTACAGCATTAGCAGGTTTGTCGGGTGCTGGAAAAAGTACCATTATTAATCTGTTAGATAAATTTTATGTTCCATCTTCAGGTGAAATTCTTTTAGATGGAATTCCGTTAGAAGATTATGATACCCATTTTTTACGGGAGAATATTGGTTTGGTACTTCAAAAGAATCATATTTTTAATGGATCAATTGCAGATAATATCCGCTATGGAAAAGTAAATGCCACAGACGAGGAAGTAATTGAAGCCGCAAAACAAACTTATATACACGAACAAATTACAAAATTACCAGATCAGTATCAAACCAAAGCAACAGCATTATCGGGCGGGCAACAACAACGCATTGCCATTGCACGAATGTTTTTAAAAAATCCGCCAATAATTTTCTTAGATGAGCCCACAGCAAGTTTAGACGCTATTGCTACCGAACAAATTAAAAATAGTTTAGATGCTATCAAGAAAAATAGAACGGTTGTTATTATCTCGCACAGTATTTCACAGATCATAGATGCCGATATTATTTACGCAATGAAAGAGGGTAAGATAACCGAAGTAGGTAAACATGAAGAAATTTACAAGCAAAACGGTGTGTACAAAGAAATTTTTGATGCTAGTGCAAGAAGCATGAATATTGAAAAAATTGCAAAAACATATGATAGTTAAATTTCTTTAAAGTCAGATTTTTTTTCCTACATTTAATAAAAAATGTACGTTTATGAAAATCACCAAACCTGTAAAAATCATAGGTATTATTGCCTTGTCGGTATTATTGTTGGCAGTTTTAGTAAACGTTGCAATAAATGTTATCATTAAAAACCAGGTTCCTAAAATATTAGAAGATAAAAACGATACCGCATATAATCTTGTTTATAACGATATAAATTTTTCTATCTTCAGCAACAGTTTGTCTATAGAAAATGTAGAATTAACCCCTAAGAAAGATACAGATATTAAAAAAGATATTGACTTTTTTGGAAAAATAGGTCGTGTAAGTGTATCGGGGGTAAATTTCTACGAACTTATAAAAAATAAAAATCTAAAAGCTTTTACAATTTCTATAGTAGATCCCGATATTACTGTTTTAAAACCTGCAGTACGCGATACTTTGAAAAGTGCGTCCAAATTATCATCAATAATTGATATTGATAAAATAAGCGTTAAAAATGCGCATTTAAAAATGATGACTACCGGTAACGATACCTTATTGCATGAAGTTTTTAATTTTAACGCAGAGGTTAACGGAATTCACATGGGTGAATATACTGCTAAAAAAGATATTCCGTTTACGTATACCGATTATCATTTTAAAATTGATTCTCTTTACAGCTTGGTAAACGATTTACAAATTATAAAATCTAAGGAAATTGAAATTGATAAAGACAATATTTCGGTAACTAATTTTAGAATGCTTCCTTATAAAACATCTAAAGAATTTAAACAAAATAGTACCGAAACAAACACTCGAATTTTAGTTGATGTACCTAAATTAACATTGAAAAATACCGATTGGGGTTATCATAACTCGGATTTATTTGTTAAAATAGAAACAATTTCTATAGATTCTATAAACGTAAATATATTAGATCAAAAAGAACAAACCGTTTTACAACAAGTGCAAAAAGATGCCGAAAAGGTTATTAAACCTTTAATCCCATTTCAACTAGATATTAATGAAATTGACATTAAAAAATCGACGTTTAATTCATTGGGAATTTTAAATGTAAATAATGTAAATATCAAGATCAAAAAAATATCGAACAAAGTAAAAAAACACTTGCTAATAGATGAATTTCAGTTGAATAATCCGCAGTTTGTCCATGTTCCAAAGAAAAACCCTACTAAAAAAACGAATCAAAGAAGTAAATTAAACGATCTTATTATAATCAATAAAGTATCGGTAAATAATGCAGATTATACCTTAAAAGATAAATTAAACAAGTACAATAAATTAACGGTTTCTAACTTTAATCTTACATTAAACGACATTAAAGCAGATGATCAATCGGTTTTAGAAAATGTTCCATTTAAATACAAAAATCCTCATTTATCAACAGGAAAAATAAAATACGATACAGGTAAAGATTATGTTATTGATGCAGGTGGAATTGTGCTAAAAGAATATAATGCATCTGTAAAAAGTTTTAAAATGACACCAAAAATGAGTCGAAAACAACATGCTGCTAAATTAAAATACGCACAAGATTACTACAATTTATCGGCAGATATTATTAATTTTAATGACTATAATTGGGGTTTTACAGCTCAAAACGATTTCTTCATCAAATTTAAAGAAGTAGCGTTAAATAATTTAAACGCACATATTTACCGCGATATAACTGTTCCACTAAACCCGAAAGAAAACCATTTGTACAGTTACAGATTGCGTAATGTAGATTTTCCGTTTGAAGTGCAAACGCTTAAAATTAAAAACTCTAAACTTACTTATGAAGAAGATACTGCAACCACAACGCAACCGGGTAAACTTACTTTTGTAAATTTTAATTTAACGGCTTTAAATATTTACAGTGGATATAAACGTAATAGCGGACCAAAAACTCAAATTCTTGTAAACACTAAATTTATGCAACAAGGTGATTTGGTTGCTAGTTGGCAGTTTGATATTATGGATAAATCTGAAAAATTTAATATTAATGGCGAATTAAAGAATTTCCCGGCTCCGGCAATGAATCCGTTTTTAAAACCTTATCTTAAAGTACAAGCAACCGGAACAATAGACCGTATGTCGTTTAATTTCAGTGGTAATAACAACACAGCAACCGGGCAATATGCCATGGATTTTAAAAATCTTAAAATGACGTTGTTTAATAAAGAAAATAAAAAACGTAAATTGTTAACGGCAGCGGCAAATATGGTGGTTAGATCTGATACAGACGGATTTAAAAAAGTAGATATAAAGCCGGTTGATCGTACCATAGAAAAATCGTTCTTTAATTATTTGTGGTCATGTATTATGCAGGGCTTAAAACAAACCGTAATTTAAAAATGTGTTTTACCTTTGCTAAAAAATTTCGTTAAAAATGAAAACAATACTTATTACAGGTGCCAGTTCGGGAATTGGTTATGCAACTGCAAAAATTTTAGCCGAAGGAAACAGATTAATTTTGTGTGGAAGAAGGGCAGAGAGGTTACAAGAACTTCAATTGCAGTTAAAAGATACACCAACATTGTTATTACAGTTTGATGTTGCAAAGAAAGAAGAAGTTTTTGCGGCATTTGACTCGATACCTGTTGAATGGCAAAATATCGACGTATTGGTTAACAACGCGGGCAATGCGCATGGTTTGGCTAGTTTTCAAGATGCAGACTTAGATGATTTGGATGCAATGATTGACATTAACGTAAAAGGGCTAATTTACGTTACAAAAGCATGTTTGCCTTTTATAAAAAATTCTAAAAACGCTCATATAATTAATCTTTCATCAATTGCTGGTAAGCAGGCGTACACCAACGGAACTACCTATTGCGCATCAAAATGGGCGGTTGAGGCACTAACAAAAGGTATGCGTTTAGATTTTCTTCCTTTAGGAATTAAAGTTACAGGTATAGCTCCGGGTGCTGTTGAAACCGAGTTTTCTTTGGTTCGATTTAAAGGAAATGAAACGTTAGCCGAAAATGTTTACAAAGGATACGAACCTTTAAAAGCAGAAGATATTGCAGCCAATATTGCCTTTGCAATAAATCAGCCTAAACATGTACAAATAGCCGATATTACAATTCTGCCACAAGCACAAGCCGATGCTACAACTATTTTACGTTCATAAGAATAAATTAAGGTTAGTGCGAACTACATAACATTATAACGAATTATGAAACTATCATTTAATAAATCACTACTTTTATTTACAATTATTTTTTGTGTAGTTTGGGTTGATTCTTTTATTGGAACGAACGATTACGCAAATTGGTGGATTGAAAATATATTAACATTCGTTTCTGTTTTAGCATTAATTGTTACATACAGATATTATCGTTTTACAACCTGTAGTTATTTTTTAATAATGCTGTTTATGTGTTTGCATGTATATGGTTCAAAATATACTTATGCCGATAATATATTGGGCTATTGGCTTAAAGATACTTTAGATTTGAGTAGAAATCCATATGACAGAATAGTTCATTTTTCGTTTGGTTTACTATTATACCTCCCTTTAAAAGAGTTTTTTAATGAGTGGTTGAAATACCCAAAAAGTCTTTCGATTTATCTTCCAGTTGTGTTTGTTCTTGCATTAAGTGGAGGTTTTGAAGTTATTGAATGGCTTGTTGCCGACATATTTTTTACAGAACACGGTGATACCTATTTAGGAACACAAGGCGATGTTTGGGATGCACAAAAAGATATAGCATTAGCGTTTGTTGGTTCTATTATTAGTTTTGTAATTATGATCTTTAAATCAGAAAAAGCTTATTAGTTTCCTAATAAGCTTTCTTTAATCGGGCTAAATCAATTTTGTTGTCACGGTCCTTAATGGTTTCGCGTTTATCGTACAGTTTTTTACCTTTTGCCAAAGCAATTTCAACTTTTGCCAAGCCTTTTTCGTTTGTAAACAAACGCAGTGGCACAATGGTTAAACCCTTATTCTGCACACTTTTATTTAACGATTTTAATTCTTTTTTATTTAAAAGCAGTTTACGCTCGCTTTTTGCTTTATGATTGTAATGAGTTCCAAACGAATATTCTTCTACATGCGAATTAATCATGAATAATTCGCCGTTTTGAAACTCGCAAAAACTATCTGCAATAGAAGCTTTCCCTAAACGTATCGATTTTATTTCGGTTCCAGCCAAAACAATTCCTGCCGTATATTTTTCAATAAACTCAAATTCAAATTTGGCGCGCTTGTTTAATATGTTTATACTTTTCTGCATAATGCAAATGTACTAAAAGTTGGTGTTTTGTAAAACTATTTGTCTTTTTTCCAGATAGAATAAATAATGACGATGCCTAAAATTCCCGAAATTAAAAAACCTACTAATCCTAAAAACGAATTGCCAAAGAAAAGCGGCGGAATTTTCGCCATCATTAAAATAGACGACCCAATAGATAAAGCCGCAATAATAATGGCGTAAGTTAAACGGTTTGAAGCATTTTGAAGGGTTTTGCGCATATCTTCCAAGCCTTCTACTTCAAAATTAACTTTTAACTTGTCGTCTTTAATTTTTTCTAATAAAACCGTTAAATCATCTGGTAAATTTTGCAGGTTTGCTGCAAGAATTTTTAAATGTTTTAATGACTTTTGCGCAATCTTTTTTGGACCATATTTTTTTAAAGCTAATTCATTTGCATACGGTCTAATGCTTTCCATAACATTTAATTCAGGATCTAACTGCTTCCCAATTCCTTCAATAATAGATATTCCGCGTAATAATAAATAAATAAATTCGGGCATTAAAACATGGTTGTTTGCCATAATAGACTTTATTTTGGCAACAATATCTGCAACATTTATTTCGTTTAATGCGGTATGTTCCAACATGTGGAAAATATCATAAATGTCGCGTTCTAATGTTTTTTCATCTTCAATATGGTAATCAATTGCTAAGCGTTTCGTTAGGCGAATAATTTTTTTAGCGTCTTGTAATAAAAAGTTTTCAATGATTTCTTCTAGTAATTCCATATCGCCTTTCATGATCTGACCCATAGATCCGAAATCAATAAAGCAAAACTTTTGATCGTTCATGATAAAAACATTTCCCGGATGCGGATCTGCATGAAAAAAGCCGTCTTCTAAAACCATTTTCATAAACAAAACAATACCCGTTTGCGCAACATCTTTAGGTTGCATACCTATTTCTAAAATTTTATCTTTATTATTAACCTTAAAACCATCGATAAATTCCATGGTTAAAATGTTATTGTTTGATAGCTCTTTAAACGTTTTTGGAACGTAAACTTCTGGTCTTTCTTTAAAGTTTTTTCGGAATTTTTCTATATTATGCAGTTCGTTTGTAAGCGATAATTCTCGATACATATTGTTTTCAAACGAATTTATCAGCTGCGTTAAACTCATTTTTCTGGCAGCATCATAATTTTTTTCAAGAATTTTAGCCAGATCCTTCATAATCATGATGTCTGATTTGATGATTTCATCAATTGTAGACCTCTTGACTTTAATTACTACTTTTTCACCATTTATTAAGCGCGCAACATATACTTGGGATATAGAAGCAGAAGCAATAGGAGTGGGGTTGATGTATTCAAAATGATCTGTTGGGTTAATAAGTAGTTCATCGGCTATTTTTTGGTCAATGTCTAATTCTTCTGGCGGAACATTATCTTGTAATTCAGCTAATTCGGCAATCATTTCGGGTGGTAAAATATCTTCGCGATTGCTGAACATTTGCCCCAGTTTTACGTACGTTGGTCCTAATTCTTCTAATACTAAACGAACACGTTTGTATACGCTTAATTTAAAAATTTCTTCGCCACGTTTAGATCGAACAAAACCTTTAGGTAAATATTTCTGTGCGCTTGTTCTAGCAATAATATCATCGAATCCGTATTTTGATAAAATACTGATTACATTACCAATACGCTTAATTTTTCTGATTTGATTCATAGCCTTTTTCTTGATTAAAAGGTATAAAAAAGCTGTTTAAAAAACATTATATTCTGCCATTACGGACTTGATCCGTAATCTCATTATTCTGAAACCAAAATTATGAGAAGCCAACTAGAGTTTACGAATTCATCGCAGTTTATCAAGTTCAGCTCGACCAATAATTGCTATTTAAACAGCTTTTAAAATAAATTGTTTTATTTTTTTAACGATGAATTAGCGTTTTTAATAGTAACCTTTAAAGCTTCATCGTCTTTAATTTTATCCATTAATAAAACATCGTTCTCCTGAATATTTCCATTGATGATTTCTTCTGCCAATAAATCTTCTACATATTTTTGGATGGCACGTTTTAACGGACGCGCTCCATATTGTTTGTCAAAACCTTTATCTGCAATGAAATCTAATGCTTCTTGCGTTAATTCTAACTGATAGCCTAAAGCCATCACACGCAGGTACAGTTTTTCAATTTCAATGTTGATGATCTTGTGAATATGTTCTTTTTCTAATGCATTGAACACAACCACATCATCAATTCTGTTTAAAAATTCAGGAGCGAAAGCTTTTTTCAGTGCGTTTTCAATAACCGATTTTGTTAAATCATCTTGTTGATCTTGTTTAGATTTGGTTCCGAAACCAACGCCTGTTCCAAAATCTTTCAACTGACGAGCACCAACATTCGATGTCATGATAATAATCGTATTTCTAAAATCGATCTTTCTACCCAAACTGTCTGTTAAATGTCCGTCGTCTAAAACCTGTAACAACATATTGAAAACATCGGGATGTGCTTTTTCAACCTCGTCTAACAAAATAACCGAATATGGTTTTCTGCGCACTTTCTCTGTTAACTGACCGCCTTCTTCGTATCCAACGTAACCCGGAGGTGCACCAACTAATCGTGAAATAGCAAATTTTTCCATGTATTCGCTCATGTCTATACGGATCAAAGCATCTTCAGAATCGAAAATTTCTTTTGCGATAACTTTAGCCAACTGTGTTTTACCAACACCCGTTTGACCCAAGAAAATAAACGAACCAATTGGCTTGTTAGGATCTTTTAAGCCCGCACGGTTTCTTTGAATTGATTTTGCAATTTTTGCCACCGCTTCATCCTGACCAATAACTTTTCCTTTAATAGCATCTGGTAACTTCGCCAGTTTTTTACTTTCGGCTTGCGCAATTTTATTTACCGGGATGCCTGTCATCATTGAAACTACATCAGCAACATGCTCTTCGGTAACGGTGATTTTATTGTTTTTAGAATCTTCTTCCCAACGTTCTTGTGCAACTGCTAAATCTTTTTCAATGCGTTTTTCATCGTCACGTAAAGCCGCAGCTTCTTCGTATTTCTGACGTTTAACAGCATCTGATTTTTTATCACGAACTTCTTCTAATTCTTTTTCAAGATTTAAAATATCATCTGGAACATCAATATTTGTAATATGTACACGCGATCCTGCTTCATCCAACGCATCAATAGCCTTGTCTGGTAAGAAACGCTCGCTCATATATCTGCTTGTTAATTTTACACAGGCATCAATAGCTTCTGGCGTATAAATTACATTGTGGTGATCTTCGTATTTAGGTTTAATGTTGTTTAAAATAGTAATTGTTTCCTCTTCTGTTGTAGGTTCTACAATTACTTTTTGAAAACGACGTTCCAATGCACCATCTTTTTCAATGTACTGACGGTATTCGTCTAACGTTGTTGCACCAACACATTGAATTTCTCCACGAGCTAATGCAGGTTTAAACATATTTGAAGCATCTAATGAACCTGTTGCACCGCCGGCACCAACAATGGTATGAATTTCATCGATAAAAAGAATAATATCGTCGTTCTTTTCCAATTCGTTCATAACGGCTTTCATACGCTCTTCAAACTGACCGCGGTATTTTGTACCAGCAACCAAACTTGCCAAATCTAAAGTTACCACACGTTTGTTGAACAAAATGCGAGATACTTTCTTTTGAATAATGCGCAACGCCAAACCTTCGGCAATCGCAGATTTACCCACACCAGGCTCACCAATTAACAACGGATTGTTCTTTTTACGGCGCGATAAGATTTGCGAAACACGCTCTATTTCTTTTTCACGACCCACAACAGGATCCAATTTTCCTTGTTCAGCTAGTTCCGTTAAATCGCGACCAAAATTATCTAATACTGGAGTTTTAGATTTTTTGCCTGCTTTGTTCTGTGCTGACGGATTGTTGAAGTTGTCTGACATACTGTCACCTCCTTCATCGTCAAATGCACTGTTACGTGGCTGTTCACTTAAAGATTCTGAACTAGACAATAAACTTACAAACTCTTCTTTTGAGTTATCATAATCTACCTTACAACGATTCAAAAGAATGGTTGTAGGATCTTCGGTATTTCTAAGTATCGACATTAGAATATGTCCCGTATTTATTACATCGGTTTTGTAAAGTTTTTTCTCAAGAAACGCTCTCTTTAAAGCGTTTTCGGCTTGTTTTGTAAGATGAATGTTCTTTTTATCTGTGTTGATAAGCTTATTAGGGTTTTCTGGAATCAATGCCTCAAATCGATTTCTAAGAAATTCCAAATCAATTGATAAGTTTTGTAATATCGTGATAGCTTCGCCTTGGCTTTCGCGCAAAATACCAAGCATGATATGCTCTGTACCAATATAATCGTGCCCTAAACGTAAAGCTTCATCTCTACTAAAGGTAATTACTTCCTTTACTCTTGGTGAAAAATTGTCGTCCATTTTATAATATTTAGGGTTCTTTTATTTTAACATATCAAAATCTGTACCTTTATTTAGTGGCAGTGTCTTTTTGATATTAACTAATGTAATAAAGTAATTTCTATTTTCCTACAATGTTAAAAGAAAAAAGATAGCTTAATTGCTATCTTGATTTATAGAGTTGATGATTGATGCTTCTGATGCAGCCTCAGTAGTTTCTTCTTCGTAACCTTCGTCATAATATTCTTCAGGTTCGTTCATCGACCTGATATCATCTTCGGTATATTGATAATGCGAATTGAATTTCTTTGTTTTTTAGTTATAAACTAAGGCTTCTTTTCTATAATCAGTTTTAATTATTAAACCTCCGCAAGAAGCAGGTGTAAGTTTGGCTTCGTTTTCGTAGATTTTTGCACCTACTTTAAAGGAATTAATCACCGGAAGTTCGCCTTCAAAATGTTTAATATACAAACCTTCGCCTTTGTGATTGAAAATAACCAGCATACTGCTCGTATAGTCATTCTTTTCAAATAAGACCGCTAAATCGTCTTCGTCATTATCGTCATCGGTGAAATCACCAAAAGCATAAACCGATTTTGCTCGATCGGCTATTTTGGTTAAAAAGTATGTGCCGTCTAAGTAGCTGTTATATTCTAAAAAATTGTAAATATGTTCGCGGTAGTTTTCCGGAATGTTTTCATACTGAGCTACAGAGAAAATACCGTTGATGGCATCTATGCGGTTTTGTGAATATTCTAATTCAGAATTATTATTTTCTTTATATTTTTGATATCCTAGATAAAAAATTATTCCAGATATTAAAACAAGTATACTTAAAATCGTTAATATAATATATAAGCCTTTATTAGATTTCTTTGGTTTAATTTCTGTTTTGCTTTTCTGAAAATCTTCATTATTTGTTTCCATGTCTTTTATAATTTTAAAGAAAAAAGATTAGTAAAAAGCAAAGTTAAGCAAAACGATTAAAACCGTTACTATACAATGCTTTGTAAAAGATTAGTCCTAGTTTGGAACTCGGTGTCTGATAGATTTTGGTCTTGAAATGACAAGCTTAGGTTACTAATCCGTTACCGATTGATAAAGGTAACTATATAGCTTAACTGGTTTTATTTCAGTGTTTTGCACCCTTTTTTATATTCCCTTGTAACTCATTGTAAATTAATTTTAAACATTAAACATTTGAGTTATGACGCAGACAAAAAAATCAACGTTCAAACTGCTTTTCTATTTGAAAAAGAACGAACCAAAAAAGAACGGTAATTCCCCGATTATGGCGCGTATTACTATTGACGGAACACCTAAAACTTTCGGGACAAAGTTAGAAATTAACTCCAATAATTGGGATTTAAAACACGGAAGAGTTTTGGGCAAGAGTGCCATCGCATTGAACATCAACCAAAAATTGGATAACATACGGGGGCGTATCGACAAGATTTATGAAGATATGCTGAAGCACGAGGGCTTTGCTACGTCCCAAAAAGTAAAGCTCTCATTCTTGGGTGTTGGTGTAATGGATGATGCAATACTAAAAGTCTTCAATGATCAAAATGAGGGTTTTAAAAAATTGGTTGATAAGGAAGAACGTTCACAAAGCACCTACAAAAAGTACATCACAGTTTACAATCATCTTACCACTTTTATAAAAGAACGCTATCATCGTGATGATATGGCTTTTAGGGAACTGACTGGAGATTTTATTAGGGAGTTTGACTTTTATCTCCGGTACAATTTGCAGTCTACACATAATACGGTTTGGGTTTACACAATGCCTATATTAAGTTTAGTGGAATTGGCTATTAAAAAGGGGTTAATACGTTATAATCCGTTTCAAGATTATGAAATTAATATGGAAGAAACCGACAGGGGTTATATTCTTAAAGAAGACGTAGAAAAACTTATGATGTGTGTACCGCCACACCCAAGGTATGAACTAGTAAAAGACCTTTTTATTTTCAGTTGTTTTACCGGACTTGCCTATGCAGATATTAAAAAACTGACAATGAACAACATTCAATCTTTCTTTGACGGTCATCAATGGATCATCAGCAGAAGAAAGAAATCAGATATTGCTTCCAATGTTCGGTTAATGGAAATCCCTAAACGCATCATTGAGAAATATCAAGGTACTACAAGGAATGAATTTATCTTCCCGGTTCCAACTAATGTAACCTGTAATACCCACATCAGTAAATTGATTGAAAAAGCGGAAATAATTACAGAGCAAAAAGTAACCTTTCACACCGCAAGACATACATTTGGAACAATGTTTTTGACCGAAGGTGTACCACTGGAGAGCCTTAGCAAAATGATGGGGCATAAAAACATTTCTACTACACAGATATATGCTAAGATTACCAGCCAAAAGATTAGTAAGGATATGGATTTGGTAGCTCCTAAATTTAAGGAGATTGAAGAAGCGTTTTTACAGGTCATATAGTCGATCACAATTTGATAATAACGAGCAGAACTTACTGGTTCTGCTTTTTTTATGTCCATACTTTTTATAGCCAAAGCACATTTACTTTTCTTTCCTATTCCCCTTCTGTAAAAGAGCTTTTGGCTAATTCTGGAACAGAAGATTAAAAAATGTTGCCATCTACTCCTTCCACACAAAAACAATATTTTAATCCTCTGTTAGTGTGGCTTTGATAGCCCCAAAGCTTTAAAAAAGTGTTTTAAAAATTCAGCGAATTGGAAGTGTTATTTCAATTCACTCTGAACCATTTCTCAATGCCATCTTCTTGGCTTCCACAGTCATTTTATCCAAAGACCCGTATGCTTTTTTGTCCCATTTCAAGAGCAAAGGTATTTCCGTGTTCTTAACGCATCACAAAGGTCAAGCAAGTTTGGAAAATAATCTCCACCCGTTGGGTAGTATTTTTTTCCAAAACCTTGGTACTGCTAAACACGAACCTTTTATGCTCGTGAAACGAAACATAGCATACTCCGGCTCTTTAAACGAATAAAAAAAATGTCAGATATGAAGATTAAAAACATTGGAAATGGTAATGAAACGAAACAGTACCTCCTCTCATTGCCGAATAAATCTAAAAAAATCAAAATCAATAACTAAAAATTAAAGAATATGAACATCACAGGAAGATTGACAAGGGATGCGGAAGTACGTACAACGTCACAGGACAAACAAGTAGTAAACTTTTCAGTAGCGACCAACGACAGCTACCGTAACAAACAGGGCGAACGCATAGAGCAAACAACCTATTTCGATTGCTCCTATTGGATAACCCCGAATGTAGCCAAGCTACTCACAAAAGGTGCTTTGGTAGAACTATCGGGACGAGTAAGCACAAGGGCGTGGACAGGTAATGATGGAGAACCAAGAGCAGGACTGAATTTCCATACCTCTCAAATCAAATTGCACGGAGGTGGCAAAAAATCGGAAACAGCACAAGCTACCACAAGCACAAACAATAACAAGGCAGAAGATGACCTCCCATTTTAATCAAGAAAATTCAATCATTTTTTAACATCAAAATTTCTAACATTATGGCACATAATATCAATTTCAACGAGAGAACAGGACGTTATTCATTTTTTAGCGTACAACAAAAATCGTGGCACAACTTGGGGCAAATCGTGGAGCAATACCCGACAAGCGAGGAAGCTATCAAACACGCAGGGTTAGATTACGAAGTCGTAAAATCCCCACTATTTACCAAAGGTTCGGGCATTATCGAAACCAGCAACGGCATAGAGATAGGTAGTAGTGAATTGGAAGTACCCAACTATTTCGCCAACATACGCACCGATAACAATAAAGTATTGGGTGTAGTCGGCAAGGATTACCATATCGTACAAAACCGTGAAGCCTTTAATTTTTTTGATGCCATTGTAGGTGGTGGCGAGGGCATTCTGTACGAAACCGCAGGAGCATTAGGCAACGGAGAACGTATTTTTATCACAGCCAAACTGCCTGACTATATCCGTGTAGGCAATGGCGATGATGTAACGGAAAAATACATTTTCCTAACGACTTCGCACGATGGTAGCGGAAGTATCACAGCCGCATTTACACCAATCCGTATCGTTTGCCAAAACACCTTAAACGCTTCGTTACGCAGTATGACCAACGTTGTCCGCATCAAACACACTTCGGGAGCAAAACAACGTATTGAGAACGCTCACAAGATTATGGGACTTGCAAACACATTGAGCAACCAATTAGAGGGCATTTTTAATGAGTGGGCAAAAGTAAAGGTAACAGACCGAGAGGTTAAAAAGCTAATCCAATTGGCACTTTGCCCGAACAAAGAAACGCTTGACCTAATCAAAAAAGATGCAGAAGATGAAATCTCCACCGTATTCAAAAACACCGTTGAAGATGCTTTTGCGTATGCGATGATAAGCGACACCCAACAAATGAACACTACTAAAGGTACATTGTTCGGAGCATATAATGCGGTTACAGGCTACTATCAGAATGTACGGAATTACAAAAACGATGAAGCCAAGTTGCAGAGCATTGTATTGGGTGGTACTGCCCAACTCAAATCTCAGAAAGCATTTGAATTGTGTAATGATTTTGCATTGGACGGTGCCGAAATTCTAAACCTTAACTAATTAACAATTGGCTACCGCTTTAATCGGTGGTAGCCTACTAAAAATATTCATTATGGCAAATTGGTGCAGTAACACGGTTGTATTCGAGGGAACTCCCGAAGCAATCACAGCGATACAGGAACTCTTTCAATCAATGAAGGAAAAGGAAGAAAAAACCGAAGAGGGACAATTACCCGAATTTATTTCTAAAGATAGTGGAGGTTATTTCTTCAATATCTATTGGAACGAAGGCGATGAAGGACAATTTCAGTATGAAACAAAGTGGTCGCCAAATATGGAAATCATTCAAAAGATAGCGGAGCATTACGAAGTGAATTTCACACACGACTATGAAGAAATGGGCAATCTTGTATATGGCAGGGCAACATTTTATGACAAGCTACTCACAGATGTTTATTTGGAAGACGTGGATTTTGAGCAATACGAGTTTGATGAAGAAACCGATACCTACCATTTTGAGGGTAATGCTTACGAAAGCGATTACGAGATATTAGAAAACTTGTTGGAGCGGAAAATTAAAATTCAAGAAACTTAAAAACCAAAGGCAATGGAAACAAAAACAATAGCCACAAAGTTTGTACGCCAAGATGTACCCAAATTGGCAACCCTGCAAAATGCAAAGATTTACCAATTAAGGGAAAAGCTGAACAAAGGCGACAAGTTGAACCGAGCCGAAAAAAATTGGCTTGCCGAAGCAGTAAACCGAAACGCCTATTTCAAAAGAGCCGTACCGCTTATGGGTTATCGCTTTGGATTTGAGGATGTTTTAAAATCCTATATCGTAAAGCAATACGGCAGTTGAGCAGAATACAACGCTCCCGATAAAACAAGTCTTAGAAGTATCATTTATGGTAGGATTGACCAAATAGCGGAAATCAGCAAATAACACTTAAAGCCAAGTACGATGAAAATCATAGATAAAAAAGGGAATTGGATTGAAGTTACCGACCTCATAAAAGCTATCCAACAAACAGGTTGGTATAAAGAATATCAGCACGACCCACCAACAGAAACAGACAAGGAAAGACAGGAATATTGGGCAGATATGCACGAGAAACTTAAAAAAGAAAAAAGTAATAACAATTAAAATTTAAGAACGATGAATACAAATTTTTTCAATCAGATACAGCAGTTGGACTTTACGGGAGTATTGCAACTGAACATTTCAAAAGGAATAGAAAGCAACCTAATTGTAACGGTATTGCTCAACAACGAAGCGTGTGGAGATAGTGCAAAAAATCTAATTCCCCCATTGACATTTAACGCCACGCCCCAGGAGTTTGACGAGGGATTTTTTGAGCAGATAACTACACCCATACAAAAGGTATCGGGCTTAATGGTGGATATGGAAAAATTCCAAAAGCAATTGGACGAAGCCAAAGCACAATCGGCAATAGAAAAGGAAAAAACCGAGAAAGCGATAAAGGACAAAGAAGCCAAAGACAAGAACTTTAAAGATGCTATGGCAAAGGCGGACGAGTTGGAAAAAGAAGGCAAATTCCGTGAAGCGTGGATAAAAGTACCCGATTTAACGGAGTTTCCCGAAAAAGCGGACGAGATACGCAAACGCAAAACGTCATTATCCGACAAGTTTGCCACACCGAGCCTTTTCGGAGCAATGGACGAAGCAAAACCCGAACCACCAATAGAGCAAATTACTGCCGATTATCCTATTGATGGAACGGACGAAGATGAAGACGAATAGTAATCATTAAAACAGAACATTATGTTATTAGCAACGCAATTAGAAAGAGTTTTTATACTCAAAGATAAAGGACAGGACATAAGACTGACCGACCCTGAACCACGTTGGAGCGTGGAAGCCGTAATGAGTTTTTACGCCAATATGTACCCGATTTTGACAACCGCAAAAGTATCTGCACCACAAATAAAAGATGATACAGTCGAGTATAAATTTGAGAGCGTAATGGGTACAAAAGGTTAAACCAAAATAATAAAACGATGAATTATGCAACGCAACATTATATCGGGATTTATCACAATACCCGAACAGAAACGGCAACAGCAATTGCACCGACAGTTGGGCGAGTTCGCGAATTGGCTACAAAGACCAAAGGACGCAAACCAAGTACAGAAAGACAAACAGAAATCCGTACCCATAGCAATGCTACCAATGGTATTCTAAAGTGTACGTTTCTGCCTAAACTGAAAACAGCACCATCCGCACAGGCTTGTCAGAAAACGGAGGGGGATTTTTACAAGTCCCTTTCCAAACTTGCCGAGCATTACAGCATTGAACCAATGGAGACACAAGATTTTGATTTTCCCTACAATATGGCATTGGCTATGTGGGATATGAAAACCAAAGTGAAACGTACCAATAGCAATTGGGATGGCTTCAAAGTGGTTCAGGACAGTGAGAAAACCTACTTCACAAGTGAGGAACGATACAATACAGGTACAACCTTTTATTATATTCCCGTTGCACCGCTCTTTAAAATGCTCAAAGACCCGAAGCGTAAAAAGACGGCACAGCTTTTACTATCGGTATGCAGTTATCTGTGCCACATCGCCCAAATTCCATATTACAGACAGGAAGAAAGTTACTTGTATTGGCTTTACGAAATGATGAACGATTGGGTGGAACAGGACGAGGAAACGGAAGAAACGGAAAGCTACAAACGTGAGTTAAGAAATGCCGAATACATTGGAGACAAGATTGAACAAAAGCTATTCAACCGTAGCAATCTAAAGGTATTTGAACAGCGTTTGAATCGATTTAAAAGTGTTGATACGTTCGACAAGGAATGTTGGCAAGTGGCTCACAATGCGTTTGCACTTCTTAAAAATTATCCGAACGTAACCATTTTCACAAACGCCACATTGCCCGAAAAAGACCCTTATAATGATGATGACGAAAATGAAATAATCGGAATGGAAAAATACATTTCATTTATTGCAGACACCAAAGGTTGGTTATACGAAAGCCTTTCAGATACCATCAACAATGAATTTAACGAGTACGGAGCAATGGAAGAACCTACTATTTCCAAGCGGTTTGACGGAAGCGAAATACCAACAGCCAATCTTGATTTTGAGAACCGTTTGTTTGGTTTATTGAATGATTTGAGTGGATTATTATACGAATACAAAACGATAGAAAAATGAACACAACAACAGACATAACAGACCACTTTGGCACATTGTATTATCCGAAATCCGCATTGGTTTTCTATGAAGCCAAAGGTACTGAAACCGATGTGTATGTGGAGCATTTCGATATGGACAGCAACGGAACGCCTATCAATGCCCATCCATTAACGGTAAAAGAAGCCAATATTTTGGCTAAGTCCTTACAGACCGATGAAGAAAAGAACCAAGCCTTTTTAAAACCAAAGGGGATTTTGCCAACCAATATCCTGCATATCAATCCAAATGCTGAAAAAGGCACAGTATTATGGTACACCAAAACACAACAACGGAAACTGTATTTTTTGGATAGTTTGGGCATACCTAACGGAATGGCACAAGTACCGCCAATGCTATGGTTAGCGAGCAAAAGCAGTCTTACCGTATTTGCTTTGGCAAATGACAGAAGACCCACCGAGAAAACGCCATTGCATTATCCACCTTTCTTCAATATCTACGAAAAGGGCAATGTATGTATGGGTACTGTGGGTATTGACATTAAAAATTCGGCTTCGGTTGAGGAATTTATACAGGCGTGGGAACATTATTTTTTCAATTCCTATTTCAGCCATTCATTATCCGAAAACTTGACTAAAACAAACATTGTAAACCTTTGGAAAGACCTTATCAATACTGATAAACCCTTTCCGAAAGAAGTATTGAAAAAGAATAACAAAATCCTTAAAAATCTATTGTGATGAATACAGAAAAAACAGCAGTCCATTTTACGGACAACTATTTACTCAATCCAACAAACCCGATTTCGGTAAACCTTATCGGAGCAGGTGGCACAGGCTCAAAAGTACTGACCGCTTTAATGGAAATAAACGAAAGTTTGATAGCCTTGGGACACGCAGGAATGCAAGTCCGCCTTTGGGATGATGATGTTATCACGAGTGCTAATTTAGGCAGACAGCGATTTGCAGATAGTGAAACAGGATTGTACAAATCCGTTGCTTTAATCAACCGTTGCAACCGTTGGGCAGGAACAAATTGGAAAGCTGAAACTGTAAAATTTAAAAAAGACAATTTTGGCAAATTGCCCGAAAAATCAAGGGCAACTATTACCATTACGTGTGTGGATAATATACAGGCGAGGTTTGGCGTTGCTGAAATTCTTAAAGTAACAAGCTACCGCAGACACTACCAAGACGAGCCAAAATATTGGCTGGACTTTGGCAACAGCCAAGATACAGGACAAGTGCTACTATCTACTATCGGAGAGATAAAGCAACCCAATTCAGAGAAATACCAAACGGTGGCAAGCCTGCCATTTGTTACCGATGAATTTGGTGAATTGTTGAAGCAATCGGAACAAGAAGATAATACTCCAAGCTGCTCACTTGCCGAAGCATTGGAACACCAAGATTTGTTTATCAATTCATCATTGACACAAATGGGTTGTTCTTTACTGTGGAACTTGTTTCGCAAAGGAATGACCGAATACAGAGGATTTTTTCACAATCTGAAAGATTTCCGCACCCACCCGATAAAAGTCGCCTAAAAGCCGAAATCGGCGGGCAAAAATGCAATTCCTCGCTTCGGTCGGAAACGCATTTTTGCATTTAAAATTGGTGCAACCCCTTTCTCAAAATGCACCGCTACACATTGCCCTTCCCTTACATTTTGCCAAACAGATTGCGGTATTTTTCGTGGGATATTCTTTATCCCTTTTGTTGTATTTACCCCTGACTTCTTTTCTTTCCAGACTGCGACCAAAGAAAAGAAGCAAAAGAACGTCGCTTTATTGATTTGGATTTTGTCTTTTTGAAAGTTACATAACCTCTTAATTTGAGTAAATTTGAAGTCTGTTAGTAACTATAAATTTCAAAATGATTGAAACAGAAATCTCAATAACCGTAAACAGGAAATCCGATATTACTTTATTAGAGCAAACAATTGTCGGGAACAAGTTCCAATTTCCGGTTTACATTCGGGAATATGAATTTAGCTATCAAATAAATTTTACAAGTGATTATGAGGAATGGGAATTAGACACGGCTATTCTCAATTCTTTTCCTGGATATGAATTTACCACCGACCTTGAAAAAGGACGAAAAGAAATACGAGTTCAATTATCCCGATACCAATCTGAATTATCGACTGATGGCTGGGGAAGACGGATTGAAAATCCTTTAGATGAAACGAAATATCTTGTAAAAACATCGGTAAATAAGCCGGAAAAATTCAACTCTAAAATCAAAGTTTTGTTTGAAGATAAAGAGCAATACTACTTTGTAAATATTGTGGACGGTGTTAACAATGCTACTGAAGAAAAAGGTTTTTTGCTTCTGGATCATTTTAAAACCAATGAAAATAATGAAGCAACATTTTTTAAAGATAGACTGTATAAATCTCCTTTAGAAGCCTTTCATTCAGGATACTATAAATTATCTGAATTAGTGGACAAGGATTTTAGCACTTACCTTGAAAACAAAAAGAAAGAAATCAGGGAAATTCAAAAGTACCCACGAAAAATCATCAGAGATTTTATAAAGGCCTGTAACAGTTCCGATGAAAGTAGTATTCTGAAAAATCTTGACAAAAATATCGGTTTTGAAGTACGCAAAAACTGGAAAACTTTATTTGAAACCGAAAATATTTCAAAATTCAAAGAATATCTGAACTCATCCGAACAACAATTATGCAGTAAGAATTTTAAAATTCGGTCATCTTGGAGTTTTAGTTTACCAAACGTGACTATCGGTGTAAAATATTTTCCACCAGCTACAGAACAGGATATGCACCCTACTCAAAAATATGAGCAGATAAGGTTTGTACTAAATGATAAAAAAATCGTCAGTATTCTGTATGAATGCTAGTCAAGTATAGCTAAAGTCCGAAATTATTTAATATTTCTCTTGTCCTAAATTGAAAACGGCTACAATTACTTTTCTAAAATCTTCGGCATCACTCCCAATGAGTAAATAGTTAGAAAAACCAATATCTAAAAGATCTTTACTAACTTTTTTATCATCATTTTCACTATGGGCAATCAGTTTTATCGTTGGATATTGTGTTCTTAATCTCTGAAGTTGTACCAGAATGTTGTTATCGTAAAAATCAAGGTCGATAATACAAATTTTTGGGAGTTCATTTAATGAAAATAATTGTGATAGTCCATCTTCAATGCTTTCCGAACGAAATAAGACTTCAGTTCCTGAAGCAATGAGGTCTTTGCAAATGAAATCTAAAATAAGGCTTTTGTCGTTGATAAATGCGAGAGTAATTTTTTGTTGTGCTGTACCAGTTTCCATAATATTGTCAGATTTTGAGTTAATGGAGTTTCCTGCACAAAAAAGAAAGCGCAGGCAACTACACTTACCGCACATTGAGGTACTGGTATACCCGACAACGAATAAGCGAGCGCCCACGCCTATGGCATGAGCGTTCTTCCTTATCGTCCCGTTGTCTAAAAATTACCAGTTTTCAATGTGGGACTTAAAGTAAAAACACTTTAAGATTTCTATATTTTACATAGCAAAGATACTAAACTCGTTGCTATTGGATGTATTAATGCTACAAAAAAGCTAGCCTGAATTTGTTTTGTGATTGATATAATTCTGCTCCAGTACCTTCATCAAATCTGTTTCTTTATAAATAATTTTACCACCAATTTGAATGTACGGCAGGATATTGTCATCACGGTATTGCTGTAAAGTCCGTTTGCTGATATGTAGCAGTTTGCATACATCTTCACCCGACAAGTAAATTTCACCATTCATTACAGGACGATAGTTTTTTAATATGTTTTCAATACGGTTTCTCAACTGCATCATCATTTGCTGTTGTTCGATTACTTCTTCCGTTTCATTCGTCAGTAAATCCATTATTATTTGTATTGTACGGTTGTCCGGCTTCGAGCAAAGCCTGTATATCCGAAAGTTTATAATAATTCTTGCGGTTCAGTTTGGAATATGGCAGTAGCCCTTTGTCCTTATAGGTCTGCAAAGTCCGTTTGGTAATGTTCATCATCAAACACACTTCCTGGTTATCGAGCCATTTTTCTTCTTTGAAAATTGAAGTGTATTTTTTCGTGGCGTTTTCGGTCATTTCTAAAAGTGCTTTCAGTTCCTTTTTCATTCCGTCCAATGCGGATTTTTGTATTGCGATAACTTCCATAGATGCTCAATTTTTCTGTGGAAGTCTAATTTATAAAGGATTATTGTAGTGTTAGGAGTTTTGGTATTAGTTGGCGTTGAGAGGTAGTATTTGTCGCCACGATATAAATTTCAAGATAGTTTATTTTGTAAATTTGAAAAATATAGGTTACTAATAAATCAATAGGAATTTTTAATGGCAGTATTACAAAAAGGCAAATCAAATTATCCATTTTGGGGAGCATCCATAAATCTAATCACTGGACTAGATCCTTTAGGACTGCAAACTACATCAGAGGCTACCTATGCCACTATGTTGCCAGGTATTTCTAACTTGACAAACCGACTTCGTTATTATGGTTTTTATTGCTGGCTATTAGATTTCTATTTCAAAAAGGAAAAGGAAGGAAACTCAAAACAACAATACCGTTTTATCCGCAGAGCTGAATTGATGATTGCCATAATTATGCAAAGCGAGCGTAAAGGAGTTCAACAGATAACAGGAAGCAACTTTGCTTCAAACCTAATTAATACAACTGAGGAAACTTATTTTGACTTAGCAGAAGGAGCAGACAAAGACAACACCGACAAAACTGTTTATTGGAAATATCCGTCTGGTGCATTCGGACAATATTATTACGGAGCAATGCAGGCACTTTCCTTAATTATTACAGCAATAAATGATGATGGCGATGTTATTTACAACATTAGTAAACCACACCCAAGACAAAAAGTTTCTGGGAAACAATTAGCCGAGGCTTTTGAAGTTTCATTATCACCACAAATAAAAGAATTGTTTTACAGTAACATCAAAAAAGGGAAACTTTACCAATCTGATATTTCAGAACTGATAAAATATTTTGCGATTGAGACGATAGAAACAGGAAATGCTGAATGGCAACTATATGTGGAAATGCTTTTGGACAAAGACGAACCAAGTCAAGAAATGGAAGAACGTTTTACTTTTCACAGAAAAGAAACAATTTTGTCGCTCTTAAATACAGCTGTTGAAAATGAAAATAATTACGACTGGTATAGATTTCTATTGGAAAGTTACCGAAAGAAATTGGGCAAAAGTAGTAATCCAGAAACGGAAACTAATATTGGTTGGTACTGCTACCAATTAAATGAGTATTGGCAATACAGTTGCGGAACAATATTTTGGGCTGTATTACAACATCTTTACGATTTTCAACAAGATCAATATCTGCCATTGTTTGTAAAGAATTTTTCAAGCAGTATTACAAATGAAATATGCAAAGAGATAAATCAAGCAATAGCGCCAACAAGTTCACTTGCAGAAATTTTGGTGTTGATCAGTGACACAGAAAACGAGGAAAACATCAAAGGGGAAATTGATGCAACAAACGACCCTGTTATGGTCGCAAAATATGGCTTTATGCTTTTGCTTCAAATATTCAAAAACAATAGGGAGCAACTTCATCCATTGAAAGAATTTATGAGCAGAAAAAAGATAGAAAGGGATGGGAATATGGTTGATGGCATCTTGACAGTTCACACGGCAGAAAACGAAACGCTTCAAGATTTTGTTGAACAATTTATTTTACGCAAAATTATTTACAGGCACTCAATGGTTGCACTCAGAAAAATGGGCAACGGCTCACAGGCTACCCACAAATTTTTTATTGAGGAACAATACATCCGTTTCATAGATACATTTCCACCAAGAAACACATCGCCAAGAATGAACGCCTTGCAAAACATAATGTTTGATTTACAGGTAATCAACAACCAAAGGATTTTATCACCATTACATAAAAAACTTTTGGTTGACTGATGATACTAGAAAGAGAAAACATACTAACATTGATAGGAAGCAGAAGATATCATTCTGCAATTCTTACTACCTTCAGCTTTGACTTTTATTTTTTTGAAATGAAAGCAATGAAATGGTTGCGTTCTTGTGGCGTGAGAAACATCAACGTCTTTATTGACGGACATTATTATTCAGAGTTAATGCAACAAGCCACTGGAGAAGAAATGCAACTTTCTGCTGGCTATTCACTTTACCCCGTTTTCCAAAAATCAGTATTCCATCCAAAAATTTGGATGTTGTTTGGTGAAAAAGAAGGATTGCTTATTGTTGGTTCCGGAAACCTTACAAATTCTGGAAATGGTAACAATGATGAGATTTGGGGAGCGTTTCATTTTGATATTCGTTCAACCGAAAATGCATCAATCTTTTCGTCAGCTTGGGATTATCTATCAACTCTTTCATCGTCAGTTAAGGGACAGATGAATGAAAAAACTACAAAATGGATACTTGAACATTCTAAATGGCTGAATGAATTACCAAAAACAAAGCCATTTCAATTTTTTGAAACGTCGCAAAAAGAGAAAGTTGCTTTTCTGTTTAATACAGAAACAACTTCTATTTGGAACGAACTTTCAAAACATCTTAGCAGTGAGAAAGTAGTAGAAATAACTACCATTTCTCCATATTATGACAAGAAAGGAAAAGTATTGCAAGAACTCAATTCTCTTTTTCCTTCAGCAGTAGTATATGTAATATTGGATGAAAGCGGTTTAATTCCTTCTTCAATGCAGGTTAGCAAAGCATTTACATTCTACGATTGGTGTGATGCAGGCGTAAGCAAAGTGCAGTATGTAAAATCCGGAAACTCAAAATCAAAACTTCATGGGAAGATTATTCATTTCAAGACAAAAAATGGAAAAGAATTTTGCTTGTTCGGTAGTGCCAATATTACACCTGCAGGGTTGGGATTATTGGGCAAAAATTCAAATGCAGAAGTTTCACTTCTTATTCAGTCAGAAAAAGGTGGATTATTAAATCAATTAGGCATAAAACTGAAAACAAGCAATAGTAAAAGCCTTGATGAATTTGCAATAACTACAAATAAATCAGTTTATGAAACTATAATCGAGAATAATCAATTCAAACTGCAACTGCTATCGGCAGAGTTGATTTATGATGAATTTATACTTCATTCTAATGGCACTTATACCGATGAATTTAAGGTTGTTTTCTTCGATAAGCAAAACCGATTTTTACATACCCAAACATTCTCGAATTATGAGAAAGAGCTAAAAATAAAAGTCAATTTAGAATTAGGCAGTTTCAAATATGTGCAATTGACAAATGTTAATGATTGGATTATCTCAAATAAACTATTGATTTCAGATTACTTCCTTTTGGTGAAAACGCATCCTAACCCAAAGACAGAGGAAATTGAAAAAATTTATAGCGAAATTCAAAATGGAGAGCTGAGCAAAGTTCTCGACTTGTTACATTATGCAATCTTTGATGAAACAGAAAATGAGACAGGAGCCAGTTTTTTAGATAGTAGAAGAAACCTGGTTACAAAGCTGAATGACGACAAAGAACTTGAAAAACTTTACGATCTCTCTTCTTATAAACCAATCGAAAATTCTGGATTTGAAAAAAACCTCTTACTCTCTTCTCTTTCCCTACGTGTTTTAGATGTTTTAAAGTTCATCAATTTAAATGGAATTTCAACAAATAAGCAAGCTGATATAAGTATTGATGAGCAAGAAGAAAATTTAGGTAACATAAATGGAAATGAGGAAGGAGAAGTAGCAACGGTTCGTAACCTCTCTTTTGCTGTGCTTAAGACTGAAAAAAGAAAATTGATGAGTTACTTTGATAATCTTTACAATTACCAACAAGAAATTCTTTACGGGAATAATCGACCAAAAACATATAGGCCTACACTTACAGATTTGACTAAATATCTAATCGCTCTTGAGTTGATAACTGAATATGGTGGGAAATTTGCAAAGTATGACGAACAAGACACACAGCATTTTTTTAGTTATTTGCCTTTTGTAGATAACTATGATAATAACAATATAAAAGGTTGTTGTTTAAACTTAATTGGCGACTTTTTGATGCTGGCAAGAAGCGGATTTAAAGCGTATGAATTTGACTATACCAAAAAGAAAATTGAGGAACTAAAAAAAGAGGCGCTCATAAGCACAATTGTTTGCTTGGTAAACAATCGCTGGAAAGATGATGAATTGCATTACTTTTTTACGATGGTTTTAAATGCACTTCATTATTTAGGTTGCAAAAATGCAGATGATTTCATTGCCAACTTCGAAGAGTTGAAAACCAAAATTAACGGTAGAATTTCTGAGTTGAAAAACAGGACAAAGGGATTTGAAAAAAACTTAGAGATATTTTACGGAAAACTTTGTCCATCGTTTATAAAAGTAATTAAACAGATTGAAGATAAGACCTTTTATACCTCCGCAGTTCAGGGTCAAATTATTTATAAATCGCCTTGGGGCTATAGCTACGTTCAGTCTGTAACAAAAACGAACGATTTCAGTTTAATCAGGCCAGGCTTTATGTGGGATGATAATAAGGAAGATTACATAAAGCATAGCCCAGACGAAATTTATTTACCTCTAAAGCTTACATCTTTTATATGTACTGATTTATGACCCCATAAAAAAAACGGATAGCGATTTGGGCTATCCGATTTGATATTTATTAATTAAAAAAAATCTTTAATTTCTCTGGGATCTCTACATTTTCAGTTTGTAAAATGTTCTTATAATCATCGGTAATGGCACTCCCATTTACAAAGACATTATTAAGTCTTCCTATCAACCATTCAGAATTATTCTGTTGCTGATAGTGTTCAACTAACCTCATAATTATGTCCTTATCGGCAGGATAATTTTTAATAATTCCTGCAATAATGTCAACTTTTTCATTTACATATAAGTATGATTTATTTCCGATAAAACTGCTGTTATTTAGAATATCTTGTTTAAAAGTATTTAAGAAACCATTTCCAGATAAAATTTGATGCTCATTGTTAGTCGGAGAATATTCTCGAATGGCACTCAAAATAGTTTTATTTGCTTCTGCTATTTCATTTGGAGGAATTAGACCGTTTCTTAAAAAAGAAGTGTATAATCCTAAAATATTGTTGCCAGTGATTAATTGTGTTTTCCAAAATCTTCTAACTTCTTCATCATTGAAATTAAAACTCAAAACTTTATCTGGATGGTTCGAGAGAAAATCTTTTAAATGGTACTTGTTAGCTTTGACAATCGCAATCAAACTATCATTTACGAAATCTCTATTTACCTCTAAGCTCTTATTAATTAGTTCTTGTTTTCTTTGAGATAAATCAAAATCAAAATCACCACTATGCAACAATGCTTCCCAGAAATTTTTCAGTTTCGACCTTTCTACCGAAAATTCAACCTCTTTAATTAGTGGAGTAATGTCTTTATTTGGAGGCGTAATTGTAGGATCAAAGTGTCTATAAATCTTATTAATTAAAGATTGCATCCCGCCCTCTATTGTTATTTTAGACATATTACTTTCTATAAATGCCCAAAAAGCATCTGTATGGAAGGTTTCAATAATATTATCTTTGTAGTGAGCACAATCATTTCGTCTATCTTTCCAATATTTTATTTGAGATCTCAGATCCTCATTGATATTAAAGATTGGATCTCTCGTACGTTGTTTCGTAGCCTGATCTATTTTTTCTCGTTGTTGAGTTGCTTCAAAGACATTAGCTTCCCACAAATTCTCGTTTTGCAATTTTGTAATTAAACTGTTCCAGTTTCCTTGTTCAAATGTGTTCGGTTTGGTTCCTCCAATTATTCTTTCCTTCAATATCGTCAAAAAGGCCAAGTATGAAAATAATAAAGAGGCTCTATTTGCTCCAGCTTTATAGCAAGTAACAGCATCTGTAAATAACACTTTTACATCTTCTGAAAAATTATTATTATCAATCCAATTTTCAATTCGTAATTTCATTTTAAAATATATTTAGCACAATGCTGTTTAGATGTTACGAAATTATGCAAATATTCTAATTGAAAATTTGAAATAGCATATTGTTTATCGAGGATTTTGTATTTCAACTTCAGGTCTTTCCTTATCATTTTTCTCACGAGAATAAACCCAAAGCGACAATAGTCCAAAAATAATCAGTGCATAAGCTACCCATTTACCAAACTTTTCAAGCAATTTAATAATAACCGAACTTTCATAAGATGAAAAGCCTTCTGCTCCCATAGGGCTACGTCTGTAAAACTTTCTGCGGTTAATCCAGTAGCGAAGTCCCAAACCGGCAACCAAAAATATTATTCCTATAACCAATGATGCAACCATAACAAAAACATTTAAAATCCATTTTAAATTTACAAAAAAATAGCTTTAACACACCTTAAAAAGAGAAATCCTGCTTTTTATGGCAGGATTTCTTTCTTTTTAATCAGCACTATTAAACTGAAAACTTATCTGTTTTTCATTTCCGAAGCTGTCTGAAATCCAAACCTCAAAAGATTGTGATACGGTAGATGTTGAAGTGTAGTACAATCTAAACTGCTCTGTCGGTAACGGGTATAAATCGTTCGGTAAATATGGTTGTTCATCGTAATACCGCAACGTGCCTTGTCCGTCAAATTGGAAATAGCGAAGAAAATACTGTGTATTGCTGTAATAGCCTGTTCGCTCTATGGCAATGCGTATTTCAACGGTCTGCCCGTTGGATACATCTTTTGGAACAGGCATCAGTTTTACCTCAAAAGGAAAATCGTTCTGTATTTCCAGTTCATCATCTTTACTACAAGACACCATAGAAACCGAAACTGTGAGGATTGCCAACATTACATATATCGAGCTTAATCCTATTCTGAATTTATTGAATATTGCTATCATTGTTTTTAAGTTTTAAAAGTTAAACCTTAATCCCGCACCTGCGGATGGTCGGAATTGCTCTAAGTCCGTACCCCAAAATACCTTTGTACGCCCTTGCAGGACGAGTACAAAACGGTCTGACAGGTACGTTTCAAAAGTGAGACGACCGCCTGTTCCGTAGATAAAATTATCCTCGCTCAAAATCTTTGCTCCGTCATATAACATAGTTTCGCCACGGTTGATGCTTTCATAACCGACCACACCTGTTATCCCGAAGTTGAGTGTGATGTTTTTACGGGCATCGCCCAACAGAAAGAAACTGTAACCGCCTTCGGCAGTATAGGTTTCCTGCGGTATGCTGAGGTCTTTATAATTGTGGTATTGGTGCGTGTATTCCAATGCCCAAAGTTGGTAATTGCCGTTTTTACTGTTCACGGTCATTCCGATGTTGAGGTAATAATCATTACCGATCTTGTCATCGGATAATATACCTGCACTTATTTCCAATCCTTTCTGTTTTGGGAGCATTCTTTGTGCCCGTGTAACCGTGATGGCCATCAAAATGAGCATCACGGTATAGATATACTTTTTCATATAATTATTTTAAAATGGTTATTAAAATTTCAGGTGCATATCGTTAATCAAACGAGCTTTGATTAAGTCTGAATTTTCGACCTGCAAAGTTTGATGTCTGCCACCGTTCTTCTCGAAAATCTCAATCAACAGCACCTTGTCATCGGCAATGGTAAATTGGTCTAACAGAAAAACGTTTTGTTCGGTTAGTTTTCCGCCAATCTCGTCCAAAGGTTTGTAAGTTCTAAGCGGTATCATCGGGTGTTCCTGAACTACGGTACGTTTTGCCACCTTTTTATCTACCACCTTGAAATTGATAAAATCAATTTGAAAAGGTACATTGGTTTTATTTCTCAATTCCGTATGGAAATAGTATTTGCCATTGTGGATATAAATGCCTTTGAGAATAAACTGAATACCGAAACTCTTTGACCCGATATGCTTTACAATCCGCTTATCATTTTTGTAAATTGTTTCTAATAGCAAGCCTGCTAGTGAAGGCGAATTATTGCCCAATTCTTCAAAAAGCACATCGTTTCCGTTGGCTTTATCCACTGCCTTTTGCATTGTGAGTAGGTCGTAACTCATTGCCTCCGGGTAAGAACTGTAATACACATTAAAGCTGTAAAAACGTCCGTCATTCGTAATGACTGAAAAATTGGTTTCAGGTTCAAAATCCCTTACTGTTGCTTTTACACGTAACACATTTTCTGCATCTTCTGCTTTTCCTGCAATCAGGTATTCGCTTCCCAAATCCACGTAACGGATAGCAGTCGGAAAAATCAGATGTGAAGTCTTATCATAGGTAACTTCCATTCTATACGGTTCTATCTTGCCCAATGCAAGCGGTGTTCTGATGCTGTCCTGTGCATAAGATTGTACGGCAAAGCCGAGTATCAGGACAATAGCCCAAAAGGTTTTTAAATTATTTTTCATTGTTTTATTTACTTGAATTCAACATTTATTGTTTAGATACAAGAAAGACCTGATGTCCTGCTTTCAGCGTAACTTTTGGGGTTCTTACCTTTTTGGCGAAGTAGCCCGAAATTCCCTGTACCACGCCACGGCTAAGGTCTGCTGCAACCTGCTGTCCGGCATTCTGTGTAAGCATTACGCTCGTTCCGCCAGTCTGGCTCATATTACCTGCCATTTCAGTAAGGGCATTCATTTCGGGCGAATAAGGAACGTACAAGCCTTGCTGTCCGTCCAAATCGTAAATGGTTATATCTACCGGGATGATATTGCCCTCCAGTTCTATCGAGGTAACTTTTAGTTGTAAACGCCCTCCCTGAAATTTCGCATTAGCCGTTAAAATCGTTCCTTTTGGAATGGTACGGCTCGGTGTTTTTGCAGGCTCTAATAATCGTAAACGCACACCTGTTTCGCCAACTACTGTTTGGGCATCGTGTACACAGGCTTTGATACTGTTTTTGGGTTGTGCCATTTGTTCCACAGAACCAGCAGTATAAAATTCACGGTTCTTTGTTTCGCTCCAATCTGCTAAAAAAGCACTGTCCGATGGTTCACGGTAAAGGGCTGATACTGTATTTTTTCTTGCAGACGTGAACGATACAAAATGCTCTTTCTGATTAGCACCAGCAGCAGGAGTTGTACCATTGGCAGGAGTACCGTTCTCGGCATTTTCATTCTTCGGAAGATATTTTGCTGCCATTTCATAAGATTTCTCCATTAGCTTCAATTGGTCATCAACTGTGGCCACAGGTGGCACATCCTTTTCTGATAATTTTTCTTTCAATTCGTCCACCTGCTTACGCAGTTCCATTGTCTCAGCGTTATCATCTTGATAAAAGGAACTCAATGCGCTTTGGCTATTTCGATAGCTGTTCAAAGCAGGATTACTGCTTCTTCCCGAATTTCTCCCACTACCGCCAAAGCTGTCGTTTTCCTCATCTTCAGAAAACGGTTCGTCGGTTGGCTCTTCTTTGTCTTCGGTATTCCAGTAGTCTGAAAGTATAGCCAATGCATTGCGTTTTTCTTGCTCTTTACGTTCTAGCATTTCCTGCTCGTATGCCTTGGCTTTGTCGTCTGGCATTCCTGCTCCCGTAGCTTGGGGTACTGCATCGTTCAGACCGACATTTTCAATTGCCTTTTTATCTTCAGATGGTTTAAATATGAGGTACATACAACTCAGAAAGACAATTGCCATTAAACCAAATATGAGCGGTTTTTTCAGCTTTTCAGCTTTGTTCTGTGTACCGTCTTGCAGTACATCAGTATTTGCGGACGGGTTACCTTCAGTTACCCGAACAACCGATTTTTTATTCTCATTTTCTTTCATAAATCTGATTTTTTAAAATTGTTGATACACTATCCTGCAACATTGCAGGACTTCCATTTTTTTTGAGAACTGGATTTTCGATATGCTCAATGACCATATCGTTACCTGACTTTGAGGTGTCATACATCACTTTCCCAATGACGGCTACAGTTAGCAGCAAGTAACACACAAAAAAGTAGAGGGTATATTGGTGCTGTTTGCGTACTGGTAACGTCTGCCAACGTTCATCAAGCTTGTCAAAATACCTGTCCATATTTGCTCTTAGTTTTTTCATATTCTTATTATTTCTGATGTTAGAGCTTGAACCGCTTTGAACTTGAGCCCAGATTTTGTTTCTGTTCATCATTGACCAGTGCGATCGCTTCCGTTAATTTGGGTGCAGATATGACTGACAGGTTTGTCAATTCCGATTTTTTAAGCAGTTGCCCAAAGCTGTCTTTCTTGGCTATTTCCATTCGGCTCAATGAGAATTTGCCGTTCAGGTACTTTACCCACATACTGCATTCTACACGGGGCTTGTCTTCTCCCGACCATTGCAGATAGCCTGTCAACAATAAATCCTGTTTGGGTAAACTGTCTGTACCTTTTTGGTAACTTTCAAGGTAATCGCTGATACTTTCTTTCAACTTTCCTGCATACGCTCCCTGCGTATGGAAATAGCCGTTATATCCTTTATCGTTAAGGATTTTTGCAAACGTGTTTAAATCTGATAATGCTTCCATAAGATTGTTTTTAGCGTTCGATGACTTCGATATCCCTGTTTTCCACGACTGCAAATTTTTCAATATTGAAGCCTTGCGGGTTGTTGTCAGAACGAACGGAGTTGACGAGATAGCAGGAGGTAATCAGGTTACGCCTGGTTACATTGCTTGAACGGATGATGAATTGTTTGGCATAAGTTCGTACCGCATAAGGGTGGGTGTCGAAATTGCAGACCACGCTGTCCACTTCTATACGTTGCTGTACGTTTCCTGATATAATACGGCTGTAATAGCCTTTTTCAGAAAGGTCTTTGTAGTAATCAAAGGCACTTTTATCAGCAAGGTTGAATGCCCTGCTCATATTGCTTTCTATAGCATTCTTATCAGGAGCGAGTGTAAAGAACAGCTCGTGAAAACGTCTGACGTGTTCCCTTGCTTCTACAGGTCGGTTGATGCTAGCATCCTGCGATAAGGCAAGCATCAAAGATTTGCCGTTATCCAGCACATATATTTTTTGGCGTTGTTCTTCTGCAAAACGGTAGGACTGCCATACGGCATATCCTACCACGCCAATGCAGAGAACCGCAAACACAATAGCATACAAACGTATCTGCCTAAAGCTGTTTTCGATATTTCTTAGCGTTTTAAATTCCATTTTTTTAATGATTTATTGTTATTTATTCATCAGTTTACCGCCGATGTTACCTACTGTAGATCCTGTACCTGCTCCAGCAAGATTTCCGGCTTTCATTGCTGTTTGGTTTACATTTCGGGTAAAATTCCCTGCACCTCCGGCTTGGATTACCCAACCTGTTACTGTTGGAATTGTGAAGTAGCCAACGATACCGATAATCATAAAGATGATGTAAACCGTATTGCTCGTATCGGGTATGTAGGTCGGATCAGCAAGCATTGCTATATCCCTTTCTAAAATGAGGGATTGTATTCTTGCCAGCATCGAGCTGAACAAATCTGAAACAGGAAGCCACAGGTAAACACTGACATACCTTGTAATCCATTGCGTGAGTGTGGACTGAAAACCGTCCCACACAGAAATAGCAAAAGCTATTGGTCCCAGTATGGAAAGAACTATCAGGAAAAACGTTCGTATGGTATCAATGACCAAAGCTGCCGCCTGAAAGAGTATCTCCAGTAGATTACGAAACCAATCCTTTATAGCTTTTTCAATCTTGTAAGCTTGTCTATCCATATACATTCCCGCCATTGTACCAACGTCGGATGGCGACCATCCCAATTCGTCCAGCTTTTTATCAAAATCTTCGTCTGATACCATATAGGCTGTTTCTGGATTTCGTACCATTGCTTCGTATTCCAATTGGTCTTTCTGTTGTTGGAGTTGGTTGAGGTCAAGCACTTGGCCTTCCAGTATTTGGTGGGTTCCTGTAACCACAGGGCTTAATACTGCATTAATGGTTCCCAACACGATGGTTGGGAAAAACATTATACAAAGCCCCAAAGCGAACGGACGCAGCAACGGAAACACATCAATAGGCTCGGCTCGGCTTAAAGCCTGCCAAACCTTTAATGCCACATAGAACAGCGCTCCCAATCCTGCCAAACCTTTAGCTACTGCCGCCATATCGCCTGCAAGCGGCATCATATCGTCGTAAAGCGAACGCAGGAGTTCGTGAAGATTATCCCATTCCATTTTACCAGTATTTTTGGTTAGAGGTTCCGTAGAGATCAAGCACTCTTTGTGCATCGTTTTTCTTTTTTGCTCTTAGGTAGCTTACAGAAATGTTCTTATTGGTATAGTAGCGAACAAGGCTGTGGTAGTCCTTAACCTCTTTGTACACACGGTCAATTACATCCATACGTTCTTTGTCGTTCAGCGAGAGACTTGATGATGTTATAATCTGCTTTAACTCTTTCAAAAGCTCGGTACTTTCATTGAGTAGTGCTGAATAACCATTGCCGATAGCAACCAATTCCTGTGGTGTGAAATTTGGGTCGTTCATCATTTTTCCAAAGTTTTGCACATATATTTCGGACACATCGCCCACCAACAAAACCGTTTGCTGTACTTTACGGGCATCTTTCACAAGGTTGTTGATGGCTTTCAGCTTATCGTAATATTCCTTGCCCTGATCGTACACTTTCTTCACTTCGTTGAAGTTCTTTACGACATTGCTTACGGTGGAAGAAGTCTGTATGATTTCGTTCGCACTGTTGATAATTCCTGATGCCAGATTTGCAGGGTCAGTTACTACAAATTGAGCTTTCGCTGACGGTGCTACGGCGAGCATTAGTGCCGTACACACCAGATACAATACTTTTTTCATTGTTTCTAAATTTTAAAATGTTAATTGATTATTGATTTACTTTGTCACGCCTTTGCATTGCGATATGCTTAATGGCGAGTTCTACATTGCCGTCGAGTTCAGCAGCAAGCTGCATCACTTCCATTTTTTCGGTTTCTTCAGTGGTGTAAGCAAGGTATTCTTCCAAACTAACTTCGGTGGCATAGACTGCCGAGTGCGTACCACCTAAGCCAATCCAAACCTCCTTGTAAAGTCGGCTTGCATCGTTGTTCATATTAATTGAAAGTACCTGTCCTTTTTCTTTATCCGTAAGCCCCAACATTGCCTGTATGTCATCGAATTTGTTCATATACTTGCGTTGGTCTAAAAGGATTTTACAGTCGGAATTGTTGATGATACTTTCTTTCACAATAGGTGACTGGATAATATCATCTACCTCTTGCGTTACGACGATTGCTTCTCCAAAAAATTTTCTGACGGTCTTAAACAAATACTTAATGTATTCCGCCATTCCTTCTTTGGCAATTGCTTTCCAGGCTTCTTCAATCAGGATGAGCTTACGGATGCCTTTCAATCGGCGCATCTTGTTGATGAACACCTCCATAATGATGATGGTCACAATAGGAAAAAGGATTTTGTGGTCTTTAATCGCATCAATTTCAAACACGATAAAGCGTTTGGAAAGTAGGTCTAACTGTTTATCGGAATTGAGTAAATAATCATATTCGCCACCTTTGTAATAAGGTTCGAGTACGTTCAGGAAATTGGCAATATCAAAGTCTTTTTCCCTTACTTGTTTTTCTTCGAGTACCTTGCGGTAATCGCCTTTTACATACTCATAGAAGCCGTTGAATGATGGGTAAACATCTTCTTGTTTGATGCGTTCGATATAGCCTGATACAGCATTTGATAATGCTACTTCTTCTGAGCGAGTTGGTGGTTCATCATCACGTTTCCAAAGCGTCAATATCAAAGTCTTGACACTTTCACGCTTCTCAATATCGAACACACCATCATCGGTATAGAAAGGATTAAAAGCAATCGGATTATCTTCGGTATAGGTGAAGTAAACACCGTCTTCGCCTTTGGTTTTACCTTTAATGAGTTCGCATAATCCTTGATAAGAATTACCAGTGTCAACAAGCAAAACGTGAGCGCCTTGCTCGTAATACTGCCGTACCATATGGTTTGTGAAGAAAGATTTACCAGAACCTGATGGACCGAGTATGAACTTGTTACGATTGGTAATAATTCCACGTTTCATCGGCAAATCTGAAATATCCAAATGGATAGGCTTCCCGGTTAATCGGTCAGCCATTTTTATCCCGAATGGCGATGGCGAATTGTGGTAATTGGTTTCTTCTGTAAAAAAGCACAAAGCTGGCTCTATGAACGTGTAAAAGCTTTCCTCACTCGGAAAATCGCCCGCATTGCCCGGCATTCCTGCCCAATACAAAGTGGCTACGTCCGTAGTGTTATGACGTGGCTTGCATTCCATTAAAGCCAAAGCACTACCGCAATCATTCTTCAACTGTTTCAGTTCAGCAGGGTCTTCCGACCACGCCATAATGTTGAAGTGTGCCCTTACGGAAGATAGACCAAACGAATGTGCTTCATTGAGGTACCTTTCTATCCACTCTTTATTGATTTGGTTGGCACGGCTGTAACGAGCCAGTGAGTGCATATTCCTTGCGGACTTCTCAAACTTTTGTAGATTGGCTTCGCTGTTATCCAAAAACAAATATTGGTTGTAAATGTGGTTGCAGTTTAACAACAAGCCCACAGGTGCGGCGAATGACAAACGGCAATCGCTACGGTCGGTAGATAGCTTTTCAAAACGGGTATCAGCCGATACCGTTCCGGGTAAATCGTCAGTATCGGACAAGGTGTGCAGGCTTAGCTTTTTGTTCCCGATACGGACTTCTTCCGTTCCGAGAGCGATGTCCTGCATCGGTGTTCCGGCTTCCCTTGATAGCGTAAGGTACTGTTCCAGTAGTCCCTGTGTATCTTCTGTGCCGATGATTTCATCTTCGGTCATTCGTTTCAGGGTTATGAAACCGCTATCGTTTACGATACGTTCAAACTGTGCCACCGCTTCCATAAAGCGATGTATCGTTTCCTTGTTCCTGATTTCCTTTGGTATCAGTGAACCTTTGCAAAGCGATGAAAAATTACTTTGGATACGCATACGCTCTTTGGTTGTCTTGGTTAAAAAGAGGTAGCAGTAATGGTTTAGGAACGGTCGCTCATTAAAATGACGTTGATAGGATTTTGCCAAAAAACTCTGGTCTTCCTTTTCCAAATTGGGAGCGTAGCTTTCCTTGATGTACCAATCCTGTTTGTGTACGACCGTAAAATCAGGCAAAGTTTTAATAGCCTTATGCCAGGCGGAATGAATGGCTTCATATTCCGCAGAAGCTACAGTAAAAAGTTCCGGCAAACGCACTTCAAAGCAGGCGGTAATATCTGCATCTTTAGATAGGATACAGTTGTTTTCTACCGCCAACAAAGGAAATTTGTTCTCCAGCGTTGTTGTTTTAGATATATTTCTCATACTGCATTCTGTTTAGATGTGAATTTTAAATAGCGGTGTACAGGCTTGCGACAGATGATGTATCGAGGATGCCTTTTATTAGCGGCTATCTTCATTAATCCGTGTTCGCCGTATTTTCTGTTCAGCGAAAAGGTCTGCCACACAATCAGCGAAGCACCGCCTGCTCCGAGCAGCAGGCAGATATAAGAGTTTACGCCTGCCATATATAAGATCATGACTAGGATAAGTGTTCCAAGCAGTCCGCCTGCGAAAATGAACAGATATTGCGCTTTCAAACCTTTAAATTCCACCGTTCTTCCGACACCTTTGTTTATGTTGTAATTGTTCATAAGGCACAGGATTAAAGGAAGAATGAACGCAGGATGGTAGCCGCAACAATCAAGAAGATACATGCACCGAACCACGAAGCCGCAGTTTTCGATGTATCGGGGTCGCCCGAACTGAATTTGTTGTACACCTTAACACCTCCGATTAACCCGACGACCGCACCGATGGCGTAAATTAATTGAGTTGCGGGGTCGAAATAAGAAGTTACCATTTGGGTAGCCTCGTTGATACCTGCTGTACCGTTTCCCTGTGCGAAAGCACCAATTCCTGACAGCATAGCAACGGCTGCCAGCAATACTTTTTTTCTTTGTTTTTTCATAATTGAAACACATTTTTTGTTACTATTTTCCCGCACCTTGCGGACTTTCAGGACAAAGGTGTTTCAGAAATGAAGGCGTTATAACAAAGTGGCAGTCAGAGGAATTGTTTGGCGGTGAGTGGAAGTATTAGGAGGTGTTTTTATAACTTAGCCACATATTTATTTTTAATAAGCTAACACTATGATTGATTTTGAAATAGCCGAAATTGAGGCCGCTAATCAATTTGCCCGATTGCTAAATCCAAGGGTAGATTTTACAACACCATATACATTCTATTATGATGAGACTAATAATATAAAAACATTCTATGTAAGGGAAAACGATTTCAATTATACTTTTACGGCAAACTTCGTTTTGGGAGGACTTCTACATCAAGGAGCAATACCCGATGTACAGCCATTGATGGATAGTTTTAAATTGCAGAAAACAGCCAAGGAAGTTAAATTCAAACATATCGCATTTGGAGATTTTCTTGATTGTCTCAAATCCCAGAAGTTAAATCTCTTCTTTCGCTTTTTAAAAGATAGCGATCTTTATGTCCATTATTCAAGCTTAAATATTCTGTACTGGTCTGTAGTGGATATTGTAGATTCTGCGATAATGAATTCGGACGCAGCTATGCAATTAGGACCTGGACTTGACAATCGAATGAAGAATGACCTTTACAAACTCTGTCGTCTTGAAATAGATGCTGTCGTTCAACTTTTTTATTCTTTCGAATATCCTAATGTTAAACCTGAAAAAATTGGTGATTTCATAGAAGCATTGAGTAATCTTTTTGAAGCATATCTTGAGTTACCTGAATTTCATTTTGGGTTGGAATCGTTACGGCAGATATTGAAAGAGTCTAAAAAGAAAGGCGAACTAGCTTTTGTTATGGATGAAAAAGATTATGTTCTGCTGGCAGATCTGACACATTTTTATCTTAGACCCATCTACACTTTCAAGAATTCAACTCATATATTCGATAATGAGGATTCCATCCGAGAAGCTTTGAACGAGTATAGAATGGTAGATAAAGGAGTAGAGTTTAAAAACTATTCTTTTGTTGATTCTCAGGATAGCCATTTGACACAACTATCTGATATTTTCGTTGGTTTCATGGGTAAATATACCAATTACAGGAATACACACAATATGGAAGAAATTAAAGCAGATATCGACTCTTTCTCAGCTTTGCAATTAGAAAATATGAAGTTATTTATAGATATTATTAATAAATCAGACCATAAAAACCCTGCCTTTCTACACGCAACAGATAGTTATGAAGAGGTAATGAAATTTGGGGAGTTGTGCGAGATTATTGCTGGAAAATAACCTAATTAATATCAGATAACCTAAAAACAATTATATAAATAAAGCCGAAGAATTACCCTCGGCTTTATAGAGATAAAATTAAAGTTCTACAATCGGAAGAGTTTGGAGATTTTCTGCCAAATAGTAGGTTTAGGGATTTCTTGAACAACAGGTTCTTCTTTTGGAATATCTGGCATTTCAAAATATTCTTCTTTATGTTTTAGATCATTTTCTCTACCTAAGTGGATTTCTCTTTCTGTCCAACGACCAGCAAACTCAATTTTATTGTTCCTTATCCAGTAGTGGGACTGACATTCAAAATTCCAATTGCCTATAGAGGGGTGAAGCGTAACTGCTTTACCATTAAAAGTCAGTTTCCAATCTGTAGGAGATAACGGGGTCACCACTTCATTACCGCATCCGCATACACATTTGTGTATTGCAGTACAGTATTCTATTGAGACATACAAAACGCCTTCCTCAACCTTTTCAGGAATGAACTCAACAAATTTATGGTGTAACATCCTCATTGAAAATTTTAGACACACTAATGGAATATGAGCTGTGATGTTCATTTTCCAGATCAACATAAATTCCAGATAACTTCTTCCATTTCAGGATAGCAAAAACAGCATTTAATGCATTCAGTTCAGCTATCTGAATGTTGGTAGCGTATTCATTATTATCAGAGTCTTCCGAAAAAATGCGGAGGGGCAGATGATCATTTTTATCACGAGAAGCAGAAGTAACCCTTACAGCACCTGTAAGTTTATCATCAACTACATTAACTCCTAGACCTACATCGGAAAAAGCGACATCTACACTTACCAAATGATCCGTTATTATCTTCCTTACGGCATTCTTGTCTACACATACAAATACATAATCCATTTGATCCAACTCTTGTAAGTTCTCTTTCTTTACATAGTAGTTATGCCCATGGATATACTTGCGCATGTTTGAATACAACTTTTGATAATAAGACACCTTTCTCGGGTTTTCGTACAGATCATTCATTGACGCTGCACCAGGAGAACGGAAAGCATTGTGCTGGTCAAAGGTATCCCCATCGTATATATGGATTTCTTTTACCGGAGTTTTAGCTACCAAATCCAAAATATATGCTCCAGTACCGCCCAGCCCAATAATTGCTATTTTCTGCCTTTCTAACTTTGCATTAATCATTTCGATGTTTGCGCGGCTGGAATTGGTATCAATGTATTCAAATACTGTTTCATTAGCACTGTCTGGTATGACCTTAAAAGTCTTTTCCGCAACTGAAGGGTCGAGATATTTCGCAGGTGCGGAAATGATGTCTGCGTACCTCTTGACTTTTTCATAGTAGTTCGGATATCCGGAAGCAGGCTTATTTGAAAAAGATCTATTTACCGTAACCTGATGGTTTAGTACAGAAGTAGTATTACTATGCTGGATTGCTGTAATGACTGTACCATCAATTTCACAGGGGTTATCCCCGATAAAATGTATAACATGGTTATCTGGAGTTCCCGTTCGTTCATTACAACTTAATGTAAGCGTAGTTACCAATATTCCATATTGGATTTGATTGTTTTGATCTACAAAGGGTATATGGTGGATAAGTAAATATCCACCACGTACCTCGATCTCATAACCTTCGTCTCTTAGACGTTTAAGGTCAGGACTATGATTTATCAGTTGCTGTGACATCGAAGATCATTTTATTTTTTACACGAACAATTGAACCTTTAACCATAGTACCTTCCGGTTTTGGTTCCCAACCTCTGCTATAAGTAACCGTATAACCCTTGTTTGGGTTATTATCGTATGATCCGAAAGCCAACACAACCAACTGCTCAAAAGAGATGTATGCTTCTTTCCAAATATGTGGACGAGCATTCACAATGATTGTAAACTCCGTTGGTTTAGGCTTAGAGAAAAACTTCTCTTTACCCGGACGAGCTAAATCAACGACTTCATCATCTAATATTTGATCGTCTTGCCAACCTTCCTTGACATCAAGGAAGATATCATCTTCAACAGGTATATTACCCAGTTCTCTGATTTGAGCACCTCTGATGTATTGCTTATACCAGGTAAAGGGCTTGTCATTAATGAAGAACTGAAGCTTTTTCTTTACAAAGAAATACTCGGTTTCAGGTCGAGCCAAGTTAACTTGTTTCTCATTTTCAATAAGCTCATCCTGATAAGGTTTGCTAATAGACAAAAACAACTCGGTATCTAAAGGTATCCCAGCAAGCTGTTTTAATTCTGCACCTGTTTTGTACTGGTCAAAAGCTTCATACTCTTTACCTTCTATTACAAATGTTAGAGGTACTTTTGGATTTTGGGAATGTGATTCCCCTTCATGTTTATTTGAATTCATCTTGAATTTAAATTGATATTAATTAATATTTAATTGCTTATTGCTTATCATTTCGGCAATAAATAAGGCGTACCCTACGATAGTTTAATTCTGATGCAATTGAAATTTTATACTATTAATACCAAGCCCCACTACCTGAATTGTACTGGCAGGAGGTTTAAAATCACGAAAAGCTTGTTTATTTCAAATAAAGGAGGTAGTTTTGAAGTGCAAAAACATTACTACCAAGAGCCTTGCAAGGGCTTTTGTTTCCTTTAAGGAATCAAGCCAGGTGATTTTCGCCTGGTTTTTTATTTTCTTACCTGCCTCTTTCTCATTAAAATTTTGTGTCTTTTACTGATTTTGGATCGTTTCCGGGTTTAACAGTGTCACTATCTCTAATTGGTCCACCATTTGGTCGATGTATTCTAACTTCTCCTCCGCCATTATTTGATGAAAACTGTTTTGCTAGTTGTTCAGCTTGTTTTTGAGTACTGGCAATTGCTGAAGCTTTCTTGCCGCCTTCCTTCTGGACATTCCATCCGTCTTGCCCTTTCTTTTGTGTTACATGGTAATTTGCCATAATTATATGTTTTTTTAAATTCTTAAATTAAACTCTTGGTACAATTCGAGCTGCAGTTTTGATGTCAACCGACTGGACTCCAAGCGACTGTAGCATTTGTCGCATGTCATTAAATACTGGTTTCTCACTACTAGGATCTGAAATTGTTAGTATTGCTGTAAATGGTACACCCGCAGCTGGTATAGTTACACCATCTCTTGACAAGTACTCTACATCTAGTTTCCATTCTGTCGATGGTCCAACTCCTCGGGGGAAAGTTTTTTCATAAACTTTCACTGGACTCCATTTGAAAGAATGTTCAATCTGATCTTTCTCATATAAACTTCCGTCACCATCTTCTGGCGTATAAATTGCATTCAACCTTCCTTTATAGTTACCATTATTTTGTAGCTGTCTCAGAGCTGCGTCGATATTTATTCTGACAAACTCAGATCCAAATCTGTAATCAAATCTTGGAGTGCTTACAATAGTGAGTTTTGCGTGCCCAAAGCATTTACCATCCCTTACTAAACTTGACGGCCATGAAAATTTAAAACTCATTTTATGGCCACTTATGGCTCGGTTTGCAAATACTAATGTTATTGCAGATGAATTTCCGTTCAAAAAGTCTTCAGAACCATCCGGCATACCGAATCCAACCAAGTGTTTGGAGACATTTCTCAAATTTTTGTCGTTGAGGGACTCTGGCAATACAGCATGATGGATTCCAAGAGCGATTAGTGTTTCCCTTGAAACTATACCTTCAATCGAATGATCAAGACTTGCTAAAGTCTTTGCTACATTAGGAGCTGCGTAACTAGTTCCGCAACCATCTACAATATTACTCGTTGGGTCTAAAGATAGAAGACCATGTCCTAAAGTTGGGTGACTAGTCCCAGAACCACCAATATGAGCAAAATCAGGTTTGAGTCCTACTCGTAGTCCAGGTCCTCGACAACTGTAACTGCTTAGAGCATAAGGAACAACACCTTCAAGATGCGGAGGGTTTAAAGCTGAAACACTAATATTACGACAGCTTTCAGCTGGTTTTTTAATAGCGTCATTTCTCGAAGAAGCTAATATTTTTAATGCATCAAAATGATCCACAGGCCATTCTTTTCTAATATCTCTAGGATGCGTATTACCCGCCGAAATAACAAAAACGACATCGTTTTCTTCTGCAATTTTGTCCAAAATTTGTGCAGGAACGCTATAGCCTGTAGTGGATGCATGCTCTTCTATATTCAGGCTGAAATTAAATATTCGAACTCCAGTTCTAGCTTTTAATTCCTGAACAGCAGTTTCAAGTTCATTAAAAAATTCTAGAGGTTTTGAATAGTACGAGCTATATCTATCAGCACGAGGTAATATATCAAGATCTATAATTTTACAACCATCAATTTCCCGGCAAATAGCGTTCCCATTTAATTGTTGGCCAAATATTGCTAATCCAGCTATAAAAGTACCGTGATTTTCGTCTTTGTCCATGCTGCTAATTAATCCCCAACGATCTTCTATCCAGTCGCCATAAACATCTGAAACACCTCCGTCTACAACGCATATTTTTGGATATGACCCTTTATGATCAGGAGCAAGAACAATAAAGTTTTCACCTTTGACCTGAGACTTGACAGTTGAGCTTTGTGTAATGATGGGAGGAAGAGTAACTTTTTTTACCAATGGATGATTTCCCAAATATTCTAATAATTCGTTATGTCTCTCCAAGTTTAGGTCAATAGATTTTTTCTCTCCTGATTTGCCTGCTGTTGATGATGAGTAAAGCTGTATTACGGGAGTTGAATCGGTTTTTTCTAATTTGACACCAAACACAACAGATGAGCCCTGACCGGTAGTAATTCTTGACACAAATAAGCCTGTGCCTAAAATGGTTAACCCGCCAAAAAAGCTATCAAACAAATCGAATTTGTATTTACTTAGTAAATCCCAATCTTGCCTCGCCGGAGGAGCTTCAAACAATTCTACCATATACGAACCGCCAGTTTGGGGATTAGATAGCCATTTTACGGCTTCTTTAACAGAAAAATTCCTTTTGTCACTTGCAGTATATGGGCTAATTCCTTCAATTGCACCGACTTCACTTCTTAATCTTGAAGGATTAGGTTCATTCTTCCCATTCTTTTCTTTATATCTTGTTTCAGGTTCAGCCTGTCCAACTTTAGTATTTATTTTATCAATACTTTCTGGCGTCAGTTCGACAAATAATTCTCCCAAATCTCCAGCTCCAATTATAGGAGCAACATCCCTTTTAAACACTTGTGAAGTTGGGCGATGACTTTTTGCTAATGCCGTTTGCTTTAATGTAACTTTCGCATAAGAAACCTTAGCAAAACTATTTACCAATTGCATGCTCTTTATCTCACTAAGCTGATTTTGAATATTATCTCGATGCTCGATGAATTCAGTATCATTTCCGGCAAAAAAGTCTTTAGAACCACCGCCTCCATTATTTTCTAATGCCTCGATAAAAGCATCGCTATTTAATACTATTTGAACAGGACTATTTGCCATAACTTATATTTTTTCAGAATCTTTAAATTTCGATAGCTGCTTACTCAAAGTTGACGGGGTCATTCCGAACAATGATGCTAGATCTTTCTGTTTAAAAGAGTAAACCTTATCGTTTAATAGCATGTTGATAAAATCTTCATCATTGTGAACCATAACATTTCTCTTTTTTGTGTCTACCCTTCCAGAGTTAAGTACAGCAAATTGCTTCATTACTTCTACTATATTGCTTTTCTTTTCTAAGACAAAAGCTCTCTTTAGCCATTTTGAAAGCATTTCTGCATCAGCACCTGATGAACCATCTAGGCACCATGCTAAAAATTTAATCTCACTTTCGTTAAATTCTAAAGGTGTAATAAAATTCTTGAGTAATTGGATCATTACTTCGGGGGAAGGTTTAGGAATTTCAACCTGTATATCAAACCTTCTCCAAATAGCGGGATCAAGAAGACTTTCATGGTTGGTTACACCAATGGTAAAACCTTTTTCATGACGTGAATCTAGACTTTGCAACAACGTATTGACGACTCTTTTTACTTCACCAACCTCCTGCGGATCGTTACGGAGTTTAGCTATTGCATCAAACTCATCAAGAAGTAAGATGCATTTATACCTATTAGCAAAAGCGAACAGATTACCAATATTTCGAGATGTAGTTCCTAAATACGAAGACATAAGCCCTTCTAACCTTGCCAGTACTACAGGTAATCCAATTTGTTTTGCAATCCATTTTGCTAAATGTGTTTTACCAGTTCCTGGCGCACCATAAATTAAGCAGGAGCTAGCAGGAGTAGCATTAATTTCTAAAAGTTGATCGAATTTACTCCATTCATTTACAATTGAGTGAATAGCAAGCTGGATATTACCATCAAACATTGGGGCTTTTTCTGGTAGATCATCAGGGAAAAAAATCTCTGCCAATGGTGTTGATGTCTCCTTATCTACAGGAATCGATGTCTTAGGAGTTACTTCCTCGCCTTTTAAAACAACGAAAGATCTTTGGATTTTACTTGGAGACATGTCAAGCGATGATTCAGAAGCAGTCAACAAAGCCTCCAATGATTTTGCCTCTTTAGCAAACCCATCTTTTTCCAGACTTTCTTTTAATCTTCTAATTTGATGCGTGACAGCTTCATTCGGCATTGCCAATGCGGATCTGCTTAGAGCTTGTACTATACTGAAATATTTGAGCATTTGCTTATTTGTTTCTTAAGTTATAAATGCAAATATAATAATAAATTTCCAAAACGAGGTTTTTATTTCCGTTTTTTGATATAAATTTCCAAAAAAAGATTTTAGTTTCTATTTTCTCTTAAAAACAAGTTTAACAACATGAAAGTGAGTATGTTTCATGAATATTAATAAATGGGGAGCATTGCAAATAGAAAAGGGAGCTTGCTATCAAACAAACTCCCAATATCAAAATTCTCCAAAATCATTTTCCACAAAACAAAAGAATAAACTTCAGTTTCAAAGAAAAGGTAACTACCCAATAGCTGGCTTTTTAGCATGCTGAATTCACATTCTGCGACCTTTTCTTTTGCTGAATTCACTTTCCTCTGGCTTTGGACTAGTGGATTTTTTTTGCCCTACCTTTACTTCTTGTCCATTGTTTTGCTTTACGGTTTCCGCAAAACGGGTCTGATGCCACGGTATTACTTTGGCGTCAAATTTCAGTTGCACTCCATGTTTTTTTAAATAGTCTGAACTATTTAAGTCATCCGCTTTGTTTTGGCAAATTGGATCAAGGGTACGTTTGCCTGGAATTTGTACAACAATTAGGTCTTTGGGGATCTCCTTGACATTGAGGCTCACTTCTTGAAAAGTATGCGTCCTTTGATTGTAAGGAATGGTATAGGTGTCGTCTTTGTGCGAATAATAATGTTTGAGTTCGGAAAAGATGATGCCCCGTGACCAGATATCATCTGTTGGGTGCAATTTGTCATTAAATAAGTCAATATGAAAAGTGTGTCCCGCAATATCTATCGTTGGGATAATACCTTTGTAAGCAATTTTATCGAACGCATCCTGATCAACCATCAGTTTGAAATCGTCCATTCCCGCCATAATATCTTCGGAAATATTATGTTTCTTTGACATCCCAGTTGGGTCGAGTTTTACAAAGTCGGGTATCTCTGCTAATTTTGCTCCTGGTTCGGCGTATGTCGTCAAGTCCTTTGTGTTTAGGCTGTACCAAAATCTGTAGCCCTGTACTGCTTTTTCTTCCTTATCGGATAGAGAAATTACATTTTTCGGATTGGCTTTTTGACGGAGTTCCAACTGATTGACATCGACGATAAATTCTGTTCCGAATACTTTATATGTCGGAAGTACTCTTTGTGTGTCGGTGGGTATCTTATACAAATTGTTCTTTGGTCCGCTAACAATATATTCTTTTTTTGGCTGTAGCTGTTCGGCAACATTACGTTTTATATGCTCAATCACATTGGTGTCTACCCACGGAAGGGTACGGGCTTCAAAGTGCATTTGCTTCACATCCTGATCAGTAATGCTATTGCCATGCTTTCTATTCCATCCCACTATATCCAATTCATAATGATTTGGAAACTGCACTATGATAATATCCGTAGGCAGTTCGGTCATTTTAGAAACATCGTCCTGCTGAAATTCGCGTTTTGTTGGATTATAGGGAATAACAAATGCCCGTCTGTCACGATCATAGTAGTCTTTTATTTCAGTAAAGTCTATGCCTTTGGATATAAAGTCGTCCTTTGGCCGTAGTTTGTTCATGCGTAAATCCACATAGAATGTATGACCTGCAATATCAAGTGTAGGTAGTATGCCTTTATTCAAACGCAGGTCAAGCAAACTGCCCGGTTCTATATTAGTATTTGGCAATCCATTTTCCATATTTTCTTATTTTAAAAGACAAAGGGAAGTCTATACAAACTCCCCAATGTCAAAATCATTCAAATCATTTTTCCGCAAAGTGGAAGAACCGGCTTCCGTTTCAGATGAGAGTGTGCTATCCAAAAGCTCGGCAATTTTTAGGGAGGCACCCTCGATGGAATTTTCCAGCAGGCTGAATAATTCAGTCCCCTGTAATCTTTGAACTATATCTACCGCTGTTTCCTTTTGTAATTGTTCCAAATTCTCTTTTTGGAGCAATGCACCTACGGAGCTTAGTTCTTCAAATGTAACCCCTTGGGCAAGACTGTTATCGCCACCAAATATTCCGTACCTGTTCCATTCTTCTTCCTCTTCCTCCAAATCAGGCATATTTCTGAAAACTTCGTCCAGCTCTTCCTTGCGGATTTGAATGCCGACGTTTTCATTATCGTCGTATTCAATGTCTAAATTAGCAGGGTTTATCTCGGGTTCCTCAATTTGGCGTTCATTGGCAGTGTTTGGCACTGAAAGGCGTTCTACGGGTTTAGGTTGTCCCATAATATCGGGCAGGTTCGGATTGACTTTCTTCTGCGAAGGTTCTTGCTTTGAACTTTTCTTTATGACAATCTTATCCTGCAAAAGGAGGGCTATGACTATCAGCAGGCATATCACAATTACTGTTTCCATAGCTTATAAAATGGGTTTAAAATGTTCATTGAAATAATCTGTAATATCGTCCCCGTACTCCCTGAAATGATGTTCAAGAATGTTGTCAATGTAAGAGTAGAGCGTTGTTCTTTCTTCCCTTGTCAGTTGAACGATGCGTAGCAATCTTTCGTGATATTCAGGGCGTATGTAAACCACCTTACCATTACGTCCCGATGGAAACCGATTGACCAAAAATGTTTCCTCGTAGTCCACTTTCTTTGATGAACTGTTCCTGGCTTTTTCTCTGGGCTTTGTTTCCTTTGGTACATCCTGCTGTTTATTATTACTCGGTGGGGCAACAGGCTCGTCGCCGCTTATGATGTTCATAAGGTATTCCTCATCAACATTGGGCTTTTCAAAATCGTTATTTTTATTATCTGAAGCCATACTTTACTGTTTTTATAGATGCGTGATTTTTAAAAATTCCTCGACAAACAAATCCATTTTGGTTGCTTTCATCAACTGTGGTTCAGCAGGCAACAAACTTGATCGGAATACATAGCTGCCCGTATCATCTGTTTCCTTTCGGAAACGTTTGCTATCCATTATCCTTGTTTCCATTATGGGCAGGTTTAGTTCCTTGATGACACTTTGATACGCATCATACAAACCTGTTTTTTCCCTGCCGTCCACTTGGTTCCAGAACAGCCACATCTCTTGTTCCATATTGCCATCGTCTGTTTTTGGAAGTCCGAGAAAGGCTTTGGTAAATCCCAATGTACTTTCCACTACCAAACGGTCGGCAGTAATAGGCGAAAAGATAAAGTCCATTTTTTTTAAGGTCGTCAGTACGCCTTTGGTATTGGCTGTTCCCGGCAGGTCGAAGAATATTACATCTGGCACAACCGCCGATTGGCTTCTGTATTCCGATGCTTTCTCAAGAGCTGTTTCAGCCTTGCATTTAATAATCGGGTACGCTTTTTTGTTGATGGTCTGGAACTGCTTCATTGCTGCCTTTTTATGGTAGTCGTTCTGCATTATGGTTCTCTTATCCCTTTCACGCATATTGTTTAGGCTGTGTTGTGGAAAGTCGCAGTCCATTACAAGCACATTAAAACCTAAACGGTAGTGAAGCACACTTGCCAGCAAAGTGGTCATCGTAGATTTTCCAACACCACCCTTTTGGGTGGAGAAGCTGATTTTTAAAGTTTTCTTTGTTGTTTCCATTATTTAAAAATTTATTGTTACACACTTTATTTGTTTTGCAGGATTGAATATTTGTTTATCTGATTATAACTTCATTACTATATTCCTGCATTCTCTTTTGGGTACTTTCCTGCACAGGTATTTGCTTTCATTTTTGCCTTGTCAGGCACATTCTTTGGCAAGTGACAAAACTTGCAACAGGTAAATTACTTTACCGCTTTTATGCTTTTACACTTTTATTATTTTATGCTTTTAAAACCTTATGCTTTTATTCTAAACTGTCTGTTTGCAAACCTAATTTTCTTCTTTGTTTAGATACATTTTTTACTACCTGCACTAAAATTATACGGCAAATAAAGTGATTGATTTGTCCGCTGATTGTGGTGTGGCAGTTTTTGGCGTTCAAAGGCAGTGTTTGGCACTGCTATACAATACACTGCTTTCGTAAACAGGGCTTTACTTTGTATTGTGATTTTTATTAACAGATTTATGCAAAAGTCTTTTGACAAATCGGAGGGTAATGGGAACGGCATCGAGCCGTTTTTCCCTGTTACATTCAATCCGTCCCGCAGGGCGGATTTTTGTGTTCAACAGAACACGGCAAGTTGTGTTTTGAGCATCTCGGAATGATTTCCGATGCTCAAAACAACTTGCCCTTTGCAGGGGGCAGAAAACACCTTCCGAAGTCAGGGTTTTGTATGGATTTTAAAATGGATTAGTGATGAACGATAACAACAAAAAGCAATTGAAAAAGACCGGACGCCGCCCCAAAGAAAACCCGGCGACCATCCGCTATACAATTTCCTTTAACGAGCAGGAACACGCCCGCTTTCTTGCCCTGTTTGACAAATCAGGTATGCAGGTAAAGGCGCATTTCATAACGTCCTGCATCTTTGACAAGACCATAAAGACCATTCAGATTGACAAGGGAACGGTTGATTTTTATATGCGGCTGACCTCATTTCACAGCCAGTTCCGTTCCATCGGTGTGAACTATAACCAAATTGTAAAACTGCTGTACAAGAATTTTTCCGAGAAAAAAGCCGCAGCGTTCCTGTACAAACTGGAAAAACAGACGGCTGAAATGGCAATGCTGTGTAAGAAAATCATCCAAATAAGCGAGGAATTTGAAGCCAAATACCTGAAAAAATAGCGGTAGAAATGATAGCAAAAATTGGAAGAAGCGCAAATTTATACGGGGCATTGGCGTACAATCAGCTTAAAGTAGAGAATGAAAACGGGCAGATTTTGTTTGCCAATAAGATGATTGAAACGGCAAGCGGTCATTATTCCGTGGCACAATTAGCCCAGTCTTTTGCCCCTTACCTGATAGCCAACCGCAATACCGAGAAACATACGCTTCATATTTCGCTCAATCCTGACCCGAACGACAAGGTAAGCGATGATAAGTTTAGGGAAATGGCAGAACAGTATATGCGGGAAATGGGTTACGGCGAACAGCCTTTTGTGGTGTTCAAACATACCGATATTGACCGCAGCCATATACACATTGTATCGGTTTGCGTGGATGAGCAGGGCAAAAAGATTTCGGATAAATTCGAGAAAATGCGGTCTATGAATGTGTGCCGTGAACTGGAAAGACAACACGGATTGATACCAGCAACCGACAAAGAGCGCAATCAAACGGATAAGGTTTTCCGTCCGGTAGATTATCGGGCAGGCGATGTTAAGAGCCAAATCGCTTCGGTCGTTCGTCACCTGCCGAACTACTACCAGTACCAAACATTAGGCGAATACAATGCCCTGCTTTCCCTGTTCAATATTACCGCCGAGAAAATCGAGGGCGAATTGCAGGGAAAGGTGCAGCAGGGCTTAATATATATTCCGCTAAATGAAAAAGGCGAAAGAGCCGGGCATCCGTTCAAGGCTTCGCTGTTCGGAAAGAGCGCAGGGCTTCCGGCTTTGGAACTGCATTTTGCGAAATGCAAAACGGCTTTGAAAGATAGCCCCACCAAACAGACCCTAAAATCTGCCGGTACCATTGCCCTGAAAACCACGAGCGATGAACAGGCATTTAAAAAGCAGTTGGCGGAACAGGGTATTAACGTTGTGGTGCGCCGAAATGATACAGGGCGTATTTATGGCATCACATTTATAGACCACAATTCCAAAGCAGTTTGGAACGGTTCACGTTTGGCAACAGAACTTTCTGCCAACACCTTTAATGATTATTGGAACAATAACATCAAACCGAATATTAAAGAACCTGCCGTTTTACAACCCAAATTATCCACATCAAATGATGCGGATCTTCCTGCGGAAGAACCACACCATTTGTTCGACTTCTTACATACTGAAAAACACGAAGACGGTTTGATTGAAGCACTGGGCGGCTTGCTTCCCGAAGCCCAGGGCGAAGATTACGAAGAACAGGACTTTGCCAATAAAATGAAGAAGAAAAGAAAACGCCAAAGAGGTCAGAAGTAATATTCAGCCAAACACTGCCACAGAACGCCACTGGCTGCCACATTCTTAGAGCCACTCCATAGAGCCTTTAAATTCACGCCCGAACATTAAAACTTTAGATAATGCAGGGAGAAGACGATTTAAGAGGGCTTGCCAAGATAATGGCTTTTATGCGGGCAGTCAGTATTCTTTTGGTGCTGATGCACCTTTATTGGTTCTGCTACGGTTTCTTTTTAGAACGTGGTTGGACGTTGGAAGTAATCAACAAGATATTAGGCAATTTCGACCGAACGGCGGGTTTGTTTTCACACACTCTTTACACCAAAGTATTCGCTTTGGTCTTACTGGCTTTAAGCTGTTTAGGGACAAAGGGCGTAAAGAACGAAAAGATAACCTGGACTAAAATTTACGTGGCGTTGGGCGTTGGCTTTGTGCTGTTCTTCCTGAACACACCTTTGTTAAAGCTATCTCCGGCAACAGGCACATTCCTGTATATGCTTACTATCTCATTAGGTTATATCGCCTTGCTGATGGCGGGCGTATGGATGAGCCGCCTGCTTCGTACCAACCTGATGGACGACGTATTTAATAATGAGAATGAGAGCTTTCAGCAGGAAACCAAACTGATGGAAAACGAGTATTCCGTTAACCTGCCCACCAAATTTTACTACAAAGGCAAATGGAACAACGGTTGGATAAACATTGTAAATCCATTCAGGGCATCAATAGTGTTGGGTACTCCCGGTTCCGGTAAATCTTATGCCATCGTAAACAACTACATCAAGCAGCAGATTGAAAAAGGCTTTAGTATGTATATCTACGATTTCAAGTTTGACGACCTTTCTACTATTGCCTATAATCACTTACTGAAGCATCGGGATAAATACAAAGTTCAGCCGAAATTTTACGTGATAAATTTCGACGACCCACGCAAGAGCCACCGTTGCAACCCACTCAATCCCGATTTTATGACGGACATTTCTGATGCTTACGAAGCGGCATATACTATAATGCTAAACCTTAACAGGTCGTGGATACAGAAGCAAGGGGATTTTTTCGTGGAAAGCCCAATTATTCTTTTGGCTGCGATTATTTGGTATCTGAAAATCTACGAAGATGGTAAGTATTGTACGTTCCCTCACGCCATTGAATTACTGAATAAAAAGTATTCGGATGTATTCACGATTTTAACTTCATACCCGGATTTGGAAAATTATTTGTCGCCCTTTATGGATGCGTGGCAAGGTGGAGCGCAAGACCAGTTACAAGGACAAATCGCATCGGCTAAAATCCCATTGTCAAGAATGATTAGCCCGCAATTGTATTGGGTAATGACGGGCGATGATTTTACGCTTGACATCAACAACCCGAAAGAACCTAAAATTTTGTGCGTGGGTAACAATCCCGACCGTCAAAATATTTATTCCGCAGCTTTGGGTTTATACAATTCGAGGATTGTAAAGCTGATAAACAAAAAGGGACAGCTAAAGAGTTCCGTTATCATAGATGAGTTGCCCACAATTTATTTCAGGGGACTGGACAATCTTATCGCAACGGCGAGAAGTAATAAGGTAGCGGTATGTTTGGGCTTTCAGGATTTTTCGCAATTAACAAGGGATTACGGCGACAAGGAAAGCAAGGTAATACAGAATACTGTCGGTAATATATTCAGTGGTCAGGTGGTTGGCGAAACAGCAAAAAGCCTTTCGGAACGTTTCGGTAAAGTATTACAGAAACGCCAAAGTATGACCATTAACCGCAACGATAAATCTACCTCTATTTCCACACAATTAGACAGTCTTATTCCAGCTTCTAAAATTTCAACGCTTACGCAGGGTATGTTTGTCGGTTCTGTATCGGATAACTTTGACGAACGTATTGAACAAAAAATATTTCACGCTGAAATCGTAGTAGATAATGAAAAGGTAGCCGCCGAAACCAAAGCGTATCAAAATATACCGCAAATTTTATCTTTTGTTGATGAAAATGGCGAAGAACAAATGAAACAGCAGATTGAAAGCAATTACCGTCAGATAAAATCAGATATTCTGCATATCGTTGAAAACGAAATGCAGCGTATCAAGAACGACCCGAACTTACAGCATTTGATACAACAAGAGCAATAAAGTCACAAGTGGGAGTTTTTAATATAGACTAAGAATATTGGCGATACTTCTTCTTAAATTTAGATGGAGTGTTGCCAATATTTTTTTTGAACAGTCTGTAAAACAAATATTCAGAATGAAAAGAATGCTTATAAAACAATAATTAATCAAAACAATGCAATGGCATTGCATTACTTTTTTACTAACTTTGCGAAAGAATATGAAAGTCTTTTTTTCCATATTGGCAATTTATATGATGGCGGTGTTTTTAATGCCGTGTACCGATATGTATGAAAAGGAGAGTTTTCAAAACCATAACCATTCAGAAGAATTAGCCCATAAAGCAAGCCACGACCATCAGGAAAAGCCTGATATGTGCAGCCCGTTTTGTTTATGCGGCTGTTGTGGAGTTGTATCAGGCATAGTGCTTCAATGGAATGTTTATAACTTAGTTAAGGCGAAGACTTTTGAACTGTCTAAGCCTGAAATATATTACAAATCTATCTTTATCCCTCGCTACTTCGGGAAAATTTGGCAACCGCCAAAGGTTAATGCTTAATTTTTAATGTTTTAGTGATTACAGCTTAACGCAAACAGCGTTAGCTCGGCTTTTAGGCTATTTATATTGCCTAAAAACATAATCATTATGATTTTATCATTATTAATTCATCATTAATCGTAACAAAAAGTGTTAGATAATATTATAAAATTCTCCATAAAGAATAAGTTCATCATAGGATTGATGACCTTGTTACTTATCATTTGGGGGGTGTGGAGTGCCACCAAAATCCCTATTGATGCCCAACCTGATATTACCAATAATCAGGTTCAGATTATTACACTCTGTCCTACATTGGCAGGACAGGAAGTAGAGCAATTGGTTACTTTTCCCGTTGAGCAAAGCATCGTCAATCTTCCCAAAGTGGAAGAAATAAGAAGTATTTCGAGGTTTGGACTTTCCGTTGTCACCGTTGTATTTCAAGATGATGTAGATATTTATTTTGCCCGGCAATTGGTCAATGAAAAACTGAAAGAAGCAGAGGAACAGATACCGGAAGGCATCGGAACACCTGAACTTTCCCCTGTCAGTACAGGTCTTGGCGAAGTGTACCAATATATTCTCCACCCCAAAAAAGGCAGCGAGGATAAATATTCCGCAATGGATTTGCGTACAATGCAGGACTGGATTGTTGCCCGACAGCTTTATGGTACACCCGGGGTTGCGGAAGTCAATAGTTTTGGCGGTTTGCTCAAACAGTATGAGGTATCTGTTGACCCTAACCGTATCAAGGCAATGGGCGTTAGTATCTCCGACATTTTTACCGCACTCGAAACCAACAACCAAAATACCGGAGGTGCTTATATAGACAAAAAGCCCAATGCGTACTTTATTCGTGGAGTTGGTCTGGTCACTTCATTGGAAGATGTCGGAAATATTGTTATTAAAAGTACAGGGAGTGTTCCGGTATATATAAAAGATGTAGCTGAAGTAAAATTCGGGAACGCTACCCGATACGGTGCAATGACCTATAATGGCGAGGTAGATGCCGTTGGGGGAATTGTAATGATGCTTAAAGGTGACAATAGTGCCGCCGTTGTGAACCGTATCAAAGAGAAGCTCCCTGTTATCCAACAATCTTTACCAGAAGATGTTGTGATTGAGGCTTATTTGGATAGAACTGATTTGGTTGATCGGGCAATCAGTACTGTACAAAAAAATCTAATAGAGGGTGCCTTAATAGTTATTTTTGTGCTTATACTTTTCCTTGGAAATGTAAGGGCTGGTTTAATCGTAGCATCAGCCATACCGCTGTCAATGCTATTTGCATTAGCGATGATGCGGTTGTTCGGTGTTAGTGCCAACCTGATGAGTTTGGGAGCTATTGATTTCGGATTGATAGTAGATGGTTCCCTGATTGTCGTTGAAGCGACAATGCACCATTTGGGATTGCGGAAAACCACGCATAGATTAACCCAAAACGAAATGGACGAGGAAGTTTTTGACTCAGCAAGAAAAATCCGTACGAGTGCCGCATTTGGAGAAATTATCATTCTTATCGTATATATTCCTATCCTTACATTAGTAGGTATAGAAGGTAAAATGTTTACACCGATGGCACAGACCGTAGGTTTTGCCATTTTGGGAGCATTAATTTTATCCTTTACCTATATCCCGATGATGAGTGCTTTATGTCTGTCTAAAAAGCCGATTATCAAAAAGAATTTTTCAGATAAAATGATGGATTATCTGCAAGGCATCTATAAGCCTTTGTTAGAAAAAGCCATTCGGATAAAATATGTGGTGATAGCGGTTGCCGTTGGTCTTTTTACCATCAGCTTATTCTTTTTTTCACGAATGGGCGGAGAGTTCCTGCCAAAATTAGGCGAGGGCGATTTTGCTTTCCACTGTATCCTGCCACAAGGAACATCCTTAAGTCAAAGTCTGGAAACTTCTATGCAGGCATCTAAGATAATCAAAGAGTTCGACGAAGTGAAAATGGTCGTAGGTAAGACAGGTGCAGGAGAAATACCGACAGACCCGATGCCTCCGGAAGCTACCGACCTGATGATTATCCTGAAACCACAGGACGAATGGAAAACAGATAAATCCTATGACGAGCTTGCCAATGAAATGATGGAGAAGCTCGAAGTTATTCCCGGCGTGTTTTTTGAAGCGAACCAGCCGATACAGATGAGGTTCAATGAGCTGATGACAGGTATCAGGCAAGATGTCGCCGTGAAGATATTCGGGGAGAACCTTGACAGTTTGTTGATTTATGCCAATAAAGCCAATGCCATTATTCAAACGGTAGAGGGTGCGACCGCTCCGCAGGTAGAACGGGTAGCGGGTCTTCCCCAAATCAATATCGAATACGACCGTACCCGAATAGCCAACTATGGCTTGAATGTACAACAGGTAAACGATATTGTAAGTACAGCCTTCGCAGGCAAATCAGCAGGCGTAGTATATGAAAACGAACGTAAGTTTGATTTGGTGGTACGGCTTGATGAAGCACACCGCAGTTCCATCGAGGACGTAAGTAATCTGTTTATTCCGCTTCCAAACGGAGAGCAGGTTCCGCTTTCGCAGGTAGCCAACATCGACTACAAATTAGGTCCTGCACAAATCAGCCGTGAAGACGGAAAGCGCAGGATATATGTCGGCTTCAATGTGCAGGGACGGGATATAGCAAGCGTCGTCAATGAAATTCAGGATAAATTGGCGGAACAAGTCAAGCTTCCGACAGGGTATTATTTTACCTATGGCGGTCAGTTTGAGAACTTGCAAAAAGCGACCGACAGATTATTGATTGCAGTGCCTATTGCACTACTTCTGATTTTTATCCTACTGTATTTCACGTTCCATTCGTTCAAGGAAGCCATTTTGGTATATACGGCTATTCCAATGAGTGCTATCGGAGGTGTGTTTGCACTTATGATAAGGGATATGCCATTCAGCATATCGGCAGGTGTCGGGTTCATCGCCCTGTTCGGTGTTGCCGTTCTGAACGGGATTGTATTGATTGCCACGTTTAACAGGTTGGAAAAAGAGGGTTGGAACGAGATTGTTCCGAGAATTATCGAGGGAGCTAAAACAAGGCTAAGACCCGTATTGATGACAGCATCGGTAGCAAGTTTAGGTTTTTTACCAATGGCGTTAAGCACAAGTGCTGGTGCAGAAGTACAAAAACCGTTGGCAACGGTAGTTATCGGCGGATTGATTTCAGCAACGGCATTAACGTTGTTCGTACTGCCTTTGCTATACCTTGTATTTATGAGAAATCATAAGCCTACAAAAAATAATAAAATGAAAGCCATAACACCTGTATTATTGCTGTTTACGTTCTTAGGCTTTTCTCAAAACAGTAATGCACAAAATCCGGTAAATGTAGATAGAGCTATTGAGATAGCTGTGGAGAATAACCCTCAGCTTCGTTCCAAAAATTTGGATATTCAATCTGCCCAAAGCCTAAGTAAGACAGCATTTGAACTGCCGAAGACCAATGCAAATTTCCAATATGGGAATAACGAGGGCTTTGAGTACAACGACGGCTTCCAAATTTCGCAGACCATACCCTTTCCAACACTTTTTGGGGTAAAGAAAAACCTTGTCAAAGAGCAGGTCAAAGGTCAGGAATGGTCAAAGGCTCTTACAGAAAATGAGCTAAAAAAGCAGGTAAGAACATATTATTATCAGTTAGAGTATTTGGAACATAATGCTTCGGTATTGAAGTATTTGGATAATATTTATTCAGACTTTATCCGTGTGGCGGAACTGCGTTATAAAACCGGAGATATAGGACGTATTGAAGTCAGTACGGCTGTTACCAAACAGGGGGAAATCAATTTATTGCTCCAGCAAAATGAGGTTTTCAGGCAAAATGCCTATCAGAACCTTAAAAACCTGATGCAGACACAGGAGGATTTTGCCATTGAACCCCAATCCGACTATGTACCATTACTATTAACTTCTTTCATCGACAGTTCAGCTATTGAAAACCACCCAAGCATCCAGCTATTGTATCAGGAGGCTAAAATAGCTGAACAGAACAAGAAATTGGAACGGGCGAACAGCCTGCCTGATTTTACGTTCGGTTATAATAATATATCGCTGATAGGAATGCACAGTAGAAACGGCGTGGAGCAATTTTACGGCAGAGGACAGCGATTCAGTTTTGTTGATGTAGGTATAACCATTCCACTCTTTACAACAACCAGAGCAAAAATCCGTTCCCTTGACTATCAGAAACAATCATTGGAACTGAATGCCCAATGGCAGCAGGAGCAGCTAAAAACGGAGCTGGCAAATGCCCTGAAACAATACGAACAGAATGTTTCACAGTTTACCTATTTCAAGGAGCAGGCACTTCCGAATGCTGATGAAATCATCAATGCGGCAAAGTTAGGGTACAGTACCGGAGATATTTCTTATGTGGAATACCTCTTTGCATTGCAGACAACAACCGATATTCAGCTTAATTTTTTAAAGAGCATACAGCAAATCAATGAGGCTGTAACGCTTATCCATTCATTAATCAGCAAATAATACAATATATGAAACGTATCATAAATAATATAGTTTTCAGCGTTTTTGTCCTCGTAGCAATCTTTGCTTTGAACGCTTGTACAAATAAACATTCGGAGGGCGACGGACATAATCACGGTGCGGAAGCAGCAACAACAACGGACGAACACGAAGAAGAAGAAAACGTTGCCATACTGACCGATGAACAAATGAAAGCCGTAGGTATAGAAATCGGGATGATTAAACAGAAACAATTGTCCGCAACATTGAAAGCCAACGGTGGATTGAGAGTACCCAACAGCAACAAAGCAAATGCAACTTCAATGTTTGGTGGCGTTATCAAATCCCTCAATGTGGAGATAGGCGATTTCGTGAAGAAAGGTCAGGTCATCGCCACTATTTCCAATCCGCAATTCATACAGTTGCAGGAAGAATACCTAAGCATCAATAGCCGTATAGAATTTGCAGAGCAGGAAGTGGCAAGACAAAGAGAGCTAAACGAGGGAAATGCAGGTGCAAAGAAAAACCTTCAAAGTGCCACTACCGAATTGAACACGTTGAGAACACGAAAAGCATCGTTACAACAACAAATCCAAATGATGGGCATTAATCCGGCTTCCTTGTCAAATTCCAGCCTTAAATCCTCGTTGGTCGTTACAAGTCCGATAAGCGGTACGGTAAGTAACGTTTTCGCCAAAATCGGAAGCTATGTAGATGTGTCTTCGCCTATTGCCGAAATAATAGAAAACACAGCATTGCACTTGGACTTACAAGTTTATGAAAAAGATATTCCCCTAATCAAAATAGGTCAGAAAATAGATTTTGTCGTAACCAACAATCCCAATAAGACCTATTCTGCCGAAGTGTACAGTATTGGTTCATCTTTTAGCGGAGAGAGTAAGACCATTGCCGTTCACAGCAGAATTACAGGCGATAAAACAGGATTGATTGACGGAATGAGCATAACCGGAACTGTCAGTTTAGATAATGTACTAAGTACGGCTGTACCCAATGAAGCGATTGTCAATGCAGACGGGAAGTATTACATCTTTTTGGTCAAGGAGCAGGAAGAAGAACCACACGACCATAAGGAGGGCGAAGAACACGACCATAACCACGACCACGGTTCGGAAAAAGGAACTCAATTTGTAAGAATGGAAATAGTTAAAGGTGCTTCTCAATTGGGTTACACGGCGATAACGCCTGTAAATGAAATTCCACACGGTACGCATATCGTGATAAAAGGTGCGTTTTTTGTGAATGCAAAAATGAATGATACCGGAGAACACGGTCACGCTCACTAAAATAGTATATAATGAAAAAGAGCATTGAACAAAAGCTGTTGTCAAAGAACACCAATCCGACCAGTATGCGGATATTGGTGTACGATTTCTTGGAGCAACAGCAAACAGCGATGTCCTTATCTGAAATCGAAAGCCATTTTTATAAAGCAGACAGGGTTACGATTTACAGGACTTTGAAAACTTTTGAGGAAAAAGGTATTGTACACAGTATTCAGGAGAACACTACGGTTAAGTATATTTTGTGCCACGACGGGTGTGATGAAGAAACGCACAAGGATTGGCACTTACATTTCTATTGTAAGATTTGTAAACAGACAACCTGTAAGGAGGATTTTATTATACCGCAGAATGGAAGTCAAAATTACCGTATTGACGAAATAAAATTATTTGGTAAAGGTATTTGTGAGAACTGTTTAAAGGAGAGTTTGCAATAGCATTGCAAGCTCTCCCTGTGTACCTTTGTTATAAATATAAATGTGTTATGGACAACTATCTTAAAGAAACAAAAATCCTTGACTACTCAAACGTTTCTATACAAGAGCTATTGGAACAAAGAGGGTGGAAAGATTTGGACACTGTTTCAAGAGTTAAAGCCATTTACAATTTTGTCAGGGATGAAATAAAATTTGGCTACAATGTTTCGGACGATATACCTGCATCAGAAATTCTGAAAGACGGTTACGGACAGTGCAATACCAAAGCAACTTTGCTAATGGCGTTATTAAGAGCAACGGGAATACCTAATCGCATTCACGGTTTTACCATTGATAAAGCCTTGCAAAAGGGAGCTATTACGGGTATTTGGTACAAACTTTCGCCGAAAAACATCTTACATAGCTGGGTTGAGGTATTGGTAAATGAACAGTGGTATTTTTTAGAGGGCGTGATTTTGGATAAACCTTATCTCACAAAATTGCAGGAGCAGAACAGCGATTGCAAAACCACGTTTTGTGGTTTCGGGGTTTATACAGATAATTTTGAGAACCCACCGATTGAATGGAACCTCAACAATACGTTTATTCAGGATAAAGGCATCAATCAGGACTTTGGTGTTTTTGATACGCCAGATGCGTTCTATGCAAAACATCAGCAAAAGCTGAACGCTTTCAAGAAGTTTATTTTTCAGCATATTGTGAGGCATATAATGAATAATAACGTGGAAAGAATAAGAAATAAAAGTGTAACGAACCTAAAAAATTAAAGGCTATGATAAATACAGACAAAAATCACAAGCATACTTACGATGCACAAGGCAAAATGACTTGTTGCACACAGGAAGAAAAAATTTACACCCAAGCAGGTGCAAAAGAGCTGGTAAATGAAAAGCATCAACACGACCACAGCGATGATGACGGACACGACCACAGCCATAGTGAGAGTAGTCCAATTAAAATGTTTTTGCCGAGTATAATATCATTGGTATTGTTGCTTGTTGCCATAGCATTTGATAATTGGCTTCCACAGCAATGGTTTACGGGTTGGGTAAGGATTATTTGGTATGTGGTTGCGTATGCCCCCGTTGGGTTTCCCGTATTGACAGATGCCGTGAAAAGCATCAGAAAAGGGGAAATCTTTTCAGAGTTCTTTTTAATGGGCATTGCCACCATTGGGGCATTTACCATTGGCGAATACCCGGAGGGTGTTGCCGTGATGTTATTCTATGCTGTTGGAGAAGTTTTTCAGACAATGGCTGTTTCGAGGGCAAAAGCAAACATCAAATCATTGCTCGACCAAAGACCTGATGAGGTAACGGTTTTAAGAAACAATCAGCCGGAAACCGTAAAGGCTGAAACTGTAAACATCGGCGAAATCATACAACTGAAACCGGGCGAAAAATTAGGTTTGGACGGAGAACTGTTATCTGAAACGGCATCGTTCAACACCGCAGCACTCACAGGCGAAAGCAAGCCCGACACCAAAGCCAAAGGCGAAACGGTTTTGGCGGGTATGATAAACCTTAATACCGTTGCACAAGTGCAGGTTACAACCGCATATACGGATAGCAAGTTGAGCAAAATTTTGGAATTGGTACAAAATGCTACTTCACAAAAAGCACCAACGGAATTATTTATCCGCAAGTTTGCGAATATATATACCCCTATCGTGGTACTGTTAGCGGTCGCTATTTGTGTGCTGCCTTACTTTTTCGTAGCTGATTATGAGTTTAAGGATTGGTTGTACAGAGCTTTGGTATTCCTGGTTATTTCTTGTCCTTGTGCATTGGTTATAAGTATTCCATTGGGTTATTTCGGAGGAATTGGAGCAGCTTCAAGAAATGGAATATTGTTTAAAGGAAGCAACTTTTTAGATGCCCTTTCCAATATTCAAAACGTGGTAATGGATAAAACAGGTACAATGACGGAGGGTGTTTTCAAGGTTCAGGAAGTGGTATTTGACAAAGCGTTCAATCAAGACGAAATCCTGCAATTGGTCAATATATTGGAAAGCCACAGTACGCACCCCGTAGCGACGGCTATTCACGAATACGTGGGCAAACCGGATAATACAATCCGCTTGGAAAACACGGAGGAAATTGCAGGACACGGGTTGAAATCAACCGTAAATGGTAAAGACTTATTGGTCGGGAATTTCAAGCTGATGAACAAGTTCGGGATACAATACGATTTAGACCAGAACAGCATCGTTTATACGACTATTGCCGTTGCTTACGATAACAAATTTGTCGGTTACATCACTATTGCCGACAGTATCAAAGAAGACGCACAGGAAACCATAAATCTATTGCATAAGCTCAATGTGAAAGCTACTATGCTTAGTGGAGATAAAAATACAGTGGTAAAGTATGTAGCGGAACAGTTGGGGATAGACAATGCTTTCGGGGATTTACTGCCCGAAGATAAAGTGAACAGGGTTAAAGAAATCAAAGCCAAAGGCGAAAGCGTTGCTTTCGTCGGCGACGGTGTGAATGATGCTCCCGTTGTGGCATTGAGTGACGTAGGTATTGCAATGGGCGGTTTGGGAAGCGATGCCACTATTGAAACGGCGGATGTGGTCATACAAGACGATAAACCAAGCAAAATTCCTTTGGCAATCAATATCGGGAAACAGACAAAGAAAATAGTTTGGCAAAATATCACATTGGCATTTGTAGTAAAAGGTATTGTATTGGTGCTTGGTGCAGGTGGATTGGCTACAATGTGGGAAGCCGTTTTTGCAGATGTAGGCGTAGCATTATTAGCAATTCTAAATGCAGTACGAATACAACGAATGAAATTTGTTTAGGTGGCAATAAAATTGAAGCATTAGTAATAAAACAAACATAACAAGTTAAAAATTATAGATAAACTTCGGGAAGATGAGATATTTATCACAAATTAGATTATAACGTTTTATAACTCGATAGGAAAAGATTATCCAAAATAAAGTGTATTTTTGCAAAGCAATGAAATTTTTGGCATACATATTAGCGACATATATTTTATTCCTTGCGATTAAGCCGGGAATAGAAGCTATCTCATTGCAAACAGGGACAGAACAAGGTTGTTGTGGTGGAGAATGTTCCCCAGTTAAATCAAACGACCATAATCAAAAGAAAGAAAATAGCGAGAAAAGCTGTAATCCTTTTCAAGTCTGTAGCTCTTGTCTTTTACAAGTCGCTTCAGTCCCTTTTTTCAAAATATTGCCTAAGCCCGAAATATCAACAAAACAGTATTTCTCTTATAAATCTGTATTCTCTTCACAGTTTTCTTCTGATTTTTGGCAACCGCCAAAGTTTATTTAATAATCCTTTACAATAATAATGTTCCAAGATATTTGGGACTTATTCGTATTTGTTAAATAAACTCAAAATCAAAAAAATGAATTTCATAAAATTATTCGTTGTGGCATTGTTATTAACAGCCACAACACAAATTGCATTTGCACAAACATCTTGTTGCAAAGGCTCTGATAATAATAGTCAGTGTACAACAACTGGTTCAACTGATAGTATAAAAACTGCTTCTGTTAAAGTTAAGGGTGTTACCTGTTCAATGGACGTGAAAATGATTTCTTCCAACGTAGAAAAGCTAAATGGAGTGAACAGTTGTAAATCAGGAAAACAAGGAACAACAACAACTTTTGATGTGAAATTTAATCCTGCATTGGTAACTGAAAAAGAAATTTTTGCAGTCATTGAAAGCACAGGAAGTTGTGAAAATCCCAAAGAAAAACCTTATAAAGTAAAACAGTAAACAATACAGGGCAAAGCAAGTTTGCTTTGCCCTGTATTTAAAAAAAATTAAACAATGAAAAAATACATCTTCATTGTTGGTTTACTGTTTCCTTTTAGCATTTCAGCACAAACTATTTTAGGAAAGGTAATCAACGATAAAAAAGAACCGTTAGTCGGTGCTAATGTTTACTGGCTTGGTACAACTACAGGTACATTAACAGGCAATAAAGGGGAGTTTGAAATATCAATTAAAGATGTTTCCGATAAACAACTCATTGCTACTTATGTAGGACATTCTCCCGACACGATTAAAATTAATAATCAAACATTTGTTGAGTTCGTATTAGAAGAAACCCAAACTCTTGATGAAATTATTATTTCAAGAAAACGTGATGGAGTAATAATTTCGGATATTAAGCCGATTAAAACAGAACAGATTACAAAAACAGAGCTTGGGAAAGCTGCTTGTTGTGATTTGGCAGGTTGCTTTGAAACACAGACAACCGTACAACCGCAAACAACCAATGTAATAACAAACTCAAAAGAACTTCGCATTTTGGGTTTATCAGGTGTTTACAATCAGGTGTTGATTGACGGTTTCCCGATGATACAAGGTTTGTCATACACTTATGGTATAAGCAGTATTCCGGGTACGTTAGTTGATAATATTTATGTTTCAAAAGGAGCTAACAGCGTTATTCAGGGGTATGAGAGCATAAGCGGACAAGTCAATGTAGAAACAAAAGACCCTGACAATACAGACAAATTGTTGCTCAACCTGTATGTGAACAATTTTATGGAAAAGCATTTAAACGCCAACTATGCTTTCAAACAAGGCAAATGGAGCAATCTTACAGCTTTTCATACTGTGCAGCCTGCTAATAAAATAGACAAGGATAATGACAACTTTTTAGACCTACCGTTGCTCACTCGCTATATGATTTTTAACAAATGGAAGTATGGTAATGAAAAAGATTGGGGTTGGAACAGTAGAATTGGTTTACGCTTCTTTAATGAACAACGAATTGGCGGACAAACCTCTTTCAATGCAAAAAGTGACAAAGGAAGCACTAATGTTTATGGGCAATCTGTAAGCATCAATCAACCGGAGTTTTGGACAAAAACAGGATATCGCTTTAACGATAAACACAATATTGTATTTTTTGCTTCGGCTTTTCATCAAGAACAAAATTCGTATTTCGGAACGGTAAAATACAACGCTCAACAAACCAATTTTTATGGTAATATTCAGTATGAGTTAAATTACGACCGAAATGATTTAAAAGCAGGTATTAGTTATCGTCATCTGAATTTAAATGAAGACATAGGCTTTACCGATACTTTTTTACATCGAACTTATGCCGGAAAATATCAGAGATTAGAAAATATTCCCGGACTGTTTGTTGAAAATACAATGAGGTTTTTTGATGACAAGCTAACTTGGATTGCAGGAGTTCGTAGCGACCATCACAACCAATTTGGCTTTCAGTTTACGCCACGAACACTTGTAAAGTATGACATAACACCAAAAACCATTATTCGAGCAAATGTTGGTACTGGTTGGCGAACAGTAAACTTATTTAGCGAAAACATCGGATTACTTGTAAGTTCAAGGGATATCATTTTTGCAGAACAACTACAACCGGAAAAAGCCGTAAATCTTGGACTTAATCTTACTCAAAAGTTTGATTTGAAAGATGGAGATTTAACCGGTTATTTTAGTGCCGATTATTACAGAACCAATTTTCAAAATCAAATCTTCCCTGATTACGATACTGACCCTACAAAAGCAATCATTAAAAACTTTACCGGAACAAGTGTTAGTAACGGGTTCCAGGCGGAGTTATATTTAAAAATATGGAAGAGGTTTGAATTTAAAACAGGATATAATTACTTAGATGTTTACCGCGAAGTTGGAGAAGCAAAACAGCTTTTGCCTTTCAATCCAAAGCATAAGGTAATTACAACATTTAGCTATAAGCCAATGTCCAACAAGTTTCATTTTGATATGAATGTACATTGGTTTGGCAAACAGCGTTTACCTGATACCAAAACAAATCCAGTAGAATTTCAGCGACCTGATTTTTCAGAACCATACACAATCGTAAATGCGCAGTTTACCTACAACTTCAAGAAATTTGAATTGTACGCAGGTTGTGAGAATATTTTTGACTTCCGACAAAACCAACCGATAATAAGTTGGCAAAATCCGTTCAGTCCATACTTTGACACATCTTCCGTTTGGGGTCCAACAAGAGGTCGGGAAATGTATATTGGAGTAAGATTTAGAATAGAGAATTAGGAACTATATGAAATAAATTACTATATACATTTATGATTAATAATCATCAAATAACAAGAAGCGTTCAGTTTTCTGAACAAACGACTATTCATAAAAGAATAGTCGTTTGTTCAATATTTGATATTTAGCTACGAATGTTCTTCTTCGTAAGCAAAGATAAAAACAGACTTACTGTATGGATAAATTTTATAAGAAAACACTGTATGAGCTGGAAACAACAATCAACGAATTAGAAATTGAAACCGAATATCCAATCCAAAGAATAGAAGCTGTAATAGTTCTTATTGTAAATTCTTTGTCTAAGTTAAAGGAGTTCGTCTTAAAAAAGGGATTTAAGAATATTGATGAAGAAATCCTATTTTTTAAATGTCAGAAACCTATTATCGTTGCAAAGCTCATTTATTATAATGCCATTTATAAAATTGAAACGAAAAAGCCCTATGGAGCAAAACCTATTAGAAAATTTCTTGATGAAGAATTGAACAAGCTCAAAAGGTTCTTTGACAACAACCTTGAATTTTATAAATACTATCGGACAAATAACTCTTTTATTGATGACAAGCTATTTGTAAGGGACAAGTACGATATAAAACTAAGTTTAGACACCTACTATTTTGAGGCTGACCATCGCTTTTCCACTTCCCACGATTACAAAGTAGCAAAAATTATTGCCAACGACCTGATACAAGTTTATCTCGAAGACCAACTCAATAATATCAATCAGAAAAAGGCATTTGATGGTTCTTCTCTAAATTGGACAGGAAGTAAAACGGCATTAACGGAGTTGATTTATGCACTACACTCACAAGGCGTATTTGACAACGGTAATGCAGACATCAAAGTCATTGCTAAAACATTCGAACTTGCTTTTAATATTAGTTTGGGAGATTTCTACCATACCTATTTGGAATTAAAAAGTCGAAAAATGAACAGAACAAAATTCCTCGACAGCCTGCGTGATGCGCTAATCAGGAAAATGGATGAAAAGGACGAAAGGGAATAGAATAGCTTCTCTTACATTATGCACGAGGTAAGTGAATACCTTTCTTCCGTGCTATATTTTCCGTTTTTTTTGTTATTTGTTGCTCTTCTTTGGTTTCCGGTGTAATAGATAGCTGTATCTTTCTTTCTACGGCAGCCAGTTCCGTTTTAAGCTCACTCAATCGGCTTTCCTTAGACCAAGTACCGTTAACCACTTCCTGAAGTATGGGCAGGTCTTTTTGTATTTCAGCAACTTTCTCCTGTTCCTGCTTCACAAAGCCCGGCAGCTTTTCCAAAGCTCTTAGAAAATTCATTGCAGCAGTTTCGGGGTCTTTTGCCATTAAGCCGTTATTGTAGGTGTATTTTATATTTCCTTCGCCCTGTACCAAAAAGCGGTTTACTCGAATATCTACCCCCTCTTTTTCCGACATTTCAGTTTTAACCAACAGCGTAAAACCATACAAACTGCCTATCTCTTCATACTGACCTGTGGTGCGGGCTTTGTCCGCAATCTCGTTCAGCTTCGCACCGATTTGTTTCGGATTTGCATTGGGGGGCAAGCCATCCAACAGCACAGGATTTGCGATTGTACCGTCCGAATGCTTTTGTAGGCGTTGCTGTAAATTTTCCCAGTCTGTACTCATCCGGTTCAAACGGGATTGAGTGCTTTGCAACATTTCTGTATAATCCTGTACCTTAAATTTAGCACTGGATTTAGAACGGTTGAACGCCTGCTTTTCGCTTTCCAGTCCGGCAATCTGTTTTTCCAGTTTGGCTTTATCCAACAGGTCTGTATTTCCTGACAGGATTGCCACATATTCCGAAAAGTTCATTCCCGATTTTTCGTCCATACTTCCCTCGTCAATCGTTCTTTTGGTCAGATTGTTGGTCTTTAACTGGTCTATGAAAAGTTGCTTATTATACAGCAGATTGAACTTATAACTATCCAAAGATTTTTCAACGGCATAGATAATCACAGCCACTTTATTACCGGCAAAGAATTTGGCAATCTCATTGCCTTTTCTTACAGCCCTGCCATCACGTTGGGCAAGGTCTGACGGTCGCCACGGTGTATCTAAATGATGAACGGCAACGGCTCTTTTCTGTGCGTTCACGCCAGTTCCGAGCATACTCGTAGAACCGAACAGCACACGGATTTTACCCTCGTTCATCCCATTAATAAGGTCTTTACGTTGCTTATCATTTTTTGCTTCCTGAATAAACCTTACTTCGTGGGCAGGTATGCCGTGGTCTTCCACGAGTTTGCGTTTGATTTCGGAGTACACGTTCCATTCGCCCGGCTTGTAGGTTCCCAAATCCGAGAAAACGAACTGCGTTCCTTTCTGTGCGTTGAACTGGCTGTAATACTTGGCTATGTTTGCCGCACAATGCGAAGCCTTGTTGTCGGGATGGTCTTCGTATATACCGCTTACCATACGCATATCGAGCGACATCTTACGGGCGTAATCCGTAGCAATAAGCATCTTTGCTTTTTCTTCCCTTTGTGATAACGGTTCTCTTCCGAGTAAAGTAGCATCGCCCGTTTTGGCAAACTGCATCAGGTTTAGGATAAAATCTTCCTGGTCAGGCGTTGGCGGTATATTGTACAATACCTCGTTCTTGTTGGGGCGGTCAATACCAATATCCTTTGCCGTTCTGTAATCCGTGATTTCAGAATAGAACTGTGCCAGTTCCGGCACTTTGATAAAATAGCGGAAACGCTCTTTGGCGACAATATTGTTAGCTACCGAAAATTCATAATCGGTCGTTTTCCTTGCATAGATAGCTGCCCACGCATCAAATGAATGGATGCCCTGCTTTTCCAATGCACGGGGGCGCAAGTATTTAAACAGCAGGTATAGCTCCGTTAATGAATTGCTGATAGTTGTACCCGAAAGAAAGGTTGCACCCATATCCGCATTGGTACGCTCCTGAATGGTGCGGATTGCAAAAAGTAGGTTCAGTGCCTTTTGACTACCGTCCACGTTGCCCAGTCCGGCTACCCGTGTATGGCGGGTATTGAACATCAGATTTTTAAACTGGTGGCTTTCGTCCACAAACAAATGGTCTATGCCCATCATCTTAAAGTCCACAATATCATCTTTGCGGTTTTCAATATCGTGTTGCAGCGTTTTCAGCTTTACTTCAAGATTTTCTTTCCGCTTGATTACTCCGGCGAGCATTCCTCTTGTCACTTCTTTGCCCTGCGATTTCAGCGCATCAAGGTTACGCTCTACGCTGTCTAATTCTATTTCGAGGATTTCCTTTTGTATTTCGGGCGATTGCGGTATCATTCCGAACTGGTCGTGTGTGAGTATCACACAATCCCAATCGTTATTTTTAATATCCCCGAAAATGCACAGGCGTTTCTTTGGCGTAAAATCATCAATACCTGGATAAAGTATTTTAGCGTGTGGATAGGCTTTACGGTAATCTTCTGCAATGGCAGGTATATTCGCTTTCAGCCCGATTATCATCGGTTTATGAGCTAATCCCAAACGCTTTATTTCCTGCGCTGCGGTACACATTATGAGCGTTTTTCCTGCACCTACTTCGTGGTCGCAGATAGCACCGTTGTTCAGCTTTATCATCCAAACGGTGTCCTTTTGGCTTGAATACAGGTCTTCAATGCCTGCTCCCTTGCGGTCTAATCCCGGAAATTCCTGATGGCTTCCGTCATAGTTCGGGCGAACGAAACAGTTAAAGGTATCGTTGTACTGGTCTGTTAGGCGATTTTTAAACTCAACGTTCTGTGCGTGTAGCCAGTCGGTAAAGGCGGTACGGATTTCATCAATCTTGGTGTTCGCCATTTGTATGGCTTCCATATCCCGTACTTTGACCTCTTGGTCGCCAACCATTACCTTTTTGGTAATATCAGGCGTGGTATTGACAAGGGCGTGTTTGAGCAGGGCAATACCGTCGAACGTGCGGCTTTCCGCTTTGACGGCATGTTTTTCCCAAATGTGCATATTGCCCTGATGACACTTTACGGAAAAGTCGTCGGAGCTTTCCGAATAGTGAACCAGTACATCCGCATCAAACAGGTGCGAGGCGAAACGGGCATAAATTCCGGTAGGTATCCACCGTTCGCCGAGGTTAAAATCCAGTTCCTCAAACTCAATACGTTTTGGTCGGGCTTCCTCTAAAGCGGTAAGGCTTTCTTTGGCTTCGGTATCATCAGGATTGTTTTCGAGATAGGCTCTTACTTCATCGGCTTTATCAACCACGTTGCCTGCAATCCAACGTTCGGCTATTTCGTATTCCTGTTGTAATGGATTATAGAACAACCGCCCGTGCAGGGCTTCTTTCAGGGTATCGGCAGGCAGGCTGCTGATTTCGGACATAAAGTCCAAATCCACATTTCCGTATTTGTTCAGTGAGGCGGCTAAAGCCTCTTCGGGATTATCGGTTGCTAACGTGGTGGTAGAAAAACTAACAGGACGGCTGAAAATATCCGCTTTGTGAATTATGCCGCCAATGATACGCTCCAGATAAGGAATTTCTTTACCTGCGCTGTCCGTCTTTATCAGTTTGGCATTGTCGGCAGCATTGAGATTGCCATATTTTTTGACAAAGCCATCGTACAGGAGGTTCAGTGTTTCCCGTTCTTGCTTGTGTTCGGTCTGCCTTTCGGCTTCTTTTTGGTACAGGTTAATATAACTGTCCCTTACAGCTATGTAGGCTTCGGCTCTTGCTTTCTGTGCCGATGGTAATTGCAATGGATGAAAGATTGCTTTTGCATCTTCCTTTTCTACCTCTTGGAGATAACCCACCCAACCATTATCCACCACAAGACAATCGTTACGGTGGAATGATTGCAGTTCGCCACTATACGGGGCAGGTTCAGGAATAGCATTAATATTGATAGCGGTAATGGCTGTCTTATCAGACTGGCCATTTCCGTTTATTTGTGAAAACAGGTCGCTGATAGCTTCCTGTTTTTTGCCGTTAACCTGGTCGGTTCCGTTAATATCACCATTGGATTTTAGCGGTGTATAGGGCTGCTGCCTTGCACTGCTGAACAGGTCGGGCTGACGACCTATTGTACCTCTTCTTTTTTTAGTGCTTTGCCTTTTGGCTTGGGTAGTTCTTTTAGGTGGAGCAAGAACCATTACAGGTTCACCCGCACTTTCAAACAAGTCAAAAATGCTTAGTTGCTTTAATTCCTGCGGGCTTTCCTGACGGACTACCGGAGTAGGTACAGGTTGCGGCTTTTGCTGAATGATTACAGGGTCTATGACCGGAGGTGTAACTTTTGGTTCAATAGGAATTTGTATAACAGGCTCGTCGTTCTGTTCGCCCTTGTATAAACTCAAATTCAGGTGCTTTCCAAAATCTTCAGAAAGCATTTGCTTCAAATCTTTGGCAATGCCCTCAACACCGTCTTTATGCGTATAGATTAAGGCAGGTTGCCCGTATGGGTCGGTATCTAATTTTTGGTTGGTATGGACAATTCTTGTACTATCCTGAAAGAGCGCATTGCCCGGAGTATTGTATTCGGATGGCTTGCTTTGGCAAAACAGATCTTCCCTGTCGGTCAGATTTTGTTTTGCTGTATTTTTTTGCAGGATAATCAGGTCGCTGCCCACTTCCGTACCTGCATATTCGGCAAACAGGTTGTTGGGCAATCTTACAACCGAAACCAAATTATTATCCTGCATTAACGCCCTGCGTATCGGTTCGTTCTTAGGACTATTCAAAATGCCCTGTGAAGTAATGTAAGCCAGCAAACCACCATCACGAAGCATATCAGCACCTTTCAGGAAAAAGTAATTGTGTATGCTTCGGGCTGCCTGTACTTTTGCACTGTCCTTACTTCGGGAATAGGATAAATCAAAGACGGAAGTATCGCCGAACGGAATATTACTGGCAACTACATCATAGCTGTTTTGTTCCCTTTCGGGGATTTCCTCAAAGCCGTTTATACGGATATTGCTTTCGGGGTAAAGCTGCTTTAAAATCTTGCCTGTAAGCAAGTCCTTTTCATAAGCGGTAACACTGGCTTTCTGATTTTCCGAAAAGGATTGGATGAATGAACCGATACCTGCGGAGGGTTCGAGGAATTTATCAATGTGCAGACCATTATCCCGCAAGGCAGATGAAATGGCATCTATAACTTTTGGTGGGGTATAAAAAGCCGTCAGTACGGAACTTTTCATACTGTCCACATACCTCCGGTATTGCTTATCGTCTTCGGAATTTTCTTTGAGTAGTTGGTGGAGTTCCTGCGTGAGTGGAAAAAGGTCGTGTTCTGTTTTTCTCCAATGATTGATGTCTATTTCGTTTTCTACGGGGTTCAGAACGAATTTAAGACCGCCAAATCCGCTGTATCGCATCATTAGCAGTCTTTCGCCTACGGTGGCTTGCCGTTTCTCCTTTTCCAGTTTAAAAACAATTCGTAGGGCATCAATATTCTGTTGGAGATGGAACCGCTTACTGAAGCCCATTTTCCTCAATCCATATTGAGATGGTTCCGGTCAGTTCGGTATAGAGTACATCAAACTCATTTCCGTTGGCGAAATCATCGGTTAATTCATATCCTGCGAAAACAGGCTCACAAACGGGGAACATTTTAAGGGCGAACGGTCGCAGCTCCTCGTCTGCCATTATGGCATCAAACTCATTGCATACCACTTTGAAAACCGTGTTGAACTTGGAGAAGTGCAAGCCCTCAAAAAGTATGTAGTTGGCTATTTCGTCGCATTGCTCAATGGCGTTTCCCGAACGGAAAGCACCCTCATAAGCATTGGCAGCCCACGAAGACCGTTGGTCAATAAATTTTTGGTCGTGCGCCTTTTCAGGAAAGCTGCTGTTTAATAATTCTTGCAGTCGTAATCTGAAATACGACAGGTCTTTTTGCTGTACATCCATACTTATTTTGTTTAGAATTTTACTTAAATCCTAAAATTATAGCAGTACATAAGCCCCTTTGCAGAAGTGGCAGGGTTTGGCTTTGAAAGGCGGGATTTGGCGTAGAATGGTATGATGCCAAAGATTAATTTGTACCTTTGTTAAGGTCGTAAAAAGGTATATATGAGTACACTCTTTATTAAAAATATGGTTTGCAACCGCTGTATTATGGTGGTGCAAAATGAATTGGATAAGTTAGGTCTTAACGTAAAAAAAATCAAACTTGGAGAGGTAGTATTGGATAAAGAGATTACATCCGAAGAAAAAAATAATGTAGATAAGGTTTTAATTCCATTAGGCTTTGAACTTATTGACGATAAAAAAAGCCGCATAATTGAAAAGATAAAAAATATAATTATTGACCTTGTGCATCATCAGGACAACCACGCCAAAACCAATCTTTCGGATGTGCTAAGTAGTCAACTGCACCACGATTATAATTATTTATCCAATCTCTTTTCGGAGGTAGAGGGTACTACCATTGAAAAATACTTTATTGCCCAAAAAGTAGAAAAGGTAAAAGAGCTATTGGTATATGATGAGCTTTCTTTGAGTGAAATTGCCTTTCGTTTAAACTATTCGAGTGTGTCCTACCTAAGCAACCAGTTCAAAAAAGTTACAGGGCTGACACCGAGCTATTTCAAACAGATAAAAGAAGATAAAAGGAAGCCATTGGATAGTTTGTAAATCTTACACATAAATTCCAAAATTTCACAATAGCACCCACCCATATAATAGCCAATTTTGTACTGTTAATTAAATCAGGCAAATATGGCAACGAATAATAAAGAAACTATTTATCTTCCCTTAGAAGATGTAGAAAGCGAACATTGTGCGTTAATCGTTGAAAAAGGATTGGCACAGGTCAAAGGCATCGAAACCCACAAAGTAGAGCTAAACAACCGCAGGGCAGCTATCACGGTAGATAACAGCGCAGCGATAGGCGCAGCGGTAAAAGCAATCAAAGATTTAGGTTACGGCGTTTCTACTGTAAAACATACATTCCCTGTATTGGGAATGACCTGCGCATCCTGTGCAGGCAGTGTAGAAAGTATTGTAAAGCATCAGGAGGGCGTTATAGAAGCATCCGTAAACTTTGCTACGGGAAGTCTTACCGTGGAATACCTACTCAATATGACCGATGCCACCAAACTGCAAAAGGCGATACAGTCCATAGGTTACGATTTACTGGTAGAAGAAGAAAATAAGCAGCAGGAAACATTAGAAATTATCCACGCTGAAAAGTTCCAAAAGCTAAAGACTAAAACCGTATGGGCTATTGCGCTGTCATTGCCTGTTGTATTGATAGCAATGTTCTTTATGGATATGCCCTATGCAACTCCTATAATGTGGCTGTTCTCTACTCCTGTTGTATTGTGGTTAGGCAGGGATTTTTTCATCAATGCCTGGAAGCAGACAAAACATCGTTCAGCCAATATGGATACACTGGTAGCATTGAGTACAGGTATCGCTTATCTGTTCAGCGTATTCAATATGTTGTTTGCAGATTTTTGGCATCAGAGAGGACTACACGCCCACGTATATTTTGAAGCAGCAGCCGTAATTGTCGCATTTATCCTGTTAGGGAAACTATTGGAAGAAAAAGCCAAAGGCAATACCTCTTCAGCCATTAAAAAACTGATGGGCTTACAACCCAAGACCGTTATTGTTATACAAGCGAATGGAACCGAAAAACAAACCGCTATTGAAGAGGTAAACGCAGGCGATGTTATTCTTGTAAAGCCGGGCGAAAAGATTGCGGTGGACGGTATGGTTACTTCGGGCAGTTCCTACGTTGATGAAAGTATGTTGAGTGGCGAGCCTGTACCTGTACAGAAAAAAGAAAACGAAAAAGTATTTGCGGGAACGATTAACCAAAAAGGAAGTTTCCAATTCAAAGCGGTTAAAGTCGGAAAGGAAACAATGCTTGCCCATATCATCAAAATGGTTCAGGATGCGCAAGGCAGTAAAGCACCAGTACAAAAGTTGGTAGATAAGATTGCAGGAATTTTTGTTCCCGTTGTTATAGGGATTGCTATTCTCACATTTATCCTATGGTTTATTTTAGGCGGCAACAATGGCATAGTGCAGGGATTGTTAGCGGCTGTTACGGTATTGGTTATTGCCTGCCCTTGTGCTTTGGGATTGGCTACGCCTACCGCTATAATGGTTGGCGTTGGCAAAGGTGCTGAAAACGGTATTCTGATAAAGGATGCCGAAAGTTTGGAATTAGCCAAAAAAGTTGATACCATTATTTTAGATAAAACAGGAACGATAACAGAGGGTAGACCAGAGGTAACAGGTATCGAATGGCTAAACAATGATGATGCAACGAAAGATATTTTATTAAGCATCGAAAAGCAATCCGAACACCCATTGGCAGAAGCGGTAGTGAAACATTTAGACGGTGTACAAACCACTACTTTATCACTGTTCGATAGTATTACAGGAAAAGGTGCAAAAGCCAATCACAACAACGAGACCTATTTTGTAGGCAATAAAAAGCTATTGGCAGAAAACAACATTACCATTGCGGAGCAACTGCAAAAGCAAGCGGATGAATGGGGAAAACAATCCAAAACAGTTATTTGGTTTGCCGACAGCAAACAGGCGCTTTCCGTTATCGTCATTTCTGATAAAATCAAAGAAACATCGGTCGAAGCCATCCGGCAAATGCAGGATATGGGCATAGAATTGTATATGCTTACGGGCGATAATGAAGCCACTGCAAAAGCCATTGCAAAGCAAACTGGCATCGGGCATTACAAGGCAGAGGTATTGCCACAGCACAAAGCCGATTTTGTAAAGGAACTTCAAAGCAAAGGCAAAGTAGTGGCAATGGTTGGCGACGGTATTAATGACAGCACAGCTTTGGCAACAGCCGATGTAAGTATTGCAATGGGCAAAGGTTCCGACATTGCAATGGACGTTGCCAAGATGACCATTATTTCATCAGACCTTACCAAAATACCACAGGCAATAAAACTTTCAAAACAGACCGTAGCAACTATTAAGCAAAATCTGTTTTGGGCATTCATCTATAATTTAATCGGCATTCCTATTGCGGCAGGTATCTTATTCCCGATAAATGGCTTCCTGCTGAACCCGATGATTGCAGGTGCAGCAATGGCATTGAGCAGCGTGAGCGTGGTAACTAACAGCCTGCGGTTGAAGTGGAAAAAGTAAAACATTAAATATCACAAATCAAATAAGAAATTCCACAACAATACAGAACGGTATAGTGCTGAAATTTGTGGTATCAAACAACAATCAAAATTTAAGACAATGGAAAATAAAGAATTTCAATTTAAGACGAACATCAATTGTGGCGGTTGTATAGCATCTGTAAAGCCGCATTTGGACAATGCAGAGGGCATCTGCCATTGGGAAGTTGACACCGCCAATAAAGACAAGGTACTTACAATAAAATCAGAGGGTATTACCGAAGACCAGGTAATTGAAACAGTACAAAAAGCAGGCTTTAAAATCGAACCTTTAAACGCTTAATATATTGAATTTATAATGCCCTTTTTAGCAACCTGACCTGATAAAAAGGGCATTATATCTTTAAAAATGGAAAAAAAATGCGGCTTTATTAAACATTTGGTATCAAACACCAAAAAAAGAGGAAAAGCCATCAAAAAAAGATAATCTTATTTGTAACTTTGTAGTGTTGAAAAATTTGGGTAAACATATCAGCTTTGTTCTCATACTGTGTTTGGGATTTTTCCTTATGCCGAGCATAAGCTATGCCTGCGCCAAAAAAACAACTAAGACGGAACAAAAATCCTGCTCAAAAAAAAAATCTGAAAAATCGCAGCACAAAAACAGTTGCAAGGACAAGTCCTGTAAAAAATGTAAGGATGGTCACGACTGCGGAGGCAATTGCAAACACAGTTCTTGCAGATGCGGTGCTTCAACAACTTCTTTAAGTGTACCTGTTGTAATCGAATTGAAAGCAAAAAATCTGTTTGCAGAAGCAAAAAAGCAAAAATTCGGTTTCAAACAAGCCTATTATTCTTCAGGCTTTTTCTCCATTTGGCTACCGCCTAAAATAAGCTAAATCTGTTGCTTGACAGCCACAGGTATGTCTTGTCGAAAACCCAATCCAGTTTTCGCACCCCCTTTTGTATATCTTATTAAATTAAAATTTTCAAAATGAAATCATTATCAAAAATAGTGATGGTAATCGGCGTATTACTATCATCAATAAACAGTTTCGCACAAATCAAAAATGCGAAAACAGAAACCGTAAAAATTTACGGCAATTGCGGTATGTGTAAAGCCACTATCGAAAAAGCAGGCAATGTGAACAAGGTAGCCAGTGTGGAATGGAATAAAGACACTAAAATGGCTACGCTCACTTATGACAGCGATAAGACCAATCAGGATGAAATATTGAAACGTATCGCTTTGGCAGGTTACGACAGCGAAAAGTTTTTAGCACCGGATGATGTGTATGCAAAGCTGCCGGGATGTTGCCAATACGACAGAGAATTAAAGCCAGTCGCAAAATCTAATGATGCGGGTATGGATATGAAAAGCGAACACACCAACCATAACCACAACGAAATGGCAACAACAAAAACTGCCGATGACCAAAATGCACCACAACTGAAAGTCGTATTCGACAACTATTTTTCAGTTAAAGATGCTTTGGTAAAAACTGATGCTGATACTTCATCTATAAAAGCGGTTGAATTGGTAAAAGCTATCAAAGCTATAGAAATGGCAAAACTTTCTACCGAGGAGCATACCGTTTGGATGAAGGTAATGAAGGATTTAACCGCAAATGCAGAAAAAATTGCTGCTTCCAAAGATGTTGCAAAACAAAGAGAAACTTTCGCTTTGCTTTCTAAAAATATGTACGAACTGGCTAAGGCATCAAAAAAGGAAACACCTGTTTATTATCAGCATTGCCCTATGTACAATAACGGGAAAGGCGCAAATTGGTTAAGCAAGGAAGAAGCGGTTAAAAATCCTTATTACGGTTCTCAAATGCTAACCTGTGGTAGTGTACAAGAAACAATTAATAATAAATAAATTCTTCTGTTATGGGAAATATAGAAAACAAGCACGATATGCATCACCACACAGCAAATGAGGCGCATAACGCCAACCATTCTTTAGCAATGTACAAAAGGTTTGCAGTAATGGCTGTTGCGATGTTCGCAGCGATGTACTTTCTTATGTATGCTATGATTGACAGATTGGATAATCTTACCCCGAACATCAATAATTTGTATATGACACTGCTGATGGTTTCGGCAATGTTGGTTATTGAATTATGGATAATGAAAGGAATGTATCAAAACAAAAAAATCAACTGGGCAATCATTGCATTTTCCCTTGCAATTGGCATCTTCTCTTGGTTTGGAATTAGGGAGCAAATAAATGTGGGCGACAAACAATTTGTGAAAGGAATGATACCGCACCACGCAGCGGCAGTGCTGATGTCTGAAAAAGCAAAACTAACCGACCCCGAACTCATAAAGTTGCAAAAAAACATACTTGAAACACAGACAAAGGAAATCGAATTTATGAAGCGAAAGCTGAAAGAATTTGAAAACAAGTAAATCACAAAAATTTCTTTAACAACATTAAATAGCATTAAAATGAAAAATATTTTTTTCCCCATCATCGCACTGGTTACGGTTGTAGCAATAACCGTTTCCTGCAATCAGTCTTCCAATAAAAACAGCGACCAAAAAGCCAATGACAGTACGGTGGTGTCTGAAGCTCAAAATGTGCCATCATCAACACAAAATGATACGGCAACTTCTACTGCTCCAGTTGATACATTAGCTAAAGCGGCAGAAAAATCAGATATAAAAGAACAGTCGCAAAACTTCTCTATTGCACCTATTGTTAAGGATTATCTTGCTTTAAAAAACGCACTTGTTGCAGATAATAACAAAGCAGCAGCCAGTGCAGGCAAACAGTTGTTCAGCACCTTGAAAAATGTAGATATGAAATCCATACCAGCAAATAAGCATAAACAATATATGGATATAGCGGATGATGCAAAAGAGAATGCAGAACATATTGGCGACAATGCCGGAAAGATAGACCACCAAAGAGAGCATTTAGCATCATTAAGCAAAGATGTTTCCGACCTTATAGCATTGTTCGGAACTACCCAAAAATTGTATCAAGATTATTGCCCGATGTACAATGATGGCAAAGGTGCTATTTGGATTAGTGAAGCAAAGACAATCAAAAATCCTTACTATGGTAGTAAGATGCTTACCTGCGGTTCTGTAAAAAAAGAATTTTAGAATGAAGAAAGTATTAAAGATAATTTTAGCAACAGTGCTGTTTATTTTTATTGCAATCCAATTTTATCAGCCTGCCCTTAATGTAGATAAAGGGCAGGTTTACACAACCGATTTTACACAAGTCTATAAAATGCCTATTGAAATAAAAGCGATGTTTCAAACGTCTTGCTACGATTGTCATAGCAACAATACCAATTATGTTTGGTACGACTATGTACAGCCTGCAAGAACATTGGTAGGAACCCATATCAAAAATGCAAAAGAAGATTTGAATTTCAATGAATGGGGTACATACTCAAATAGAAAGCAGGAAAGATTACTAAACTCAATTAAAGAACAAATAGAAACGAAGCAAATGCCTCTGTCCTCATATACACTGATGCACAAAAATGCAAAATTGAATAATGAGCAAATCAAAACATTAATCAATTGGCTAAAAGAACAGGAATGAGTTTCAAAAAAAAATATCAAAATGAATATACCCATAAATAGTAAAATAAGGTTGCTGCAAGCAGTATTTATACTGTTATGTTCGCAATCCCTTTTCGCACAAAAAGTAGTTCGGTATGAGCTGTATGTAAAAGATACGCTTGTAAACTACGCAGGAAAAGAAAAAAGGGCTATTGCAGTAAACGGTCAGATACCGATGCCCACGCTCACATTTACAGAGGGCGACACTGCCGAGATTGTAGTGCATAACCAGTTAAAAGAAAGTACATCACTGCATTGGCACGGCGTATTTTTGCCCAACAAAGAGGACGGTGTGCCCTGGCTTACACAGAAACCTATTGAAGCCGGAGCAACATACACCTATCGTTTTCCAATTATCCAACACGGAACGCACTGGTATCATTCCCATTCAGGTTTGCAGGAGCAGATTGGAATGTATGGCAGTTTTGTAATGAAAAAGCGGGAAGACGACAAAACCTTTAGAAAGGGAATTGATGATTTGCCTACCGTACCCATCATTTTAAGTGAATGGACGAATTATAATCCCAACAACATTAACCGGATGTTGCACAACGCCAACGATTGGGCGGCGATTAAAAAGAACGCTACACAATCCTATGCGGAAGCCATCAGGGAGGGGCATTTTAAAACCAAATTGACCAACGAATGGAAACGTATGTTGGCAATGGACGTAAGCGATGTGTATTATGACAAAATATTAATTAACGGAAATCATACTACCGATTTAAAAACCGTTGACGGCAAAATACTAAAAGCAGGTGATAAAGTAAGGTTAAGAGTTTCAAATGGTGGCGCATCCTCTTACTTTTGGTTACGGTATGCCGGAGGTAAAATTACCGTAGTAGCCAATGATGGTAACGATGTAGAACCTGTTGAAGTAGATAGGTTAATTATAGGAGTTTCTGAAACATACGATGTCGTTGTAACAATCCCCGAAGAAGGTGTCTCTTATGAATTTTTAGCCACAACCGAAGACAGAACACAATCAGCCAGTTATTTTTTAGGTAATGGTATCAAACAATTAATTTCCCCACTGCCCAAATTAAAATATTTTGAAGGGATGAAGATGATGAACGATATGATGAAGATGAATGGTGATTTGGACGATATGGGAATGAAAATGAGCCTGAACCAAATGGATATGAACGTGGTAATGTATCCCGAAATTACAGGGGAAGCCAATCAAAAGCAAGACCATAGCCAACACAATATGAATATGGATAACGACCCCAATCGTTACAATGCAAATGCTTTAGGAGAAATTAAAACCCTAAACTATGCAATGTTGCAATCGCCCTACAATACTTCACTTCCCAAAGATGCACCCGTAAAAGAACTAAAATTTACACTTACCGGAAATATGAACCGCTATGTGTGGAGTATGGATAACAAAATTCTTTCAGAAGTTGATAAAATCCCTGTAAAGAAAGGAGAAATTTTACGCATCACCATTTACAATAACTCAATGATGCGACACCCAATGCACCTGCACGGTTTCGACTTTAGAGTAATTAATGGAAAAGGCGAAAAATCACCACTAAAAAATGTGTTAGATATAATGCCAATGGAAACAGATACCATTGAATTTTTGGCAAACGAAGAAGGAGATTGGTTTTTCCACTGCCATATCCTATATCATATGATGTCGGGGATGAACAGGGTTTTTGCTGTGGATGACTATAAAAATCCAAACTTACCCAACAAAAAACAAGCATACAATAAATTACAGAGAGAGAGCAATATGCCACATTTTATGGCACAGAACGATTTTGCAACCAATGGTAATGATGGCGAGGCAATGTTTCAAAATGCAAGATGGAGTTTAGGCACAGAATGGCGTTTAGGTTACAATGATATGCACGGTTACGAAGTAGAAACACATTTAGGAAGATACATCGGAAAAATGCAGTGGTTTATGCCATTTATAGGCTTTGACTGGCGTTACCGTAAAATGGGAATAGATGAACACGAAACCAATTTATTCGGGCAGAAAAACGAAAAAGATACACGTAGAGCCTTTAGTTTAGGTTTTATGTACACCTTGCCAATGTTAGTCAATTTTCAGGCAGAAGTATATCACGATGGTATCGTTCGCCTGTCTTTAATGCGAGAAGATATACCAATTTCAAAAAGATTAAGAGCTGGTTTTATGGTCAATACCGATATGGAATATATGGCAGACTTGAAGTATATCATCAATAAGAATATAGGTATTCGTACACACTATGATAGTGATATGGGCTTGGGTATAGGGCTGTCACTAAATTATTAAGGATTATGCACCATTCCCCTCCGAAATATCGGAGGGGATTTTTTTACTTGTTTAAAATCTGCAAAACTCTACCAAGTTCAATATCCATTCTTGAAAAGGCAAACCATTTTTTGCCCAGGTCTTTGAGCGATGCCCCGATATGGTAGAGTTCTGAATGGTCAATAATCAAAAAACGGTCGTGGGCATCGGAGAAAATCTCAATTTCAATCGGTGGATATTGGCTATTGTAGCGTTGTAAATCTAATCGTAGCTGATTACTGATGCTTTTGGTAAGAATTGTAGCGGTTACAGTAGTCTTACGCTTACCCAACAAAGTAAGCACCGTATCATCCACATAATTATCAAGCAAGATAATTGAGCTTTTGGCACTTCGGATAATATCGGAAACAAAGGCGTAGGCATCAAATACCTGCCCGTTGTAGAAAATACCTTTCTCGCTGTACAGCTTGTCGCTTTCCAAAGCCTTAAAAATCTCTTCAAATTTTTGGTCGGCTTCCAGTTGCTTTAATTCGATATTATCCATTCGATGAAATAAAGAAGCATTGCTGATAAGCATACGTCGCATTTCTACAAAGGCTTCCATTATTTCCACACTCATTTTAACGGCTATATCAGAACGGAGTATGGCAGATGCCATTGCAACGCCCTGTTCGGTAAAAACATAGGGCAAATAACGTCTGCCGCCGTAGTTTAAACTTGAGGTTCCAATTTGGAACCTCAAGTTTTCAATTTCCTCTTCGGTCAGTTGAAAACAGAATGATACTGGAAAACGCTCAATATTTCTTTTTACGGCTTTGTTCAGGTTCTTTGTTTCTACCTGATATAAGGCAGCGAGGTCGCTATCCAACATTACCTGTTTGCCCCGGATAGTATAAATCAGGTTTCTGATTTCTTTGGGTATGATTGACGGTTTATTTTCCATTGCGTTTACTGCTTTTGTTTTTCTCAAACTCAAAAGAACTTTCCGCATTCTCTTTCAGAATGATGTAAGCATCGAATTTCTTTCCAGCTTTGCTTGTCATTCCTTTGATAAGAGAGGTTTTGCCTTTATTGACAAGGCTTGTTATGTTTTCGATACTGATTTGTACACCGCAGACGGTGCGGAACTGTACCCAGTTACAAGCCTCATCAGGGCATTTCACAATCTTGTCACGGATAATAAGCTGCTGACTTTTGCATTTCGGGCAGGTCAGCTTGGGTTGGTTGGTGCTTGCAATAGAAGTTTGCAGCAATTCATCAGTAATAGACTTGGCATAGGTTTCCATTTCCTTTTGGAACGTTCCGGCATCCGCTTCATTATTTTCGATTTTCTGTAATGCCAATTCCCATTCGGCGGTCATTGCTACATCCGCAATTTTCCGGTCTTTGACAAGCCCATACACCTGCAATCCTTTCTCCGTAGGGATTAAGGAACGTTTATCACGTTTGATATAATTGCGGGTAAACAGGGTTTCGATAATGGCGGCTCTTGTTGCAGGCGTTCCGATACCAATATGTTTGAGGGCTTTGCGCTCTTCCTCATTCTCAATTTCTTTTCCTGCGGTTTCCATAGCCGACAAAAGTCCGGCTTCAGTGTAAAGCACTGGCGGTTTGGTCTGCTTTTCCAAAACGGCGGCTTCCTTTATGGCAAGTTCGTCGCCTTTATGCAGTTCGGGTAGTTCCTGCACTGGCTCTTCGCCGTCATCGGTAAAACTTCCTTTAATGGAACGCCAACCTGCTTCCTGAATTTTACAGCCTTTTGCGGTAAAGTCGTAATGCAACACCTGTAATGATACATTGGTTATTTCCTTAACACAGGCTTGTGATATGGCTTCGAGCAATCGAAGCGCAATCATATTGTAAATCTTGTTTTCGTCTGCATTGAGTACGGACGGCACTTTATCCGTAATCAACAAACCGTGATGGTCCGTTACACGGAGGTCATTCACGAAACGTTTGTTGAACCGTCCCCATTTGATTTTGGTAAGGGCTTGCTTGCAATCCTCACGGTTATGCAATGCCCGCACGAGGTTGGGAATTTCCGCTCACAAATCTTCAGGAATATATTTGCTTCCGGTACGTGGGTACGTGATAAATTTCTTTTCGTACAGGCTTTGTGCGATATTTAGCGTTGCTTCAGCAGATAATTTCAGCCTTTTGTTGGCTTCTTTTTGTAAGCCTGTCAGGTCGAAAAGCAAGGGCGCTTGTTCTGTAACGCTTTTGTATTCTACCGAGGTAACGGTTGCCGTTGCGCCACGCTGAATAGCTTTAAGGGTATCATCAGCAAGTTGCTTTTCGTCCCATTTGGTAGCGGAAATACTTTTGAAATCAACCTGTGCTTTATTGTGCGATAATTGTATCTGCCAGTATTTCTTTACCGTGAAATTCTTATTGTCGAGGTAGCGTTTACATATCAAAGCCAGTGTGGGCGTTTGTACTCTTCCGAGCGAATAGATACCGTTGCCTGCGGCAATGCTCAATGCCTGTGTAGCATTGATGCCCACAAGCCAGTCAGCACGGCTTCTGCCTTGCGCTGCCTGGTACAATCCGTCAAATGCTGCCCCGTCTTTCAGGTTGTCGAAACCCTGCTTTATTGCCTTTTCGGTCAGCGAACTTATCCAAAGGCGTTCAAAAGGCTTGTTGCATTTCAGGTATTCATAAATGTACCTGAAAATGAGTTCGCCCTCACGACCTGCATCGGTAGCAACAATAATGCTGTTGCTCTTATTAAAAAGCTGCTCAATGACTTTCAGTTGCTTTAATGCGCCAGTATCGGCAGTGTACTCTTTGTCTTTTTTGACCTTGCGGACGGTCAATAAAAAAGGGTTGGGCAATATCGGCAGGGATGCTTTATCAAATCCCGAAATGCCGTAGTCGTCGGGCATTCCCAGTCCTATTAAATGACCGAATGCCCACGTAACAAAATAGCCGTTACCTGTCAGGTAGCCGTCCTTTTTATCGGATGCTCCCAACAAGCCGGCTATTTCCCTTGCTACGCTTGGTTTTTCTGCAATAATTGTTTTCATACTGTATTACATTTTTCTGCCTTTGGATTTTGCAGGCTTATTGTCCTGTTGTTCCTGCTGCTTTTCATTTTTCGGTCTTTGCTGCCCGGACTTTAAAGGCTCTTGGACGTTCTTGGTTGCTTCGTTGGTTTTGCCCTCTGAATTGACAGCAGTCTGTGTTTTATGGGCTTCGGTGGGTTTTACCCTTTCCTTATAGTGGTTAGGAAACTCAAAATTGGTCTTTCCTGTATCCTTATTGAAAGTGATATAGCCCTGATAAGGTTGCCCTTTTTTATCTTTTAATCCATCAATGTAGATAGTTTGACCTGCTTTGAAATCCTTATGTTGCTCATCGGTTAGTTCTTTACCACGGAATGTTTTCGGGGCTTCCTGTGGTTGGCTTTGTTGGGTGTTCTGTTGGTTCGTTTGCGCTTGCTGATTGTTATTGCTTCTGTCAAACAGGAACTCAACGTATCTTTTGTCAGCATTGAATTGTACCGTTGCCGAAAACTCCGTTCCTTTCGAGGAAATCATACCCTCTAAATAGAGTGGTTTGCCCTCCATTAGCGTTTGCTTTTGTTCCTCATTCAGTTTTATACCCTTAATTTCATCGGGAATTTTTATGAACTCCGTGCGTAGTGCAATCACATCATTTGTCAGCCTGTCAATACTGATAATGGACGGCATCAGGTCGCCTGTTTTGGAATTTACGAGATTGACCACACGTCCCATATTGCCCGTTTCGAGCAGGTTTTTCTTGTCTTCATCCGTAAACTTGTGACCGAAAAACTCAAAGTGCAGGTTAGGTTCTCTTTTGATACCGTGTATTGCCACGATAACATTGCCGTCTTCGCCTTGCTGTAAAGACAGCCGCGCATCCGTGCGGAGGATAGAACCACCGAGGTTAATACCTATCGGTAACAGTTCATTGGTTTTGTAACCTCGTAACAAAGGGTCGAGCAGGTTTCTTTTTTCAAGATATTCTTTGCTTAATCCGAGGTTTTTCATTGTGTCCCAATCAATCTGCTCCGGCTTGTAGCGGTATTCGCTTGTTTCCGTTGTTGTTTGTGCTGTTGCCATATTATTTTGATTTTCTTGTTTTTTATCCGGTTGGGGTTCTGCTTTCACTTCGTGTTCTTTCAGCACTTTTTCGCCTTCCGGTGTGGGATTATCTACGTGCTTTTGCAGTTCCTCTGCTTTTTCAGCAGCAACAGGGGCAGGCACTTTGAAGAAAGTAAAGTTTGTAGGGTTCTTTAACTGGCTGAAAAAATTGGAAAAGAAGTTGGAAAAGAAATCGCCGCTTTTGTCCACACGCATAAACTGGTTTTGGTTTTTCTTGGTGGGTTCCACGGTTTCCATTTTTCCGTTTTCGTCTATACTCTTTACCGCCTGGATTTTCATTTTTTCTTTATCCAGTACGAGTAATATGTCCGAAAGCTGTTCGGGCATTTCCTGTTTATTTGTTGTTTCTTCGCTCATAGTCTGAAAATTTTAAAAACTCACGGTCGAATGTAAAGGAAGCCTTCACTGATTTGCGCTATGTGGCACTCAAAGGCAGTGTTTGTCATTTATTGGCATCCAGTTTGGGCAAGGGTGGGTTAAAACTTTCCCTAATGAACTGATGCACATCGGACAGTTTGTAATACAATTTCCCGCTAATGGTATAATAAGGGAGCTTGCCTATGGAGCGATACCGTTGCAGGGAACGATTACTTATTTTCAGCATTTGCAATAAATCCTGATTATCCAGTAATTCCTCGCCGTCTATGCTGTTGCGCTTCTTTTGTAAGTCGTCTATGTGGTTGCCGAGAATGTCAAGCCTGTCCATTATGCGTTCCATCCACGCCACAAATTCCATTTTGTCGATATTCATAAGGGTACGCTTTTAATGATTACCTGATTTCAGTTTTCTGCCTTTCTCGATATAGCTTTTGCCTTTCGCCATAAGCTGCTCCACATATTCATCGGTGGTCTGCACGGCGTTGGCATTGAGCATTTCCTTAATCGCACCAATCGTATAGAAATACTGCCCGTACATTTTTGAAAAAGCAATCTGCCCGTTGGTGCGCATACGCCACAATGTTTTTTCGCTGATGTGGAGATACTGGCAGACTTCGTGGTTGTTGAGCCACAAACTATCGTAGCTTGTATCTTTCAGTTTGAGGATATATTCGCTAATGGCTTTCAACCTTTCATTGAGGTGCTTCCACACTTCTTCGTCAACTGTTATAATATTCATTGCACTGCTGTTTAATGTTCACAGGACAAAATTCAGAAGTGTGGTAGTGTTTGTCTGCCAATACTTACCCATTGGTTTGGCACTTTTTTGAAAATTTTTGCAATGAGAAAAACCCTTGTTTAATAAGGGTTTTAGTAGGGTTGGGATATTTTGTGGTAGCCTTTTACCAACATTTGCCAATTGGCAGATATGGGCAAACAAAAAGCAGTACATTTTGTGTACTGCTTTGCATTTACTGGCTAACCTTTAGCTAAAGGTCTTTATCCATATACTCTTCGAGGGAAATTTTGAGTTGGTCTAAAAACGCCGTTCGGGAACCTGCCCTTGTTTTCATCCGGTGGAAAGAATGATGTATATCGTTCAAGGGTGTTTGGAATAGCACCTGAAAAATCAAAGCTAATTTTCGAATATTTATTTTTCCATAGGTAATAGAATTTGAAGCATATAGGGCGTATATCAGTTCAATAAGTGCATTTTGAGAATTTGTCCAAGAAATATCCTTGTTTGTATCCCCGCTCATTAAAATGGTATCAGGGTTTTTTTCGGGGTTAATTTTAGTAAGCATATAGGTGTAAAGTAATTCATTCGCTATAATGTGGGCTATTTTGTTATCAAAGTATGTGGAGAAACTTAGGTCGATTTCAAACACGCCACTCTTTAACCCATCGTGGTAATTGATTTGTCCGAGCCTGAAATAAATATGGTCACGGTCTGTTCTGTCAGCACGGTAGTATCTGTAAAAATCCTCATTGCAAATGCTTTCCTTATATTCTGATTTGAGGGCTTTTAATTGGTTCTCATAATAGCTTTGATGTATTTTGCCATTGCTGACAGGGCAGGTAGTTTCTATACGGAATACTTTGTTATAGTAAATGAGCTTCCCTAATATTTGCGGTTTAATATTCTTGAAAAAGTCAATCTCACGGTGTTCGTCTTTAAACCCATCTTGTAAGACGTTGGTCTTTATGGTACACAACATCTCCTTTAGGAATAAAGTCATTTGGTAAGCCTCATCCGCAGTTTGCATCATTTGAGAAGATAACTTGTCTTCTTGATGTCTAATTTCTGATAATATTTTACTCAACACGATTTCCATAGCATAGTCTTTTAGAGGGCATCACTACTTGTTTCGGAGTTGCGACAGTTGTTGTTATGCCAAAATTTGGAATTAATATTGAAACCAATCTCACAGTTTCCCCCATATTGGGAAAGATTTTTTTAAAGGAAGTATATAAATTGAAAAGGTAAAAACAAAAAAAGGGCTAAGTACAATAAGACTTTACCCTTTATTTATTAAATTTGCTTCAATGATTTACAAGGTAATCAGATGAAAGCGAGTGCAGTAAGCACCATTACTAAATCGTTACCGATAGCACTTCCGGTTCTTGTAAACTACTCTTTATTAGCCACTTTGGTCTATATTAATCTTTTTTGTCAAAAATAAAAAATCATTTTTGTACAACAATTGTTTTTATTGACTATCTGAAATTTTGTATCACAAATATTTAAACTATTTATTTTTGGATATGCCGTCACTTCGAGTAGCGTAACAAAGTGAAGCGTATCGAGAAGCTTTTAAAAGATAAGTTCTCGACAGGCTCGAACTGACGAAAACTTGAGATAACTGCCTATTAAAATTAGCACAAAAAATAAGCCCGATAAAAATATCGGGCTTATATATATTTATTGGAAAAATTATCTGTTTTAAGATAATGCTTCTTTAACGCGATCTGATGCTTCTTGGAATTCGATAGCCGATAAAATTGGCATACCAGATTCGTCGATAATTTGTTTAGCTAAATCTGCGTTAGTTCCTTGTAAACGTACAATGATAGGCACTTTAATTTCGTCACCCATGTTTTTGTAAGCATCAACAATACCTTGAGCTACACGGTCGCAACGAACGATTCCACCAAAAATATTGATTAAGATTGCTTTTACGTTTGGATCTTTTAAAATGATACGGAAAGCGATTTCAACACGTTTTGCATCTGCAGTACCACCTACGTCTAAGAAGTTAGCTGGTTCAAAACCTGCATACTTAATTAAATCCATAGTAGCCATTGCCAAACCTGCACCGTTAACCATACAACCTACAGTTCCATCTAAATCAACATAGTTTAAACCTGCTGCTTTAGCTTCAACTTCGATTGGACGCTCTTCTGATTCATCACGCATTTCAGCATAATCTGCATGACGGTATAATGCGTTATCGTCTAAAGTTACTTTAGCATCAACTGCAATAATTTTATCGTCAGATGTTTTTAAAACCGGATTAATTTCAAACATTGAAGCATCACAGCCAACATAAGCGTTGTATAATGAATCAACAAACTTAACCATTTCTTTGAACGCACCACCTGATAAACCTAAGTTAAAAGCAATTTTACGTGCTTGGAAACCTTGTAAACCAACAGATGGATCAATTTCTTCTGTAAAGATTAAGTGTGGTGTATGTTCTGCAACTTCCTCAATATCCATTCCACCTTCGGTAGAATACATAATCATGTTTCTTCCTGTTGCTCTGTTTAACAATACAGACATATAAAATTCTGAAATTTCACCGTCTCCAGGATAGTAAACGTCTTCAGCAATTAATACTTTGTTTACTCTTTTACCAGTTGGTGGAGTTTGTGGAGTAATTAAATCCATACCAATAATTTGACCAGCGATTTCGCTAACTTGATCTAAATTTTTAGCTAATTTAACACCGCCGCCTTTACCACGACCACCTGCATGAATTTGAGCTTTAATTACATGCCAACCTGTACCTGTTTCTTCGGTTAATTGTTTTGCTACTGTTACTGCTTCTTCTGCTGTATTAGCTACATGACCGCGTTGAACACGTACACCATAACTAGAAAGTATCTGTTTTCCTTGAAATTCGTGTAAATTCATTGAATTATATGTTTTTTAGATTTACAAAAATATAAAACTTGTTTCACATTGCCTAAAAAAAATGAAATATTGTTGTTTTGATAATATTATTGATTTATTATATTCTTTTAGATCATTAAATCTAACGGGTCTGATTCATAGTCTTCGTCAACTTTAACAGGTTTTTCTTCATTAACGTGTTTAAAGCCAATTTTGTTAATTGGTGGCTTTTTAGCTTGATACGATTCTAAATCTGCTTCTAATTCTAAAATTCTGTGAGGAAAATCTTGCCCAACGTTTTGTTTTGCTTCAACCAAAAATATGGCACATCGCTTAATATAATCGGCATTTAGTTTTGCTTTAGCTTCGTTGAATGATGCGATTAGCACTTTTTCGGTTAGTTCTATATTCTTAGTTTCGTCTTTTCTGTATAGTGCGTATAATCGCTTTTTTAATGATTGTGTAAAATCGATTACCATGGTGTTCGAAAACAATCTCATTTCGTTTGCAATTGGTTCCCAAAACGTTTTACAAATTGCATTATGCTTTTTAAGAATATTTAAAAGTGGTGAATCGTCTGCCAAATTTTGAACCAAATGATAAATTATTAGTTGGGCACGCTCATCTGAATTTGGTGGAAAAATCGGTATCTGCATATCAAATCTGCCCGGAGCCAAAACTTCGTCATTAAACAAATTTAATATTTCTGCTGACCCAACCATTAATAATTCCTGATGAATATCTTTTTGAGTGTGACGTAAAATGGTGTTAATCAATTCAATATTTTCTGAAAAGAAATTCTGCTCACCGTTTTTACTCAACAATTCATCTAATGAATCAATAAACAGCATGGTTTTAGGATGTTGCATTTTTGAATTCAAAAAATGTGTAAACGAATTTTTGGTTGTTTTTAAATTTCCTGCCAAATAATCTTTATAAACATGAACGAACTCATAACCAATCATTTGTGCCATTTTACGTGCCCAGAAAATTTTTCCACTTCCCGGCGGACCGTATAAAACAATCCCTGTTGGTTTTGAAATTCCCCAGGTTTTTGACTGATCCTTGTTCATAAACGGATCCAGCATATCGCTTAAATAGAAATACAGATCGGTGTAACCAACCAAGCGTTTTGCAGCGTAATTTTCTGTTTCAGGAAAAGCTTCGTCTATAAACGGATATTCGCCGCCAATGTACAAATGTATCAGGTAGCTGGAAAGGTTGGTTTTAATATTTTTGGCAGCTTCTTCGGGAATTCCGTTTGATACAAAGAAATTTAAAACTTTTTCTTCGCTTTCATTTATCGCTTTGGCAATATCAGACAATGTTTTTTCTTTAGAATGATCTTCTGCATATTTTTTTAGAAAATCGATATTCTTTAAGGTAAACTGCTTAAAATTTTCGGTTACATTGAACTGTTCGTCAATACAGATACCTAAATCTATATTAAAATCGTATATGAAATTTTGTAAGCTTTCTAACGATATTCCTAACTGGTCGGATAAATCTTTTAATCTCATTTTTTTATTTTAAATGTAATCCGTTTGGGTGTAATTATTTCCACCACATAGAAACATGGATTTTTTTTATTTTTTTAAAAGATTGTGATAAACGTTTTACTTTTCATAGCAAACTATGTGAAAAATAATATAATTTTCTATCCCATCTTTACCAATTAGTCATAATTCTATGCGTCTATGTGGTTAATCTTTTATTTATTTTGAATTACACCCAACGGGTTAAATATACTAAATTGTTAAACAAAAAAGGGTTTGTTTTATTTAATCGTTTAGTAAAATTTTATCTATGGCTTTAATAATATCATTTTGCGACTGTTTTTCGGTATCTACAAACGTACTGCCATTGCCGTATGGTGCATAAACTTCGGTTCGTGTAACAGAAAATAAACCAATGGTTGGTGTTAATGCAGCACTGCTTAAGTGCATCATTCCTGAATCTGCGGCAACTACCAATTCGCAATTTGCCATTAACGATGCTATTTCACGAACGTCTTTGCTGTAATAAGTGGGCAGTTTTCGTTCTAACTGCGAAATATCTTCAACCGGTAAAATTTCAATCAAATTATATTCTTTTGAATATTTTGGATAGAATTTTTCGTAAAAATCGTTCCACCATTCAACCGAATAACATTTTGCGCCTGTTGCAAACGTAAAAAATGCAATGGTTTTACGAGAATCATTTTTAGTTACTTTTAATAAATCTTGTTTGCCTTGATTTAATTCTGTTGGTGATAATTTTAAATCTAAAACAGAAACATTTCCTTCTAAAGGTTTTTGATTTAAAACTTCTAAAAATCGACGAAAATTATAAACTGGATATTTTGCAATATGTTCAATATCGTTGTATTTGTCTTTTAGTTCTTCGAAATCATCGCCATAAAATTTAAAATCTGCCGACGGAATTATTGTTGATATTCTGCCCGAAGATGAGCCTTTTTCTACATTAATAACCAAATCGTATTTTGTACGTTTCAATGAAAACCAAACTTTTAAATATTCCGAAAGATCTTTCAACGGTTTTTTAGGAAGTTCGATAATGTTTTTAACCTGCGGATAATTTTGAAAGATAATCGGCGTTATTTTTCCTTTTACAAATAGATCTATGGTACAGTTGGGAAATGTGTTGGCTATTTCCTGAACCAGCGGTGTTATTAAAAGCATATTGCCTAAACGATGGTTAGGGCGGCTAATTAACACGCGGTTTACTTTAAAGTTATGTGATTTTTTCTGCATTTCGCCAACAGATTTTTTCCCAATGTTATGGGTTAAAGAATGCATTAGCTTTCTGCGAACAACGTTTGCTTTAGATTTTAAGCTCATTATTACGTTACGTAAATTAGTTATTGTTTGTTTTTAGAATTAAATTCGCTTTCGCGATGTGTAGTGTACAGATAAATATTGGTCATGAAAAAGAATATAAATCCAAATAAAAACCAATGTAAAACATTTGTTGTGCGTACAATTGCTTTGTTATAATCTTGTAAAAGTCTTAAAACCTGACTGTTGTTTTGTATGTCACTTATTGTTTCAGGGTAACCAAACGTTTCTAAAGCTGGCGTTGTTGGTAAACATAACCACAATACAACTGAGTAAATGCCAAATAAAATCATTGACAATTTCATTTTATCAAAAGCATCAACATTTTTGTTTCTAAACCTTACAAAATAAGCAATAAGGTACATTAAAAACAATGCGGCAACAACGTATATTATTGGTGTATCTGTAAACATAAGCATCAACTTAATTTTAATTGCAATTTATTAAAAACTGTTTGATCTACCGGCAACGTAAACGGATTATTCGCTGATAACGGAATCCAATTTATTTCCTGAATATTTTTATCAATGATTTCTAAATTGTGTAAATCTTTAATCGTTGCGAAAAAATACAGCGTTAAAAGCTGTCTACCATCTTTTGCTAACGATGACACAAAATCTTCTTGAATGTAAAAAGCGTCGTTAATCGTAAGTTCCAAATTCAGTTCTTCTTTAAATTCACGCTTTAAGCAATCGGCAGTTCCTTCGCCAAACTCCAATCCGCCACCGGGCAGTTTCACTACCATATTTCCAGCAAAAGGTTCTTTTAAAGTTAAAAGTTTGTTGTTCACAATGCACAAAGCATACACCCGAATGTTGAAACCTTTAAAGTTTTGTGTTTCCATTTTTCAAAAATATTCATATTTAACCAATTATTTTTAAGATTTTACTTTTAATTTAATGATTCTCGGAAAGTTTGTACCGTTTCTCAAACTTTCGTCAGTTCGAACTTGTCGAGAACTTTTAATACCAAACTTCTCGATACGATTTTTCTTCATTTCATTACTAAAAACCTACTCGAAGTAACGGCTATCTGTATATAAATCAAGTATATTTTGGTATATTGTATACCGAATTAGTCAATTTTTAATTTAGACAGATCATACAATAAAAACCAATATCAGTTTCAATCACATAATTCTAATTATCGGTCAATTGGCAGATATTCTAAATTATAGGCTAAATGAACGATATTTTAAATTATAGGTTAAATAAACGATATTTTTAATTATCGGTTAATTGAACGATAATTTTTTATATCTTTAAACATTCAATAACTATAAAATGGTTGCAATTATAACAGGCGATATTGTATCATCGCGCACTTTAAAACCGGCAGTTTGGTTAAAACATCTTAAAGAAGGTTTGCAGATGTTTGGTTCGTCGCCATTAAATTGGGAATTATACCGTGGCGACAGTTTTCAGTTTAAAACAACTATAGAAGATGCATTATTACATGCTATTTTATTAAAAACATGGATAAAGCAGTTAAAGGAAATCGATGTTCGTTTAAGCATTGGTATTGGCGAACAAACGTTTGAAGGAACGAAAATTACCGAAGGAAACGGTACTGCTTTTGAACTTTCCGGCGAAGGTTTTGATGCGTTAGATAAGAAGAATTTAACCATTAATACCCAAGATAAATTATTGAACGACACTTTTAGGGTAATGACTGATTTAGCTTTGTTGATTATGGATAAATGGACAGATAAATCGGCTGAAATTATTTTTTTAAAGTTGAAAAATCCAGAATTAAATCAAACACAGATTGCCGAAAAATTGAACAAAAAACAAAGTACCATCAGCGAAGCCTTAAAACGTGGCGGTTTTGATGAAATTGAGCAGTTTATAAATTATTACAACCAAACAATGAAACAGTATGTGGCTACTTCTTCTTAAATTTTTAGCGGCTCATTTTCTGGGCGATTTTGTTTTTCAGACCAAAAAAATGGTTCAGAACAAACACAAACCGGTTTATTTTGCAAGTCATATTGCCATTCACGCCGTTTTAATGTGTCTGTTTTTAGCGAACGATACTATGTGGTGGGCAATTATTTTGGTGACTATTTTTCATGCTTTGTTTGATTGGATCAAATTGAAATTAGCATCAAAAATAAAAGCTCCAGTACTTTTCATTGCAGATCAAGTTGTACATATTGCTACAATTATCGTGGTTTTAATGATCTTTTCAAGCTTAGAAATTTCTATCGATTTTATAAACAAACCTCATATCTGGCTGGTTTTGGTCGCGGTTGTACTAGTTACGCAGGTAACTGCCGTTTTAATCAGAATTTTATTGTCGCCTTACCAGCAATATAAAAAAGTGCAGGAACATTCGGTACAAATTACGGGTGAAAAAGTACTGTTTAATGCCGGAAAATACATTGGAATTTTAGAACGATTGTTTATTTTTGGTTTTGTAATTGCCAATTTTTGGGCAGGAATAGGCTTTTTACTGGCAGCAAAATCTATTTTCAGGTTTGGAGATTTAAACAATGCAAAAGAACGTCATTTAACCGAATACGTTTTAATTGGAACTTTTTTAAGTTTTGGATGCGCCATTGTGGTCGGTTTGATTTTTAATTACGTTTTACACCATTTAATATGAACAATATAGAAGATTTTCGCGATTACTGTTTATCGTTTAAAGGAGCTACAGAGAAATTTCCGTTCGATAAAACAACATTGGTATTTTATGTAATGAACAAAATGTTCTGTCTGGTTGATATTGAAGAGTTTGAATACTGCAATTTAAAGTGCGACCCAGATGAATCCGAAGAATTACGTGCCCAATACAACGGCATAAAACCGGGTTACCACATGAGCAAGAGACATTGGAACAGCGTATATTTTAACAGCGATGTTTCTACGAAACTACTTAAAGAATTAATTGTAAATTCTTACGATTTAGTGGTTAAAGGATTGACAAAGAAAGATCAAGCTGCTTTAAATGAGATGTAGATTAAAATAGTTAAACATAAAAAATCCCGCCAATTGGTGGGATTTTATTTTTAATTAGTGGCTGTCTCCTTTAAATAATTAATAAATGCGCTGCATGTTACAAGCATATATTTAGCTTCTGCTAATGTAATTTTGTCTGAAGTCTCTCCTGGTTTTAACGCGTGGCGTATTGCTCCAACATTATTAGAAAACGCATATATTTTATTAATAGATTCCTTTATTTGCTTATCTAACGCATGTTTATGTTCTAAATTATTTAATGCATCACCAAATTTTATATTCGGATTATTAAAAAATACTTTAAAATATGATTCTATTGCTGATATAGATTCTTTTATAGAATTACTAAAATCTGGCGTTTTTTTATCGGACAAGAGTTCTAATGCCTTATTAAAGTGTGCTGAAACTGTTTTGTATTCTGTGTTGTTTTTTGAAGCTTCATTTATTGATGCTATTTCCTGATCGTTGGTTATTGGAACGAATTGTGTATTTATAAATCTGTAACCAGATAAATTTTTTTCTAAAATACTATTTAATTGTGATTCTATTTGATGATTAAAATAGCTTTTGTCACCAATTGTGCGAAAATCGAAAGTGTTAAAGGTGTATTCTATTAAATCGTATATAAAGTACCATGCCTTCGTGTTGTCAAAAAAATCTGTTTCTACTAATTTTATGAAGGTGTAAGCTTGTTCTGGAATTTCGTTTATCTTTTTTTTAAGGAAATCAGTCCATAATTTTTTAAAGTATGTCTTGAAATCCTCAGGCAATAAGTATATGTCTTGGTATTCTGCTGCTTCTAAATAATTCCCGTAATACAAATTCCATAGATCGTTTTTTAAATCATCATCAATGGATTCATACTGTATAATATCTTTGGGTTTTGTATAACCCATTCGTTCTGAAAATTTCATAATATTTTTTTAAGGGTTAGTGCTTTATTAATTAAACTTATAAGCCAAACCAATTTGAATCGACTGGTTTTTAGCATTTGCCGTAGCTACAGCACCGTCCATCTTAGGTAATTTGCCTTCGTTGTAAATATTACTTATACCAAAATAGTAACGCGCTTCAACACTAAAGTTTTTAAGAAAAGTGTAAGAAGCACCTGCAGTAAGACCATAACCTGTTTTTTTGAAGAATTCCGAATTTTTTCCTTCAGTAGTTTCAGTAATCTCCTCTTCCGTAAAAGGTATGGTGCTTACAATTTCTTCTTTTGATTTAGACTGTATAAGTTGATTTATTTGCAAACCTAAACCAAGTCTTAAATTATCAATTAATTTATACTCAAAAAAGGCAGGTAACGAAAGGTAATCTTGCTGAACCGTACTTTTCTGGTTTTGTACCATTATACCGTTTGCACCCATTTGGTTGTAAATAAGCTCGGGTGTTACGCTAAAATTGTCTGTAATAAAAAGTTCATATCCCAAACCTGCATAAAAACCGGTTTTTGATTTTGTTCTTTCGTTAAAATCAAACGTATAATTTATGTTTGGGGAAACACTAACATTTGTAGATCCGGTAATTGATGAAATGTTTGTTCCGGCTTTAACTTTTAATTGTGCAGTAGCAATGTTTGCGCCTAAAATAGCTGTAAGTAATAAGAGTGTTTTTTTCATAAGGTTAGTTTTTAATTAAATTTATAAGCCAAACCAATTTGTATTGCTTGGTTTTTCATTTCGGTATCAGTAGCTATTGCATTGTCAAAAATAGGTTCTTTATCATTATTATAAATATTGCTTAAACCCAAATAATAACGTGCTTCAATATTTAAATTATCATAAAAATTATAAGCAATACCTGCATTTATACCAAAACTTAATTTGTTGTGTATTTTGGTGATGTCAACTTCAGAAATAGTGTATTGACGTGCCCATTCAGGTAGGTGTTCATTATTTGATTTTCGCACAGCCTTTAGTAAACAGTCTACCTGCGGACCTAAACCTACCCGCAAACCTTTAATTAGTTCATATTCAATGAATATAGGTAATGAAAGATAGTTTTGTGAATAACTATTAATGTTGACTGTATTTGTGTTTTTGGCATTTGCACCAAATTGACTATAAATAAGTTCGGGTGTTACATATATTTTGTCAATTAAGTTTATTTCATATCCTGCACCGGCATAAAATCCTATTTTAGATTTTGTTTGTTCTTTATAGTTTGGTAAAGTATATATAGTTTCACCGTCACTTAATGTTGCTCTTAATGATCCGGTTATAGATGAAATGTTAGTTCCGGCTTTAACTTTTAATTGTGCAGTAGCAATGTTTGCGCCTAAAATAGCTGTAAGTAATAAGAGTGTTTTTTTCATAAGGTTATAATTCTTTTTAGTTTTAATGAGCTTTTATAAAATAAGCATATGCTACTATATACAAAACAAAAATCCTGAAGTGAGAACTTCAGGATTGTAAATATTAATTGGTTATAAAATTATTCTTCAGAAGATAATTTAGTATATTCTGCAATTAAAAAGCTTAACTGTTCCCATTTTATAGATTTATAAGGGTAACTTTTCATGAATTCTTCGTTATCGCCAAACATAAAAGCATAATGATCTTCAAAATCTCCTTTTTTAAGCCATAAAACTTCATCGCCTTTTTTAATATAGTACGATTTTGTTACACCACCACCAAAAGAAGGACTTCCACCAACACTGAACGAAGATGTTTCAGATGCATTTGGATCGGCATACACTTCAATAATACTGCTAAAGCTAGGATTAATTAGCTGCATTAAAAATTCTTTTTCTTCTTTTTTGTTTTTCAATGAAGCTTTTACGTTTTTTACATAAACCTCATCAGGGTTTGTAGTTTTATTTAAACTTTTACGACCCCAGTTTTTAGAATTTCCAAAATAGCTGTTTACTTTAGAAGCCTTTGCCATACCCGAAATAGGTAAATACATTTCAGCAATATCTTCTGCCTTGTATTCTGTTTTTTTACCAGAACCATCTTTAATGTCAATAGAATAAATTTGTCCTTTTTTACGATCGATGCCTGATGCAGAACCTTCAATTTTTCTACCATCTTTTAAGATTACAGTCGAAGTTTTCTTTGATGATACTCCTGTAAACATTTCATCGAACAAATCATCATCCATCATTTTAAGTTGTTCTTTGGTAAATTTTACTTTGTCTTGCGCATTTACTTGAATAGTTCCTAGCGTAGTTGCGGCAATTAAGCCAAGAAATAATATTTTTTTCATAAGATTAAAAATTTTGGTTAAAGTAATAATAATAAATTAAAAAGCAAGAAAAGAATTAATCTAACAGATATAAATAATTTAAACCATATTTCTTGGTTATTTTTTCACCAATTACTTTTCGTTGATCGGCATTGGGATTGTCTGTAAAATTGGGTAGGGGAGTAAGTCCTAATTTAGAAGCTTCTTTAGTATAAAAATCTCTACGATTCAAATTAATCGGCGCCACGATATTAAAAATGTCATTAGGAATTTCGTTTTCGATAATCTTTTCAAAAAATCGAATAATATCCTTTCTATGAATCATGTTCACGGGATTGTTTGCATCAGTAACAACATCCTTTTTAACAATGAAATGAACCGGATGACGATCTTCGCCGATTAATCCACCCAAACGAAGAATGGTAGCATTAAAATTTTTGTTATTTAGAAGCAGATTTTCTATTTCAATTATTTGCTGATCCATTTCAGAAATTGGTACAATAGGCGTTTCTTCCGTTACATCTCCTTTTTGTGATAAATACACGGTTGTAGAACTTGTATAAATAACTTCTTTTATACCGTGTTGTTCAATAAAAGGAATGATTTTTTTTATTTTTTCTACATAATTTTCTTCTACTTGTTGCGATCTGCCAGGCGGAATGGTAATTATAAGAATATCAGTATCAGTTAATAACTTCGGCAGATTATCTGTATTATTAGAAGATCCAATGCGTATAACATAACTTTCAATTTGGTTGGCATCAAAAAAAGAAATCTTTTCAGATGAAGTTGTAGAAACTTTTAATTCGTGTCCGTTTGATTTCAATTGTAATGCCAGCGGACTTCCCAACCAACCTGCACCAAGAATACTGATCTTTTTCATGCAATTTTAAAATTTAATAACTGTTTGGCGTATTGCAACCAGTTTTTGCATCAACGATTCAAAATGATCTAAATGTAACATATTGGCACCGTCGCTTTTTGCATTTGCTGGATCAAAATGTGTTTCAATAAAAATTCCGTCTACACCAACTGCAATTCCTGCTTTGGCAACCGTTTCAATTAAATCGGGTCTTCCGCCAGTTACACCGCTTGCCTGATTTGGCTGTTGAAGGGAATGTGTAATATCTAAAACCGTAGTTGCATAATTTTGCATTGCTGGAATACCGCGGTAATCAACAATCATGTCTTGATAACCAAACATGGTTCCGCGATCGGTAACCATAATGTTTTCATTATTGCAATCTAATACTTTTTGCACAGCGTGTTTCATACTTTCAGGACTCATAAATTGTCCTTTTTTTAAGTTTACCGTTTTACCGGTTTTTGCAGCAGCTACAACCAAATCGGTCTGGCGCACCAAAAATGCAGGAATCTGTAAAACATCAACATAAGCAGCAGCCATTTCGGCATCTGTACTTTCGTGAATATCTGTAACCGTTGGTACATTAAATTCTTTAGATATTTTTTTAAGAATTTTTAGTGCTTTTTCATCGCCAATTCCTGTAAAAGAATCAATGCGTGAGCGATTAGCCTTTTTAAAAGAGCCTTTAAAAACCAACGGAATCTGTAAACGATCTGTGATAGTTATAAGGCGTTCGGCAATTTTAAAAGCCATTTCTTCACCTTCAATAGCACATGGACCGGCTAAAACAAAAAAGTTATTACTATCTAAATGTTTTATATTAGGTATGTTTTGTAAGTTCATCTTATTTTTTCTTTTTGGTATTAATAACAGTTGGTGCTATGGTATTTGGCTTTGTTTTAAATACCCAAGCATAAAGTGCAGAATATATTACACCTAACGATAAAGCATTCATTACACCTTGGCGAAGGGTAAAATTCATGTTGTGTATTAACTCTAAACTTTCACGTGTTTGTTTACCTTTAGCAAACTGATATTCTATAATATTATTAAAATAATCTGGTGATATAGTTTCGTAAATAATGTACTGTGCAATTGGACTTAACAAAGTGGTTAAACCTGTTAAAAATAAACCAAATTTAAAGGCGGTTTTAAATTCCCAAGCGGCATTTTTTCCTAATGATTTTTTTTTATCGATAAAAGCAAAAGCCCATAAAAAAGTCAGAATTATATAGTAGATAAAAGCAGTTACCATGATGTTGCTAAAATCTTTATGATACCCTAAAGTACTTTCTAAAGCAGCCCATAAACATGTAAATGCAGTAATTATTGCCGCCCACTTTAGTTCAATTCCTATGTTACTCATTGTAAGTTTTAAATTTTAACAAAAATAATGAAACTTTTACCGCAAAAAAAATGATTAATCTTAAATAATACTTAATGATTTTTTTTATATTTAGTAAAAATAAAGATTTTAAAAAAATTGATGGTTATGAAAAAATTGATATTAATCCGCCATGGAAAATCTTCTTGGGAAATGCCTATTGAAGATCATGAAAGACCGTTAACAAATAAAGGAATAAAAAACTCTAATTTTATATTTGATAAAATTCAAGAAAACTTACCCGAACGTTTTTTAATATGGTCTAGTACTGCTAAAAGAGCGCACGATACCGCAAAAATATTTAACGAGGTGTTGAATATCCCTCAAGAATTAACTGTTTTAAAATCTGATTTATATACTTTTGATTCTTTAAATTTAGCCAAGTCTATCCAAAAGTGTGATGATAGTGTACCTAGCTTAATTATTTTTGGACATAACAGCGCAATTACCGATTTTGTTAATAAATTTGGGGACAAATACATTGAAAATGTTCCTACTTCTGGAGTTGTTATATTAGAGTTCGAGGAAGAAAGTTGGAACGTTATCAAAAATGGTAAAATTGTTAATATCCTTTTTCCTAAAGATTTAATAAATGCAAATTAATCAACCAAAATATATTGACAGAGAAAAAAGTTGGCTGGCTTTTAACGAACGGGTATTGCAAGAAGCCGCAGACCATACCGTTCCTCTTTTAAACCGCTTACGCTTTTTAGGTATTTTTTCGAATAATTTAGACGAATTTTTTAGAGTTCGATACGCCACTGTTCGTAGAATTTCTATATCTAAAGATCACAATAAAAAATTAATGAGTGGTATTCATGCTAAAACTTTGTTACAAGAAATTACAGAAATTGTAATTAAACAACAAGCAAAAAGTTTAGCTATTCTACACGAAATTGAAAATGAACTTGAAAACGAAGGTATTTTTATTGTTGATGAGCACCAAATTACCGAAGAACAAAAAAGTTTTATACACGATTTCTTTATACATAAAGTAAGTCCCGTTTTAGTTACCATTATATTAAACGATTTAGCCGAATTTCCTTTAGTTAGGGATTCTTATGGTTATTTAGCCATTAAATTGGTTAAAAAATCTAACAACAATACCATTAAATCAGTAAAAAAACGTACCCGCTACGCTTTAATCGAAATTCCTGCAAACATAAACCGCTTTGTAGAATTACCTTCAGTTGATGGTAAGCAGTACATAATTATGTTAGATGATGTTATTAGAATTAATTTAGACACCATCTTTTCTATTTTTGATTACGAAAACATTTCGGCTCACATGATTAAAATTACGCGTGATGCCGAATTAGATTTCGATTCGGATTTACATAAATCTTTTCTAGAAAAAATATCCAATTCTGTACGCGAACGTAGAGTAGGTGAGGTGGTTCGCTTTGTTTATGATAGTGAGATTGATAAAGACACTCTTGATTTCTTTTTAGATAAAATGGATATTGAAGCCGTAGACAGTATCATTCCAGGAGGTAGATATCACAACCGCCGTGATTATATGAATTTTCCTACTTTAGGAAGAAATGATTTAATTAAAGATAAATTACACCCTTTGCCTGTTAACGGTCTTAGTTTAGAAGGCAGTATGATTCAACAAATAAAACACAAAGATTTTTTGTTACATACTCCCTTTCAATCGTTTAATTACGTTGTTAAATTTTTACGTGAAGCCGCATTAGATCCTAAAGTAACAAGCATAAAAATTACATTATACAGGTTAGCCAAAAATTCGCAAATTATATCGTCTTTAATCAACGCAGCTAAAAACGGCAAATTAGTAACCGTTCAAATAGAATTACAAGCGCGGTTTGACGAAACCAGTAATATAAATTATGCCGAAATAATGCAAGCCGAAGGTATAAAACTGATTTTTGGTGTAAAAGGGTTAAAAGTTCACAGCAAAATTTGTGTGGTAGAACGTATGGAAGCCAAAAAAATAAAACGTTATGGTTTTCTATCAACAGGAAATTTCAACGAAAGCACGTCCAATTTTTATACCGATGTTACCCTTTTAACATCAGATAATCGTATAATGAAAGAAGTAAACAAGGTGTTTGAGTTTTTTGAAGTGAATTATAAAATCTACCGATATAAAGATTTAATAGTATCGCCACATTACACACGGTCTAAATTCACCAAATTAATTGAAGACGAAATTGAAAAAGCTTTAAACGATAAACCAGCAATGATTCGTTTAAAAATGAACAGCCTTTCAGACTATAAAATGATTGATAAGTTGTACGAAGCCAGCCGTGCCGGTGTAAAAATACAACTTATAGTTCGTGGTATTTGTTGTTTAATTCCGGGCGTACCTGGTTTAAGCGATAATATTGAAGCCATAAGTATTGTTGATAATTTATTAGAACATTCACGCATTTACATTTTTGGTACAAATGAAGAGGCTAAAATTTATATTTCGTCTGCCGATTTTATGACCAGAAATATTGATGAAAGAGTAGAGGTAACCTGCCCAATTCATGACGAAGCCATTAAAACAGAACTTATTGATACCTTTAAAATTTATTGGCAAGGAAATGTAAAAGTACGTTTACATTCTGAACGATTAGAAAACAGATACCGCCGATTAGGTGAAGAACGCTTTAAAGCACAAGATGAAATTTATAATTATTACCAAAATAAAATTGATGTTGTTTTATAATAATGATAAAAATTAAAAAATACGCCGCCATTGATATTGGTTCTAACGCCATGCGATTATTAATATCAAACGTTATTGAAGAAGAAAACAAACCTACACAGTTTAATAAAAGTCATTTAATTCGTGTGCCCATTCGGTTGGGACAAGATGCTTTTACCGTTGGCGAAATATCAGAAGAAAGCGCAGAACGTATGGTAAAAGCCATGAAAGCATTTAAATTACTTTTAGATGTTTATCAGGTTGAAAAATATGCAGCGTGCGCAACATCGGCAATGCGCGAAGCATATAACGGAAATGAATTAGTTCAGGAAATTGCAAAAAAAACAGGAATTAAAATAGATATTATTGAAGGCAAAACCGAAGCTGCCATTATAGCAAATTCCGATTTGACATCATTCATTAAAAACGATGGTCATTATTTATATGTTGATGTTGGTGGTGGTAGTACAGAATTCACGCTTTTTTCAAACGGAAAACAAATTGTTTCCAAATCATTTAAAAACGGAACCGTGCGCTTGCTGAACAATATGGTAACCGAAGGTGTTTGGCTTGAAATTGAAAAGTGGATTAAAACACATACCGAGCATTTACAAAATGTAGAAATAATAGGTTCGGGCGGAAACATTAATAAAATATTTAAAATGTCGGGCAAAACGAACGATAAACCCTTAACTCAAGCATATTTAATGCAACGGTATAAATATTTAAATTCGCTTTCGTACGAAGAACGTATTTATACTTTAGGATTGAATACCGACCGTGCCGATGTTATTATTCCTGCCATAAAAATTTATGCAAATGCAATGAAATGGAGCAATGCAAAACATATTTACGTTCCAAAAATCGGACTTTCAGACGGGATTGTGAAGGCAATGTACTACAAAAACACCAAAATAAAAATTAACGAAATCCTTTAAATTTTTAAAGGATTTATTTTTTTGGTCATGTAAAATCTTTCTTAATTTTACCAAATGAATTTCGAAGAACTAAAAGATTATCTTGATTTTAAAGCTGATCAATACAATAATCCTAATTTTATTGAAACTGATCCTATACAGATTCCACATAGATACAAAATTAAAGAAGATATTGAAATAAGTGGTTTTTTAGCAGCGACTATTGCTTGGGGTAATCGAAAAATGATTATTAACAGCGCTACTAAAATGATGGATGCTATGGGAAATAATCCTTATGATTTTGTCATGAATGCCTCAAATAATCAAATTGATGCCATTGATACTATTGTTCACCGAACGTTTAATTCTGAAGATTTTAGGTATTTTATCAAATCACTTCGCAATATTTATGAACAACATGACGGATTGGAAAATGTGTTTTCAGCAAACAATTCCACAAATCTGCAAAACAGAATATCTGAATTTAAACAAATCTTTTTTGAAATCGATCATCCACTGCGAACAACCAAACATATTTCTGATCCGTTGAAAGGATCTTCTTCCAAAAGAATAAATATGTTTTTGCGCTGGGTTTCGCGTAAAGATACAAACGGAGTCGATTTTGGCATTTGGAACACGGTTTCACCGAGCGAATTATCTTGCCCGTTGGATGTTCATTCTGGAAATGTAGCTCGAGCTTTGGGTATTTTAAACCGAAAACAAAACGATCAAAAGGCATTAATGGAATTAGACGAAGCCTTACGAAAATTCGATCCGACAGATCCCGTAAAATATGATTTTGCTTTGTTTGGTTTAGGTGTTTTTGAAGGAATAAAATAAACTTATTTAAGTTGATTAAACTTTTTCTTTCCTTTTAAAAAATAGTCAAAAACAATATTATCTGTATAGAAATAATTCGATTTAGGATTTTGAACCTGTTTATTTTTTAGTTTTGAAAGATTGCCGTAATAAGCAAAATGAGCTTTAATAATTGCAAAAGTGTGCAATGGCTGTAAACTTAAAAACAACTTTACACCAGCTAAACCGTCCAAACACAAACGTTTAAAAATTATACCAAACCGATCATCTTTTGGTAGGTTTTTATACAGCATAAACAACGAATTCCGAAAGTTTAAAAACGTTTTCTGTGGGTTCGATTTCTTTAAAGTAGCACCACCAATATGGTAAACGGAACTTTCACTACAATAGTACACTTTTACGTTTTGGTTGAATGCGCGCCAGCATAAATCAATTTCTTCCTGATGTGCAAAAAAGCTGTCATCAAAACCTTTTAACTGTTTAAAAACGCTGTTTCTAATAAAAAAACAAGCTCCCGATGCCCAGAAAATTTCCTGTGTTTGGTACTGGTTTTCATCTTTTTCTAAAGTGTCAAAAATTCTGCCTCGACAAAATGGAAAACCATATTTATCAATAAATCCGCCTGCTCCACCAGCATATTCAAAAAATTCCTTGTTCTTGAAATCTAATATTTTTGGCTGGATAATTCCGATTGAATCATCTTTTTGAAATAAATCTAAAACCGGCTTTAACCAGTTTTCTGTTACTTCAATATCGGTATTCAGCAAACAAATATATTCTTCGTTTATTTGTTTTAAAGCTTCGTTATAACCTTTTGCGTAACCGAAATTATCAGAAAGCTGTATCCATTTTACCGCCGAAAAATGATCGTTCACAAACTGTTTAGATCCATCGGTAGAATTATTGTCGGCAATGTAAATTACAGCTTCGGCAGAAAACTTCTCAACTATTGGCAAAAACTGTGTTAAAAGTTCTAATCCGTTCCAATTTAATAAAACAACCGCAATGTTTTTCATTATTTCAGGCGTTCAGAAATTTCTTTTTTAGTGAAATCTTTCAAATCCATATAAAATACTTCCGCAGTAAAATTCTTATCGTTTGCATAAAAATGTTTTAAGAACGATTTAGTGATTTCAGCCGAAATTAATTTAGGATTTTTCTTTACAAACGTAATGTATTCCTGTTCGTTTTCAACATAAAGTTTCTTATTTGAAACCTCAAAAGCAGGTTTGGTTGATGTACCAAACAAGTACATCATTACATTTTCTGTGTACGATTTTTTAGCGTAATCTATAAATTTGAAATTTTTATTCTTTACGATGAATTTTTCCCAACTAATAATCAGATTTCGTTGTTGTTCTAACGAAATTTTTTCGTTGTTGAATTGTGAATCATACAAAAGTTTATGTTCTGCAAATCGTAATTTTAAATATTCTTCGTATTCTCTAGTGATTTTCTTATGAAATAAATTGTAAAAATATCCCGGCTTTATTTTAAAATCGTAAGTAGAAGAATCGATCTTTCTAAAGTACAAACCAACCTTATCATACGTGTTTTCTTTACGCAAAATGGTATCATGTTTTTCAGCTCCCAATTTGTGATACGTCTTTAAAGTATTGGTTTCTGCCATGTTTATAGAATCTACAATCACGGTTAAACGCTTGTAATAATCAATAAAAAGCGCCTCGGCTTCCTTCTTGTTTGCTTTTTTTAATTTGCGTTTAAGATCCTTTTGCTCGCTTTCCAAATGCTCAACCAATTCTTGTGCATTTTTGTTCGATAAAACATAATCGGGATCGCTGGAATAAAGAATTTCTGTAATAGTATCGGAGTTTGAATCGTTTGGTACCGATGTTTTTTCTTTGTTGCAAGAAACAAAAACAGATGCTACCAACAATCCTATATATATGAAATTTTTACTCATATTTAATTTTTAAGGTAAATCAGTTAAAAACTGATATTTTTTATTTACATAATCTAATTTACAATAATAATGATTTAAACCGTTGGTAACCATTAAAAACTGAGCATTTAAGCTCATATTGTAACGCGCAATTTGATCAAAAACCGATTGAGTTATCTTTACCGATGGTTCTTTGCATTCAACCAGCAAAAAAATAGATCCTTTCGGCGTAAAAACAACCACATCATAACGTTTGTTCATGTCGTTGATTTTAACAACCTTCTCAACGTTCATATGCGATTGCGGATACATTTTCACTTTAATCAAAAACTGAACCACATGTTGTCGCACCCATTCTTCGGGCGTTAACAAAACGTATTTTTTCCTGATGTCATCGAAAATGAACCGTTTATTTTCATTATTTTTGAAACGAAATTGAAAATCGGGAAAATTTAAATCACGCATATTGCAAATTTATTCATTCTCTTTAAAAAATCTTTATAAATCTGTGAAAGTTTATGAGTGAGCTAAAAAAAATGATTACTTCCTTTAAGAAAGACGGCTACAAACCGGTGTATTTTTTAATGGGCGAAGAACCTTATTTTATTGATTTTTTAAGTGATCATTTTACCAATAACGTAATTTCTGAAGAAGAAAAATCGTTTAATCAGGTTGTTTTATACGGAAAAGATGTTTCTGTGAACGATATTATGTCGCAGGCACGACAATATCCTTTTATGGGCGATAAAATGTTGGTTGTGATTAAAGAAGCGCAGGAATTGGTTAAAACTATTGATCAGTTTTCGTCGTACTTTAAAAGTGTACAGCCTTCAACCATTTTGGTTTTTTGTTACAAATATAAAACGTTGGATAAACGTAAAGAACTTTACAAAACACTTTCAAAATCGGAATTTGCTGAAATTTTCGAAAGCAATAAATTAAAAGATTATCAGGTTGAAGGTTGGATAAAAACGTTGATCAGTGATGAAAAATTAGAAATTGAACCAAAAGCAGTTGCTATGTTGGTTGAATTTTTAGGGAACGATTTAAGTAAGATTTCTAACGAAATTGATAAACTAAAGATCATTTTAAAGAATGATACATTGATTACTGCCGATTTGGTTGAAGAAAATATCGGGATAAGTAAAGAATACAATAATTTTGAACTGATTAACGCAGTTGCCTATAAAAATGAAGCAAAAGCATTCGGAATTGCAAAATATTTTGCACTTAATACAAAGAACAATCCGTTTGTTGTAACAACATCTTTGCTTTATAATTTCTTTTCGAAACTATTGCAGTATCACGGAATGATTTATAAAAACGCAGGTGCAAATCCGGCTGATATTGCCAAACAATTGGGAATTAATCAATATGGATTAAAAGATTATCAGGTGGCAAGCAAGATTTATCCCATGAAAAAAGTAAGTCAGTCAATCGCCGTAATTCGCGAAATCGACTTAAAAGGAAAAGGCGTCAACGGAAGCTTAACGCACGACGATTTATTGAAAGAACTTTTAATTAAAGTACTTCGTTAATTTAAAAACTAGAATTATGTCATTAAATAAAAATAAAATATTAGGCTGGGCAACATTTATCATGGTTCTTATGGGATGCATTTTAGTTGGTTTGGCAATTTACCGCTATGCCGATGTTGCCGGTTGGGGATTTGGTGCAGTTGGCGTAGGCTTTTTTGCAATTGCGTGGGTTTTTAACGCGCTAAAAGGTAGGGTGTAAGTATTTTGATTGATAAAAACTTCAGTTTAAAAAAATAATTTTCTAAAAATTTATAAATGGAAATGCATAATTTTAGTTCCGGACCAAGTATTTTGCCACCAGAAGTTTTACAAAAAGCTTCAGAAGCAGTGTTGAACTTCAATAATTCGGGATTATCTTTAATAGAAATTTCTCACAGAGATCCTTCATTTGTTGAAATTATGAATTCGGCTCGAAATTTAGCTTTGGAATTATTGAATTTAGAAAATAAAGGATATTCTGCTTTGTTTTTGCAAGGCGGAGCCAGTTTAGAATTTGTACGTGTAGCTAATAATCTACTGAAAGTTGATGGAAAAGCTGGTTACATTAACACCGGAAATTGGGCAAACAATGCCCAGAACGAAGCTGCTTATTTTGGTGCAGTGGTTGAAATAGCATCATCAAAAGATAAAAATTACAGTTATATTCCTAAAAATATCGTAGTACCGAATAATTTAGATTATTTGCACATTACAACAAACAATACCATTTACGGGACGCAGTTTAAAGATTTTCCAGAAACGGATGTTCCGTTGGTTTGTGATATGAGTTCTGATATCTTCTCTCGAAATTTAGACTTTTCAAAGTTCGATTTAATCTATGCTTGCGCTCAAAAAAATGCAGGAACATCTGGAATAAATTTAATCGTTGTAAAAGATGAATTGTTGAATAAAACTAGAAGTATTCCAAATATAATGAACTACAAAAAACATATCGAAAGAGAAAGTATGTACAATACGCCTTCAGTTTTTTCGGTTTATGTAAGTTATCTAACATTGAAATGGCTTAAAGATTTAGGCGGAATTGCTGCTGTTGATCGTAGAAATCTGGCAAAAGCAAATTTAATGTATTCTGAAATTGATAGAAATAGTTTGTTTTATGGAACCGCAGCTGTTGAAGATCGATCAACAATGAATGTCACTTTTTTCCTTAAAGATGAAAAGCTAACAACTACATTTGATGAATTATGCTTAAGTGAAGGAATTTATGGTGTAAAAGGACACAGAACAGCAGGCGGTTATCGCGCATCAATGTACAACGCCTTACCAATGACAAGTGTTCAAAAGCTAGTTGAAGTAATGCAGCGTTTTGAAACAAGATTTTTATAAAAGAGAAAGGCTTCCAATTTTGGAAGCCTTTGTTTTAATTATTTTTCAAAAAATCTTGAATTTGTGTTATTAACTCGTTCAAGCTTTCATCTTTAGCGTTTGCCGCTTTTGCTTTTTGGTAATAATCTAAAGAATTAGTGTAAACCTGCTTTTTCTCCTGCATTAATTCGTTACGTCTTTTGTTTGACGCTGTTGTATTAGGCAATGCATTGATTTTGTTGGTTATATCGGCATCTTTCTGTAATTCCAGATTACCTAACGATTTTAAAGCATCAAAATGGTTTTTATTTAGCAACAAAATCTTATTTAAATATTCTGTAGCCTGCTCATTTTGGTTGTTTTGCATGTTAATAACCGCTAAATTGTAAAGCAGAATTTCGTTTTGTGGAAAACGTTCAATACCTTTTTTTGCATATTCTTCAAACCTGTCCAAACGGTTGGTGTTGTAGTACAAAAACAAAACATTCAAGAGGCTGTTTACATTGTCTTTATCTAAATTGTAAGCCGTTAAAGCATAGTTTTCCGCTTCGGAATAATTCTGTTTGTTTAAAAGAATGTGCGTTAAGTTGTTGTAAATATCTGCTTTAGCACTTTTACTAAATATGGTTTCAGCTTTTGTATGTGTTCCACTTTTAACAGCCAAATCACGCGCCTTTCTATCAAAACCGAACGATTCAACTTTACCTGAAATTTGTGAAGTTGCTACATAAGTTTGCGATTCTCCGTTGTACTTCAGCTTAATTAAATCTTTCAGCTTGCTTTCAGCGTAGTCAAAATCTTTTGCGTTTACAGCATCGCTTGCAGCATAATACAGATAAACAGTATCAACCGCGTTTAAATTATAAGCCTGCTCAAACAAACGGCTCGATTTTTTATAATCTTTATTTCTGTTACTGTCAATGGCTTCATCAACCAATTCTGCTAATAAGGTGTTCTTTAAAACAGTAATTTCGGTAGTGTATTTTTTACTTTTCGTTTCGTTTTCAAACTTAATCAACTGATTGATCGATTCGATAGCTTTTGAACGATTTTCATTAAAATCAACTCCACTATTTGCCAGGTTAATCAAATTTTTAGTTTTAAAGAAATAATACGTCGCTTTTTGATCATCTGTAGCTTGCGGAAGCATTTTTTCTATGCTAGAAAGCAAAGCAGTTGTTTCTGTTGTATTGTTTCTTTTTACCAGTTTTTCTAATTCTTTCAACTCATTTTTTTGAGCAAAAGAAGAAGAGCATGTTATTAAAAACATGCTCATCATCATTAATTTATTCTTCATTTGTATCTTCTTCGTCTTCTACAATATCATCATCTTCCTCTTCGATATCATCAACAACATCTTCTAAAATGTCGTTTTCATCAACCGCTAAAAGATCTTTTTTCAATTCGTCATCCATTTCATCTTCTTCATCCTCATCACGCATAACCTTAGCAACTGCTGCAATAGAATCGTTTCCTTTAATGTTGATTAAACGAACACCCTGCGTATTACGACCCATTACACGTAAATCTGAAACGCGTAAACGAATGGTTAATCCAGATTTGTTAATGATCATTAAATCATCGTTATCAGTCACAGAATTTATCGAAATCAACGCACCGGTTTTATCGGTAATGTTCATTGCTTTAACACCTTTACCACCACGATTGGTTTCACGGTAAGCATCTAATGAAGAACGTTTTCCGTAACCGTTTTCTGAAACTACTAAAATTTCTGATTCTAAATCGGATACTGTTACCAAACCAATAACTTCATCTTTTTCATCGGCTAGTTTAATACCGCGAACTCCAGATGCCGTTCTACCCATTGGGCGGGTTTTAGATTCATCAAAACGAACCATTTTACCGTTTTTGGCAGCAATAAGTACTTTAGAATTTCCGTCGGTTAATTTAGCTTCTAACAGTTCATCACCATCTTTGATAGTAATAGCGTTAATACCATTTTGGCGCGGACGAGAATACTGCTCTAAAGACGTTTTCTTAACCTGACCTTGTTTGGTACACATTACAATGTAGTTATTGCTTGTGTATTCTGGGTCACGTAAATCTTGCGTACAGATAAATGCTTTTACTTTATCGTCGTTTTCAATGTTGATTAAGTTCTGAATTGCACGACCTTTTGCTTGTTTGCTTCCTTCAGGAATTTCGTAAACGCGCAACCAGAAACATTTTCCTTTTTGTGTTAAAAACAACATGTACTGGTGGTTTGTTGCCACATACATGTGTTCTAAGAAATCTTGATCGCGTGTTCCTGCTGATTTTTGACCAACACCACCGCGGTTTTGTGTTTTATATTCGCTTAATGGCGTACGTTTAATGTAACCTGCGTGCGAAATTGTAATAACAACCTGCTCATCGGCAATTAAATCTTCAATATTCATTTCGCCACCTGCATATTCAATATGAGATCTGCGGGCATCACCGTATTTATCACGAATTTCTGTTAACTCATCTTTAATCAGGTTCATTCGCAATTCTTTGCTTGCCAATAATTCCTGTAAGTGCGTAATTAACTTCATGATCTCATCAAATTCTGCACGTAATTTTTCCTGCTCAAGACCTGTTAACTGACGCAAACGCATTTCAACAATGGCACGAGCCTGGATTTCCGATAAAGAAAAACGTTCAATTAAACGCTCACGCGCTTCATCGGCATTTTTAGAACTACGGATGATTTGAATTACTTCGTCGATATTATCAGAAGCAATAATCAATCCTTCTAAAATATGTGCACGTTCTTGTGCTTTTCTTAATTCGTATTCTGCACGACGCGTTACCACTTCATGACGGTGTTCTACGAAATAATGAATTAATTCTTTTAGATTTAATAACTGCGGACGACCGTTTACCAACGCAATATTGTTGATACTGAAAGACGATTGCAACTGCGTAAACTTGTACAACATGTTCAAGACAATGTTTGGTACAGCTTCGCGTTTTAATACATAAACGATACGCATTCCTTTACGGTCTGATTCGTCACGTATTGTTGAAATTCCTTCAATTTTTTTGTCGTTAACAAGTTCAGCCGTTTTCTTGATCATTTCGGCTTTGTTCACCTGATAAGGAATTTCTGAAACAATGATACATTCTTTACCATCGATTTCTTCGAAATTCGCTTTTGCACGCATTACTACACGCCCACGACCAGTTTTATAAGCTTCTTTTACACCTTCGTAACCATAAATGATTCCTCCTGTTGGAAAATCGGGTGCTTTGATATGTTGCAATAATTCATCAATCTCAACATCGTTGTTGTTAATGTAAGCCAACGTACCATTAATAACTTCGGTTAAGTTATGCGGTGCCATATTTGTTGCCATACCAACTGCAATACCTGATGCCCCGTTAATTAATAAGGTAGGAATTTTTGTTGGCATTACTTTAGGTTCTTCTAAAGTATCATCGAAGTTTAACTGAAAATCAACCGTTTCTTTATCTAAATCGGCTAAAATTTCTTCCGAAATCTTTCTCATTCTTACTTCAGTATAACGCATAGCCGCTGGGCTATCACCATCAACCGAACCAAAATTCCCTTGTCCGTCAACTAACATATAACGTAAGCTCCATTCCTGTGCCATACGAACCATGGCATCGTAAACAGATAAATCGCCGTGAGGGTGGTATTTACCTAAAACTTCCCCAACAATACGGGCAGATTTTTTATGAGCTTTGCTTGCAGTAACACCTAATTCGTACATACCGAATAATACGCGGCGGTGAACAGGTTTTAATCCATCTCGAACATCTGGTAATGCTCTGGAAACGATAACGGACATTGAATAGTCAATGTATGCCGATTTCATTTCATCTTCGATGTTAATAGGAATTAACTTTTCTCCGTCAGAGATCATATTTTATACTTTTATTATTTCTAAGTTTAACGTGCTAATATACTATTTTTTTGTGGGATAATCTAATCCAAAACATTGAAATGGGTTAGGTGTTTGTTATCAATTGATAATTAATAGATTATAAATTATTAGACATTTTAATTTTCATAAATTTATTGATTAAAAATTAATTTAAATAATCGGTTTTCAATCATAATATCATTAATTTTGTAAGATTTTTAAAACAACACAACCATTCATAAAATGAATATCGTTATAAAAAATGCTACAATTGTAGATTCTTCAAGTGAATTCAATCAGAAAAAAGTCGATATTAAAATCGAAAACGGTATAATTTCTGAAATTGCATCAGAAATAAACGCAACAGATTTCAAAATTCTTTCTTTAGAAAACTTACATGTTTCAAGCGGATGGATGGATTCATCGGTTTCGTTTGGAGAACCTGGTTTTGAAGACCGCGAAACAATTGCAAACGGCTTAACAGTTGCGGCAAAAAGTGGATTTACACATATTGCGTATCAACCGAATACTTCGCCGGTTATAGACAATCAGTCAATAGTTAGTTTTGTAAAAACAAAAGCTACAAATTATGCTACAACCTTACATCCAATTGGAGCATTTACAAAAAACCAAGAAGGTACAGATTTAGCCGAAATGTACGATATGCAAAATGCCGGAGCCGTTGCTTTTGGCGATTATAAAAAAAGTACAGCAAACGCTAATTTGCTTAAAATTGGCTTGCAATACACGCAAGATTTTAACGCTACCGTTATAGCTTTCTGCAACGATTCTTTAATTAAAGGTAAAGGCGTTGTGCACGAAGGCATTAAATCTACACTATTAGGTTTAAAGGGAATTCCGCCATTGGCAGAAGAAATTGTTTTGGCAAGAAATTTATTTTTGTTAGAATATACGGGCGGAAAAATGCACGTACCAACAATTTCTACAGCAAAATCGGTAGAAATGATTAAAGAAGCTAAAGCAAAAGGCTTAAATGTTACTTGTAGCGTGGCAGTACACAATTTGGTTTTGACAGATGCTATTTTAACCGATTTTGATACACGTTTTAAAGTAAATCCACCAATTCGCGACGATTTCCACCAACAATCATTAATAAATGGAATTTTAGACGGAACGATTGACATGATTACGTCTGACCATTGTGCAATGGATATTGAACACAAAAAAATGGAGTTTGATATGGCGAAAGATGGAACGATTGGATTAGAATCGGCTTTTGGGGCATTGTTAGAAATTCTTCCTTTAAATGTTGTTATTGAAAAACTTCAAGCAGCAAAATCAATATTCTTGAATAATTCAAACGGAATCAACGTTGGATCAACAGCAGATTTAACGTTGTTTGATCCTTCAAAAGAATGGACTTTTACCAAAAATGATATCTTATCAAAATCTAAAAATTCGGCATTTTTAAATCATAAAATGAAAGGTTTTGTTTACGGAATTTACAATAATGGTAAATTAATTATTAAGTAATGGAAGCAAATAATATTTCAAAAGACGGTAAACTGGCGGCAATTATTGCACATTTAACTTTTTTAGGACCCGTTATTGCATGGTTTATTAATCAAGAGGAAAAAGATAAATTTGGTAGTTTTTACATTAAACAATCTGTGGGAATTTTTCTGCTTTTTTTACTAATCAGTGCTATTTTACCAATTGTTCCAGAAATTATGTTTATGCCTACTTTGATTGGCTTTTACGTATTCATTTTTATTTTATGGATTTATAGTTTTTCCGGAGCAGTTTCTAACGAATACAAACTAATTCCTTTTATTGGTGGTTTTATTCAAAAAATATTTACAAAGAAAAATTAATTATGCAGACAGGAATTTTAAATTATTTAATAAAAGAACCAAAGGTTGTTAAAGAACAAAATCCGCTGATTATTTTAATTCACGGTTATGGCAGCAACGAAGAAGATTTGTTTTCGTTTGCTCCAGAATTACCTGATGATTATTATGTAGTGTCGGTTCAAGCGCCTTACCAAGTACCACCTTACGGATTTGCTTGGTATGCTATTACTTTTGATGCCGATATGAATAAATTTAGCGATGATGATCAAGCAATGGAATCAAGAGATTTATTGGTTGAATTTATTGATGAATTAGCAGCAAAATACCCTATTGATACTAATAATATAAATTTGATAGGATTTAGCCAAGGTGCTATTTTAAGTTATGCCATTGCGGTTACTTATCCTGAAAAAATAAATAAAGTTGCGGCTTTAAGTGGTTATTTTAATCCGGATATAATGACTGTTAAAGAAGACTTATCGACTTACAATCATTTAAAAATATTTGGTTCGCACGGATCGGTTGATCAGGTAATTCCTGTGGAATGGGCAAGAAAATCATCGGCTTTTTTAGAACCTTTACAAATTCCTTTTGAATATAAAGAATATCCGGTAGGACATGGAGTTGCACCACAAAACTTTTACGATTTAAAAGCGTTTCTAGAAAAATAAAAAGTTTCCAAATTTGGAAACTTTTTTAGTATAATACGGTATCTAAAACCTTAAATTCTGTGGTAGCGTCTGTATTGTATTCGTACTTAATTAGCAATTCACCTACAATACCTTCACCATAAAAATCAATAATTAACCATTGGTGGTTAATAACAGACATTTTATTAACTTTTGTTTTATTACCCGTATTATCAACAGGTAATAAAGGATTTCCGCCTTCTTGCTGATTTAATGTAGTAAAGTCTTGGACCACTTTAGCCATAACAATTTCTACTTCTTGAGGAGCGAATTTTTTCTGAGCGTTTTCATTTTTATCTATAGAAAAATAAGCTGCCTCGTCATACATTTTTTTGTACAATTGTAATGAATCTTTAACCATTACATTATTAACGGCATCAAGCGCATTTTTTTCTTTATTACATGAAAATACAAGAAAACTTAATAATAAAATACTTAATGTTTTTACTTTCATATTTTTAAGATTGTGTAAGTTCTATCCTTTTTTTTATTGTTGCTAAAGAGTCTTCGGTGCGCTTTAATTTTTTCTCTAAAAGTTCTATATGCTGATCTTTAGCTTCTAATACTTTTGTATCATTAACAATTAAAAATACATTAATTATTAGTGAAAATATAAACAAATATAAATAAATACGTTTCATTTTAAATTTCTATGGTTAGGTTATCGTAAGCTAAAAACACATTTTCGGGCAAAGTTGCTTGAATTTCGTCATGAAAACCCAATTGAAAACCTATATGTGTTAAATAGGCTTTTTTTGGTTTTATTTTACGAATGTGTTCTAAAGCTTCGTCTAAATTATTATGGGTAGGATGTTCTTGAATTCGTAAAGCGTTAATTACCAAAACATCTAAATTATGTAATTGTTCATAAGTAGCTTCATTCAATGTTTTAACATCGGTTAAATAGGCAAAATCTTTAAATCTGTATCCTAAAATGGGTAAAGATCCATGATTTACTAATAATGGTTTTATGGTTTTATTGTCAACAGTAAAATCAGAATAAGCTTCAATTTCATGTATTTCGATAGATGGAGCTCCGGGATATCTATTTGTAGTTTCAAAAATATAATCAAATCTACGTTTTAAACTTTCAACCACGCGGTTTTGAGCGAAAACGGGCATAGCTTTACTCTCCATAAAACAATACGGACGAATATCGTCTAAGCCAGCAGTATGGTCGGCATGTTCATGGGTAAATAAAATGGCATCTAATGAATCGTTATCAATTCGCAACATTTGTTGTCTGAAATCTGGACCACAATCAATTAAAATTTTGCTACCTTTCCACTCAATTAATATCGATGATCTTAAACGTTTATCTTTTAAATTAGTACTTAAACAAACAGGATGTTTATTCCCAATAACGGGAATGCCCTGCGAAGTACCTGTACCTAAAAAATATATTTTCACTTAGATTCTTTTTTACAAAAATAGCACATTAAAAATGAATTTAGTAATTTTATAAGCAAACAAAAATAGAAATATGAGCAACTTTTTTGCAGACGATTTAATCTTGCAAGGCGATAGGATTACTGACCAAAAACAAGCCCTATCTGACAAAACTTTAAAAATTAATTTAAACAAAAATATTTACGGATCTTTCTCTGAAATTGGTGCCGGGCAAGAAACAGCTCGTCATTTTTTTAGAGCAGGTGCGGCTTCACGAACCATTGCAAAAGCAATGAGTGCTTACGACAAGCAATTTAGTGATGCTATTTATACGGTAGAAACAGATGGGCGTTATGTAACTGAAAACCGTTTGCACAAAATGTTAGATCATGAAGTTCAGTTGTTAGAAGAACGTTTAGATCATACCGAAAACCCTAACAGAATTTACTTTAGTTACGCAAACACCGTTGCAACTATTGATTTTGCTAAGAAATTTAAAGGTCATGGTTGGGTTGGTATACGTTTTCAGAACGAACCGCAAGGTGAATTTAACGAGATTGTTTTGCACATTCAGTTTAAAGAAAACGATGTTTTACTGCAACAACGAACGTTAGGAACTTTAGGTGTGAATTTAATTTACGGTGCGTTCTATCAATACCATGATCCAAAAAAACTGATTTATAATTTATACGATCATTTAGATAAAGACCAGTTAGAAATTGATACCATTAATTTTTCGGGTCCGGCATTTAAAAATGTCGACAACCGTTTAATGAGCTTGTTTTTGGTGAAAAACGGAATGGCAGATGCGGTTATGTTTGGACCAAACGGACAAAATATCCTGCCTGCAAATACTTTGTTCAGAAAAAACGTGTTGTTGTTACGCGGTAGTTTTCGTCCGGTGACTATTGTGAACATTAATATGTATCAAAAATCGCTGAACCAGTTTTTAAGTAAAAATCAGTTATCTATTGATAAAACGGCGGTTATTTTTGAAATTACCTTGAACAACCTTTTAGCTTTGGGTGAAGTTGATGAGCAGGATTTTCTTGATCGTGCAGAATTACTTTGCGCTTTGGGGCATACGGTAATGATATCAAACTTTAAAGAATATTTTAAGGCGGTAGATTATATTTGGAATTATTCGCAGGAAAAAATTGCTTTGACAATTGGAATTCCGAGTTTAATTGAAATTTTTGATGCCAAACATTACACCAATTTACCAGGCGGATTGTTTGAAGGTTTGGGCAGATTATTTAAACACGGATTGGAAATTTATGCGTATCCGTTTTTAAACGAAAAAGAAGAAGTGATTACTGCCGAAAATATTGAATTGCATGACGAAACGTTGAAACCTATTTACAATTATTTCAAACAACGTGATCAGATTATTGATATTGAAAATTTTGAATTGAAAAATTTAAAGATATTCTCACACAAAGTACTTAAAAAAATACAAGAAAACGATGACAGTTGGGAAAGCGACGTACCGGAAACGGTTGCAACGCTTCTTAAAGAAAATCAATTATTTAGAAAAAAAGAGAGTTTGTAAAAACTCTCTTTTTTTATTTGTAAATTAAGGCTCTAAATATAAAAAATACCAATACGAACCTTATTTGATATTGTAAAAGACTAAAAATGTTAAAAGAAATTAAATACATATTATTAATGCTGTTGTTTGGGCAGATTGCCTACACACAGGTAGTCCATGAAAGCGCTGTTGTAGATACTAAAAAATCTAATTGGTACATGAATAATTATAAAGGACCTGTTAAATCTTCGTTCTGGTATTATACATTTATTATAGATCCAATTCCTTTTGCCGTTTCAAATAGCAGTAACATTCAATCTTATGCAAGACATAGTATTATGTTACAAAACAGAACAGCTTTAGGTGGAGGTGTCTATGAAGAGTTTGATTCGAAAGGTAGATTAACGAAGAGTATCGCAATGGACAAGGATGGATCCCACTTTGAAAAGTCGGAACTTGATAATAAAACAGCATCAATTTATATGTATAATGAAATGGATGTGGATAAAAAAAATAAAATAAAATTAAAAAAACGTCAGATTTATCCAGTCTATGATCACAATATTTTAGTGAAGCCAAACTATAAAAGACCATATGATCGGGGCTACGGTTCTGATACTCTTAATTACAGATACGATTACATTCTTGATAAGAAAGGTCGAATAGTAAAAGAAATTAATTATGGAAGATCAACTTTACCATTTACCGAATCAGAATATATATATGATGATCACGATAACGTCAGTATACTTAAAATTATAACCAAACAAAAAGAACCAACACCTTTCCATTTTTTAGATACAGAGACAGGTTTTTGTCCTGATCTTCATGTTGCTTATGAATACGACAATAAAGATCGTATGACACAAGTAACATACTATGGTTGTAAAGATACTTTAGCGTTTGAAAAATATGTTTATCATCCCGAAAAGGAGTATATAACTGAACGCACCCGCTTTATAAAATCTTCCATGCGCGGTGTGGAACACGTTACGCCAACCATGATTTTTTATCATAACGAGAATGGTGACATTATCGAAAAAAAGTTTGTAAGAAGTTATCCTAACCAGTATTTAGGCGCAAGCTCCATTGCTTTACGGGAGTCTATTTTTTACAAGTACGAATACGATAAATACAGTAACTGGATAAAGTGCTATATCTATATGGTAGGTAAACCAGAAGACAGTGAACCAACAGCGATTGCCCAGAGAGATTTAGAATATTACGATAGTTAAAATATAAGATTTTATTTATTAATCTCTTTAAGCATTTGTTCTTCTTTAAAAGTCAATGGTACTACATTGAATTTTTCCCAATATTTTGTTTTGTAGTTTTTGCCTAATCGGGTAAGTTTACTTTCAGTATAAAAATTTTCACTTTTTGGTTTTGCTGGATTTTCATCAACCGAATCTACCAAAAGTTCAACAAAACCGCCAATTTGATTTATTTGATTAAAAATCTCTGAATCTCCATATACTCTATATGAAACATATGTTAACGCATATTTGTTATTGTATAGATTAAAAAGAGTTGTTCGATTATAGAAGGTTCTTTTGCGCCAATGTCCATTATTATTAGGTAAATATTCACTATTTGTAACGAATTTTAAATCTAAATCTACTTTTATTTCCCTAATTAAATAATCTTTTGCACCATAAATCATTTTGCCAGAAAGCGTTGCTTTTTTTGCATTATCAATAGGGTTAAAATTTAAAACATACAATTCTGTACCGTCGGCAGTAGTTTTGGCAGTAATATATAAATCGTATTCTTTATCAGAAATAATATTTTTTATCAATTTAAAATCAAATTCATTAGAAACTCGTTCTTTTAAATCACCCCAATAATAAGAAACTTTTGATAAAGAATCGAATTTTTGAGCTTCTTTATTAGAAAATTTCACACTTCTACTTTCTTTTATAATTACATTGCTTTTATTGATCGATTGTAAATAATAATCAATTTCTGCATCTTCATATAAATACATGCCGCCATTTACATAGCTTAACTCTCTGTAAAAAGTATTGAGTTTTAAATTTTTTGCGAATTTTTCTTGTGATGTTTTAATCGCTTTTTCAATTTCTGATTTTATCGATGTTTTAAAAATCACGATTTCTTCTAAAGATTCGGTAGAAGACTGCATTTGCACATTAAACGATTTGGTGTTTTTTGCTGATAATTCCTGTGTGAAATAATCTAAATGTTTAATGATTAGTTTAGAATCTTGTGCAGGGAGATTAAATTGAAAACGACCTTCGCTGTTTGTAACCGTAGTTTTTCCGGATACATTTCCTATAATCATTACATGTTGAATAGGTTTGTTGGTTTCGATATCTTTAATAATTCCCTGAACCAATTCTTGTGCCTGAACCGAGATGTTTAAAAAGAGTAGGAGTGCAATTAAAATGTTTTTCATAAATTGATTTTTAGTGTTTGTAGCAAAAAGTATAATTTTGTTACACAACTAACAAAAAAAGAGCCACATTTAGTGACTCTTTAACTTTTTATAAAAATAATTTGTTAAAAAACAAACATAGCACGTTCGCTCATCATTTCGTTAACTTCTTCTGCAATTTGTTCGATCATTTCGTCGTTTGTATGATTCATTAATACACGATCAATTAAATCTACAATCGTTTCCATATCGCTTTCAATTAATCCACGCGTTGTGATTGCTGCAGTTCCCACACGAATACCCGATGTAACAAACGGAGATTTATCATCAAAAGGAACCATATTTTTATTCACGGTAATTTCGGCTTTAACCAAAGCATTTTCTGCTTCTTTACCCGAAATGTTTTTATTGCGTAAATCAATTAACATCATGTGGTTATCAGTTCCGCCCGAAATAATTTTGTAGCCGCGCTTAACAAATGCATTCGCCATAGCTTGTGCATTTTTTTGAACCTGAACAATGTAATGCATAAATTCGTCTTGTAAAGCTTCGCCAAATGCAACCGCTTTTGCTGCGATTATATGCATTAACGGACCACCTTGATTTCCTGGGAAAACAGCAGAATCTAACAAAGCAGACATCATACGCGTTTCGCCTTTAGGCGTTTTTAATCCGAACGGATTTTCAAAATCTTTACCCATCATAATCATTCCACCACGAGGACCACGCAAAGTTTTGTGCGTTGTTGTAGTTACAATATGGCAGTGTGGAATTGGATCAGACAATAAACCTTTAGCAATTAAACCAGCAGGATGAGATATATCTGCCATTAACAAAGCGCCAACAGAATCTGCAATTTCGCGGAAACGTTTAAAATCCATATCACGAGAGTAAGCCGATGCCCCTGCAATAATTAATTGTGGTTTTTCACGTTCTGCAACTTCCTGAATTTTATCATAATTAATTAATCCGGTAGCTTCATCAACCCCATAAAAAACAGGATTGTATAATTTACCAGAGAAATTTACCGGAGAACCATGTGTTAAGTGTCCACCGTGAGATAAATCGAAACCTAAAATTTTGTCACCTGGTTTTAAAACCGCTGCATATACTGCTGTATTAGCTTGCGAACCAGAGTGTGGTTGTACGTTTACATATTCTGCATTAAATAAAGTTTTTGCTCTATCAATAGCAATTTGTTCAACAATATCTACAACTTCGCAGCCACCGTAATATCTTTTATTAGGATATCCTTCTGCATATTTATTTGTTAAAACCGATCCGGCAGCTTCCATAACTTGGTCGCTTACAAAATTTTCCGAAGCAATTAATTCCAAACCATTTACTTGTCTGTCTTGCTCGTCTAAAATTAAATCAAAGATTTGTTCGTCGCGTTGCATTTTTATTAATTCTTTAAGTTGAACTCAAATTTATGAAAAATCATTGTTATATTCGCATAAGTAATTTAATTTAAACAAAAATTATTAAAACTATGAATATACCTGCTAACAATCCTAGCTTAAAATCGTGGTTAGAAGTTGCTGCAAACAGTGATTTTCCTATACAAAATATACCTTTTGGTGTTTTTTCGGTAGAAGAAGACGATTTAGTGATTGGAACCAGAATTGGCGATTATGCCATTAGTATTACCGCTTTAAATGACCTAGGTTTTTTTAAAGATATCGATTTTGACGATAATGTATTGTACGATGAAACATTAAATGCCTTTATTAGTGAAGGAAAAGAAGTTTGGAGAGCCATTCGTAACAGAATTTCTGAAATATTTGAAGCAAACAACCCAAAGTTACGTGACGATGCAAAAGCACGTGAACTAACTATCTTTAATGTAAACGAAGTTAATGTAGAATTACCTGTTTTTATTGGTGATTATACCGATTTTTATTCAAGCCGCGAGCACGCAACCAATGTAGGTATGATGTTTCGCGATCCGGCAAATGCCTTGTTACCAAACTGGTTACATTTACCTGTAGGTTATCATGGTAGAAGTTCAACAATTGTACCATCAGGTGTTCCGGTTAACCGTCCAATGGGGCAATCAATGCCAAAAGGAGAAACACAACCTGTTTTTGGTCCATCAAAAAGAGTAGATTTTGAATTAGAAACGGCTTTTATTACTGCCGATGCTAATTTAATGGGCGATAGAGTTTCGGTTGATGATGCAGAAAACCATATTTTTGGAATGGTGTTGTTAAACGATTGGTCTGCCCGCGATATTCAAGCTTGGGAATACGTTCCACTTGGACCATTTTTGGCTAAAAACTTTGGTTCATCAATTTCGTGTTGGGTAGTTACAATGGATGCTTTAGAACCTTTCCGTTGTGCAAGTCCAAGTCAAGAAGATCCAAAACCGTTACCTTATTTACAGCAAAAGGGTAATCACGCATTTGATATTAATTTAGAAGTAATTATTCAGCCAGAAGATAAAGAAGGAAAAACAGTTTGTAAATCGAACTTAAAATATATGTACTGGACCATGGCGCAGCAATTAGCGCACCACACGGTGAATGGTTGTTTGGTAACTTCAGGAGATTTAATGGGATCGGGAACAATTTCAGGACCTACCAAAGATAGTTTTGGTTCTATGTTAGAATTATCTTGGGGCGGACAAAACCCAATTGATATGCCTGATGGATCTACCCGTACTTTTATAGAAGATTACGATACGGTTATTATGAAAGGTTATTGTGAAAAAGATGGCTTGCGCATTGGTTTTGGCGAAGTTTCATCGCAATTATTACCAGCAGTTCCTTTTGAAAATTAAATATTGATAATTAATTTGTTAAAAATCCATTCTTTTGAATGGATTTTTTTTATTTCGAAAAGCTAAATAAGTTGTTAAATAAAATTTTGATTTCAGCATAAAAAAAATATATTTGCGCAATTATATTTATAATTTATTAACAAAAATTAATTTTATTTACCCAAAAACATATTTATGAAAAAAACAATTACTTTAACAATTGCATTTATAGGTTTTCAATTTGTATCACACGCGCAGGCGCAGGCTTATGACGGATACAATGACATAAAAATGTTTTTAGGTTATACTAATATTGGGGGTAATTCTGGTGTTGAATATCAAACCGACAAAGGTGTTAATGATTTGTACTCGTGGGGTGTACAAGCAGTTTATTTGTTTGATACAAAAGTTGATAATGAAGGTGTAGGATATGAAAAAGTGTTTAAATTCTTAGATAGTTTTGATGGAGGTATATTTATACGTTTTCACTTTTTACAAGCCTTGCAATTGCCTGAAAATTTTGATCTGTATTTGGGCGGTGATCTAACAATTAAATCTTTAGGAGCGCACACAGGTGTAAAATACAACATTAGTAAAACAATTGGTTTTTATGCCATGTATAAACAAAGTTTTGCACCATTATTAAAAGGTGATATTACACTTTCTGAAGATAGAAATGGTGAACCAATTCCAAGTTTTTTTGCAAAAAAGGCAGCTTTATCTGTTGGAATTACTTTTAATTTTACAAGATAGTTGTTCTAATTAAACTGTTAAGGATCCATTATTATGAATGTTTTTTATTATCTTTAACATTTAAATTTAAGTACTTATGAAAAAATTAACACTCTTATTGTCAGTTTTTGGTATAATGGCATGTGCAGATGATGACTTTCTAAGGAATGATTTTGAAAGGCAACTTAACAATGAAATTGCCGAAACACCACCTGAAGGTCTAAAACTTAAATATAAATATGGTTTAATATCTCAGCAATTCTTTTATAATCAAAATGGATTTGTAGACTCTATTTATAATTCTCATAGTTGGGGAGTTGATTTTTCGCAAAAGTACATCTATAATAAGTTAAACCAAATTGTTGAAGTTCGTTATAACGAAGTAGTTCCTCAGCGACCTGAATACAATATAAAAGATATTACTTTTTATACTTATAATTCTGTGAATCAAATTATATCATCTTTAACGTACGATAAAAATAACGTTGCAATACAATATCTTACTTACAACTACAATAGAGATGGTAGTTTATTTGATGCAAATAAAAAGGTTGTAAATGGTAATGTTGTTAAAGATAATTGGTCGAGTTATAAATTTGATACTTTACGAAATCCATATTATAATATATACCCCAAAGCCTATCGGATACTTAAATTTATTAATAAGAATAATATATTATTGACTGAAAGAGACTACACTAATGAGGTTCATATAAATGTTCATACTCTAAAATACAATAGTGAAGATTATCTTATTGAGGAACATATTTCCAATATGCCTTTAGATACAGATGATCGTCGCCAATTTAGTTATCATTAATTCTAATAAAATGTTATTATGAAAAAAATAATACTTATTTGTTTAGGTTTTGCTTTGTTAGCATGTAATGATGATATATCAATGGAAGATACCGAAGAAAAACAAATTGCTGAAATTCCTGTAGAAGGCTTGAAAATCAGATTAAAAGAATCTGAAAATACTGCTAAAAAATTTACTACTGAATTTTTTTACAATAAAAATGGATTTATCGATTCTATTCATACCATTAAACATAATATAGTTTCCGAAAAATTTATTTACAATGATTTAAATCAGATAGTCGAAGTAAGAACTTTTAGCAAAAATACAAATGATAGTGATTATAGCGTTAAAAATAGAACGCACTACAAGTATAATAAAATAAATCAGATCATAAATTTAGAAACGTTTAATAAAAATAATACTTTATCTAACATTCAAAATTATACATATAATGATGATGGCACTTTGTATAATCCCGTAAAAATAGTAGAAAATGAAAACCTGATTAAAGATAACTCATCTAGTGGGTATACTACCTATACATTTGATTCTTACAGAAATCCTTATTACAATATTTATCCCAAAGCCTACAAAGTACTAAACTATATTAATAAGAATAATATCAAATTAATCGAATTAAAAACAGCTTACCAAAATTTGCAATGGTCTTATAATTTAAGTTACAATGATGATAAATATGTTTGGTATGAAATTATTCAGAATTACCAGAATGGATACGAATACAATAAGTTTCATTATTACCCATAAGTATTTTATTCAAAATGTGTAGCTAATATTTAATTGATCATTGCAAAATCTACAAAACATAACCAAAAAACTAAATACCAAAAAGTGTATATTTGCAGCTTGTAAACAACAAGTATGAAATTCGATTTATTACACACCGACATAAACTCAAAAGCTAGAGCAGGAGTTATTACAACTGATCACGGCGTTATAGAAACCCCAATATTTATGCCCGTTGGAACGGCAGGAACTGTAAAAGGAGTGCACCAGCGCGAATTAAAAGACGACATTAATCCCGATATTATTTTAGGAAACACCTACCATTTGTATTTACGTCCGAAAACCGAAATTTTAGAAAAAGCCGGCGGATTGCATAAATTTATGAATTGGGATCGAAATATTTTAACCGATTCTGGTGGTTTTCAGGTTTATTCGTTATCGGGCAGAAGAAAAATTAAAGAAGAAGGTGTAAAGTTTAAATCGCATATCGATGGATCTTATCACTTTTTCTCTCCAGAAAATGTAATGGAAATTCAACGTACCATTGGTGCCGATATCATTATGGCGTTCGATGAATGTACACCTTATCCTTGCGATTACCGTTATGCACAACGCTCTATGCACATGACACATCGTTGGTTAGATCGCTGTATCAATCATTTAGAAAAAGTTCCAACCAAATATGGTTACGATCAAGCATTTTTTCCAATTGTTCAAGGATCAACCTTTAAAGATTTACGTGCACAATCTGCCGAATATATTGCTAATGCAGGTGCGGTAGGTAACGCAATTGGCGGATTATCAGTAGGTGAACCTGCCGAAGAAATGTACGAAATGTGCGAAGTAGTAACGAATATCCTTCCAAAAGACAAACCACGTTATTTAATGGGTGTTGGTACACCAATTAATATATTGGAAAATATTGCTTTGGGTATTGATATGTTCGATTGTGTAATGCCTACAAGAAATGCACGTAACGGAATGTTATTTACAAGCGAAGGTTTCATCAATATAAAAAATAAAAAATGGGCAGATGATTATAGTCCAATAGATCCAATGGGAAACACTTGGGTTGATACTGATTATTCTAAAGCGTATTTACGTCATTTATTTGTGGCTGATGAATATTTGGGAAAACAAATAGCCACCATTCACAACCTAGGTTTTTATATGTGGTTGGTGCGTGAAGCCCGCAGACAAATTATTGCCGGAACGTTTTATGCATGGAAAGAAAAAATGGTAAAACAAATGGCTACTCGTTTATAATTCGGCAGAATGAAAATCATTGACTGGTACATATTAAAAAGATATTTGGGTACATTCTTTGTAATGATACTGCTTTTTATTCCTATTGGGATAGCAGTTGACGTTGCCGATAGAATTAATAAAATTTTAGAAAACAAGATACCTTTGGTAGATGTTTTGGAGTATTACGGCAATTTTACCATTTATTTTGCCAATATGCTTTTTCCTATATTTTTATTTATTTCTATTATTTGGTTTACATCAAAATTGGCAAGTAATACAGAAATTGTAGCTATTTTAAGTTCGGGTATTTCGTATATGCGTTTTTTACGTCCGTACATTATTGGTGCAACCTTTATATCTATTTTTGCTTTGTTAATGGGTTTTTTCATAGTTCCTAAAGCAAGTTTGGGTTACAACGATTTTAGATATAAATACTTAAAACGTAAAGAAATTCGGGAAACACAAAATGTGTTTAAACAAATTAATAAAAACGAGTTTATTTATGTTAGTAACTTTAGCTACAGCACAAAAACAGGTTATAATTTTACATTAGAAAAATTTAAAGATCTTAATTTAGTATCTAAAATAGAAGCCGGACGAATTGTTTATAACGATAGTACTAAAGATTATACCTTATATAATTATCAAAAAAGAACAGTTGGTGCTAATGACGATCAGTTAGAAAAAGAGTCGGAGAAAAAAATGAAGTTTAATTTTGAAGTAGACGATTTAACTCCTGCAATTTACGCTGCCGAAACCATGACTTTATCAGAACTTAACCAGTTTATCGAGAAAGAAAAAATGCGCGGCTCATCAAACATAAACGCTTATTTAGTTGTAAAATACAAAAAATACAGTGTACCTGTTTCAGCCTTTATATTAACAATTATTGCTGTTGCAGTATCGTCTATGAAACGTCGGGGCGGAATGGGCGTAAACCTTGCCATGGGCATTGGTTTGGCTTTTACCTATATATTTTTCGATAAAATTTTCGGTACGTTGGCAGAAGCCTCAAGTATCAACCCTTTATTTGCAGTATGGTTTCCTAATATACTTTTCGGAATTTTAGCTGTTTACCTTTTAAATAATGCCAGACGTTAATTTTAAAAATCAATTACACCTTCATTTAATTGTTTTTATTTGGGGATTTACCGCCATATTAGGTCAGTTGATAACTTTACAAGCATTGCCATTGGTTTTTACCAGAATAGCAATAGCTATAGTTGTGATTTTTGCTTATTTACTTCTAAAAAAGAAGAATTTAGCCATTGCTCCAAAAGATATTTTCCGATTCTTTATTTTCGGATTTGTTATTGCAATACATTGGCTTACTTTTTTCTACGCCATCAAAATATCAAACATATCTATCACATTAGCATGTATTTCTACAGGCGCATTTTTCACATCGATATTAGAACCCATCTTTTACAAACGTAAATTTATTTTATACGAAGTTTTATTAGGATGTCTTGTAGTTGTAGGATTACTACTGATTTTTCAGTTCGAAACCCAGTATAAAAAGGGGATCTTAATGGCATTAATCTCAGCCTTTTTGTCTGCTTCTTTTTCTATTATCAACGGCAAATTAGCAAACACGCACGATAGCGTAGTTATAAGTTTTTACGAATTAGTAGGTGGTTTGTTTATCTTGGCTTGTTTTTTATTTTTTCAAGATGGATTTACAATGCAAAACTTTAATTTCCAGTCGAACGATTATATCTGGTTAGGTGTTTTAGGATCTATTTGTACCGCTTATCCATTTATAGCCACTATAGATATAATGAAATATTTATCGCCATACACGGTAATGCTAACAATAAATTTAGAACCCATTTACGGTATTTTATTAGCAGTATTTTTATTTAAAGATCAAGAAAAAATGACTGCTGCTTTTTATATTGGTGCATTAATCATTTTATTTACGGTGGTATTAAACGCATATTTTAAAAATAGAAAAAAAGCAACAGCATAATTAATAAAAGCGCTATATTTGTAGCTACAAAACACAATAAATATTAAGGAATTTATGGAGTATTTAGATTTCGAATTACCAATAAAAGAGTTGAACGATCAGTTAGATAAATGCCAGATTATTGGTTCAGAATCTGATGTTGATGTCTCAGAAACTTGTAAAAATATTGAAAAGAAATTAGAAGAAACCAAAAAAGAAATATATGGTAATTTAAATGCGTGGCAACGCGTACAATTATCACGTCACCCAAACCGCCCGTATACATTAGATTATATTAATGCAATTTGTGGCGATTCTTTTTTAGAACTTTTTGGCGACAGAGGTGTTAAAGACGATAAAGCAATGATTGGCGGATTAGGCAAGATTGGCGATCAGTCTTTTATGTTTATTGGTCAACAAAAAGGAACCAACACTAAAACACGCCAATTCCGTAATTTTGGTATGGCAAATCCAGAAGGCTACCGCAAAGCATTACGATTAATGCGTATGGCAGAAAAATTCAATGTGCCTATTGTAACTTTTGTTGATACACCGGGGGCTTATCCAGGTTTAGAGGCCGAAGAACGCGGACAAGGTGAAGCTATTGCACGTAATATTTTGGAAATGTTTCGTATTAAAGTACCAATTATTGTAATTATTGTTGGCGAAGGAGCTTCTGGTGGTGCATTAGGAATAGGTGTGGGCGATAAAGTTTTTATGTTAGAAAACACTTGGTATTCGGTAATTTCTCCAGAGTCATGTTCATCGATCTTATTCCGCAGTTGGGAATATAAAGAGATTGCTGCCGATGCTTTAAAGCTGACATCGGTTGATATGAAAAAAAATAAATTGATTGATGATGTAATTCCTGAACCATTAGGAGGTGCACATTATGATAGAAACGCAACTTTTGAAACAGTTAAGAAAACCATTGTTAAATCATACGCAGAATTATCTAAAAAGAACATTAATACTTTAATTAATGAACGTATGGATAAATACGCAAGTATGGGAGAATTTTCGGAATAACATCTTAATAAAATACAATTTAAAAGCTGAACTAATTTGTTCGGCTTTTACTTTTTAAAACAATTTATCAACACTAAAATATTTTCAATTTTACCAAATAGTTAATAAGTTTAGTTAGTAAAATAGCTTTAAAAAAACTAAATTCGCTTTATGGAACAAGAGAAAGTATTAAACACTGATTTTAAAATTAATCGAAACGTAATTTCTTTAGAAAAAGGAAAGTTACCACCGCAAGCAGTTGATTTAGAGGAAGCTGTATTGGGTGCAATGATGATTGATAAAAAAGGTGTTGACGATGCTATTGACATTTTAAAGCCCGATGCTTTTTACAAAGAAGCTCATAGACATATTTACGATGCTATAGAAACACTTTTTAAAGCCAGCCAACCAATTGATATTTTAACCGTATCTACCCAATTAAGAAAAAACGGTAAATTAGAACTTGTTGGAGGTGATTTCTATTTGATCAATCTTACCCAAAAAATTGCATCATCGGCGCATATCGAGTTCCATTGCCGCATTATTTTACAGAAATATATCCAACGAAGTTTAATTAAAATTTCATCGGAAATTATTGAAGATGCCTACGATGAATCATCAGATATTTTTGAATTGTTAGATCAAGCCGAATCAAAATTATACGATGTTACACAAGGAAACATCAAGAAAAGTACCGAAACGGCTCAATCATTAGTTGCACAAGCAAAAAAACGAATCGAAGAAATTGGTAAACGCGAAGGTTTATCGGGCTTACCAACAGGTTTTCATAAATTAGACGGATTAACATCTGGTTGGCAACCATCAGATTTAATTATTATTGCGGCACGTCCCGGTATGGGTAAAACCGCGTTTGTACTTTCTATGGCTCGAAATATCGCTATTGATGCAAACAGAGGGGTAGCTTTCTTTTCATTAGAGATGTCTAGTGTTCAGTTAATTACCCGTTTAATTTCTTCGGAAACAGGTTTGTCGTCTGAAAAATTGCGAACAGGTAAATTAGAACAACACGAATGGGAACAATTGAACGTTAAGGTAAAAGATTTAGAAAAAGCACCTTTGTTTATTGATGATTCGCCTTCGCTTTCTATTTTTGATTTACGTGCAAAAGCAAGACGATTAAAATCCCAATATGATATTCAGCTAATTGTTATTGATTATTTACAGTTAATGACAGCTGGTGGAAACAATAAAGGAGGCGGAAATCGTGAACAAGAAATTTCTACTATTTCGCGTAACTTAAAAGGTTTAGCAAAAGAATTAGACATTCCCGTAATTGCACTTTCACAGTTATCACGTGCCGTTGAAACCCGTGGATCCTCAAAACGTCCATTACTTTCAGATTTACGTGAATCGGGTGCAATTGAACAGGATGCCGATATTGTATCGTTTATTTACCGACCAGAATATTATAAAATTGATGTTTGGGACGATGACGAACAAAGTCCAACCGAAGGTCAGGCTGAATTTATAGTCGCAAAACACCGTAATGGTGGTTTAGATAATATTCGATTGAAATTCCTTGGTAAATTTGGTAAGTTTGATAATTTAGATGATGCTTTTATGCCTTTTGACGAATTCCCGTCGAGCATGAACGATCGAAATTTAACAAATGATCTACCACCAAGCGATCAGATTTTTGGAAGCAGTTTCAGTGATGACAGCGATGTTCCTTTTTAAAATATAGTAAGTCCGAAGAATTTCTTCGGACTTTTTTTATGAATCATTTTCTGTGTTGTAAATTCTATTATTCTTTGCAACTCTGTACTGAATCAATCTTTTTAAATTTCTTGGACCCAATACTTCAACGCATTCGCCAAATCCTAAAATTTCACGTTCTAATTCAAAATTTGGAATAACATCAATACGAACAATCATTCCATTTTCATCTTCCTGAAGAATTTGTTGCGAATGATGAAGCGGTTTGGTTTTTACATAAGGAGCATTTTTAAGATTAAACTTTAAAATAACCTTTTGCGGTCGGTCTTTTACACTTCTTGTTACTCCAATACATTCATTGAAATAAGTTTCAAAATCGATACCTTCGTACGGTTTAAAAAGATTGGTGTCTAATTCATAAAAAGCTTCGATACGATCTAAAGCAAGAGTAACCAAAAGTTTACCTTTGTTGTTTCGTGTAATTAAAAACCAACGGTTTCGATATTCTTTCAACAAATACGGATGATAAATTTCTTTAATTGCCTGTTTAGATTTAAACGATTTATATTCAATTAGCAACGGTTTTTTCTGTAAAATTGCCTGGTACAGCCTGCTTAAATGATCAATTCCCTTTAACTGTTTATTGTCTTCAAATTGAATGTAGTTCGGCGTTTTCTTTGCAGATTTATAAATGTTGTTCTCCAATTTGGCAATCAATTCGCTCATTTCATCAAAATACTGAAAACCATTAAACTGTTTTAAAAGCGAAACAATTTCCTTCATTTTATCAACATCTTCTTCTTTAATAGGCGATTTTGTGATGGAATAATCCGGATCATCATAGCTGTAGAATTTTCGATCAATTACAACAATTGGCGCATTGTATCCTAACTTATCACTTCGCATAAACTGAATATCAGCCTGAATGGTACGTTTGCTAACTCCGGTTGTAATGCCTTCAAATTCATACAAAGCATCCGAAACTTTTTCAATCAAATCTTCCAACGTCCATTTTCTGTAACGGTTTTGTAAACATTTATCAATGGTTTTATATCGAATTAAAGCAGATTTGTTCGTTGCCATAGTTATTTGGTATTGAAAATCAATCAAAAATACAATTTAATACGCAATGTATTTACGCAGTTTAAAATAAAAACTTCTATTATTAAAAATATTAAATTTTAAATAATAGAAATTTAGTTGTTTATAAAATAATTTCAATATTTTTTTAGTTACGCATTTAATTTGCGTAGTAAGGCGATCATCTTTGTAATGTTGAAAAAGCAATTAAATCATTTAAAAGTAATATTATGAAAAAAGTAATAGTTGAAAAACTGAACGTAATAGAAAAGGAAAAAGGAATAAAAATACTTTTCGCTATAGAATCGGGTAGTAGAGGTTGGGGATTTTCCTCAACAGATAGTGATTTCGATGTTCGATTTGTTTATGTAACACCTAAAAAACAGTATTTACATATTAATGAACAGGCTGATTTCTTCGATTTTCCAATTAATAATGATCTTGATATTAACGGTTGGGATTTAAAGAAGTTTCTAAAATTGTTATACGCTTCAAACGCAACACCTTTTGAATGGATGCAATCTCCTGTATTTTATCATAAAGAAGACATTTTCTTTGAAATGATTAAAGAATTGCTCCCGGATTATTTTTGTCAGCAAACTTTAGTGCATCACTATTTGGGTTTGGTTCATAAAAAAATGGAAGTGCTTAACGAAGAAAATATACGTTTGAAAGATTTCTTTTATATCTACAGATCGTTATTAGCTACTCGATTTGCAATGGAAAACAATCAATTTCCACCTATGGAATTTTCAAAACTGATGAATCTGGTTGACAATAAATCGTTGATAGAAGAAACAAATCGATTGCTGGCTGTAAAGAAGTATGCAAGTGAAAAGGATATTGATAAGATCAATTCAGAATTAATTGACTACTTGAAAGTTAGTTATAAAGGACTTTCAGATTCTAAAAAAGTAAAACGTAAAGGAACATTTGATATCGAAACATTAAATGAAACTTTTTATAAAATAATAACAGATGCTGACGATAGATTTTTTAAAGAAAAATAACCTGATCCTTTTCGAATGTATTTCTGGGAGTAAAGCTTATGGTTTAAATACAGAAAAGTCGGATACTGATATTCGAGGTGTTTTCTACATGCCAAAAAATGATTTTTACGGACTTAATTATGTTCTACAAATCAGTAACGAAACCAACGATATTGTTTACTACGAATTAGGCAGATTTATTGAGCTTCTTTCTAAAAACAACCCAAATATTTTAGAAATGTTGGCGACACCTGAACATTGTATCTTATATAAAAACGAATTGATGAATGAAATAAAGATTGCCGATTTTCTGTCACTTTTAACTAAAGATACTTTCGTGGGTTACGCTTTATCGCAAATAAAAAAGGCGAAAGGATTAAACAAGAAAATGTTTCATCCTATGGATCATGAACGAAAAACAGTTTTACATTTTTGTTATGTTGTAGAAAACGGTAAAACTTTTGAATTGCAAGATTGGTTAAGTGCTAAAAACTTAAAACAGCAAAATTGCGGCTTAAGTAAGTTAAATCATTTAAAAGATACTTATAATCTTTTTTACGATTTGAACGATGATGTTTATAATGGAATATGCAACAGCGATGAGTCAAACGAAGTTACGTTAAGTAGCATTCCACAAAGTAGTTCTTCCGCAATAATACTGTATTTTAATAAAGATGCTTATTCTACTTACTGTAAGAAATATAGTGAATATTGGGAATGGGTTTCAAAAAGAAATATCGATAGATTTCAATCCAATAAAATGCACGGAAAGGGGTACGATGCTAAAAACATGATGCATACGATACGTTTACTACAAATGGCTTTGAAAATTTTTAAGAATAAACAATTAATAATAGAAGTTGACAATAGAACGGATTTGTTAGAAATTAAATCAGGAAGATACTCGTATGAAGAAGTTGTTAATATGGCTGATGATTTAATAGTTGAAATAGAAGAATATTATAAAAAATCGACATTAATAACAAGTCCAGATTTAGATAAAATTGAAAATTTATTGGTTAAACTTCGTTTAAAATTATACAATTAATCATGAAAAAAATAACAGGAAAAGACCTATTGCGTATAGGTTTTGAAGAAAATATCATTTTAGGAAAAACATTAGATTTTTGTGAAAACTACCAAGGATCTTTAAATAAAGGCGAGGTGTTAAACACTTTGAAGAACGTTATTTCACAACCCGAAAAAACATTTGAAACATCGGAGTTTTATCCTTTAGCGCAACAAATTATTACGTTGCAAAATGAAATGGATAATGATACCATTCCGTTAGAAACAAATCCGAGACCGTATGCTGTTTTTGGTAGCGATCATATTGAAGAAGGAGCCAGAAAGCAAATGGAAACCGCAATGAAATTACCGGTTTCTGTGGCTGGAGCTTTAATGCCTGATGCGCATCAGGGTTATGGTTTGCCGATTGGTGGAGTCTTGGCAACCAGAAATGCCATTATTCCTTATGGTGTGGGGGTTGATATTGGTTGTAGAATGGCACTTTCTATTTATGATATGGAAGAATCGTTTTTCGAGGAAAATCAATCGAAGTTTAAGCGGGAGTTAATTGCACAATCAAATTTTGGTGCAGGAAACGGTTTTCGAGGTCAGTACAAGTTTGATCACGAAGTTTTAGAAAATAAGTTGTTTAACGAAAATCCGCTTTTACAGAATTTAAAAGATAAAGCATGGACGCAATTGGGAAGTTCTGGCGGTGGAAACCATTTTGTGGAGTTTGGTATTATTGAATTTGCAGAACGTGACGAAATGCTGAATATAGAAAAAGGTAAATATGTGGCTTTATTGACGCATTCAGGTTCTCGTGGTTTTGGTGCCACCATTGCCGGACATTACACGCAGTTGGCTAAAAAGGTTTGTAAGTTGCCACAGGAAGCTAAAAATCTGGCTTATTTCGATTTGAATTCAACCGAAGGACAGGAATATTGGTTGGCAATGAATTTGGCGGGTGATTATGCATCGGCTTGTCATGAAGTGATCCATCATAAAATGCAGAAAGCGTTAGGTGTAGAAGTTTTAGCAAAGGTTGAAAATCATCATAATTTTGCTTGGAAAGAGCAGTGGAATGGGGAAGAGGTTATTGTTCACCGAAAAGGTGCAACGCCTGCAAGTAAAGATGTTATGGGAATTATTCCGGGATCTATGACAGCACCAGGATTTTTAGTCCGCGGAAAAGGTGAACCCGAAGCTATTCAGTCTGCATCGCACGGTGCCGGTCGACAAATGAGTAGAACGCAGGCGAAAAAAGAAATTTCTAAATCTGATTTTAAAGCGATTTTAAAAGATCATAATGTAACCTTGATTGGAGCTGGTTTAGATGAAGCGCCTATGGCTTATAAAGATATTCATCAGGTTATGGAAGCTCAAAAAAGCCTGATTGATGTTGTTGCTACGTTCACCCCTAAAATGGTTCGTATGGCTGATGATGGAAGTAGAGAGGATTAACAAGACAGTCGAAAATTAATTCGGCTGTCTTTCATTTATAATTCCATATTTAATACCTGCTTTAGCAAATTGTTCTTTTAGTAAGTTTAATTTTTCTGTACAATTATTATTTAGATTCATTTTTTCACTACTTGTTCTGTAGTTATTGCATTCAAAACAAATCTCTATGAACTCGAACAATTTATCATTATCGTCAAAAAATAAAATGGCATTTCTTGGCATATAACATTTTGCACCAGAAACATATATATTATTACCTACATTAAAAATTAAATCAGTTAATTGATTTTTTTGATTTTCGGATAATTCAACTTTTTCTTCAAAATGATTCAAATTAACTTTTGAAGGTCTTTTTTTAATCATATCGAAATAAGTTTGCATAATTTCTCCTGCAACATAAGGTGCAGTTCCTTCATCATAGCCTTTCTTTCTTTTATTTTTTGGAAGTTTATTTTCATCACCTTGAAATGAAGAAAATACAATTCTTCTAGCTTTATTGAATGGATAGTTTTGATTTCGTTCTTCAATAGAAAAATTATTAATTTTAACACATTGTGATTCTTCATCTTGAGCAGAAGTATTTATAAAAGAAATCAATAAACAGAAAGTGACTAAAATTCGGAAAATCATAAGTATAATTTTAAAAAAGTAAACATACAAAAAAACTGCCTAAAAAGTATTAGCTTTTGTCATTCCGGACTTGATCCGGAATCTCATTATTTTGATTTACAAAATTTATGAGAAGCTGAAACAAGTTCAGCTTGACATTTGAATACTCTTTAGACAGTTTTATATACTGTAATTTCTACAAGTGAATCACTTCATCGTAAGCAGCAGCAACAGCTTCCATAACCGCTTCACTCATAGTAGGGTGTGGGTGAACTGCTTTTAAAATTTCGTGACCTGTAGTTTCTAATTTACGGGCAACAACTGCTTCTGCAATCATATCGGTAACGCCGGCACCAATCATGTGGCAACCCAACCATTCGCCGTACTTCGCATCGAAAATTACTTTTACGAAACCGTCTGGAGTTCCGGCAGCTTTTGCTTTTCCTGATGCAGAGAATGGGAATTTACCAACTTTAATTTCGTAACCCGCTTCTTTTGCTTTTTTCTCTGTCATACCAACCGATGCAATTTCTGGAGTTGCATACGTACAACCAGGAATGTTTCCGTAATCTAACGGATCAACGTGTAAACCTGCAATTTTCTCTACACATAAAATTCCTTCAGCCGAAGCAACGTGTGCCAAAGCCTGACCCGGAACTACATCGCCAATTGCATAATAACCCGGAATATTTGTCTGGTAGAAATCGTTTACCAAGATCTTATCGCGATCTGTAGCAATTCCTGTTTCTTCTAATCCGATATTTTCTATGTTTGATTTGATACCAACAGCAGAAAGTAAAATATCAGCTTCTAAAATTTCTTCTCCTTTAGCTGTTTTTACGGTAGCTTTAACGCCTTCGCCCGATGTATCCACTTTTTCAACAGATGCATTCGTCATAATGGTAATTCCTGATTTTTTCAAAGAACGCTCCATTTGTTTAGATACATCTTCGTCTTCAACCGGAACAATATTCGGCATAAATTCAACAATAGTAACTTCTGTTCCCATTGAATTATAGAAATGAGCGAACTCTACACCAATTGCTCCCGAACCTACAACGATCATTTTCTTTGGTTGTGTTTCCAACGTCATTGCCTGGCGGTAACCAATTACTTTTTTACCATCTTGCGGTAAGTTTGGCAATTCGCGAGAACGTGCACCAGTAGCAATAATAATGTGATCTGCAGAAATTTCGGTTACTTTACCGTCTTTATCTGTAACATCAACTTTTTTGCCAGGTTTTACTTTTCCGAAACCATCGATAACTTCGATTTTATTTTTCTTCATTAAGAACTGAACACCTTTGCTCATTCCGTCTGCAACACCGCGCGAACGTGCTATTACTGCATCAAAATCTTTATCAACTTCACCACTGATCGTTAAACCATAATCGGCAGCATGTTTTAAATAATCAAAAACCTGTGCAGATTTTAATAAAGCTTTTGTAGGAATACATCCCCAGTTTAAGCAGATTCCGCCTAAATTTTCTTTCTCTACAACTGCAACTTTAAAACCTAATTGCGATGCTCTGATGGCTGTTACGTATCCGCCCGGACCGCTACCTAAGATGATAATATCGTATTTCATTTTTTATTTGTTTTAAACTTCAAGCGTTAAGCCTTAAGCGTTGATTGTTTTATTTTTTATGTGCACGATATGCGTTGCGAATTTAAGAATTTTTTTAAAAACTTTTATAAGCAAATTAATTTGTTAATTGGCTGATACACTTGCATACTGCGATTCGTACAGATTTTTGTATGCGCCGCTCTCTTTTGTTAACAACTGAGCGTGTGTGCCGGTTTCAACAATTCTACCATGATCCATTACCACAATTAAATCGGCATTTACAATAGTTGCCAAACGGTGTGCAATAATGATTGATGTTCTGTCTTTCGTAATAATTTCAACCGCTTTCTGCAATAATTCTTCTGAATAGGTATCGATAGACGAAGTAGCTTCGTCTAAAATTAAAATACTCGGATTGCTCATATATGCACGTAAAAAGGCAATTAACTGACGTTGACCTGATGAAAGCATCACTCCGCGTTCTTTTACGTTATAATCGTATCCGCCCGGAAGTTTCTCTATAAAATCGTTAATACCGATTTCTTTTGCCGCTGTTATAACTTCTTCTTTCGTAATGTTTGAATTATCTAAAATAATGTTGTTTAAGATGGAATCTGAAAAAAGGAAAACATCTTGTAAAACCACGGCAATTTGATCTCGTAAACTGTTTAAAGTGAAATCGTTGATGTTCATTCCATCAATCAAAATTTCGCCTGATTCAATATCGTAAAATCGACTTAAAAGATTGGCAATGGTTGATTTCCCAGCTCCAGATGCGCCAACAAAAGCAACTGTTTGTCCTGCCTTAATGTTCAGATTGATACTGTTTATAACTTTTTTGCCGTTGCTGTAACTAAAATCGACATTCTTAAAATCAATGGCACCTTTAAAATCGGGAGCTGTGATTTTTCCTTCCTCCTGAATTAAATCATCACGATCTAAAATTTCAAAAACTCGATCCGCAGCCACAATTCCCATCTGCATCACATTAAATTTATCGGCAATTTGTCGCAACGGGTTAAACAACATCGAAATCATCATGGTATAACCAAATAAATCTCCGGTTGTGGTTAAATTATCGCCCTGAACAATGGTAAATCCGCCATAAATAATCACACAACCTAATGTAACCGCCGAAACAATATCGGCAATAGGGAAGAAGATCGAGTTGTACAGAATGTTTTTCTGCCACGCATCGTTATGTTTCTGGTTGATTTTTTTAAAGTTTTCATATTCAATCTGCTCACGATTAAACAATTGAACGATTTTCATTCCAGTCAATCGTTCCTGAATAAAGGTGTTTAAATTGGCAACCTGCAAACGAACTTCTTCAAAAGCAACTTTCATGTGTTTCTGAAAAATTCGAGTAGCATACAGTAAAACCGGCATGGCAACAATTACAATAATGGTCAGTTTCCAGTTCATCCACGTCATAATTCCCAAAACAACCAACATTTTTAGCACATCGCCAACAATCATGAATAATCCTTGACTAAATATGCTTGCAATGTTCTCAATATCTGATACATTTCGGGTAATCAATTTACCCACAGGCTCGTTGTCAAAATAGCTCAATCTAAATTTAAGCATTTTATCAAACAGGTTGGTACGAATGTCTTTTATGATATTTTGTCCCAGCCAGCTTGCAATGTAGGTAAAGAAAAACTGCGACGAAACTTCTAAAATAAGTACCAAAGCCATTAAAGCCACGTAAATACTTAATCCGCCTAAATCTGCTTTTGCAATATAAACATCCACTACATTTTTAACCATGTAAGGGCGAATTGCTCCAAAAACAGCAAGGGTAATAACCGTAAGCACTACCCAGAACATTTTGTCTTTGTAGGGCTGCGCATATTGCATTACTTTTTTTAATGTAGACGTTTTATTTGGTGTCATTTATATAAGGATATTCTACTTGTGTTAAATATAAACCGTGTGCCGGAACAGAAAAACCTGCCTTGCCGCGATTTTTGCTTTTTATGATTTCATGAACATCGTTTACCGAAATTTTTCCCATTCCAACATTCAGCATGGTACCAACAATTGCACGAACCATATTGCGTAAAAAACGATTTGCCGAAATATGAAAAATTAACTGTGAACCATTTTTTTGCCAATAAGCTGTGGTTATGTTGCAGTTAAAGGTGAAAACGTCGGTATGTGTTTTGCTGAAACATTCAAAATCTTCGTATTCTAAAAGAATTTTGGCTGCTTCGTTCATTTTATCAATATCTAAATTTCTAAACTGATAGTAACTTAAGTCTTTTAAAAAGCTGTTTTTGAATGTGTTTATGTGATATTCGTACGATCTTGAAACAGCATCAAAACGCGCATGTGCTTCCTTAGCAACTTTAAAAAAGTTAAAAACGGTAATATCTTCAGGTAAAAACGAATTTAATTTATGAACCATTAATTGTTTGTCAAAAACAACATCAGTATCAAAATGCGCATACATTAATTTTGCATGTACACCGGCGTCTGTTCTACCTGCGGCAACTAGTTCAAAATCATCTCTAAACAGCACATTTACAGCTTTGGTTAAAACTTCTTGTACACTTATAGCTTCGGGTTGCAACTGCCAACCATGATAATTTGTGCCGTTATATGCAAACTGAATAAAGTACCTCAATTATTAAAAATTTAAACATACAAATATACTTTAATTTAGCGGAATGCGTGTATTAACAAAAAACTAAATATTTTTGCAGAAACAATATTTTATGAAAAAATTTCTATCCCTTATTTTTATACTGATCAGCTTTATTGCAAGCGCACAGAATTTCAATGATTATTTTACTGATAAAACGCTTCGGTTAGATTATATTTTTGCAGGAAATGCCAAGCAGCAGAATATTTATTTAAGTGAAATGATTCAGTTAAGTAAATGGCACGGACGTGTTGATAATCTTTCGGTTACACCCATTCAAGGTAACGGACAAATAAAGGTTTACAGCACTGCAAATGATAAACTGATTTACGTTTTGCCCTTTGGAAGTTTGTTTCAGGAATGGTTAACGTTGGAAGATGCAAAAAATCAGTTTAAGAGTTTTGAGAATTCTTTTTTGATTCCTTTTCCAAAAGAACCAATTCGTGTTGATGTTTCGTTTTTTACAGCTGATAAACAAGAAAGAGTATTATCTCAGCAATTTATCGATCCAAAAGATATTTTAATTAGAAAAGTTACAGATGTTCAAAATCCGTTTGAAGTTGTTCATCATTCTAAAGTAAAAAATCCGATAAAGATTGCGTTGGTTGCCGAAGGATATGCCGAAAACGAATTAGATCTTTTCATGGAATATGCGCATAAAACAGTTGAAAATCTGTTTAATCATAAAGTGTTTAAAAAATATCAGGATTATTTTGAAATAGTTGCTGTAAAAACGGTTTCAAAACAATCGGGTATAAGCATTCCCTCTAAAGATATCTGGCTGAATACGGCAGTTGGGTCAAACTTCGATACTTTTTATTCAAATCGATACTTAACAACATTGCATACCAAATTACTGCATACGCAATTGGAGAATATTCCGTATCAGCACATTATTATTTTGGCAAATACCGATTTTTACGGTGGTGGCGGTATTTTGAATTCGTACAGTTTAACTACAACTAAAAATAAGGAATTTGCGCCGGTTGTTGTTCATGAATTCGGACATAGTTTTGCAGGTTTGGCTGATGAATATTTTTATGCGGAAGATGTTTTTGAAAACAAAGCAACTTTAAGTATTGAACCTTGGGAGAAAAATATTACGTCGTTGGTTGATTTTGAATCTAAATGGAAGAATTTATTGAAAGCCGAAACTCCTATTCCCACAGATGCATCAATGCAGAAAGATGTTGAAATTGGTGCTTTTGAAGGATTAAAAGGCAACGGATTGTACATTCCTACTTTAACTTGTAGAATGAAAATTAACAATACCGAAGATTTTTGTCCGGTTTGCAGCAATGCAATCGAAGAAATGATTTTATTTTATACAACCAAGCAAAAAAAGTAATGAAGAAAATTTTGTTATTGTCTGACACCCACAGTTACATCGACGATCGAATTTTGCATTATGCAGAACAAGCAGATGAAGTGTGGCATGCGGGCGATATTGGCGATTTAAAAGTAACCGATGCGCTTAAAAAAATTAAACCTTTACAGGCTGTTTACGGCAATATTGATGATGCGGAAGCACGAAAAGAATTTCCGTTAGATGCTGTTTTTATGTGCGAAAATAAAAAGGTATGGATTACGCATATTGGCGGTTATCCTGGGAAATATCCAGCAAGAATTAAAGAAGGATTTGCGTTGTACAAACCCGATATTTTCATTTGCGGACATTCGCATATTTTAAAAGTTCAGTTCGATAAACAGTTTAATTGTTTAGATTTAAATCCTGGTGCAGCAGGTATTTACGGATTTCATCAAATGAGAACAATGCTTCGGTTTAAAATAGATAAAGATAAGATTGAAAATTTAGAAGTTATAGAATTAGGTAAAAGATAACGTATGATAGTATATAACGCAAAAGATTGGTTAGGATTTATTTTTAAGATTCATAAATCAGACACCGTTCGTAAATTATGGCCAGCAATTCTTTTTATGGGTTTGCTGTCTTGGTTGGTTGCTTATTTAGAACTCGATTATTTTAATCTTTCACAGAATTCAGCCTTAAAAAACACATCGATATTGCATACAGTAATTGGTTTTGTATTGTCGTTATTATTGGTTTTTCGAACAAATACAGCTTATGATCGTTGGTGGGAAGGTCGAAAAATGTGGGGAAAACTGGTAAACGATTCTCGCAACCTTGCAATAAAACTAAATGCATTAATTCCTGAAGAAGATAAAGTTACACGCATCTATTTTAGCAATAAAATTAAACTGTTTGCAAAGGTTTTACATACCCATTTAACAAGTGAATCAACAAAATATATGCTTGATGAAGAAGAGCATCCCGAATACGATGAATCTTTAAAAGCACAGCATCCACCCACAAAAGTTGTTGGTAAAATGTATGTAGCCTTGCAAAAACTGGAAAAAGACAAGATTATTTCTCCGCAAGATAAATTAATTTTAGATCAAAATTTAAATGGTTTGTTAGATGTTGCCGGAGCTTGTGAACGTATCAAAAACACACCGATTCCTATTGCTTATGCCGTTTTTATAAAGAAATTTATCTTTGTGTATGTTCTTACATTGCCAATTGGTTATGTGTTTACAACAGGCTATTTTATTGTGCCGCTGGTAATGATTATTTTCTATGTTTTGTTGAGTATAGAATTGATTGCCGAAGAAATTGAAGATCCTTTTAACGGTGGAACCGATGATTTACCTACAGCAAAAATTGCCGAAAACATTGGTAAATATGTTTCAAACGTTTTAAAGGATAATAATTAATAGTATCTTTAAATTAAAAAAGTAATGCAGAACGTTTTAGATTATATAAATAAATTACAACAGAATAATAATCGCGAGTGGTTTACCGAAAATAAAAAGAGTTTTGAAGATGCTAAAGAAACCGCAAGTAGTTTGTTTAATGCTGTTTACAATGAACTAAAATCAAGCGATCATTTAGAGCCTTTAAAGATTTATAGAATTTATCGCGATGTTCGATTTTCTTCCGATAAAACTCCATATAAAAACCATTTTTCAATGTTCATGAGCAGATCGCAACCCGATTTTCGTGGTGGATATTACCTTCATATAGAACCTGGAAAATCTTTTATTGGTGTTGGATTTTTCGATCCGAATAAAGAAGATTTGTTGCGTATTAGAAAAGAAATCGAATTAGATGATGAACTAGAAACCATATTAAATTCCAAAGACATACAAGCTACATTTGGAACTTTAGAAGGCGACGAAGTTAAAACAGCTCCAAAAGGTTTCGATAAAACCCACGAACGAATTGCTTTGTTAAGGAAAAAACAGTTTTTATTGATTCATAAATTTACCGACAAAGAGGTTTTAAGTCCTGATTTTTATAAAGAAGCGGCAAAAGTTTTCAAAAAATCCAGACCTTTTGTAGATTATATGACCGATGTGTTGCTTACGAATTTGAATGGGGAAAAGAATTTATAAATCTTGAGATTTAAAGAAACTGCCACGTGGTTGATCGCTTTCATGTAACGCAATTTCGGTATGTAAAAATTTTGCAGCATTGGCAGAATCTTTAACCTTAACCTTAGTACGATCAATCATTTCGGCTTCAAAATCATTAAGTATTAATTTTCTTAAACCTTGCTCTTTATTAAGCATTAAATATTTGTGTTTACTGTATATTTTACGTGCCAAAGCTAAAGCGTCTAATAATGCCTGATTGGCACCTTGACCTTTAAACGGACTCATAGGGTGTGCGGCGTCGCCAATTAATGTAGCATTGCCTAAATTCTGTAAAAGTTCTGGAGAAATTATAGATCGATCGTACACTGGATAACCAGAAATTTGATGTGCTGCAGTTGCATTTAAAATATCAGGAATAGGAGCATGCCAGTTTAAACGTTTACAAGCTTCTTCTTTTAATTTTTCTGAACCATTTAAGCTTAAATCAATAGCGTCTTTTTCTGAAATTAAGAAACTAAGCTGCCACATAATTGATTCAGAATCAAAAGGCATCATATAAATTCGTTCTTTGCCATTAGCTGTTTGAAACACCGTTTCTCTATCTAATAATTCATGATCTTTAAGAGATTTTAAACTACAAATCCCTAATATTACCATACAATCTAAAAACTTTAGCGGAGCTACTTTTTCGCCAACCAATAAATTACGTACCGAACTTCGAATACCGTCTGCACCAACCACTAGGTTTGTGGTGGTTATCTTTAATTCATTATTTACTAAAAAGCTAAGTTTAACTTCTTGTTCATTATTTTGTTCGATATTTATTAATTTATGACCCCAATTTATGGTTTCTTTACTTTGTAATTGATTCATAAGCTGTAAACGCAAATGTTGCCTGCTTATGTGAATATTTGTATATTTTGAAGTTTTAGCCGAGGAATTTTGTAACCATTTTCGCATTCCCCATTCGCCAACAATTGTTCCATCTGCGGTATGAACTATGTGTTTGGTTGATACAATCCCTTTATCTAAAGTATCAATTCCAAAACCTTGAAGTGCTTTGCTGGCTTGTTGTAAAGTAAGACCGTAACCTTGAGCTCGACTTTCAAAATTTTGATCACGTTCATAAATTGTGAAGGGAATTCCGCGATGATAACATGCAACAGCCAATGCAACCCCGCCGATTCCGGCTCCGATAATAGAAACATGTGGAAATTCTAGCTTTGGTTCTAAAATTTTTTCATAAGAAGCAATTAAACCAGAACCATTACAGTGTAAACAGTTTTTTAAAGGAGTATTTTCAGTAGTAGTTTTTTTCTTTTTTGTATTGATACGTTGCTTTACTTTACCAATTCCTAAACAATTTTTACATACTGTGAAATAGGTAGTTGTAGTGTGCATTTTGAACTATTTAAGATGAGCAGTTATATTAATCTCTGGTAAATGCAAAATTATAAAAAACCATTCTTATAAATTTGATTTTTTTTAAAACTAAATAAATAACAACAACAATATTCAATAAAATTAGCTTTGTTTAACTTTAAACAATTTAAAGAAGTACAGCACTAAAAGAAACTGCGTGTAACCATACACAGCGTCTTCTACCGGTATTGTTAACATTCTTATTCCCATAAAATGTGTTGGATTATAATTAACAATTGGTGATTCTAATCCGGTTCCAGTTAAAATGCCGTTAACTGCAAAAAAGCCCAACATAAGAAAAGAATATATAGCAGTTGCTTTACCAAGCCAATAAATGCGTTTAATAAAATGTAGAAATATTAAGGTTAATATAGTAACTATTGCTGTTAATAAAGTATATATTTTATCGTAATGTAATAAAGCAACAACTGCACAAATAATAACACTTATAAAAACAATAATGTTATTAAAACTTTGTAGTTTTTGTAATTCAAAAAATTTATCAATACAATAGTATGTAAATACGCAAGAGAAAGGTATACAAATAAAAAACAACCATTCTTCTATAGGTAAGCCAGCAAATGTAAAACCTAAGGTATAATCAGTATCAAACCACCAAACGCCCATTTGTGTAAACCATATATCCCATAAAATAAAAGGTATTGCAACTATAACTGCAGCTTTAAAAAATGTTATAAAATGCTTGTAGAACCTTATTCTGTTATCAAAAGAAGCAATGAAGCAAATTATTATTGTAAAAAATAGTACAAGTAAATAAGTGTATGGTTTCATTTAATTTTTATTTAAAAACATTTTAAAATATTTATGTGGCACGTGAAGAAATCCAAAACATTCACCTTTTTCTTTACCCAAGTGTTTATGATGTTGTTTGTGGGCTCTTCGTAAGGCTAAAAAATAAGCATTTTTGGTGTTTGAGAATATTTTAAAGCGTTGATGAATAAATATATCGTGAATAAAAAAATAAGCAATGCCGTACAGCATAATTCCTAAACCTACATAGAATAAAAAATTAAAATCTTTTAAAGATCCAAAGTACATAAGTGCTATAGTGGGAAGAGCAAAAATGACGAAAAAATAATCATTTCTTTCAAGATCACCAGTATTGCTATGATCGTGATGATCTTTATGTAACACCCATAAAAATCCATGCATTACATATTTGTGTATAAGCCATGTAGCGCCTTCCATTAAAGTAAATGTTATAATTACTATGAGTAAATTCATTATATATATTTAAATTAATTAAATTTTACTGAGTTGTTTACAAAATTGCAACCTTGTAACGCAAATAGCTTTTAAAAGCTACATAAGCTTTTTGCAAATTATGAATTCTAGTTCTACTGTTAAGAATCTGGTTTGAATCTTTACTTTTAATTTTATAAAAAAGTGATAAATAATATTTATAAGCCAGATAAACACCGAACTTAGAAGAATTAGGTAATTTTTTAATTCCTATTAATGCCTCTTTAAACTCTAATTCAATTTCGTTTTCAATTTGATATTTAATGTGATCGTTAAAAGCTAGCATATTCACATTAGGAAAATAAGTTCGACCTAATTCTTGGAAATCATCTTTTAAATCTCTTAAAAAATTAATTTTCTGAAAGGCAGATCCTAATTTCATAGCATACGGCTTTAATTCTTGATATTTTTTCTTATCTGCTTCTGTAAAAACTTGCAAACACATTAAGCCAACAACTTCTGCCGAACCGTGAATGTATTCATTATATAAATCAGAATTATAATTAATCTTTTTAAGGTCCATTGCCATACTGTGAAGAAACTGGTCAATTAAATTTCTGTCGATATTATATTTATGAACCGTTTCTTGAAAAGATTGCAAAATTGGATTTAAAGAAATGCGTTCTTCTAAAGCTGTAGCAGTTTCTAATTTTAATCTATTTAATAAATTTTCTTTGTTATAACCATGAAAACTATCTACAATTTCATCTGCTAATCGTACATATCCATAGATAGCGTAAACACCACGACGTATGTTTGGTTTTAAAGCTAAAATACCAAGTGAAAAGCTGGTGCTGTATTTTTCTGTTGTTTTTTTACTTACGTCGTAAGCTAGTTCATCAAAAAGTTTTTTCATAGTTTTTATTTTAAGTTATTAACTTCTTTTGCAACAATTTTACCCGATATAATTGCCGGCGGAACTCCCGGACCTGGTACGGTTAGCTGTCCTGCATAAAAAAGATTTGTTACTTTTTTGTTTCTAATTTTTGGTTTAAGTATTGCAGTTTGGTTTAATGTGTTAGCCAATCCGTAGGCATTACCACCATAAGCATTATAATCGTTCTTAAAATCGGATACACAATAGCTTTTTTTATAATCGAGTTTAGCGTAAAGGTTTTGAGCACCAGTGTGCTTTTCAATTCTAGAAAGCATGTGTTTAAGATAAAATTCTCGTGTAGACTCATCGTCATTAATACCTGTTGCAATAGGTAATAATAAAAAAAGGTTTTCACAATTTTCTGGAGCTACAGACGCATCGGTTTTAGACGGACAACAAACGTAAAACAACGGATCTTTTGGCCAAGATTTATCGGTATAAATACAATTAATATGTTGATCTAAATCGTTTTCAAAAAACAACGTATGGTGCTTTAACGCCGGTATTTTCTCTTTAATACCTAAATAATAAATAAGGCAAGAAGGTGCAAAAGTCTTTTTTCGCCAATAATGTTCGCTATAATTTCTATATTGTTGTGGCAGAAGCGTTTCGGTATGATGATAATCTGAAGATGCTATAACGGCATCAAAATGTTCGCTTTTTCCGTTTATAATTACAGATGATATATAATTTTGATCGATATTTATTTTATCAATTTTTTTATTAAAATGAAAAACCGAACCTTGTGCTTCGGCAACTTCTTTCATTGCAAGAACCAACTGGTAAAAACCACCCATAGGATAATGTGTACCTAAAGCATAACCGCCATAATTCATTAAGCTATACATAGCTGGAATTTTTGCAGGTGATGCACCTAAAAAAATCACAGGAAATTCCATTAAAGACCTTAGTTTTTCATTGGTAAAGTATTTAGCTACATACGTTCTAAAATTAGTAAGTAAATCTAATTTTAAAGCACTTTTTGCAATGGTTGGCGAAACAAATTCTAAGAAACTATGACAAGGTTTGTTAACAAAATCGGTCATCCCAACTTGGTATTTGTACTTTGCGGCCTGCATAAATTTATCGAGCTGTTTACCGGCACCCGACTCTAAATTTTCTGCAAGATTTTTAAGCTCTTGATAAGATTCTGGAATAGAAATAGCATCATTAGCAAAAATCATATCAAATTGCGGATTTAAAGAAACTAGCTTATAAAAATCGGAAGTTGTAAAACCAAAATCATTAAAGAAATTCTCAATAATATCAGGCATCCAATACCAACTTGGTCCCATGTCAAAAACATAACCATTATTGGTAGTAAATTGTCTGGCTCTGCCACCAGGCTTATCGTGTTGTTCAAAAACATGTACTTCATGACCTTCTTTAGCGGCATAAGCTGCAGCAGATAAACCCGAAAAACCAGAACCAATTATTGCTATTTTCTTTTTCATTTTTTTAGAATTGTGAAGAATTTTTGGTTACAAAATCACTTTAATTTTAATTGTTTTTAATATCTAACAAATTTTCGGGGTCTAAATTCATTTCATAAATAGGTTTATGAAAATCATTAAGTTTACTTAATAACCTTATCAATTCTGTTTTTTCGGTCTCTGTAAGGTTTCCAGTAACCATATTAGTTGCCTTTCTTATTTTTCCCATTTGGCTTTCTAACACCTGTAATCCTTGATTTGTAATGGCAATTACTTTACTTCTTTTGTCTGTTTTAGATTCTTCTTGAATAACCCATCCTTTTGTAATTAACCTATTAATTATTAGGATTCCTACGGGTTTTTCATGTACATTTTTTTTAATTAATTCCATCTTAGTCATTTCACCAAATGCTTTCAGGTTTATTAGATAAATAAAATCTTCTTGAGTAGAAAATTCCGAACCCGAAATAGCTGCTTTAGAATAATTTTTAGCAAACCGGTTCATGTGTACCAACAAAGTACTAATAGCACTGTCTGCAGTTCGTCCGTTTTCTTTTCCTTCCCAATAAGTTTCAGCAACATTTGCATTTTCAGCATAATTTTCAGCTATCCATTTTTTAAAACCAATAATATCGTTACTGTAATTTTGATTAGCATTAGAACTATCAAAAGCTTCTACTAAATCAATAGTGTTTTTTATAAGGGCATATTTCATAATATAAAAAATATAGGTTACAAATATACTATAATATATTTTAAAAGGTTTATTAATATATATAATTTTTGTTTTAATTTAATAATGAAATTTCAAACGTGCGGTATTGTACAATTTTGTAAATTTGAACCCGTTGGGTGTAATTATTTCCACCACATAAAAACATAGGTTTTTCTTATGTTTTAAAAGATTATGATAGACGTTCTTTACTTTTTACATAGCAAACTATGTGAAAAAAGTATTATTTTCTATCCCATCTTTACCAATTAGTTATAATTCTATGCGTCTATGTGGTTGATTTTTTATTTATTTTGAATTACACCCAACGGGTAAATTTGATTAAAATAAAATGCTTGTATTTAAATGAGCTATAAAACCTTGTTGCAACTAAATGACATTGGTTTTTAATTAATTTTTTATAAATGAAGGTAAGCATTTTAGGTTGCTATTCGGCAACTCCACGTACTATTACAAACCCAACTTCGCAGGTATTAGAGATTAATAATCAAATGTATTTAATAGATTGTGGCGAAGGAACGCAGGTACAATTACGCAAGCATAAAATTAAATTCTCGCGAATAAATCACATTTTTATTTCGCACTTACACGGTGATCATTTTTTTGGATTGATTGGTTTAATATCTACGTTTTCACTTTTAAACAGACCAAATGATCTAAATATTTACGGTCCAAAGGGTATAAAAGAAATTATTTTATTACAAATTAAACTTAGTAAATCGTACACCAAATACAACTTGTTTTTTCATGAGTTAGAATCAAAACAATCGGAACTTATTTTTGAAGATGATAAAATTACGGTTTATACCATTCCGTTAAAGCATCGTGTGTACACAAATGGTTTTTTATTTAAGGAAAAACAAGGGTTACGCAGAATAAATATCGATGCTGCGAAAGAGCATAATATTGAAGTTTGCTATTTTAACAAACTGAAACAAGGCAGCGATTTAAAACAAGAAAATGGTACCGTTATAAAAAACGAAACGGTTACTTTTGATCCATTGCCAACACAATCTTATGCTTTTTGTTCGGATACTATTTATAACGAAGAAATAATACCTTTGATTGAAAATGTTGATGTACTGTATCACGAAAGTACTTTTTTAGAGCAAGATGAAAATAAGTGTCTTCCAACCGGACATTCAACAGCAATACAAGCCGCAACAATTGCAAAGAAAGCCAATGTTAAAAGTTTAATTTTAGGACATTATTCTACCAGATATTCCGATATTAATTTGTTTAAACAAGAAGCTGATACTGTTTTTAAACCTACGTTTTTAGCAGATGATGGTTTGGTTTTTAAATTTTAAAATATGAGTGATTTAAGTAATTATAGAAAATCGTACGAAAAAAGTGAATTATTGGAATCAATGATTAATGAAAATCCAATGATGCAATTTAGAAAATGGTTTTACGAAACCGAAGAATTTGGTGGGGTAGACGAAGTAAACGCTATGACTGTTTCAACAATTGGTTTAGACGGTTTTCCAAAAGCACGTGTGGTGTTACTTAAAAAATACGATGAATACGGATTTACTTTTGTTACCAATTACGATTCTGAAAAAGGAAAAGCTTTGCTACTAAATCCGCAGGTATGTTTATCTTTTTTTTGGCCATCAATTGAACGTCAAGTGATCATTAAAGGAATTGCCGAAAAACAAACAGAAGCGTATTCCGAAGGATATTTTCATTCGCGACCAAAAGGCAGTCAATTAGGAACAGTTGTTTCGCCACAAAGCAGCATTATTCCAAACAGAGAATTTTTAGATGAACAATTAAAAAATTTAGAATTAGAATATGAAAACACCGAAGTACCAAAGCCTGAAAATTGGGGCGGTGTTTTGGTAAAACCCGTTTCTATTGAATTTTGGCAAGGGCGTGCCAACCGTTTACACGATCGTATTCGTTACACCTTATTAGAAAATGACGATTGGAAAATTGAGCGTTTGGCTCCGTAATAAATTTATTCAAAATTTATGCGTACAATTCGCAATTCATCTGTATCAATTATCTTATTTGAATTAAAATCATTCAATAATATAAAGGTAAGTTTGTTATGTTTCATTTGCTGAACAGGAAATTCTTTTCCTTCTAAATAAAATCTATTAATAGTCCATTCTAATAAGCCAACCTCATTTTTTTGCGAAAGCAAATCAACACTTTTATTCACATCGTTTTCATAAAATAAATAATGATGTACATACTCATTAATTACTAAAGCCGAATAAAATCCATCATCATCTGTTGGTATCCTTGAAAATTCTTCGAAAAAAGGAATTAAATTAATTGCTGTTCCTTCCTCAATAACAGGCAAATCATCTTCGTTAATAACAATAGTTGCTTTTAATCCGTTGAAGTTTTCTTTTTTTGTATGATGAAATTTACTTTGAAACTGAATTTTAAAAGGTTCTTTCTTCAAGGTAATAAAATCATTTTCACTTGATACATTTTTAGTTGTGCCATTTTGTAAAATAGTTATTTCATTAGTAAAAGATTGTGCGCCAATATAATTATAAAAACCAAGAGCAATAAGTGTAATGAAAAACTTCATGTAAGAAACCGTTTTTTAAGTTAAGTAATTAATCTAAATTAAGGATATTATTGTAAATTATATCGAAATTTGTGTAAGATAAAAGTAGAAAAATGAACAATTTAAAAAACTATACCGATCAATTTAAAGTTCGTGAAAAATTACAACCTGTATTCTTTATTGGGCACGGGTCGCCAATGAACGGAATTGAACAAAATATATTTTCAAAAAAATGGCAAGAAATTGGTAAAACAATCGATTTGCCTTGTGCTGTTTTAGTTGTTTCTGCACATTGGTTAACAACCGGAACTTTAGTAACCGCAATGGGCGAGCCGAAAACAATTCACGATTTTGGTGGTTTTCCACAAGAATTGTTTAACGTACAATATCCCGCACCAGGAAGTCCGTTTTTAGCCGAAGAAACCGCAAAATTAATCACATCAACCAATGTGGGTTTAGATCATGATTGGGGATTAGATCATGGAACTTGGACTGTGGTTAGACACATGTTTCCAGACGCAAATGTACCTGTTTTACAGTTAAGTATCGATTATAATAAACCTTCTGCCTATCATTACAATTTAGCGAAAGAATTATACAATTTACGTAAACGTGGTGTGATGATAATTGGTAGCGGAAACATGATACATAACCTAAGAATGATTGATTGGAACAATATGGCAGAACCCGGTTTTGGTTTTGATTGGGCTAAAAGTTTAAATGAAACTTTTAAAAAGAAAATACTTTCAAAAGATCATAAAGATTTAATTGAATATCAAAATTTGGGCGAAGCGGCAAGGTTAGCAATTCCTACACCAGATCATTATTATCCAATGCTTTACGCACTTGCTTTAATGAGCGATAAAGACGATGTTTCTATTTTTAATGATGAATATGTAGGAGGATCCTTGTCAATGACATCATTTCGTTTAGGATAAAATATAGTATATTTGTCCTTAAAAATTACAAATGAAAACCATTTTTTATCTATTATTTTTAGCAACAAGTTTTAATATATACGCACAACCCAAAGCCATTTTAAACCAAACAACATATAATTTTTGGTTAAATAAACCTACCGAAGCTCAAGAAAAAATGCCTTTGATTGTATTTCTGCATGGTAAAAGTTTATCGGGCACAAATATAGATCGTGTGAAACGATATGGTGCTTTAAAAGGAGTTGAAAAAGGTTTAAACATTCCTGCTTATTTGGTTGCGCCACAATTACCATATGGACCTTGGGATGCAAATAAAGTGGACGAAATTGTAAGCTACATGATTAAAACTTACAATATTGATGAGGACAGAATTTATGTTACAGGAATGAGTTTAGGATCATACGGAACAATGAAATATGTTGGTGAATATCCGAATAGAGTAGCGGCAGCTATTTCGATTTGTGGTGGAGGTGATGTTGGTGATGCATGTAATCTGGCTCAGGTTCCTATTAAAGTAATTCACGGCGATAAAGATTTTATTGTACCATTGTCTGAATCGCAGAAAATTGTAAACGCAGTTAAAAAATGTAATAAAGAAGCGCAAATAGAATTGCAAGTTGTTAAAGGTGGAAATCACGGAAGTGTTGAAGATTTATACCGCCACATGGAATTATACGATTGGCTGCTGAAGCATACAAAAAGTAAAAATAATAGTACATTATAGTAAAAGTGAACTCGACTTGAGTTCACTTTTTATTTTAAATCAGAGTGGCAATTAAGCAATTTTGTTCTGATAAATTGTATTGATAGCGCAATAAATTTTCTTATAGCTACAGAAGCTAATATAGCTTAAAAATCCAATTAAAAACGATATATTTGCATCGTTTTAAAAATCGATATAAAGAACTCAATTATATGAAAGCAGGTATTGTAGGATTACCAAACGTAGGAAAATCAACTTTGTTCAACTGTTTGTCTAACGCAAAAGCACAAAGTGCAAACTTTCCTTTTTGTACAATCGAACCAAATATTGGGGTTGTAAACGTACCAGATCCTAGAATTAATAAATTAGAAGAATTGGTTAAACCAGAGCGCGTGCAAATGGCTACTGTTGATATTGTTGATATTGCAGGTTTGGTTAAAGGTGCAAGTAAAGGCGAAGGTTTAGGTAACCAGTTTTTAGGAAATATTCGCGAGTGTAACGCTATTATTCACGTTTTGCGTTGTTTTGACAATGATAATATTGTGCATGTTGACGGTAGTGTCGATCCTATTCGCGATAAAGAAACCATTGATATCGAATTGCAGTTAAAAGACTTGGAAACGGTTGAAAAACGTTTAGAAAAAGTAAAAAAAGCTGCTAAAACAGGAAATAAAGATGCACAAGTAGAAGCAGCTTTGTTAGAACGTATTCGCGAAGCATTGTTACAAGCAAAATCGGCTAGAACAATTGTAGCTCAAAATAACGATGAGGAAGAATTGTTAGAAGATTTTCAATTAATCACTGCAAAACCGGTACTTTACGTTTGTAATGTTGATGAAAATTCTGCAGTTAACGGAAACGTTTATGTTGATAAAGTTAAAGAATTAGTGAAAGATGAAAATGCCGAAGTAATTATATTATCTGTTGGTGCCGAAGCTGATATTACCGAATTAGAAACATACGAAGAGCGTCAGGTTTTCTTAGAAGATATGGGCTTAACAGAACCAGGATCTGCTGTGTTGATTCGTGCTGCTTATAAATTACTAAATCTGCAAACGTATTTTACAGCAGGTGTAAAAGAAGTTCGCGCTTGGACTATAAAAGTTGGCGATACCGCACCAAAAGCAGCAGGTGTAATTCATACTGATTTTGAAAAAGGTTTTATTCGTGCCGAAGTTATCGCTTATCAAGATTTTGTTAATTACGGATCAGAAGCTAAAGTAAAAGAAGCCGGAAAACTACGTGTTGAAGGTAAAGAATATATTGTTAAAGACGGCGATGTAATGCATTTCCGTTTTAATGTTTAAACCGTTTTTAAGAGCCGAATGTTAAAATTCGGCTTTTTTATTATCTTTTTTTCTACATTTGGTGCAAATCAAAAACACCATGAAACACTTTTATAAGCTGTTATTACTTTTTACGGTTTTAACGCTAACTTCTTGCAGTACTATTTTTGCAACCAAAACACAAAAATTACATGTGTTTTCAAATGCAGATAAAGCACGGGTCACTGTGAATGATTCTATTTATAATCTACCTGCTCAAATTTACGTTGCACGTAGTAAAGAACCGTTGGAGATAACGTATCAGTCTGAAAATAAACAAATAGATACCGTTTTTAAAGCAAAACACAGTCCGCTGTTTTATTTGGGAAACATTTTGAACGCTCCTGCTTTAGGGGCAGGTTATGTGGTTGATTTAACAAATCAAAAACGTTTTAAATACAGAAAAAACATCTTTTTTAATGATAAAGACAGTTTAGAAATATACGAATTTAGAGCCGATAAATATCTTGCTAAACATCATATTGCAGATGGAGAGCAAAAGCAACATATTCACGAAAAATTCAAAAAGGATTATTTGGCTTCTGATGCAAATAGAAAAATAAGACAGGAAAAGGAATTTAAACGCTTAAATCCAACCGAAGGAAGTTTTAGGTTTAACATACAACCGCCAACATTGTTTTTAGTCGGTTTATCTAATAAAAACGGAAACATTAACTCATTCAGCAATACTGTTGGCGGAGCAGGTTTTGGTTTAGGTTTTGATTATTATTATAAAAACGATCGATTTATTGGCTTAGAAACATCGGTTCGCGGTAATTTGTTTGATATCATGTGGTGGTCGTCGTATGATATTAAGGCTTTTAAATACGATATGTCTTTAAGAAAGGGACATAGATGGAAGCGTTATGAAGTTAGTTATGGAGTTTCTTTTGTTTATACAGATTACGATTATAAAGTGCCTTATACTTATCAGTACCCAATAACAACATTTACCAGTGATGATAATAAGAGAAATTACGATGTAAATTATCGTTCATTAGGTTTCTCAACCTTGTTCAACTATCAGTTAACTTCGGTAATGTTTGTAGGTTTACGTTATAATCCTTCTGTTTACAGTTTTAGAAAAACAGGTAATGGTTTTGATTATGAGCACGTAATTGGTATTGATTACCGAATTAAATTTTAATGTGAAATTATTTTAACAGCAATTATCATGAAGAAGCTTCTTACTGTATTTTTTGTTATTATAATTCTTTTGCCAATGTTTGTGTATCTAAATCCTTTTATTTGGGGATTAAGAAAACCGCCAATTTACAAAGCAAGTGACAAAACCAAAGAATTGATTTTAAAGTTGAATGAAAAATATGATTTAGATTTTTCAACAGACACTAATTCAGATACTTTATGGTATTTTATTGATGTTAGAAATGATAGAGTTCCAAAATTAGATAATTTTACATTGAAAGATTTCGGGTATTATAAATCTCAACTACAAACTAATCAAAATGTACTTAAAAATTATGCAGATGATTTTTTACAAGAATTTGAACATAAACAGTATTTCGATTCTATAATAATCACAAAAGATACTTTGAAATATAAAGGTAAAATAAAATGAACACTTTAAAAATATATAAATATCAACTTTTTTTGTATATGTTTATTGTTTTATTTACCATACAGAACGCTTTATTTTTACGCTTTAATGCCTCTTTTAAATTTTATAAAGAAATAGTTGAATTCATTTTTATTATTTCGGTACTAACTGTTTTTATTTCAGTTATCATGCTTATTGTCCAAGCAGTAAAATCTATTAATAGAGACAAGGTTAATTGGAAAGAAATTACGTACTTACTTGTTAATCTTATTTTGTATTATTTTGTAGTAATTTCAAGTTTAATATTATCTACACAATTTCCTCATTTACCTTATTCATATTAACATGTACAATCGATTTAACTTCTTTAAAAATACTTTTGCTGTTTTTAAAAAAACGGAACAGCCAGTTGGTTTTATAAAACCTCACTATGTAAGCAAACACGGCAGTCAGTATTTTTTTACGAATGATGGAGTTTACAGATATTCAAACCATTGGGGCAGAGTAGGGAATTGTCGTTGGCGTTTGGAAAATATCGACCATAAACAACAAATAAATTATTGGGGCTATTGCAGTTGGCAACATTTTTATAATAACGAGGAAGGTTTGCCTTTGTATTTTATTGAAAAAGTAAGTGATAACAATTATTCTTACAATCATAAAAAGAATGGTACACAAGCAAATGTTGTGTATCGATCGGCAGCTGATACAGCTAAAATCTTAAAAAAAATTCATGAAATACAAGAGAATAATTCTTGGGCAAAGCATTTAGTTTACATAAACTATACTTTGCTAAAAGACTATTTTATAAACCAATTGCTATACAGTAATAAATCTTTTATAAAAATTAAGCAGGAATATATCGAACAAAATAAATAGAACCCCGTCAACAAATTATTTGTACATTGTAACATAAAACATAAATATATTTGAAAACATTAAAGAAAATTGTGGGATATTTATTGCTGGTTCTAGGGTTTTTGGTCATTTATTTGCTTATGGCAACTGGTGCGGCGTACATTCCTGTTAATAAAGATCAATCTCAATATAAAGATCAAAATTTAGCAATCTACATTTTAACAAACGGCGTACATACCGATATTGTTGTGCCTTATTTTAACGAGGCTTACGATTGGCGTACCTATTTAGATCCAAGTTTAACTCCTGGAAAACAAACATCGGCTCAATGGGTTTCTTTTGGTTGGGGCGATAAAGGTTTTTACTTACAAACACCCGAATGGAAAGATTTAAAAGCATCGGTTGCATTCAATGCGGCTTTTGGTTTAAGTGAATCTGCCATGCACGTTACGTATTATAATAGCCTAAAAACAGGTGACGATTGTATAGAAATTAAACTAAATAAGGAACAATACCAGCGACTTTGCAACTATATATTGAACAGGTTTGATATGGAAAATAATAAGTTAATGCTTGTTGAAACAGATCAAAATTACGGTTTAAACGATGTTTTTTACGAAGCAAAAGGCAAATACAGTTTGTTTTATTCATGCAATACTTGGGCAAATAACGTGTTGAAATCTGCAGATTTAAAAGCCAGTTTATTCACTCTTTGGGATAAAGGTATTTTTTATCATTACAGAAAATAACAGTCTAAGTATTTCTCATTACAATTTAAAAAGCACTCAACCGAGTGTTTTTTTGTAATATAAATTTTTGATGCTATTTAAAAAGTTGCTATATTGTATATTCCTTTAAAGCATAATAAAAATCACTTATAATTATTAAATACCTAATAATAAGGTAAGATTAAGCTATTATTTTTAATTATAAAAGATATATTATGAGACTAGTTCAATGGAAACAATATCCGCAGTGCCAACCAGAAGAGTCGGGATTATACGTAGTTAATTGGAAACTGAATAATATATATTCAAACGTTTTGTCGTTTTTTGATTGTAATACAAAAAAGTGGTACGATTGCTATGATCGCGGAAAAATAATCGACGGAATTAACGCTTTTAATCCTTATAAAGTTGTTCCTTTTATTTAATTGTAATCAACGTAATTGTATCTTTTCAGATTACAATTTCATTGTGTCGCATAGTTAAAAAACATTCCATAAATTTTGCATCTGTAATTTACAAATTCACGCTAAAATAGATACTTTTAAAAATAAATACATCAAAAAAACAGCTATGATCTATGATTAAAGAAAAATTTAAAGGGATATTTAATTTATTCAAAGTTTCTGTAAACGAATTTTTAGACGATAACTGCATAAAATTTAGTGCCTCATTATCGTATTTCACTATTTTTTCTATACCGCCTTTAGCCATATTAATTATTTCGTCTGCAGGATATTTTTTTGGAGAAGAAGCCGTTCGAGGCGAATTTTTTGGTCAAATTCAAAATTTAGTAGGCGATAAAGCAGCTTTTCAAATACAAGAAGCCATAAAAAATATTAGGCTATCAAATAACCTAAGCATTGCAACTATTATAGGTGCTATAACATTATTGTTTTCTGCCTCGGGAATTTTTGCAGAAATACAAAGTTCAATAAACTACATTTGGGAATTAAAACCTAAACCCAAAAAAGGAATTATTAAATTTGTAATTAATAGGTTGTTATCTTTTTCAATGATTGGCGCCTTAGGCTTTATCTTATTGGTAAGTTTAATGATAAATTCGGTCATTGATTTTTTATACGATTATTTAAGCGGATTGTTTCATGACGATACTGTACTAATAGCTTCGTGGATAAACACTGGCGTTGTAGCAGTTATCATCACCGTAATTTTCGGTTTTATATTTAAAACACTGCCCGACGGAAAGTTAGGATGGAAAGAAACAATCGTTGGATCTGGCTTTACAGCTGTTTTGTTTATGATAGGTAAATGGGCTATTGGGTTGTACTTAGGAAATTCTGCACAATTAAATTTATATGGTGCAGCCGGATCTGTCTTAGTAATTTTAGTTTGGGTATACTATTCGGCAATAATTTTATACTTTGGCGCAGTGTTTACCAAAAATTATTCAGAAATGTACGGAACACCAATACAACCAAACAATTACACCGTGCGTGTAATTTATAAAGAAGATGAAGTACATTTTGCAAAAACCGATGAAGAAATTAATGATAAATTAGCTTCAAAGGAATGATAATCACTTTTAAAATTACAATAAATTCAGTATTTTTACAGAAATTCACTACATTTTATGCTACAAGAATCTCAGTATACTGAAGATAACATTCGATCACTCGATTGGAAAGAACATATTCGTACACGCCCGGGAATGTATATAGGGAAATTAGGCGACGGTTCATCGCCCGATGACGGTATTTATATCCTTATAAAAGAGGTGCTTGATAACTGTATCGATGAATTTGTAATGGGCGCCGGTAAAACCATTGAAGTTACGGTTAAAGACCGCATGGTTTCCGTACGCGATTACGGTCGAGGTATTCCATTGGGTAAGGTTGTAGAAGTAGTTTCACGGATGAACACGGGGGGAAAGTACGATTCTAAAGCCTTTAAAAAATCGGTCGGGTTAAACGGGGTAGGTACTAAAGCGGTAAATGCCTTATCTTCTTTTTTTAGAGTAGAATCGGTTCGAGACAACCAACAGAAAGCAGCCGAATTCAGTGCCGGAAATCTTACTTTAGAAGAAGAATTGGTTGAAACCACCAAACGTAAAGGTACAAAGGTGACCTTTTTGGCAGATGAAACCATCTTTAAAAATTACAAGTTTCGCAACGATTATATTGTTCGAATGCTTAAAAATTACTGTTACCTGAACAAAGGTTTAACAATAATTTACAATGGTGAAAAGTTTGTTTCCGAAAACGGATTGAAAGATTTATTGCAAGAAACCATTGCCGAAGATGATATGATTTATCCAATCATTCACCTTTCTGGTAATGATATTGAAATTGCGGTTACACATAGTAAAACACAGTATTCAGAAGAATATTATTCGTTTGTAAACGGACAAAACACCACGCAGGGCGGTACGCATTTAACAGCTTTTAAAGAAGCTATTGTTCGAACAATTAAGGAATTTTACAATAAAAACTTTGAAGCATCAGATGTTCGTAAATCCATTGTTTCTGCTATTTCGTTAAAGGTAGAAGAGCCTGTTTTTGAATCACAGACCAAAACAAAATTGGGTTCAACCGATATGGGACCCGATTTATCAACGGTGCGTACATTCGTAAATGATTTTATTAAAACAAACCTTGATAATTTCCTTCATAAAAATCCTGAAGTTGCCGATGCCTTATTGCGCAAAATTCTTCAGGCAGAACGAGAACGCAAAGAATTGTCGGGTATTCGAAAGCTGGCTAAAGATCGAGCTAAAAAAGCATCGCTTCACAACAAAAAATTACGCGATTGCCGTGTGCATTTAACAGATGCCAAGAATCCACGCAGTTTAGAAAGTACCTTGTTTATTACCGAGGGAAACTCGGCTTCGGGATCAATCACCAAATCTCGTGACGTAAATACACAAGCCGTTTTTAGTTTACGCGGAAAACCTTTGAATACTTATGGTATGACAAAGAAAATTGTGTACGAAAACGAAGAGTTCAACTTATTACAAGCAGCATTAAATATCGAAGAAGATTATGAAGATTTGCGCTATAACAACATTGTATTGGCTACCGATGCCGATGTAGACGGTATGCACATTCGATTGTTAATGATTACTTTTTTCTTGCAGTTTTTTCCAGAATTGATAAAAGAAGGACATTTATATATTCTACAAACGCCATTATTCCGTGTTCGTAACAAGAAAAAAACGATTTATTGTTATTCGGAACAAGAACGAATCAATGCAATTGAAGAATTAAAACCCAAACCAGAAATTACTCGATTTAAAGGATTGGGTGAAATTTCGCCCGATGAGTTTAAGAATTTCATAGGTCAGGATATTCGTTTAGAACCGGTGATGTTGGATAAATCATCGTCTATCGAAAAGTTATTAGAGTTTTTTATGGGCAAGAATACACCTGACCGTCAAGAGTTTATCATTGATAACTTAAAGGTTGAATTAGATAAGGTGGAGTAAGTTTTAAAACAACTTAAATACAATATTTTGGAAAATAATGATTTAGCAATTTTTCAAACTTAAAATGGTGACTCCTTAGGAGTCGACTGTTTATAACCCCGAATGAAATTCGGGGAATCAAAAGGATATAGTGTCGGGTTTTGGCATATATTTTTGTTGCGAAACCTAGTGTAGTAAACAAAAATTATGACAAAACAGTTTTTGATAATATGCTATAGATTAGATAAAAAGAATAATTCCAAATGAAACACACAAAACACCTATTTCTATCTTTTTTGTTTTTCGTAACTAATTTAGTTGCAGCACAAGAAATTGATTTTAAAGTAAACGATTTAATTGTAGATCAACTTCCAAAAAATGTGAGTATTATCGGATTGGGCGATCCTACGCATCAAGAAAGTACCATTACAAAATATCGCTTTGATTTGATTAAGAAGTTAATCGAAGAAAAACAATTTAAAATTATTGCGATAGAAGGAAATATGTACGGATTGTACAAAGGTTTTCAAAGGTTTATGGAAGACAAAAAGATCTCTCATATCGAAAAAGCCATGTATCCTCTGTTGAATCTTCCAGAAATGGACGAGTTGTATCAATATGTTTATGACAGAAATCAAAAAGGTGATTCGATAATGATTGTAGGGTTTGATTGTACTTTTCAAAATGAGATATTTGTAGAATACTTTAAAGAAGACTTGAAAAATGTTAATGTATTGAAAGATGAAGAAAAACAGGATTTCTTTATTAATTTAACTAAAGGAACTGATACAAGTCTGACAGCGCTATTCAGAAACAGAGAAAAAATAAAATCTAAAATTGTTCATTATTCAAACAAAATATTGAGTGATTTTACGCCAAAAACCGAATCGGACTATTTTTTACAGCAAACTTTAGAAAGTTTTGTTTTTCGAAATGATGAAGAAAATGATGGAAAAAGACCGATTAACAATAGAGATATGGTAATGGCTCGTAATGTTGCATTTTTAAAGGAAAGATATAAAAGCAACATTATTTTATTTGGATCAAGTACACATTTATTAAAAGGAACTAAAGAAATTAATACGGAATTTCATCGGAATAATCGAATGTGTGGAGATATTTTGAACGATACCTATCAAAATGAATATTATTACCTGGCTTATTCTGCTATTTCGGGTAAAAAATTAACTCCTTTAAACCCTTTTAATAATTTCAAAGTTTTACCGGAACTTTCCCCAAATTCTGTAGAATATGAATTTCAAAATGCAGAGTTACCAATCTTTTTAAACCAATCGTCTTACAAAAAAGATACGGTTTATAGTAGGTTTATGGGATATCAATTTATTGAGCTAAATATTTGGAAAGTAATGGACGGCTTGGTTTTAATTAACAATGTTTTGCCTTCAAAATGGAAAAATAAGAACGAATATCTTAATGAAAAACATCGATAAAAAAAGTTTGGAAAATGCATATCGCTTATTTGAAAGTGGATTTATAAACGAAATTGAAGTAGGCACTACCAAAGGATTACAACAAATTCATAAATATTTGTTTGATAACCTTTTTGATTTTGCAGGAACGATACGCAGAACAAATATTTCTAAAGGCGGGTTTCGGTTTGCTACAGCTTTATATCTCAATGAAATATTGGTGAAAATTGAGGCGATGCCCGAAAGTACTTTTGAAGAAATCGTTGCAAAATACGTGGAAATGAATATTGCACATCCGTTTATGGAAAGTAACGGAAGATCCATGCGTATTTGGTTAGATATGATGTTAAAAAATAATCTGAAAAAAATGGTAAATTGGCAATTTGTTGACAAAACACTTTATTTACAAGCTATGGAACGAAGTCCTATTAATGATTTGGAATTAAGAACCTTGCTTTTACAGCACTTAACAACTGATGTAGACAACAGAGATTTGATTTTTAAAGGAATAGAACAATCATACTATTACGAAGGATACAAAAAAGAAGATTAACATATTACTGTTAACAGCATAATAAAACAATGAATAACGAAGAATATAACGAAGATTCTGAATTAAACGGTTACGAACCCGAATTAGATCATAATAGTTTAGAAAGCACAGAAGCAGAAACCATAAAAAAGGTTTCTGGTATGTACGAAGACTGGTTTTTAGAATATGCTTCGTACGTAATTTTAGAACGGGCAGTTCCTGCTATTGAAGACGGTTTTAAACCGGTTCAACGCAGAATCATGCACTCTATGAGAGAGTTAGATGATGGACGTTACAATAAAGTAGCTAACATTGTTGGTCATACCATGCAGTACCATCCGCACGGTGACGCCAGTATTGGTGATGCCATGGTGCAAATTGGTCAGAAAGATTTGTTGATTGATACACAAGGTAACTGGGGAAATATTTTAACGGGTGACGATGCTGCTGCGTCACGTTATATCGAAGCTCGTTTAAGTAAATTCGCTTTAGATGTTTTGTATTCGCCCAAAATTACGCCTTGGCAGTTGTCGTACGATGGTCGTAGAAATGAACCCATCAATCTTCCTGCTAAATTTCCCATATTATTGGCACAAGGAGGAGAGGGAATTGCCGTAGGTTTATCAACCAAGATCCTTCCGCATAATTTTATAGAGTTAATTGATGCATCGATCAAAATTCTTAAAGGTAAATCGTTTGTGTTGTATCCCGATTTTGCTACCGCTGGTATTGCCGATATTTCTAATTATAACGATGGTGCTCGGGGAGGTCGTGTGCGTGTTCGTGCTCGAATTTCACAGTTAGATAAAAACACATTAATAGTTAAAGAAATACCTTTCTCAACTACCACTACTAATCTGATTGATAGCATTTTAAAAGCAAATGAAAAAGGTAAAATTAAGATTAAAAAAGTAGAAGATAACACGTCTTCTGATGTCGAAATTTTAATTCATTTACCACCAGGTGTTTCGCCCGATAAAACTATTGATGCACTGTACGCTTTTACAAATTGCGAGGTGTCTATCGCTCCATTAGGTTGTGTCATTCAGAACAACAAACCGTTGTTTACCGGTGTTTCTGATATGCTGAAACAGTCAACAGAACGCACGGTTCAATTGTTAAAACAAGAGTTAATCATTGAATTAGGCGAGTTAGAAGAGCAATGGCATTTTTCATCGTTAGAACGCATTTTTATCGAAAATCGAATCTATCACGATATCGAACAGGAAGAAACCTGGGAAGGGGTGATTGAGGCTATTGATAAAGGATTAAAGCCGCATACCAAGCATTTAAAACGTGCCGTTACAACCGATGATATTGTTCGATTAACAGAAATACGAATCAAACGTATTTCCCGTTTCGATTTGGATAAAGCTCAAGAAAAATTAGATGCTTTAGAAGACGATATCGAAAAAGTAAAATACAATATTGAGCATATTATTGATTTTACTATTTCGTTCTTCACCACCTTAAAAGAAAAATATGGTAAAGGAAGAGAACGCAAAACAGAATTACGCAATTTTGATAATATCGAAGCAACCAAAGTAGTGCTACGCAATCAAAAATTATATGTTAATAAAGAAGAAGGTTTTATTGGAACTGCCTTACGTAAAGATGAATACTTAGCAGATTGTTCGGATATTGACGATGTAATTGTTTTCTTGCGCGATGGTAGCATGATCGTGTCTAAAATAGAAGAAAAAAAGTTTGTTGGTAAAGACATCATTCACGCTGCTGTTTTCAATAAAAACGATAAACGTACAATTTACAACATGATTTATCGCGATGGTAAAGCCGGTGCATCTTATGTAAAACGCTTTAACGTGTCTGGAATTACCAGAGATAAAGTGTACGATTTAACCCAAGAAAAACCAGGTTCGCAAGTACTTTATTTCTCAAGCAATCCAAATGGTGAAGCAGAGGTTGTAACAATTTTGTTACGACAATTAACCAATGTAAAAAAACTTAAATTCGATTTAGATTTTGCCGATCTATTAATAAAAGGTAGGGTATCAAAAGGAAACACCGTTACAAAATATCCAATCAAGAAAATAGAACTAAAAGAAAAAGGAATATCAACATTAAGACCGCGTAAGGTTTGGTTTGATGATACCGTACACCGCTTAAACGTTGATGGAAGAGGGGAGTTGCTTGGAGAATTTAAACCAGAAGATCGTTTACTTATTATTACCCAAAGCGGTAAAATAAAAACAATTGTACCCGAACTTACAACGCATTTTGATGATGATGTAATTGTGTTAGAAAAATGGATTCCTACAAAGCCTATTTCATGCATTTATTTTGATCCAGAAAAAGATAAATATTATGTTAAACGCTTTTTGGTAGAATCGGTTAGTAAAGAAGATGTTTTTATATCAGAACATCCCTATTCTCGTTTAGAAATAGTTTCAACAGATTACCGTCCGGTTGCCGAAGTTATCTTTGCTAAAGTAAAAGGAATCGAAAAAGAACCACTAACCGTTAATTTTGAAGATTTTATATCTGTTAAAGGCATAAAAGCCCAAGGAAACCAACTTACAAGCGATAAAATTAAAATGATAAACTTTTTAGAATCATTACCTTATGAAGAAGAAGTTCAAGAAGCCAAAGAAGTACAGGAATTTATCGATACAGTTGATGAAAGCTCGTTAACAATTGAAGATGATGGACAAATTGGATTTAACTTAGATTAACTCCAAGAAATTGAACACCTAATTAAAACCAAGAAAATTATGAATTTTGTACTTATTGACGATCACCCTTTTATTTTAGAAGGTTATGGAAATATCATTAAACAAAATTACCCGCAAAGTAAAATAGTTACACTTACAAATTGTACCGAAGTATATAATTATTTTGATACAGATAGTAATGCTATTTTTACCGATATTGTTTTGTTAGATTTTAATATACCTGCTTATCTTCAAAAAAAATTAAAAAACGGGATTGATGTCGCTAGCTTAATTCGAAAAAAAATTCCATTTTGTAAAATTGTTTTATTAACGGCTCATACCGAGAAAATTTTTATTTTAGACATTATTAAAGAAGCTAAACCAGATGGTTTTTATACAAAAGGAGAGTTAAACCCAGAAAATCTTAAAAAACTTATTGAAAATGTATTAAATCATAATAAAATTTACAGCGATTATATTCAAGGAACCTTTATAGAATCACTACATGATAAGTCATTAATAGACGATTATAATAGACAAATATTATATCTTTTATCTAAGGGATATAAAATTATAGAATTAGATAAAATTATACCTATTTCATACAGCGCTATACAAAAACGTATTGCAAAAATGAAACAAGTTATGGAAGTTGAAGACGATAAAGGCTTAGTAAAAGCAGCCATAAAGCAAGGCTATCTATCTTAAAATGAATAAAAAGTGAGTATTATGCTCACATTTTGTTAAGTTTTATTCCTTAAATTGCTTAAACAAAAACTTTGCTATTTATTTGCATCAAATTTGAACAAGAAACTATTAAATTATTGGGCAAAAATAATTAGGGAGTATTAAAAGTTTTCACGTTTTAATAAGGTTAGATTAGGTTTTGAAACGTTTATGTTGTTTTGTTGATTACTTAAAAGTTCAAATGTAAAATTCTGTTTGTTAAGCAGGATTTTTTTTATTAATTTTGTATCACTTTTTGGGGCCGATCGGTTTCGACAGCGAGTGGAATTGAAAAGTAAGCACGTCGAGCGCTCATACACAGCTCGTAAATATCATGAATGAACTTTTTTTTACACGGCGAAGAAAACTACGCTTTAGCTGCTTAATCTGAATTATAGTAAGATTTGAGCCTTGTCCTATTAGATAGGAGAGCTAAATTCCTTAAAAAAGCCTTGATTTATGGCGTTTTAACAAAAGGAATCGTAAAAGTAAATCTAGAGTAAATAGTACCTTGGAAGTTACTCGAAATCTTAAAAGGTTAAGTATAAAGTGGCTGTTTTTGGCAAAACTTTATATCGAAAATCTAATCAAAAACTAAACGTGTAGAAAGCTCTTTGATTGCTTGTTTGGACCAGGGTTCGATTCCCTGCGGCTCCACTGAATTAAAATATAACGCATTGGTTTTTAAATCAATGCGTTTTTGTTTTTCTAAAATTGTATAGCTTTTGTATAGTATTCAATTTGTTTTTTAAAAACTTCTTTTGAATTTAAACCACTGCAATTTAAACATATTCTTTAATAATTGCATGGTGACTCTTCCAAAAAAAATGTTTTCATTTCTTCAAAACTTGGAATACTTGTCTTGGCAAAAACACTTGGGTATTTCTGTAGAAGTCTATTGTATATAGATAAAATAATGTCTGTTTCAGTGTTTCTTGATATTTTAAACTTAGTTAATATATTTTCTTTGTAAAAAAGAAAATATCTGACAGCAATTTCTAAATCTTTTTCATTAATAGTTTTGTAAGAAGCATTAGTGTAAATCGTCAGCAAAAAGTGGACAGTTTAGATACATAATTTAAGATAGTGTTTTCTAAAAA
>NZ_RQTJ01000011.1 GCF_003858535.1 Paenimyroides viscosum
ATATTTTTATAACTGATTGATTTGTTAAGGGTGATTGCCCAACAAAATTCGCTTTCTAAAATAACCAAATCGTAGGTTTGATTAATATTGATCGAAGCCAATCCTTTCCGGCTTAAAAACTGCAAAGGCAAGTTACTAAAAAGCTGTTGCAACTGATTTTTACGGCGAGTAAAGAAAAAATGACGTGTATGCAATGCAATTTCATCAATTTGTTTCTGCGTAGGATTTACTTTTTCAGTAACCACCAAATCAACTTCATGCCCTAATGAAGTTAACCCCTTTATACGTTCCCAAACATCGATAGCTCCGCCAAAAATAGGAGGCGAAGGAATAAATCCGCTAACAACTGCTATCTTCATTCTTCTTTAAATTATATTTCTTTTCAAAAACATCGGCTATTGCCAAGAAAATCCACACATCATATTTTACATGATAGGTAATATAAACAATTCCTGCCATAACTGCAAACGCTAACGGAATTCGTAAAAAATAAAAATCTAAATCTGTTATTTTGCTTAATGTTAGATATCTTTTTATGTAAAAACGATAAAAAAAGATAATGAAGAAAATTCCGCCAAACATTAACTCGTCTAAAAAAGCACTTTTTGTAGATAGCGCTTTGGTTGTTGACAAATAACCGCGTATTTCCTGCAAATTAAATTGATCTACCAAACTTGATTCTAAAATGTATTCTAAAACCTGTGGATAATATGTTACAAAGCCACTCCAACCAACGCCTAAGGGACATAAAACGAAAACAGTTAAAGACGCTAATACTGATGAAAAACGTGTTCCAAAACTTCCGCTCGTTGTTATTTGTTCTATAATAATTTCGCGCAAAACAAAACCTAAATAACCACCAACAACAAGAAGCAATACAATAGCTACAACAAAAGCGTTTCTTAAATATTTATTTTTTTTAAGATATGATAGTGTTAAAGGTAAAATTGATAATAAAACCAACAATAAAAAACCTTTAGATTCACTTACAAAAGAGTAAGCCAAGAATAAATAAATACTTTGTAAATAAACAATCCATTTCCAAAAACCTTTAATTTTTAAATAATGAACTAAAAAAATAGGGAGAAAAATAAACGTTATTAATATGGTACCTGTCCAGCTTTCTTCTGGTGTTAGCAACCGTACGCGCCAATATTTTTTAGATAAAGTATGTAAAAAAGGTAAGAAAACATCGGCTGTTTTTAGAAAATATATTTCTACAGTTAAAAAAGCAGTAATAAACAACTGTGTTAAAGATACAGCCGAAAATAGATTTTTTAACTTATTAAAATTGTTACTTAAATAAGAGTAAAAAAACTGATACAATATAAAAATAACAATGGGATAAACACTCATTTTAAGTGTTTTAATAATAATGTTTTCATCAAGCACCACAAGAGTTTCGTAATGCACATAAGATATTACCAAAAAAACTGCCGAAATTAAAATGGTGTACAGCAGGTATTTTAAAAAGTCTATACTATAATTACTAAACTTTATTGTTTTGTTTGATAGTATATAAACAAGCATAAACGGCGTTAGAAGTATAACAGGAGATTTGCCAATTTCGCCTACCAAATTATGCAAAGGAAAATCTTGATAAATAGCGGCGAAAATTACTATTAAATATATTATTACCTGTTTATTTAACGTCATTAAATGTAATTTTTACTAATTTATTTGCCAAAGCAAACTGTCCTTTACGTAATCTATTCGCTATTAATAATAAGCTTGAAAAATAAAATTTAAAACCCAAAGTATAATACTTTTTTATGAATTTTTTTCTGCTGATAAACAGTTGAATTTCAGAAAAAATACTTTTCTTTTTTTTGTAAGATGAACCTATAGTTGCACCTTCTTTATGGTAAACGATGCTTTTTTCGCACCAATCAGCTTTATAGCCTTTTAAATTTGCTCTACAAACCCAATCTAATTCTTCATAATATAAGAAAAAGTCTTCACTAAGAAATCCAACTTCTTCAATAAAATGTTTCGATACAAACATTGAAGCGCCAATTGGATAATCTATCATTGGAAGATCCTTCTTTAAAACATCTCTATTTTTTCCTTCGCCAACATGTTCACAAATATAAAAGACTTTATTAAAAGTACCACCAACAGCTTGTATCGTTTCGTTGTTATTATAATACAATAATTTGCTTCCTAAAATGGTTTTGGGGTGCGTATTGTAATATGCTTTTAATTCGTTCAACGCTTCTGAATCAACAATGGTATCGTTGTTTAAAATCCAGAAATAATTTGCGTTATTTTGTTTTAACGCAAATTGTAATGCAATATTATTACCGTGTGCAAAACCTTTATTTTCTTTGGCTTTTATTAAGATGATTTGCTCGTTATTGACTTTTTTATCCTCGTGCTGATTTAAACTTATAAATGGTATGTGCTGATTTTTTACAAAATCGCAAAGAACATTAAACTCTTTATTACCAATAGAATTATCTACCACAATAATTTTAAAATCTGTGTTATTCATTTTTTGCAACGAAAGAATACAAGCACAAGTATCTTGGCTTCCGTTATGGTTTAAAAGAATAATGTACGTGTAGTTTTTCATGTATTTAATTCTCTTTTTCCAATGATATACATACAAAGTGTAACAAAAATTTCTGTTAAGTATAAAGTTAGAATAATTCCGTATAAACCATAAATTTTAGTTAATATAAATCCTAAAAATAAGGTAATAAATAAAGCTGTAACTGAAATTATTAAAATGTTTTTATGTTTACTTTTAAATAATAATGTTTGATAAAAAGGGATATTTAATGCAATAATTATTGGCAAAAAAAGCAACAAACTTGCTAATTTTAGCCCTTCTTTTACATGGGTAGTAACATTAAAACAATCGATTAAATAAGGCATAATTAGTATCACAATTACGCATGATATCAACAAAAATAACAAATTAAAAGCTGTCATTTTTAATAAATACTTTTTAGCTTCATTAAAACGTGTAACAAGCAAGTTGCAATACGTTGGATAGGTTACATTAAAGAAAACACCTAAATAACTTCTAAATGCTACTAAAAATAAATCTATAATTTTATAAATACCTGCATAGGTATTTCCTAAAATAGAATTAATAATAAAAACAGGCGCTTGTGTGTAAAGACTTATAGCAAAATTAGATGCTACTATTGATTTATTTTGTTGAATAAAAACAATGGCTTTTTTAGATGATAATTTATTATTTTTAGGTATTTTGTAATAAAACCAAGCGTAAATTAAACTATTTGCTAATCCTAAAATACCTACTACATAAATATAATCTTCTGGTTTATTAATTAAGAAGTAAATTCCTAAAACATAAAGCAGCTTAGACCAAAAGATTATATTATTAATTTTTTTAAAAGATTCTTGTGCTTGATATACCCAAATTGGGTTATAATATGCAGCTACAATCCAAGTTAATCCCCAATAATATGATTTATCTACCTTTAAAACAAAAAATACTGCAATAAGCAAAACCGTTAAAACAACACAGCAAATAAGTCGGTAATTGTAATTTAAACCAATATAGCTTTTCAAATATGCTGTTTGTAATCTATTGATACTTAATTCTTTTACACCAATTAAATTTGCGCCAAACTCAACAATCAATCCCAATAAAATATAAACGGTTGTTACTAAAGCAATAATTCCCCATTTATCAACTCCGCAAATGGGAATTACATAAAACGCAACTAAAAAAGGCGCCAGCAAATTCACAAATTGTCCGGCACCATGTATTAAAATGTTCTTTATTGATGATTGATTACCCAAAAAAGTCTAGTTTTTTAAACTTTTTATTTTAGATCGTAAATAAGCAATGGTAATAAAACCAACTATAAAAAGAAATGGTATCGTATATGAATACGGCAACAATGGACTTACCGGAATATTTGTAAATTTTGTTGCAAGATATACCACTTTATCCTGCTCAATTAACTGAACATCTACCGCGTTTAGTTGTTTTAACAAACCTTCTTTAGCTGTTAAAAGATCGGCTAATTCAGGATAAGCGTTCATGGTAATATCGTTCACCTTATTTTCACTTCCCAAACGTTGAAACAAACCATTAATATGTTCAATAGATTTTTCTATTTCGGCACGTTTTGCTAACGTATTTTTCTTTTCTATTTCTTTACGTTGATTAAAATAAGTGTCGCTGTTTAACTCTTCTAATATTTTATCAATACTTAAATCTGTTTTACCTAAACCGTCTGTATAAACAGTTAAAAGATGAAATTTATAATTCTTAGATGCTAGTTTACTTTTAGAATATTTTTCAATATCAATCCCGCGCTCGCTTAAAACCTTAAATGCATTAAAATGCATAGGATCTGTTAATATATAATTATACGCATCGTAAATAGGTTCTATTTTAACTTTATAAACTTCATTGCCTGCATTCATGGCAATTAATTCTTTATTAAGCGCTAAACGATCGTAATCTTTAATTTTTTGGTTTAAGTAATCTATACTTCCAAAATTAGGAACAACAATTAACTCATGCCTTAACCTACTTGTTTTAGTAGAATCAACATACATTCCCAAAGCAATTCCAACCACTAAAAGTGCTAAAATAACATACCATTTGCGTACAATGAAACGAAACAAACGATAAATAGCTAAAATAAAATTGTTATAAGTACCCTGTACGCGTTGCTTCATAAATTTAACGTCGACTTCATTTGGGGTTTCTAGATTTTGGTTTAATGGTTTTTCTTGCATATTAACAGTTAAAAATTTGTTCTAGTATTTTTATGGTTATTAAGTATGTTGGTTTTACGCCCGATGCTCCTAAACCGCCCGAAGCCAGTGTACTTCCGGTTTCTAACGGATTATCTGATGCGTAATAAGCATACCTTACTTTTATGTTTGGGTTAATGCTTTTTCGTATTTTTGATGCCGATTGTATGGCTTTTTGATAATGTGCGCCTTCCATTTCTAACCCAATTACACGCCAGGTAGAATCGTGAAAGAACTTTAATAAATCTTTGTTTTGTAAAGATGTTCCTAAAACGGTTATCATAGATCCGCCAAAAACAGGAATATCGTTTCCTTGAAACATATCAACAGTTAATTCGTTTTCAAACGGATAATTATCACCTGTGCCTTCGTTTATATGCGCCGTAGGTATCATAATATCGCCTTTATCGCCAACTAAAATTCCTGCTTTACCCATCACTGAAACCGATTCTACGTTTAAGTAAAAATCTTTATGAAAAGGTTTCAACAATTCGTCAATCGTTTCATAAGCTTGTTCACCAAAAGCATAATCCATTACAATAAGTACTGGTTTATCTTGGGTTTTTTCAGGAACTGTATATTTGTTAAACGCGCTGTTTTCGAACTTTATTTTAGCAGTATCAAAAATTTGAACGTCTATATTTGTTCCCGATGTATCTGGTAAAAAAAGCATTCCTTCATTCGTTGCACGTTCTGCAACTAAAGCACGTAAATCGCTGTTTTCGGTTTTGCTTAACTCTTCAAAAATTTCGGTTTTACTCTTACCTCTTAATTTCGATTTTAAAACATCGGCAGCAAAAATAGAATTCATTACACTGTGCATGTTTGCGCTTATAATGTGCAACGGACGGTTTAATAACTGTAAGCGCTGTAATTCGGTTTTTATTTTGGTTGCCCAAATTTCGCCGTAAATATGATGACCTAAACGTTCGCGCAAAATCGGACTAAAAGTAATGGTTCTTTTGTTGTTTTCCAAAACTTCTTCCAAAGCAATTTTTCCCAACCAATAAATTACGTGTAAAAAACGATCTGGATTTTCTTCGGTAGCAAACGCGCCGTAAATATCGTTAATTTCTGCAAAAGTTCGACCTAAAATAATTGTGGTGTGCGATATGGCAATTTCTCGTTCTGTTAACGATAAAGGTTCTTGTGTTAAAACGGCATGTTCCAACTTTAGCCAATCACGCGATACATTGTCGTCATCGTCAATTAAAATACGGTCTTTAATTTTATGTGATTCCACAAACATAAAGGTTAAATGCGTTAAAACATCGTAAATATCTGATCGTCCGCGTGTGATTTCAATATTCATTTGTTCGTAATCAATACGGTAACAATTACGGCGACGTTTTGGCGGCACAATTGCTTCAAAATGCGATTGCGAATAACCTTCGTCTGATGTTAGGTTGATGTATCTGCATTCTTCAATACCAATAGGCAAACGTTCAATTACATAAAGCAAACCGCTTAATTCTACTTTTTCATCGGCGATCGATCCGTAAATTTCGGGGCGTAAAAGTAATAAAGCTTCGCGCAAGGTTTCGCCCGAAACCCCCATAGGTTTGTAAAAACCGCGGTTAAACAAATGGCGCATGGTAATGTACAAACGTTCTACCGCTGCCGATGATTCTTGTGCTCGTGTTCTTGTTATGTATTTTATTTCTGTCATTATTTAATTTGATAAAATCAATCCTATTGCCGGATCTACTATTTCTCTTGGCGCATTTGGGTTTCTTGGCTGAAACCGATCGTTTGGAAACCATTCGCCGTGCATGTATCTGAACGATGATGTTTTTTCTACTTTATTGTTCATAACATCGGGCTGATAACGGAAATCTTCAAACAATTGATCTCCTTTTACAAAATTTGCCGGACGAAACTGATTATTTTCGGTTAGTAGCCATTCCACAGCAACAAAAATTCCGTTTTTAGGTAGTATCACATTGTGGTGCAAAACTTTGATAACGTTTTTTTTATTACCTCGGTTTACGGTAGTTATAATTGGTTCAATTAGCAAATCATCGCTTGGGCAACCGTATTCGTTCATTCGTAAAAAGCGAATTTTAATTGTGGCTGCAGCAACGGCGCTTTTGGTGTATACAATTACTCTATCAATATATTGTACGTCTTTAATTTCTGTACTGTTTTCAAAATACTTACCATACATATATGGAACATTTCCCGGCGCAAAATACATATTCTCGAAATGCGCATCGCCAATGGTATGATGTAAATACTTTTCGGGAAGCCTAATTAACGCTGGTTGCGGAATTTCGTAAGCTTCTAAAATAACATTTGTGGTTTTTGATGCTTCTTCTCTAAATATTTTATGTCCCGATGCGTTAAAAACCAAGGTATCTGTAGCCAAAGCAGATGATATATAAAACATACCTAACGAATCGGTTGTAGCGCCGTCGCTTCCATCTAAAACCCAAATATTTGTGAGCGGCAATGGTTTGTTTTCACTATTTACCACCGTTCCGCTAATCTGTGCAAAAACACCTATTGGAGTTATTAATAAAAGAAACAGCAACTTTTTCATAGGCTATTTTAGTTCATGTATAAAATCGGCAATTTTACGATCGTTCGCTAAACGCGGTAACTTATTTTGCCCGCCCAATTTCCCCTGCGATTTCATATATTCGTTAAAACCACCAGCCGGAACTTTGGTAATTACTAAAGTACGTAAAATACTGCCAACAATTAAATCATCATAATAAACATTTTGATTTCTTAATGCAGCATCGATCTTTAAAGCAAAATCTTCCAGATTGGTCGGTTCTTTTTCAAATTCTACCAACCATTCGTGATAAGGCAATCCGTTGTCGGGATTAATTTGTGGCGCAACCGTAAATTCTGTAACCATTGCATCGGTTTCATTCAAAGCTTGTTGCATTGCTTCTTCAACTTCTTTACCAATCACGTGTTCACCAAAAGCCGAAATGTAATGTTTAATACGCCCTGTTACAACAATTCTGTATGGCTTTAAACTTGTAAACATTACAGTATCGCCAATGTTATACGCCCATAAACCTGCATTGGTGCTAATAATCATTACATAATTAACGTTTAAAGCTACCTCTCCTATTGTGTATCGTTTAGGGTTTTCGGTAAAAAATTCATCTGCTTTAATAAACTCATAAAAAATACCAGCATTTAAAAGCAGTAACATTCCTTTTGCTTTCTGTGAATCCTGATAAGCGAAAAAACCTTCGGATGCGGGATACAATTCAATACTATCTACTTTTCTGCCAATTAACTGTTCAAACTTTTTGCGATAAGGTTCGTAATTCACTCCGCCGTAAATAAACAGATTGAAGTTTTTAAACAAATCGCCTACTTTTTGTCCGGAAACCTGAATTAATCGATCAAAATACATTTGTACCCACGAAGGAATTCCCGAGATAACCGACATATTCTGATCTTTTGTTTCCTGTACAACGGCATCAACTTTTGTTTCCCAATCATCGATACAATTAGTTTCCCAACTTGGCAAACGGTTTTTTTGCAGATATTTAGGAACATAATGTGCTGCGATACCTGATAACCTACCGACTTTCACTCCGTTTTTTACATCCATTTCTGGACTTCCTTGTAAAAAAATCATTTTTCCATCAACAAAATCGGCATTACCTGTTTCTTGAATGTAAAATAAAATAGCATTTCTTGCGCCTTGAACATGATAAGGCATTGATTCTTTTGTAATAGGAATATATTTTGCACCCGATGTAGTGCCCGAAGTTTTAGCAAAATACAGTGGTTTGCCTTTCCATAAAACATCTTTTTCACCGGCAACTACTTTATCTACATACGGTTTTAAAGCTTCGTAATCGCGCACAGGAACATATTTTACAAAATCGGTATGCGATTTTATTGCCAAAAACAAATGATCTTTACCAAACTGTGTTTGTTTTGCTTGCTGAACTAATGAATGAAACAAATTTTCTTGAGTTACAACCGGATTGATCATCCATTTTTGTTGCTGCATAACCACAACATTGGCGAATATCTTTGCAAAAAACGACTTAACAGACATATTTTTAATTTAATAATACAAAAATCGAACATCTTATTTTAATAAAGTAACAAAGCACTAAAAAGTTTAATTATTTTAATATTAACATTTTCTAGTGTTAAAAATTACAAAATAAAAAAATAAGAACGGTTTAAAATGTTATATCTTTGCTTAATATTATTTATAATTAAAGATAATGAATTCTATAGCAGTATTTTTAGGAATGGTGAGTCCGTGGCAGATATTAGTTATTGTTGCGGTGATTTTATTGATGTTTGGGGGTAAAAAAATACCTGAATTAATGCGTGGGTTAGGATCTGGCATTAAAGAATTTAAAGATGCTACAAAAGAAGAAGAAGAAGACAACAAAGATCAATCTAAAAAATAATTAAATAAAATGGGAAGAATAGGAATGCCCGAAATATTGGTAATAGTAGTACTTTTACTATTGTTATTTGGTGGAAAAAAAATACCTGAATTAATGAAAGGATTAGGTTCTGGTATTAAAGAATTTAAAGATGCTACGAAAGATAACAGTGGAGCAACTTCAAATCCGAATAAAGACAATACAGATTCTAAATCTGAATAAAACTTAAAAGATGCTAAATGCATCTTTTTTTTATTTAATAAGTTCTTGACAAGCTTCAAATAACGAACGTAGAACTTAACTTGCAAACAATTTAAATTAAATACCCGCTTGAAAAGTATCAAGCGGGTATCCCTTATAAAACATAATAAAAACACTACTTTTTTTTAATTCCGTTCATTTTAAATTTAAATGATTGGTCTTTTTCATAACAATTTCTTTTTTTTAATGTAATTTTCTTTTTCATAATGTATAAAGCAAATGAAAGACCAAAAAACAGAATGCATATTTTATTTTCAGCAAATCTATCACAAACCCTCATAAATCAACACGTTGAGCAATAAATCATTTTTATCAGCAAAAAAGTTATAATACCAATTACTCAATTTACCGAGAGAAAACGTACCCGAATTGAGTATTAATTCCACTATTTTGGTGTGTAATTACTAATTATCTAAAATCATAGTGAGTTGTAAACGTTTTTTTTGCTGATCCACATCTAACACTTTTACCTGAACATGTTCGTGCAGTTTAACCACTTCATTTACATCGGCCACAAAACCTGCCTTTAACTGCGATATATGCACCAAGCCGCTTTCTTTAATACCGATATCAACAAAACAACCAAAATTAGTAATGTTGTTAATGATGCCGTTGTAAACTTTGCCTACCTCAACATCGTTTATTGATTTTAACGAAGCATCAAATTCCAATACTTTTGCTTTTTTACGCGGATCTAATCCCGGTTTTTCCAACTCTTTCAGCAAATCAGTTATATAATGTATTCCAAATTGTTCTGAAATGTATTTTGAAGGATCTATTTTTTCGATTGCTGATTTATTTCCGATCAATTCGTTCGTACTGATTTTTAACTCTTTTGCCATTTTTTCGACTAAAACATAAGCCTCAGGATGCACTGCAGAATTATCTAACACAAAATCGCCGTTTACAATTCGTACAAAAGCTGCTGCCTGCTGATACGCTTTTTCGCCCAAACGTGGTACGCTTTTCAATTCTTTTCTATTGGTAAAAGCTCCGTTTTCTGCTCGGTATGCTACAATTTTGTCAGCCAGTTTTTCACCGATTCCAGAAACATAGCTCAACAACGATTTACTTGCCGTGTTTAAGTTGATTCCAATTTTATTTACACTGCGAATTACCACTTGATCTAATTCTTCTTTCAATAAGGTTTGATCCACATCATGCTGATACTGCCCAACACCAATTGACTTTGGATCGATTTTAACCAGCTCTGCCAACGGGTCTTGTAACCTTCTACCAATTGAAACAGCTCCGCGAACAGTAACATCGTAAGTAGGAAATTCTTCTCGAGCAATTTTCGATGCCGAATAAACCGATGCGCCTGCTTCACTTACCACAAAAACCTGCAAAGGTTTATCAAAAGCGACTTTTTTTATGAAAAACTCCGTTTCACGACTTGCTGTTCCGTTACCAATGGCAATGGCATCAATTTTATAGGAATTTGCCATAGAGCGGATTTTTTTAGTTGCCATGGCAATATCTTTTTGTGGAGCGTGCGGAAAAATAGTTTCGTTGTACAGCAGATTTCCGTTTTCATCGATACAAACAACTTTACAGCCGGTTTTAAATCCGGGATCGATTCCCATAACTCTTTTTTCGCCCAATGGAGCAGACAATAACAACTGCGATAAATTCTCTGAAAAAACTCCGATTGACTGTAAATCGGCTTTTAGTTTGTATTCCTGCAATACTTCGTTAGACAACGCCGGTTCTAACAAACGTTTATACGAATCGGCAACTGCTTTAGAAATTTCGACAGCTGTTTCGTGCTTTTTATTTTTAATTACAGTTTCTTCTATAAATGTAATAGCTTCGGTTTTATCAATACTTATATTTAACTTTACAAAACCTTCGTTATTGGCACGCAACATTGCTAACAATCGGTGGGCAGGTGCTTTAAATAATGGTTCGTTCCAATCAAAATACTGTTCAAATTTCTTGGCAGCATCTTCGTCTTTCTTTGTTTTTACAACTTTGGCCGAAATTTCTGCACTGCGCTGAAACTTGCGTCGAAGTGCTTTTCGAACAAAAATATTTTCGTTGATCCATTCGGCAATAATATCGCGTGCTCCCTGTAAAGCATCTTCGCTAGAAAAAACTTTACTGTTTAAATATCTTTCGGCAGTATATTCTAAATCGTCAACATTTTGCGACATAATCATCTTTGCCAAAGGTTCTAATCCAGCTTCGCGAGCAGTATCGGCTTTGGTTTTTCGTTTCTTTTTAAAGGGAAGATACAAATCTTCAATTTCGATCAAATCAAAAGAATTCTGAATTTTATCTTTCAAAAAATCGGTCAATAATCCTTGTTCATCAATCGATGCCAAAACAGATTCCTTTCTTTTAACAAGCGCTTCAAACTGATTGGAAAGTTTTGAAATTTGTTCGATTTGAACTTCATCTAAATTTCCCGTAGCATCTTTTCTATACCTTGCGATAAACGGAATAGTACAGTCTTGCGCTAATAATTCTAAAGTGCTTTGGATGGATTTGTCGGAAACGGCAACTTTTTCCTTTATATATTGAATAGTGTTCATTGTATGAATTTTGAACTGCAAAAATACTGCTTTACATGAATTTATTTTAATAAATAAAATTTTGTTTTTCAAAATATTATATTGTTATTCAAAATTAATATCTTTGTATCTTAATTAAAACAACTATGCGTATAGTAACATTTTCTAAAATCAAAATGTTTATTGAGAAGCACGCCGATGCCGATGTTGCCTTACGCGATTGGTATTTTAAGACCAAAAGAAGCGATTGGAATAATTTAAATGAATTAAAACAAACCTTTGCAACTGCAGATTATATTGGTAACAATAGATTTGTTTTTAATATTAAAGGAAATGATTACCGATTGGCTGCTATTGTAATTTTTGCATCGAAAAAAGTATACATACGTTTTATTGGAACACATGCTGCGTATGACAAAACAAACTGTTTAAACATTTAATTATGAGAACAATTGAAACACATAAAGAATATAAGGCTGTTTGCCTGCGTATAGAAGAATTATTAAAAACGGTTGGTAATGAAACTTTACCAGATGATCCTAATTTCATTGAATTAGACTTACTTTCGGATTTAATAGCTGATTACGAAGAACTAAACGAGCCTTTAACACAACCTGCTTTGGTTGATGTAATTAAATTAAGAATGTACGAAAAAGGTTTAAATCAAAAACGGCTGTCTGAATTATTGGGTGTAAGTACATCTCGTATTAGTGAATATCTTAACGGAAAAAGTGAACCGCCTTTAAATGTAGCTCGTGAAATAAGCGTAAAATTAGATATTGATCCGGCAATTGTGTTAGGTGTGTAAAAATGGGGAAAATTATATTTATATACTTAATTATTGTTAATTACATTGCCTTTAGCCTGTATCATTTAGATAAACAGCGTGCAATTAAGGGCAAACAGCGTATTTCTGAAAAAAACCTATTAACCATTGCTGCTTTTGGCGGAACTTTGGGTGCTTATTTGGGTATGCAAAAGTATCGACACAAAACAAAAAAGCTGTCTTTTAAATTGTGGTTTTACGGTATTTTAATTTTACAGATTGTATTCTTTTTTGCTGTTTATAAGAAGAGGTTTTTTATATAAAAAAACCACAAATGCACAAATAAAATCATCTGTGAATCTGTGGTTTATATAACTTAAAAATATATTCTTAACTACAAGCAATTTTATTTACACGGGTTGCGTGACGTCCGCCTTCAAATTCGGTAGTTAAAAAAGCATCAATCATTTCTAAAACTTGCGGAATAGCCGTAAAGCGCGCAGGAATAGAAATTACGTTTGCGTTATTATGCTGGCGTGCCAAAACGGCAATTTCTTTTGTCCAACACAAAGCACAACGAACACCCTGATGTTTGTTTGCACTCATGGCAATTCCGTTACCCGATCCGCAGATTACAATTCCAAAATCAACTTTATTGTCTTCTACATCTTGAGCGACTTTGTGACCAAAATCAGGATAATCAACAGAATCAAAAGTATCGGTTCCGTAATTTACCACTTCAATTCCTTTGTCCTGAAGCATTTGCACAATGGCTTTTTTATATTCCGGACCTGCGTGATCATTTCCTATTGCAATTTTCATATCGTTTCGTTGTATTGTTTCCACAAAGGTAATTATTTTGAATTATTGAATTATTAAAAAATCATTCAAAGATTAATAAACAATATTTAAGACAAAATTTACATTTACACTTTAATATTTTCATACCTTTAATAAGTATTTGAGCAATTTGCTTAAACAAATTTATATATGACAAAGAAAATAAGAAGATTCCATAAAAAACCGGGCAAAGATTATTCCGGACAAATTTTAAAATTACTATCACAAAACAGCGCTAAAGTTTTTAACTACAAGCAAATAGCAGCTGTTTTGGAAGTTACCGATACTAAAGGAAGAAACGAGATTATTAAAGAATTAAAATACCTGGTTTCTACCCAAAAAATTGAAGAAGTAGATCGTGGAAAGTTTCGTATTTTGGAACAATCGAGCTATTTTGAAGGAACAATTGACATGACTGCTCGCAAAGCGGCCTATTTTATTAGTCCTGAATTTGACGAAGATCCGTTTATTCCAACCAACAATTTAAACAAAGCGCTTCATGGCGATAAGGTGAAAGCCTACGTTTACAACAAACGCAAAGGTAAAAAGCCCGAAGCTGAAGTTATTGAGATATTAGAACGCAAACGTGATGAATTTGTCGGTGTAATTCAAATCAACGGCACATTTGCTTTTGTTGTTACGGCAAACCCTAAAATGTACGTGGATTTATTTATTCCGAAGGAAAAATTTGGCGATGCCGAAAACGGCGATGTGGTATTGGTTAAAATGACCGATTGGCCAGAAAAGGCGAACAATCCGTACGGACAAGTAATTAAAGTTTTAGGAAAACCAGGCGAACACAATACCGAAATGCACGCAATTTTGGCAGAATATGGTTTACCGACTGATTTTCCTGTGGAAGTTGAAGCGTTTGCGCAGAAATTAGATACATCGATCACCGAAGAAGAGATTGCAAAACGCCGCGATATGCGTGATGTACTAACGTTTACGATTGATCCGCGCGATGCAAAAGATTTTGATGATGCCTTATCTTTTCAGGTTTTAGAAAACGGAAATTACGAAATTGGTATCCACATTGCCGATGTTTCTCATTATTTACAAGAAGGAACCGTTTTAGACGAAGAAGCGTACAATCGCGCAACATCTATTTATTTAGTTGATCGTGTGGTGCCGATGCTTCCTGAAGTATTATCGAACTTTGCGTGTTCGTTACGCCCAAACGAAGAAAAATATACATTTTCTGCAGTTTTCGAACTAAATAAAAAAGCCGAAATCGTAAATTCTTGGTTTGGAAGAACCGTAACCTATTCAGATAAACGAATGGCTTACGAAGAAGCACAGGTTATCATTGAAACGAAAGCAAATGAAATTCCTGCCGAAATATCGCTAACAAATGAAAAGCAATTAATTGACCAACCTATTGTTGATGCTGTTTTAACAATGGATGAGTTAGCTAAAACATTACGTGCAAAACGTATGGCTAATGGCGCAATTTCGTTTGATAAAGTAGAAGTAAAATTCCATTTAGATGAGAACGATGAGCCAACAGGTGTTTATTTCAAAGTATCTAAAGATGCCAACCATTTAATTGAAGAGTTTATGTTGCTGGCAAACCGCAAGGTTTCAGAATTTATTGGCAAGCAAAAGAAAACCTTTATTTACCGCGTGCATGACGAACCAGATCAAGATAAATTATTCAATCTGCAAACGGTTATTTCAAAATTTGGTTATGGTTTAAATTTTAAATCAAAAGGTGATATTTCTAAATCGCTTAATAAATTGTTAAGTGATGTTCAAGGTAAAAAAGAACAAAATCTGGTTGATACACTGGCAATTCGCAGTATGAGCAAAGCAGCGTATTCTACCGAAAACATTGGTCATTACGGCTTGGCGTTTGATTATTATTCGCATTTTACCTCGCCAATTCGTCGTTACCCCGATGTTATGGCACATCGTTTACTACAATATTATTTAGATGGAGGAAAATCGGTTGATGAAGAAGTCTATGAAGCTAAATGTGTGCATACATCGCAAATGGAAAATTTAGCTGCAAATGCAGAACGCGACAGCATAAAATACATGCAGGTTAAGTTTATGCAGGATCATAAAGACGAGGAGTTTGTAGGTGTAATTTCTGGCGTAACCGAATGGGGAATTTACGTGGAAATCGTTGAAAACAAATGTGAAGGAATGGTACGCATTCGGGAAATTAAAGACGATTATTATACTTTTGACGAAAAACAATACGCTTTAGTTGGCGAGGTTACTAAAAACTTGTTACAGTTGGGTGATGAAATTATTGTGAAAGTTAAAAATGCCGATTTGGTTAAAAAACAGTTAGATTTTACGTTTATTAAAAAAGTAAATGAATAATGAAAAAGTATTTTTTTTCAGCAGCCTTACTTATAGGATTACAAACGGTGGCAAGTGCCCAAATTGATAAAAATGTTGGCGATTTCACTTCGTTGAAAGCAAGTAACCGCATTAAAATTGAACTAATTCCATCAACAGAAAATAAAATTGTTGTAAAGGAAAGTCAGGTTGATGCAGTGAATATCATCAATAAAAACGGTCGGTTGGTTTTAAAAAACACCTTGAAAGAACTGGTTTCAGAAAGTGAATATTCTGTCACTATTCAGGTTCATTTCAACAACTTAAAAGAAATTGACGCGCAAGGTGGTTCATACATTTTTAGCGATACCGTTATAGATCAAACCAAAATAGAATTAAACGCCAATTTAGGCTCTACCATAAAACTAAACCTGAAAACAGAAACGTTGACAGCCAATTCAAACACCGGTGCAAAGCTGTATTTAAACGGATCGGCTTCTAAATCGGTTAAGCTTTCGGCATCGTCAGGCGGACAAATAACTGCCAACGAACTAACTACTTTGCGCAATATTATTAAGGTAAATTCGGGCAGTGTTGTTAAAGCAACTGCAACCGATTATCTGGAAGCACAGGTATTGGCTGGCGGAAGCATTAAAATTCACGGAAAACCCAAAGATGTTAAAGAAAAAATAACCTTGGGCGGCACAATAGAATATATTAAATAAATTGATTATTAGATAGGCTGTGCCAAAATACACTTGATTTATTAATACATAAGCCGTTACTTCGAGTAGATTTTTCGTAATGAAATGAAGGGAAATCGTATCGAGAAGTTTGTGAACTATAAGTTCTCGACAAACTCGAACTGACGAAAATCTGATAAATTCTATTTGGTGTAAACGTTCCAATAATGATATTAAATAATTTTATCGTAAATTTGTAGTAACATTCAATTAAAATGCCAATTACAGTTGGCATTTTTTTTATACAAAATGGATTTATTTTTCACAGGAATATCGCTTGGTTTTTTTCTCAGTTTCATGATTGGGCCGGTTTTTTTTATTTTAATAGAAACCAGTATTACCAAAGGGTTTAAAGCTGCCTTAACTTTTGATGCTGGTGTTATTATAGCAGATATTTGTTTTATTCTAATAGCCTATTTTAGTAGTTTTCAGTTAATTAGCAGCATTAAGGACGATCCCGCACTTTTTCTTTTTGGTGGAATGATTATGATTACCTACGGAACCATTTCGTTTATTCGTTTACAAAAACTTAAAAAAGCAGAAATTCATATTGAAACCGCTAACTACAAAAACAACTACTTTTCGTTATTTGCAAAAGGCTTTTTATTAAACTTTATCAATGTTGGTGTTTTAGGTTTTTGGTTGGCAATTATAATAACAATTGGTCCGCAATTAGAAATGAATCACAGCAGAATGATTAATTTCTTTGCTTTTGTTATTGGCGCATATCTTGCAACAGACATAATTAAAATGCTTTTAGCCAAACAATTACAAAGCAAACTTACACCCAAAAACATTTTAAAAGTTAAAAAAGTAAGTAGTATTATTTTAATTGTTTTTGGAGCCGTTATCATGTCTAAATCATTTATTAAAAATGAACCCGATTTTATCAAAAACAAAATTAATTTTCCTGCTTCTGATGCTTTAATTCCAACATCAAAAACCACTTCTCTACTTTTATTTGATCTTTCTAAATAAATATTAAAGAATCATTACAACCTTTTTGTATATATTTACGTCTATACTGATATAAAATATACAATTATGAAAAAACATTTTTTAACGATCTGCATTTTTAGTGCATTGGCATTTGGTTCTATTTCTTGTGATTCTAACGACGATAATCATGTACACCCAGAAAACAAATTAGAAAAATTTAAAGGAACATGGGTTGGAACTTATTCAGGTGATGGTGAAGGTACATGGACTGCAACTTTTGACAGTAGTGGTAACGCAGAAGGTACTCTTGTATCGGGAAGTAACACGTTTAAGCTAACAGGTGAGGTTGCTGAAAACGGAACCATTAACGCCGAATTTATGAGTGGTACCAATGTAGTAGGAACCATGACAGGAACGTTAACCGAAAAAACAGGATCGGGAACGTGGAATAATAAGATTCAAAATTATAATGGAACTTGGCAAGGTACTAAAAACTAAAAATCAGCTTTAAAAGCTGATTTTTTTTTCCGTCACTTTGAGTTGGTTTTTCGTAAATGCAATTAAGGAAAATTGAGTTTAGTTGTCATTTCTACTAAGGAGAGATCTCTAATACTATAAGATTTTTCGACTTCACTTCATTTCGCTCAAAATGACACTTTCTTACTTTTACCACATAGTACAATAGAATAATATATATTTAAAGCTTTATATAGTTTCCGCCAACGGCGAAACTACATAGCTATGTATCCCGCTCTCCGAAGTTTACAACTTCGGAGCATAAAGAAAGTGAATTTTGGAATTATAATAATTCCAATAATTAAATAATTTGCTCAAAGTCTCCTGACTTTGAGCAGCTGTGAACTTACTCCACATCCGGCGTCATGCTGAACTTGTTTAACTTCGTTCTATTCGCAAGCTCGGGTCAGCATCTCACAAGATTAGATGATGATGCGATTCCGTGTCAAGCACGAAATGACACGCAGTATAAGAGCGAAATTTAATTCAATATTGTAATTTATCAATGTTCTTGGCACAAAGTTCCAGACAGCAAAAAATACTACTCTTCTTCTTTATCTAAATTTTCAATAAACAATGTGGGAGTTTCACCTGTAATCACCTTAAACAAACTAGCAAACGTTTTGGGATGCAAATCGCCATAGATAACCGCCAGTTCTTTAATGGTTTTTTTTCGTAGTTCTTTATCTGCTTTTAAATCTGTAACCGCTTGTTGTATGCGTAAACTATTAATATAAGTACTAAACCCGTTTTTATATTGGCTTAAAAAAGGGGAAAGCGTACTGCGGGTAGTATTTAATTGTTTCGCTAGATCATCTAAATTTACTGAACCTAAAAAACCTTTTTCCTGCTCAAAACTATTTAAACCGTCTAATAACCGTTGGTCTGTTGCCGATAATACAGTCGTGTTTTTTGCCTGTTGCTTTATTTCGGTTATTTCTGTTTCGTTTTCAACAACGCTTTCTGTTTCTGCAACCTCAATACTTGTTGTTTCGGTGTTTTCAATAGCATCAACTGTTTCTAATGATTTTTCAATTTCCACCTCATCCTTATCAGCTACTTCCTTATTTTCAATTGTATTTACTTCTGTTCTTTGGATTACTTGGCTTTTATTGTTTTCACTTATTTTGTCTTTATTCTTTTTACTTCTTTTCCAAAATAAGTAACCCGCTGTAAGCACTAAAACACCTCCTAAAACACTGATCCACAAATTGTATTTACTTACTAATTTTTGCCATTGCGACGTTATTTTTTTACTTTCTAAATCTTGGTGTAAAATGCTTGTAATGCTTTGCTGTTCTTTTTCAAACTGCCGGTTCAAAGCCATAAGGCTATTAGTAGCATTTAATTGTAGTTGCGGTTGGTTGGTTTCATTGTAATAGGCAATTAAATAATCGTACGCTTCACGTAACTCATAATTTAAAAACTTTTTTTCTTTAAAAAGCGTATCTATTTTTGTAAAATACGCCATAGCTTCGGCTTTTTGGTTTTGTTCCCACAAAATTTTACCCAAATACAGATAAATAACATGCTTATTGGTAAAATCACCGTTTTGCTCTATGGCTGGTAGTGCTTTGGTAAAAAAGTTTTGTGCCGTAGCATAATCTTTCTGTAAAAAAGCCAAGCCGCCTTTTACATATTCTAAATAAGCAGTTTCTAATTGTTGGTCTTTAGGTTTCAACAATCCAACTGCCCGCTGGCTTTCTTTAATAGTAGCAGCAAGTTTATCTATATCTTTTAACTGCCAATAGGTTCTACTTAAGCTATAAAGACTACTTATATAACCACGTTGGTGGTTGTAGTCTTTTTTAGATTGGTAATAGTCTTTTGCTTGTGTAAAATAGGTAACCGCTTTAGCATAATGTCGGGTATAGTAATAAATATTGCCAATATCTATACGTACAGCATTTAGGTTATACTGGTTATTTATTTCTTCGTTAAACGCTTCCGATTCTATGGCGTAGTACAATGCATTTTTAAAATCACGCTTATTATAATAAAACACAGCACTTCTGTTTAAGTAACGTCCTTTTATACTGTCGTTGGTACTGTTTTGTACCAAAGGGTGCATTTGGTGGAGCAACAAAGCAGCATCAGCATACGGAATTATAAACGATTTTTTTTCTAACGCACGATATTGTTCCAATTTATTATTTTCATTCCGCGCTTTTTGATAATATACATCTAAATATTGTAGCTTTTTTTCATTTGAAACCGTATCGTTTTGAATCACTTCCCAAAGCTTTTTATAAGAATCTGCCGTTGTTTGCCCAAATGAACAAAACGGTAACAGAAAAATAATCCAACAAAGGAATATATTATCCAATACAGGGAATAAATTGTCCAACTTTTTAAAAAACATGCATAAATTTTTTTCTAATCTCACAAAAATACAAAAAAATAGCCAACAGCAGCCTTTTACTTCACAACACACTGATTTTAAAAACAATAAATTAAAAAAATAAAGTTTTAAATACGGATAAATAATCCAAAGAGGGAATAAATTGTCAAAAAAAGGGAGCAAATTATCCAACCCTTTAAATCCGGATAATTTGTTCGCTTGTTGTTTTAAAATCGTTTCATATTTGTAACCGAAACAAAAGCTACCCGGGCAGCGTTATTAAAAAACTCCGAAAATTATGAAACGATTTTTTTTATATGCTGTAGCAATTACTGCTTTATGCAGCTCGTGCGAAACAGAAGACGAAGTTTTCGCAACAGAAACAAACAAACAAAGCAATACTTTGCATCAGGCAAAGGGTGTTAAAGCAAACGATTACCAAACCTATCAAAGTATTTTAAACAGCTTTGCATATAACAACCAACAAACGCATCAGGAAAACCTGCTGCTGTTTGAACAGCACGTAAACCGGCAAATGCTTAATTACGTACCACAAGAAACATATAAATACGAAATCATAGACATCGAACAATTGTTGGTATTACAACAGGTAGATGCCGATTACATTGAAAAGCTTGTTTATACCAAACAAATCAAAGAGGCAATTTACGCAATAATAGGCAACCGGTTTAACAGTGATATGGTAGAGCTTATTACCAACGAAAGCGAACGTAATTTAATAGAAACCCTGTTTACATTAGACAATAATGGGAATGATGATGATTTATGGAACAGAAATAAAACCATTGCCTTTGCTTATGGCGCACAATACAGTTTTACCCAAGCAGTATTGTATGCCGGGGCAATAGAACTATCAGTGAAATAGTAAAGTCTTAAAGTTGAATGTCATAAAGTCAAAAGATCGTCAGTTCGAGCGAAGTCGAGAACCGAAGCTTGTCGAGAAACGTAACCTTTCGAAAAGCTCAAGATAAACTAAAGACAATAAATCAAGACATACATTAAGATTACAAAAAATAAAAAACTGAAAAAGAACTATTTACCTATTTGTTTCGGAGAACCGGCAGTCGCGAATGCCGGTTTTAACAAACAAATTATAAACAACCGATTACAGCGGGTTACCTGTAAAACCAATTTTTAACCGCAGTTTATAAAACAATAAAAACAAAACTGCTAAATTTTATTTAAAATGAAAAAATTAATTATTTTTATCGGGATAGTTTTTATATCCTTACCTTTAATTATTAGTTGTAATTCAGATAGTGATACTGAAGCAACTGAAGTTAAATCTGATAATAGTGTAAACACTTTAAAAAGAGAAAATCTCTCTTCTCTTTTGGCTGAAGATGAAAGTTTTATCACTTTAATAAAAGTATCAGAAAATGTTATTAACTTTAATAAAGATCAAAGAGAACACTTTGTGGAAAACTTTAATGAAGATAATATACTTAAAGAGGATTCATTAAATAATGCTTATTTATCTTCAATTACTGGTATTGATGTAGAAGAAATAACTTTAACAAATGAAACGTTAGGAAGAGCTACTACTAATTTACTTTCAAAATATCCAGTTTTAGAGTCAATAGAAGCTAAGGAATTAAAATTAATTGTTCAAGATGCTATTAATCAAGCAGAGGAATCAGGACGAGTTGTTTTTTCCGATAAAGAAAAAAATTGTCGTGCTTGTGCTGATGAAGGCAGATCAGATATGATAGTAGATACTCTTATGGGGGCAGTTGCTGGAGGTTCAATTGGTGGTCTTTTTGGTGCTTGGATAGGAGGTACACTTGGCTTTTATAAAGCTGCTAATAAAGCTTTAGTTTGTTTGAAAAAATATGGGTGTTAAATTAAAATATAAAAGCATTATTATCGCTGTATTATTATTAGCATATATATTATATCCTGTCCAATTTGCTAATAATTATCAAATAAGTACGCCAGAAATAATGATTTGTTATGTTTTACTAACATATATAACTTTTAGTATAGTAAAGAAGATAGGTAAAGAAAAATTAGTTCTTTATTATATATATTCAATGTATGTGTTTTCTTTTATATATTTTGTTGAAAGTTCGTTTATATATCTCATGTTTTTCAACTTTATAACTCATTTATATTATGAATTTCGATATTATATAAATGATTTTAAATTGATGAAAAACAATTAATAAATTTTGAAATTATCAAAAAACCTGTATTTTAAAAAGCAGGATTTTTTTGATTTCTATCTTTCCCCCCTGCTGGCGAAAGCGTCACGCTTGTACCTAACTTAAATTACTTATTTAGTAAGCAAGAGCAATATGCTTGCACTAGCGGGGGAAACAAATTATAAACAGCCGATTACAGCGGCATACCTGTAAAACTATTTTTTTAACACAGCAGTTTAAAAAACGAATTATCAAATGAATTAGGTTTTGAAACAGAAACTGTTGTAACTAAACAAAAAGCAAAAGTTGTTCAAGCAAACGAAGAAATGTTTTATATTGATTTAAATGTTAGACAGAAAGTTACTTTTGATATAAATGAGTTAACAGAAATATATAAAGAAGGTAATGTAGAGGTTTTAAAGGCTCATACAATTGGAGAAAATGCGGATGATCTCATTAAGCACGGGATGTTTCTTGTGAAAAAAAATGGTGTTGTGATTGATGAATTTGTTGTAAAAACAGATGAAAGTATTCCACATTTAAGAAGATTAGATTTAATGGAGACGGATTTTTCGAGCTTTTTAAGTTTAGATTTTAATTTGGAATCACAATCTACCGAAGTTACAAATAAAAAACCAAGAAAAAAGATCGGTGACTGTGGTCAAGATGTTATAGATTGTATACAAGATGTTTATACTAATAATGGGTGGGCTTCAGTTGCTGCTTTCGTTACAACTGCTTTTATTCCACAAACAGCAGTGGTATTTACAATTGTTTGTTACAACATTAATTATTAATATAATTTAATTATGGTTAAATATTATATAAAAATTTTATCACCGATTCCTTTATTAATATGGGGAGCTTTTTATGATGGAAAGACGTTTTTAATATTAATGGTATTATATATCATTTACAGGCAAATTGTTGACGCCAATAAGTTATATAAAAAAGGGGTCATAACCAAAAATCAAATGTGGTTTCCTTTGCTAAATATAAGATATTTTAAAGACTTGTATCTAAGCTGATGAAGATTTGCTACTATATAAAATAGTTTTTATAGTAGCAATTTTTAGGATTTGAAACAGAAACTGTTGTAACTAAACAAACGGCGTCAGTTGTTCAGGTAGACGATGAAACTTTTTATATCGATTTAAACGTACAACAAAACTAAGTAGAACAAATTAAAATTTAACAAAATGAATATTACAAAAAAAGTAAGAAAAATTACCTTAGGTATTTTAGGAACGGCTATATTAGCATCAGGATTATGGGCTTGTAACAACGACGAAGTAAGCGGTGATAGTCAATTAAACAATGCTAGGTCTAATATATCAGTAGCAAGTAAATCTGTAAAAATTGCTCCCGATGAAGTAGGTTATTTACATAATCAATGTATTTTACTAACAGAAAAATATTTTGAAGAGAATAATATAAATGTTAAAAATTTAACTATAAAAGAGTATTTAGGAAATATGCTTATAGTTGCAAAAGAAAACTATCCACAACATTTTGCCGATGTAAAGGAAAGTGATTTACAATCATTTTTTGCCGATTATACTAATTATGGAGATTATACTATTGAGCATCATTTTGAAAATAAGCTAAAAGCTTATATTTCACCAAGTACAACAAACAACTCTTTTATTAAATTCGCAGAAGAAAAATTTAGTTTTGATTATTCATATTCTGATCTAGTAATGAATTTTCAAAGGTTTGAAGAAGAGAATGCTAATGAATTTACAAGTGAAGAAATCTACAGAAACGAGGTCTTTAAAAGTGTTCTTCATAATTCGAATACTTTATGGTCTACTAAAACAAAACCTAAGGATCCTACTATAGATATGCTATTTACAGATACTTTGACCGCTGCAATAACTGCTGGACTAGGTCCTCTTGGGGTATTGGCTGGAGGAGCTGCTTCTGCCATTACATATTATAGAATAACTCAATAAAATTATTATGGAAATTGTAATAAAAGTTTCGGAAGAAGTAATTTTGAACCATTATTTGATTACTGATAAGAAAGAGAAATTTTTATTAACAGAAAAGGTTAACATCTTAAAAATAAAAGATGATACAACGTCTTTTTATGTTAAAAATTATTTTACAAAAACAAGGCAATTTTATATCAATAATATTACAGAACCTTTAACGTTAAGAAATTTCTACACAATTCAAACAACAATTTCTCTAGCATTGATAATTATTATTTTACACATCTTAAGTATGATTCTTAAAAGCAATTTATACGATTCTGTGTTAATGTGGTTTTACATAGTAGTTCTTTCTCTGTTCGTTTATACCTCAACTTTTGGCAGAAAATATTTTATTAAAATTACTTAAAAACAACTTCCACATGAAAGTATTTGTGTGGAAGTAATAAAATATTAGAGAACAATTAAGTAGTATAATAATTGCTCATAGAAAACTAAAATTCTCCGAGAACAAGTCAATAAACCACAAGATGCTAGCGAGCACGGGTAATAATATTAGATAAATTATGAAAAAATACAATAAATTACTTGGTGTTATAGGTGATGTTGCGGTTATATATGTTGGTTATTTAATGTTTACTAGAGTTAGTAATTCAATAAACAACAATGTATATGAGCTTAATTTTTATATCTTCCTTTTAACATTAGTTATTATAATTCTTTATGTTTTATTATAGAATATTCTATATTTTGAAGAATAAAAAGTTTTAAATTATACTCACAAAGCAAACTTAAAATACCCTAACAGCGTTTTAAATGCTGTTAGGGTTTAAATAAAAAACATCCGAAATGAAAAAATTAACAACATTAGCACTATTGCTAACCACAACTTTACAAGTCTTTGCAGGCGAAATAAAAATAACGGCAAACCTTACGGGGTTTACAGATACTGCTGTAGTATATTTACTTAGTGGGCAAACACCTATTGCCTACCAAACATTAGCACAAGGCAAAGTAGAACTTACAGCCGAAGTTTCCGAAACTCCTGATACATATGCTATATATGTAGTAGAAAACAACCAACCATATTACACCATGTTATTTGTAGCTAATGAAACCATAGAGATTACAGCTGCTAAAGATGATTTTCCGTATCAAGTTAAGGTTAACGGTTCTAAGCATCATAATATAAAAGCACAATTAGACGAACTGCAAATGCCAATTCACAAAAAGGGAGAAGCTTTAAAACAGGAAATAACTGCTTTACAACAAACTGCCGAATGGCTAAAAATCGAGGTACAAGAAAAATATGTTGGTACAAATGGGTTGGCAAACCAATTAACCAAAGAGTTAAAACAAGTAGAAGCTGATTTTATCTTAAATAATTTTGATAACGCCTACACGTGGACGTTGTTACCATACAATACCACTGCATTCGATAAAACTTTTTACAAAGCAGTGTATAATAAAATGACCACCGAACAAAAACAAACAGCATTAGGCAAGAAATATTTATTAGCATCACAAAGCCAGCGCTTAACAAAAGGAGATGCCTTTATTGATATTAATTTGTTAGACAAAGATTTAAAAGCAGAAAAATTAAGCGATTATTTTAATAAAGATAAAGAATATGTTTTGGTTGATTTGTCATCGGTAAGCTGTCCAAGTAGTAGGCAAGCGTTCGAAATTACACAAGAACTAACAAAAAACACAGAAAAATTACAAGTTGTTAGTGTATTGCAAAGTCCTGATGTAGCTACTTACCAACAATTTGGTGCGTATAGCACTAATAATTGGTCGATAGTTTATGCCGAAGATTTCACGAGAACCGATACTTATATTCAATACCAGGAAAATGTTACTCCCACTTTTTTATTGTTTGACAAATCGGGAAAATTAATTGATCGTTGGACAGGCGCTATTCATCAACAAAAGTTAGAACAGTATTTAGGTAAATAACTAGGGTAAGTTGTTTGTTCCCAAAAAATATAAAAATGAAAAAGTACCTACCTTATATATTAGCCGTTTTAGGAATAATTTTAATATTAATAGGGGTAATATATTAAACGTTAATACATATAGTACAATAGGTTTATTGCAAATATGTTTGGTTTTGCTTTCCCGATTAATCAGGAGATTACAAACGAACAGCTTTTAGTTTTCCCAAGTAATCGGGGCATTACTAACAAGTTGGCTTTGCCTTTCCCGATTACTCGGTTAACTACACATACGTACAGTTTATCTTTCCACGGTATTCGTGAGAATATAAATCTGCTGCCCTATCTATTAAATTTATAAACCACTTATTGTAAATTAATTATAATTAAAAACTACCTATTATGAAAATTACGTTAACAGCTTTATCTACAAAAAACCTGGCAACTTTAGCACAGCGTATTATTAATTCATCGCAAAGTGGCAATTATACCATTATTGAAGGTCACCCTTTGTTAACGGCACTTGCAACAAGTTATTCAACCTACGATGCCGTATATACAAAACTTACCTACAGCGGTAAAGGTAAAGAAGTAGCTGCTGCCGATAAAGAACGTGATGCTGCCTTTAGTAGTATAAAGGCATTTTTAAACGGATACCGCAAGTTGCCTTTTGCAGCGAACCATACAGATGCTGAAGCTTTATACATTATTTTTAAACAGTTTGGATTGAATTTAGATACGTTAAGTTATTCTGCCCAGACCGCACAATTAAAAAAGCTTATTGAAGAGTTAGAAAAGCCTGAAAACACCCAACGCATTGAAAATTTAACCATTACTACGGCTTTTAACGATTTAAAAACAAAACACCAAGCTTTTGAAACTGTTTTTGCTGAACAAGCCGAAGCGAATGCAGATCTTAGAACTATTGCCAGCGCATCGTCTACCCGAAAAGAATTAGAACAAAGACTGCGATCTTATTTTAGCCTAATTACTGCTATGAAAGACATGCCCGAATGGTCTAAGCTATATTACGATTTAAACGAAATTGTAAAAGCCGCAAAAAACAGTACATTGTCTGCAAATGGTAACAACACACCAACGTAAAAAAGGTTTGTTAATAGCAAAAATCCATCTTGTTTTAAGATGGATTTTTTAGTTTTATGGGTTATTCAATTTACTGTCCCCCGCTCTCCGAAGTTTTCAACTTAGGATCATAAAAGAAAATGATTTACGCAAAGTTGGGAGTCTTTGCGTAGCGAGATCTATGTACTAAAAATTAATACACCTTAAATAAAGTAATTGTTCTTATTTTTTTATTTTTGCCGAAATTATTAAAACTAATAAAAACATTAACACATGAAAAAAACAACACTTTTACTTTTATTGTTAGGTAATATTGTGTTTGCCCAACAAACAGAGATTTTATCGAACGAAATTACATTAGGTAAAAATTCGCAGCGTTTTTTTATTAAAGAAAACAAAGATTACAGATTAAGCGAATACAAACAAGTTTTTTCTAACCCTGAGGCGATAAGCTATATTAAACGTGCCCGTACTAATAAAACCTTCGGTGATATTTTGGGGTATATTGGCGGGTTTGGTATTGGTTATGGAGTAGCATCAGCTGTTAGTGTTAAAAGCAGCGATCCTAATTATAAATCAAAAAGAAAAGATGGTTGGGTAATTGCAGGAGCCGGATTAGGAGTTATAGGAGCTTCCATTCCTCTGTATTTATCTTTTGGTAAAAATATCAAAAAAGGTATTGAAACAGAGAATGGACAAAATACTACCAGCCTATCTACTACACAGTTAAATCTTATTGTTAATGATAACGGCGCAGGTTTTTCATTAACATTCTAAAACTAAAAAATCAGCTTTAAAGCTGATTTTTTAGTTTTATGGGTTATTCAATTTACTATTTCTTTTACTGTACGCAAAATAAACGATTATTCCCAGAACAAGCCAGCAACCAGATAGCAGTAATGCTAATTTATCTAACGTTATAATTAAACCTATATTGGTTAAAACCCCTAAAATTACTATTAGCTTATAAGCAGGTACTTTAAATGGACGTTCAATATTAGGTTGTCTTTTTCGCATGATCCACACGGCAATACATACCATTGTAAAGGCAAACAACGTACCAAAACTGGTCATGTGTGCCAATGTTGAAATAGGTGTTAAAGCAGAAACGGTTGCTACAATTAATCCTAATAAAATAATTCCCTTATACGGAGTCTTTGTTGTTGGATGCAATTCGCCAAAAAACTTCGGGATTAATCCGTCTTTAGCCATTCCCATAAAAATACGCGATTGCCCCATCATCATTACCATAACAACCGAAATTAATCCAACCGTAGCCGCAATGGTAACAATATTACTTGCCCAATGTTTGCCGGCAATTTCAAACGCATACGCCACCGGTGCTTTTATTGCTTCAGGATATTTTCCTAACGGATTAAAATCAGAGTAATGCATCATACCTGTTAACACCAATGAAACCATAATGTATAAGGCAGTACAGATCAATAAAGAAGTAATAATGGCAAACGGAACATCTTTTTTAGGGTTAATAGCTTCGCCAGCTTGTGTAGAAACGGCATCAAAACCTATATAAGCAAAGAAAATAGCTGCCGCACCTGATATGATTCCTTGAAAACCATAAGCCGGAGCCATTTCGCCATTTGTTTGTTCAATCATTGTTTGCTCTGGTATAAAAGGCATCCAATTTTCTGGGACTATATAAAATGCCCCCACAATAACCACAAAAACAACCGCTGCTGTTTTTAAAATAACGATAAAGTTGTTTGTTTTAGCAGCTTCTTTTGTTCCTTTTGTAAGTAAGGCTGTTATTAACAGTACAATAATAAACGCAGGTAAATTAATTGAAAACCCTTCACCTGTGTAACTTACAGGATCGGACGTAAGGTAATCGGGCAGATAAATACCGAACATCTTTAAAAATTTGGTAAAATAACCCGACCAACTTACAGAGACTGCCATACTTGCCATGGCGTATTCTAATATTAAACACCAACCCAATCCCCATGCAAAAATTTCACCTACGGTTCCATAAGCATACGCATAGGCAGAACCTTCTACAGGAAGTATCGAAGCAAATTCGGCATAACACAACGCAGCGAAAATACAGGCAATACCGGCAATTACGAAAGACAATGCCAATGCCGGACCCGCATTATAATACGCACCAGTACCTGTAAGTACAAAGATTCCGCCACCAATAATGGCACCAACACCAATAGCGGTTAAGCTCCATTTACCTAATATTTTTTTTAATCCACTTTTTTTAATATCTGCCTCGTAGGCACTTAATGGTTTTTTTATCCAAATATTCGACATAGGTTCGATTTTTTTTCTATCAATACCAAATATATATTTTTTTATCAAAAAAATACGTCTTCTTTCTTTATAATCTTTGGCAACTGACGAAAAGCGAAAAATTGATAGTAATATTTATGCTTTTATCAAAATTGATTTAACTATCTGGCTACAAACCAACCGGTTTCTTTGTTGTATTTCAAGACAAATTTTTGAGTAATAAAGGTCGAATTCAAGTTTTTATCTTTACTTAAACCGGCAAAAGGCGTGGTGGTTTTAATAAGCTTTGCAGATGCCGTTGCTTTTGTTTTACTGTTTAGTTCCAACTGAACATCGGAATTTTCCTGAATTGTAAAAAGATAAGTTTTAACCTGTGCTTTGTTCTTTTTTTGATCAATAACAAAATCGGCAGCTTTGGTGGTTAAACCGATATTCACCACTAAAACAGAATCTTTAGAAAGTAATTTTTTACGTGAACTGATGGTTTTTAAACTGATTAAATCTTGCGATGCCAGATTTCTTAGCACAGTTATTTCTGCAGAATCTTTCCGAACACTGTATTTTTGTTCACCTAACTGTAAAGTTGTTTTTTCGAAATAAGGATATTTCTCTGTATGCGTTTTAATTAAGTTTGTAGCTTGTTTAACCGATAACGATTCCGATGAACAAGCTACAATAACCATCAACAAAAAGAATAATGCAATTTTTTTCATAGTATGAATTTTAAATAAAATTACTATCAAACTTATACCAAAATAGAAATTATCAGATTCGTCTGTTCGAGCCTGTCGAGAACTTTTAAAACTTCTCAATACGCTTCATTTCATTACGCTACGAACTGACGATTTCAATAGTATTATCTTTAAGTAAAAAGTTTCAGATATCAATTAAAGCTAAATATAGTAATTTGAAAAACGAAAAATGTAGTAAAACAAAAAAAACCTCCAATAGTTGGAGGTTTTAGAGGCATCTAGCGGATTCGAACCGCTGTAGACGGTTTTGCAGACCGCTTCCTAGCCACTCGGACAAGATGCCATTTGTAATGTGATTGCAAATCTACTACAAAAAATCAAATATCAAAACCCAAAACTTAAAATTATGCTCTGAATTCTTCCATAACAATAGTAACTTGCTGTACATCACCACCAATTGGCGGATTTATTTTCGATACTTCTAACAAAATACTTGAAACCATAGGTAGTTCATTAAAAATACGTACTACAATACGCTTGGCAACGTGTTCTAATAATTTAGATCGTATCGCCATTTCTTCAACAACAATTCTGTTTAAATGTACATAATCAACGGTATCTGCCAATTCATCTGTATCTGCAGATTTTCGCAAATCGGCTTTAATTTGTAAATCAACTCTATATTCCGACCCTATTTTAGCTTCTTCAATCAAGCAACCGTGATTTGTAAAAACCCGTATGTTTGTTAAGCGAATAATTCCCATTTCTTAAAATTTATATCGTAAAATTAAACCTTTTTTATAACATATCATTACCGCTTAAAAATCAAACATTTTTTGATAAATTTGTAATCTTAATTCAAGAATATGTCAACAAAAGAAAAATCATTGAATTTTATAGAACAAATCATTGAAGAGGATTTAAAAAATGGTTTGTCACAAGATAAATTACGCTTTCGTTTTCCGCCCGAACCTAACGGATATCTGCATATTGGGCACGCATCATCGATCTGTTTAAACTTTGGTTTAGGATTAGATTATAACGCACCGGTAAATTTACGTTTTGACGATACCAACCCTGCTAAAGAAGAACAAGAATTTGTTGATGCCATTAAAAATGATGTAGAGTGGTTGGGTTTTAAATGGGATCAGGAAGTTTATGCGTCTGATTATTTTCAGGAATTGTATGATTGGGCTATTCTTTTAATTAAGAAAGGGAAAGCCTATGTTGATAATTTATCGGCAGATGAAATTGCAAAACAAAAAGGTACACCAACGCAACCTGGAGTAAATTCACCAAACCGCGACCGTTCAGTTGAAGAAAATTTAGATTTATTTGAACGAATGAAAAACGGCGAGTTTGAAGAAGGCGAATATATTTTACGTGCTAAAATTGATATGGCATCGAACAATATGTTAATGCGCGACCCAATTATGTATCGAATCATTAATGCATCGCACCACAGAACCGGCGTAAATTGGAAAATTTATCCTATGTACGACTGGGCTCATGGTGAAAGCGATTATATCGAACAAATATCACATTCATTCTGTACATTAGAATTTTTACCGCACCGCGAATTGTATGATTGGTTTTTAGATCAGATTTACGATAACGAGAAAGTTCGACCAAAACAGCGCGAATTTGCTCGTAGAAATTTATCGCACACTGTTGTATCAAAACGAAAATTGCTTCAATTGGTAAACGAAGGTCACGTTACCGCTTGGGACGATCCGCGTATGAGCACCATTTCGGGTATGCGTCGAAGAGGTTACACACCAACTGCTATCCGCAATTTTGCCGATACTATCGGTATTGCAAAACGTACCAATTTAATTGATGTTTCGTTGTTGGAATTTTGTGTTCGCGAAGATTTAAACAAGATTACCGATCGTGTAATGGCTGTTTTAGATCCGGTGAAAATGATTATCACCAATTATCCGGAAGGTCAGGAAGAATGGTTAGTTGCAGAAAATAATCCGGAAGCAGAAGAGCTAACGTTTAGAAAAGTCCCTTTTTCTAAAGAATTATATATTGAACGTGAAGATTTTCTGGAAGAAGCAAACAACAAATTTTTCCGATTAACATTAGGGAAAGAAGTTCGTTTAAAGAATGCCTACATTATTAAAGGTGAAAGTGTTGTAAAAGACGAAAACGGAAACATTACCGAAATTCATGTAACGTATGATGCTGATTCTAAATCGGGAAGCGGAACAGAAGCTTCAAAACGCAAAGTAAAAGGAACCATTCATTGGGTTTCAATTCCGCATGCTGTTGAAGCCGAAGTACGTATTTACGACCGCTTGTTTACACACGAAAACCCTGATGGTAACAAAGAAGTTGATTTTAAGGAATACATTAACCCTGATTCGTTAAAAGTAATTACTGGTTATGTTGAACCAAGCTTAAAAACGGCTGTAAGCGGCGATAAATTCCAATTTCAACGTTTGGGTTATTTCGCAACAGATAAAGATTCTACCGCAGAAAAAATGGTATTTAATAAAACGGTTGGCTTACGCGATACGTGGGCTAAAGTTGAAAGTAAAGAATAAGTTTTTTAGTTTATAAATTAAAATCCCAGCTATATGTTGGGGTTTTTTGTTTGTAATTCTATTGTTAATTCGCTTATAATCTATCCTGCAAGGTCTTTATTTGACCTTGTAGGTATAAATTATCAAAAATTAAGAGCTATAAGGTTTGAAAAACCTTGCAGCATAAAAAAAACAGTTATAAAGCACGGATTGAAAATCTACGCTATCGGATATGATGTTCAAGTAATTACAAGAATCAATTCCAAAAAGAAACAATATACTTACTTTTCAAATATCTTTTATTATTGTAACTTTGATTATGAATATATTAAATCATGGATAGCAATTCACTTAAACAAGTTAACTATAAACTAAAGCAACTTCCAGAAAAATTTTTGGAGGAAGTAGAACGTTATATTGATTTTTTAACCTTTAAACACAAACAAGAATCAGAAGATATTCCGCAATGGCAGAAAGATCTGGTTTTAAAACGTATTAAAGAAGCAAAAAAGCCAGTTGATGCATTTGATATGTTAGACGAGTTAGAGAACGAATAATGATGAAATACACCATTATTGCCGACCCAAACGTAAAACACGATTTGAAAGAAGCCAAAGATTACCTAAACAGTAAGAGAAAAGATAACGGTGATATTTTTTTGAAGCAATACAGGGAAACTTTAAAGACTTTACAGCAAAATCCACATTTTCAAATTCGATATAATGATATTCACTGCTTGCCTTTAAAAGACTTTAAATATATGATTCATTTTAAGATAAATGAAACTAAAAAAGAAGTACATATCTACGCAGTACTTTCTACTTATTTAAATCCAAAAGAGAACTGGGTGTAAAAGTATGCATTGCAAATCCGCACTATTGCAGGTGAAATATACCTCCCGTTTGTTGTATTATTTATTATAGTGCCTAATAAAAAGATATTTTATAATCTTCAATTAAACCATTTTTTTCTAGAATATTATTCAAATCTTTTACAATACCTTCCGCATCATGAATTTCTGTTCCTTGCTCATAATTATGTATTGATGAATTGACATCGTTAAGATCATTACCTAATTTCTTCCAAAACTCTATAATGTTTTTTTTGTAGATTTTTATCAAATCGTAATCAATATCCTTTTTAAATTTATTCTGTTCTTTTTTTATTTTTTTCACTTCAGTAGCTATTAATTCTGAATAGCTCTTAATTAGCTCAATTTCATTTTGTTTGTTTCTAACATTATCTTTCATAATCAATTCTATTAAATCAACATCAGGACATTTTAAATACAGTTTTATTAATTTATTTGGGTAGTTTATCAAAATAATTTGCTGGCAAAACTTCTAGATATGTCAAAAACCAAACACCATTTAGTGATGTACCATGATCAGGCAAAGATTCAACCATTTTAAATTTAATTCGTCTACCAGGTTGTAATAGATATTTCAAATTAGATGCGCAAGCATGACACATCTCTGTATTTGATCCAAAATGAGGTGATTCAATACTTAATCCCCAATCTTCATCTTCAATATTTCTAAAATATTTTTTAAATTGTTCAGAACTATTAATAATTCTTACTGAAAAGCCCCTAAAGTCATTATCTGTTTCAGTTATTACTCCATACAAATCTCCATTATCTTCAAACCACGAAGGGTTTAATTCTAAAAGATCGTTATTAATTACCATCTCTTTCTTAAAAACGTAGAAATCGCTAGTTAGATAGTTAGGTGCAGGTGGCAATGCCGATTTGTAACGCTGATTGTTTGAATTATCCCATCCTTCCTCAATTGCCTGTAATCTTTTCGTTTGGGACGGATGTGTTTGGGTATCATTAACAGAACCAATTAATTTCATAGCTTTTAAAGCTTGTTCTTTAGTTGCTCCCATTTTGTATAAAACATAACCACTAAACTTATCAGCTTCTAATTCTTTTAATGGAACAGAACCTAAATTATCTTCTGTATGCCCACTTAAGTGATGGCCTATTTCATGAGCTAAAATTGATACAGATGTCCAAAATGTATCAGAGTACCATTCAACATCATTAAATAATTTAGAGTCATAAACAATAACCCTTTCATTATCTATAATTGTTGCAAAAGCATTATTAATATAATCAGCTCTGTAAACCTTAAAATTATTAGGCAAACCTGAATAAGATACAATGTTTTCAACTATTTGATTTACTCTATCTTCCGCCGGGAGAAAATTCTTTTCAATTTCAATCAAACTAGTATAACCACATCCTTTAACTTTGGATTGGACTACTACTTCTGAAGTATTTGTAGTTTCACTATTTATTCCTTCTTTGGATTCTTGCTTACAACTTAAGAATATAAAACTTGTAAGTAATAGACAGAATATATTGTTTTTCATATAATTCTCAATCTAAACCTCATCCAAAGTTTCATCAGTTAATCGATATGGAGCTTCATCATCAAACTCGCCTTCCCATTTGGCAATTACAACTGTAGCTAAACAGTTACCAATAACGTTTACCGATGTTCGTGCCATATCCATTAATTCATCGATACCTAAAATAGCGGCAATAATAAATACAGGCAATCCAAATTGTTCTGCCGTTGCAATCAATACAATTAACGATGCACGCGGAACGGCTGCTACTCCTTTTGATGTGATCATCAAGGTAAAGGCAATAGCTAATTGTTGACCAATATCTAAATTCATTCCGGCTGCTTGCGCAACAAATATCGATGCTAACGAAAGATAAAGCGACGTTCCATCTAAATTAAAACTGTAACCTGTAGGAATTACAAACGATACAATTTTACGTGGCACTCCGAATTTTTCCATCGCACTCATGGCTTTTGGTAAAGCGGCATCGGAACTTGTAGTTGCAAATGCAATAGAAACCGGTTCTTTTACGGCTGCAATAAACTTTTTAATAGGTATTTTTAAGAACAGCATAATCGGCACAAAAACCAGCAATATAAAAAATACCAGCGCCATGTATAGAGATCCTAAAAGCATAAACAGATTTTTAAGGATATCAACACCTAAATGTCCTACCGTATAAGCCATTGCTGCCCCCACACCAATTGGTGCAAAATACATAATAATATTTGTAAATTTAAACATAACCTCAGACAAGCTTTCGGTAAAATCTACCATTGGTTTACGTTTCTTTTCTTCTACCATCGCTAAACCAATTCCGAATAAAACCGAAAATACCACAACTTGCAATACTTGATTTTCATACATTGATTTTACGATGTTTTCTGGAAAAAGATCATAAATAAAATGAGCAAACTTATAAATACCTTGCACATTTTCTGGCAAAGTTTGTAAAGCCGGATCTGGTGCTTTTGGCGTTGGCAACTCTTCTTGCGGCATGTTTTGCATATCAATACCAACACCTGCTTGTGTAATATTAATTACTGCTAAACCAATAAAAATAGCACATGAGGTAGCACAAAAGAAATACAGCATTGATTTCCAAGCCATACGTCCAACCTGTTTTAAATCTGAATGTCCGGCGATACCATACACCAACGTTGCAAAAATAATAGGTGCTACAATGGTTTTAACTAATTTAATGAATCCTTTACTTAAAGGTTGCAGTGCCATTGCGGCATTCGGAAAATCAATACCAACAAAAACTCCGAGAATCATACAAACAATAATCCAAGTTGTAAGGTTTTTTCTTATAAATGCATTTACAATAAATACCAACGCAGTAGACCAACGAAGACCTATCATAAGATCGGGCGAAACTGAAAAAATATCAAATTCGTATAAAAGAGTTATTATAATTGCAAGAGTAATAAATATCGAAGTAAAAATTCCTAATTTAGTTTTAAACATAAGGTTTGTATAAAATAGTGAAAAGCAAATATAAATAGTTTTTTTTTGCTTATTAAGATCCTACGTATTAAATTTTAACCGGTTATTAACAACATTTCAAAATAAATTTGTTACTTTTAATACACTTTAATTTTTTATTAAACTATTAAATAAAATTTGTTATGGGAAAAACAGGAAACACATTAGTAGCTATTTTAGCAGGTGCAGCAGTAGGTGCTGTAGCAGGAGTATTATTAGCGCCGGAACAAGGTGAGAAAACTAGAAAAAAGATTTCGGACGGACTTAAGTCTGGAACTGATGATTTAAACTGCAAAATGGACGAATTAAAAAATCAGGTTAAAAGTTTAATTTCTTCTAAAAAAGCTAATTTCGAATCATCTTTTGATTCATTACTTAATAAAGCTGATGACAAAAAAGAAGATGTTATTGCAAGTTTAGAGCGTAAATTGGCTGAATTAAAAGGACAAGCTTCTAATGCAGTTGACAAAGCAAAAGATATGACTAACAAAGCTGCAGATAATATTAAATCTGAGTTAAAATAGTCTATGGCATTTAATGAAGAGCTAAAAAACAATCTTCATGAAATGAAGTCTGAAGCTAAAGCTTATTTAGAAACCAATGTTGATTATTATTCACTGTTGGGGTTTAAAGTAGTATCTAAAGCTACAGGCTTCATTTTTAAAATTTTCGCTTTAAGCCTATTTGCTGTTTTATCGTTGTTTTTTTTATCGTTTGCTGCAGCATTTGCCATAGGAAAAGCCTTAGACAGTAACACTTACGGTTTTTTAATTATAGGTGGTTTTTATATTTTTATTGCGCTTGTTGTTTATTCAATGCGCAAGGTTATGATAGATATTCCTATTCTTAAGAAATTTTCTAGAATCTTTTTTGACTAATATTTATATGAAATGAAAATACGTTACAAATCATACGAAGAGGTTGATAAAGAATTAGAAATTCTTAGACTTGAACGCGAAATAAGTATTAGGAAGATTGGTAATAATGCCGAAGATATTACCCAACTTTTTTCACCGAGTAATTTACTACAGCAAGGTTTAACATCTTTTGGTAGTTCGGTAAAAAATTCAAAAGGCATTAAAACCTTAGTTTTATCAACTGTATTTAAATTTTTATTCAACAAATTCATAAAAAAAAACAAACACCAACTTTAAGTTGGTGTTTTGTTTTTACTACTGTTCTTCTGTATTATATTGTGAAGGGAAATCGGTTTGTGGAGGAAGATTTCTTTTTGGTTTATTATAATCACTGTCTTTAGCTTTGGTGTTTTTCATAGCCTCGCCTACCTGATTACTTGCCGTGAACGAAGCCACCATGTTGTTTAGCATATCACTACCTGCTTGTGGTGAGTTAGGCAATAAAATTAGGTTTGAGTTGTTTTCTGCACCAATTGACTGTAATGTATCATAATGTTGTGTAACAACAATTAAAGCCGACGCTTCTTGCGAATTGATTCCTACTCTGTTTAAAACATCAACTGATTCTACCAAACCACGAGCAATTTCTCTACGCTGATCTGCAATACCCTGACCTTGTAAACGTTTAGATTCTGCTTCTGCCTTAGCTTTAGCAACAATTCTAATACGTTCTGCTTCTCCTTCATACTCAGCAGCTGTTTTTTCGCGGTCTGCAGCATTAATACGGTTCATTGCATGCTTTACCTGAATATCTGGGTCAATATCAGTAATCAGTGTATTAATAATGTCATATCCGTAAGTAACCATTGCATCGTTCAACTCACGTTTAACGGCAATTGCGATATCGTCTTTACGTTCAAAAACATCGTCTAATTTTAATTTTGGAACTTCGGCACGCACCACATCAAAAACGTAAGAAGTAATCTGATCATGCGGATATTCTAATTTATAAAATGCTTCGTAAACACGCTCTTGTACTACTTTAAATTGTACAGAAACTTTCATTTTAACGAATACGTTATCTTTTGTTTTTGTTTCAATAATAACATCTAACTGTTGAATACGAAGGTTTAATCTTCCTGCAATGCGATCCACAATTGGAATTTTCATTTGTAATCCTGAATTGCGAATAGATTGGTATTTACCAAAACGTTCTACAATAACGGCAGATTGCTGTTTAACGGTAAAAAAAGATGAAAATATTACTAATAAAATAATAGCAATAATAATGTAAAGTGTTAAATCCATTTTAAATTGTTTTTTGGTAAGATATAAAAAAAACCTCTTTTTTCAAAGAGGCTTATATGCTATTTTTTATTGAACGACAATTTTACAGTTCCACCTTCTAATAAACTTAAATATTGTTCGTATTCAGGAAACTGTTCTTTTATTAAAGGAATGTATTCTGAAATATCACTGTGAATTTCCATGTTAGTTGCTGTTTCAACCGCAATGGTTCCGTTAATTTTATACCCTAGCATATTTAATGAAACGTTGTTTCCGCTTCGTTGAAAAGCATCGGTATATTCGGTCACTTTGCAATCGGTGCCTTCGTGTCTAAAGAATATTGCTTTATTACCAGCAGAAAGCTCTAAATAATCTTTGGTACAATTTGCGGTATGTGGATACTCAATTGTTTGTAGAGGAACAATTTTTACCAATTGAATGGTAGTTGGTTCCCATTTACCAGGTTTTGTAACTACTTCTGTATCTTCTTTTTTGGTATCGTCTGATCCGCATGAAGTAAAGAATAACCCAGCAAATAATATTGAAAGGAAAAGATATTTTTTCATAAATTATTGATTTGTAAATACTTACCGAAGATAATAAAAAAATCCCATTTTTAGGGAATGGGATTTAGAAAAATTTAGAAAAAAATTGTTGTTGTTGATATGAAAAAAATATCATTGTAATTAACACTTGGGCATTTGTTAATCACATTTCAAATATACAACTTAATTTTTAACCTCCAAACATATTGGAAAAAAATTATATATTTTTGAAAAAATTTATTGCGTTGTGTAATCTTTTAATAGTTTCTGCTTTACCTAGCACACTAATGATTTCGAATAAATCGGGACCTTTCATTTCGCCTACCATAGCAATACGAAGAGGTTGCATAATTTTACCCATACCTAATTCGTTTACCTGTATCCAGTTTTTTATATCGGTTTCAATTTCTTTTGCCTCGAAATTTTTAACATTTTCTATGATCGATATTACTTGCTGCATTAAACCAGATGTATCAGCTTTCCAATTTTTAGCTGCTTTTTCATCGTACTTTTCTGGTGCAACAAAGAAAAAGTCTGCTAAGGTGTATAAATCTGTAGTTAAATTCGCTCGATCTTTAACTAATCCGGCTACTTTTTCAACAACCGCTTTATCAGCAGTAATACCTTTTGAATTTAAAACAGCTTGTAAATAGCTTGCTAACTCACTATTCTCTTTATTAATTAAAACTTGATGGTTAAACCATTTGTTTTTTTCAGGATCAAATTTAGCTCCAGATTTGTTTACTCTGCCTAAATCGAAAGATTCTATTAATTCATTTAAAGTGAATAATTCTTTTTCTGTTCCATCGTTCCAACCTAAAAGAGCCAAAAAGTTTACAACTGCTTCTGGAAAAAAACCTTGTTCGCGGTAACCCATTGCTGTTTCGCCTGTTTCTGATTTCCAATCTAACGGAAAAACTGGGAAACCTAGTTTATCCCCATCACGTTTTGATAATTTTCCGTTACCTACCGGTTTTAATATTAATGGTAAATGTGCAAATTCTGGTGCATCCCATCCAAAAGATCGATACAATAAATAATGTAACGGTAACGACGGCAACCATTCTTCACCACGAATTACATGCGATGTTTCCTGCAAATGATCATCTACAATATTTGCTAAATGGTAGGTTGGCATTCCGTCTGATTTATACAATACTTTATCATCTAACAAAGCGGTATCAAACGTAACTTCGCCACGAATCATATCTTTCAACGTAAGTTTTTCATCGATAGGCATTTTAAATCGAATAACATACGGATCGTTGTTAAACAATCGTGCCTGTAATTCATCGTGTGTCATGTTTAACGATGTATTTAAAACTTCGCGAACCGTATGGTTGTATATAAAAGTTCTTCCTTCGGCTTCAGCTTCTTTTCGTAGTGCGTCTAAATCTTCGGCAGCATCAAAAGCATAATAAGCAAATCCGTTGTGTAATAAATCTAAAGCGTATTGTTTATAAAGATGTTTGCGATCGCTTTGACGATATGGTCCAAATTTTTCGTTTAGACCAATAGTTTCATCAGGTTCAATTCCTAACCATTTTAAAGCTTTAAAAATGTATTCTTCGGCACCTGGAACAAAACGGTTTTGGTCGGTATCTTCAATTCTTAAATAAAAAACACCGTTGTTTTTCTTTGCAAATAGGTAATTAAATAAGGCCGTTCTTACACCACCGATATGTAAAGGTCCGGTTGGGCTTGGTGCAAAACGTACACGTACTGGTTTTTTCATCTTTTTCGTTTTTTTTTTCAAAGATAGAAAGTTGTTAGCGTTTATCTATGAATGTTATTGGTTTTCTACTTAAGGGGTCGTAAATAATCTTTTGCAAAGTTAATTCATCTTCAAAAATAATTTGTGGAGTAACCCTTAATCTTGCTCTAAAATAATCTTTTAATTTCCCAATAAATTCGTCGGTTGTATCTTCAGAAAAAATACGAATCAAAATTTCGTCTGTGCCTATTTCGTTGGAAGATATCTCTATTAAATGCAATTTTATTTCTTTAAAATGAGCCACAGCATCGTGCATTGCAGGCGGATAAAGTGTTGTGCCTTTGTATTTTATCATTTGTTGTTTGCGGCCTTCTACCGGACCTAAACGATAAGTAGATCTCCCGCATTTGCATTTTTCTGTATGTTTACGCACCATATCGCCGGTTTTAAAACGCAGCAAAGGCATGGCTTCTACTCCCAACGTTGTTACAACCAGTTCGCCCAATTCGCCATTAGCAACAGGTTCGTTATTTTCATTGACAATTTCGCTTATAATTAATTCGGGGTGGTGATGACCGCCTGCAAACTGATTGCATTCTGTAAAAGCGGCGCTCATTTCTGTTGATGCGTATGTAGAAAAAAGATTAATATTCCATTTTTCCTGTATGCGCTGTGCCAGAAGTGTGGGTTGTAAATCGGTTGTTCGTAAAGCTTCGCCAATGCAGATTACTCCTTTTACGGAACTGCTTTTATAATCGATGTTATTTTCTTCGGCATACTCGATCATCTTTAAAAGAAACGACGGTACGGCAATTAAAAATTTGGGCTGATAACGTAAAATAGAATCCCATTGCAACGGCGGAACACCTGCCCCAACACGCACAATTCCTGCACCTAATTTTCGCAAGCCTAAAAAATATGCCAAACCCGCCATAAAACGTCGATCCATAGTGGTCATAAGCTGTACCAAATCGCCTTTTTGAACTCCGGCACCTTGAAATGATAGCATTTCGTTATAAGCCAAACGTTCCAAATCATTATCAGTTAATCCAAAAGTTACGGGATCACCCAAAGTACCCGAAGTTGTAGCATAATCGCGGATTTCGGTTTTATCAACACAGAAAAAATCCTGATTATACATTTGCAAATCGGCTTTTGTAGTTACCGATATTTTTTGCAAATCTTCAACGGTTTTAATGGTATCGATCTGAATATTTTCGGCTTTGAATCTTCGTTGGTAAAACGGTGAATTTTCTAATAAATACGCGATTTGCTTTTGCAAAAGTGCATTCTGAAAATTTTCAATATCGGTTATGCTTTGGGTTTCTATATCGGGAATCATAACTTTTTGAGGGTTTTCTTTAATTTTTGTTCGATGCTTTTTTTCTGATCTTTAGAACTTATTACTTTTTGCAACGCTGTTTTATAATTAGCTGCTGCAATTTGCCATTGTTTCTGACTATAATAATAATCGCCTAACTGTTTATAAACCAACCAAAGTTCGGGATTTGATTTTTTATATGTCGTTAAAATTACATTTGAAACGATTTTTTTTGAATTTGTAGCTATTTCAATCGTCTTATGCAGCTCTCTAAACTTCTTGTATTGTTTGTAATCTTTCGATTTTAAGAAATCATCTTTAGGTAATTCAAGTGATTTTACGGGTTTCAACTCTTTCGATTTAAAAATCGTATTTAAATCATACGCATCAAAAGCACCTAATTGATACGGATTGTTTGATACCCACATTTTTAATTCGGCTGGTTTAAAAATTACCCCGTGATGCGCCATTAATTGGTTCAACGCTTTTTCGTTTCCCAAACCTAAATCTTCATTTTGCAAACCCGAAATATCGCGCAAAACCTTTAAAACATCTATAACCTTATATTTTTTTTCGGTTTGAAAAGATTCGTCTAATTTTTCCAATCGATAATAAGAGTGAGATTCTTCGATATATTCTTTATTTCGCTTGTCGGTTTTATATCCGTTTGATTGAAAATGATTGGTGCAGATCAACTTTCCGTTGTTGGTTTCATACACATCCATTCGTTTCGGACTCATTTCAATCACAACCGCTTTATTGTCTTTTGCACTGCCGATTAAAAAAGATTCTGATACAAAAACTTCAAACTTTTCGGCAATTTCAACCGCTTCATCAATTGTTTCGGCATGCTGTAAAATACTTCGCGCAACAATAGAAACCGGCGTTTTTCCCCGCATTGGAATATCCGATTTTCCTGCGTTCAGCGTTATCGTTAATCCTTTTTCGTTCATTCCCGAAACCACGCCAACCATTCCCGGCCAAGTTACCGATGCGTATTTATAACCGTTTTTGGGACTTATAAATTCTACAATTTTGTTTTGCGCAAATTCATCGTTCACATAAAAATCGAAATTTCTGCCAATAAGCAAATTTCCATCTTCGGTAAAATTGTTCCACAAAGCAATCGATGAACAGCCAACCAGCATTAAATCTTGCATGGCATGACCAATATCGTGCGAACTGTGCAACAGTAAATTACGTTCGAATTTTGTCCCAATGTCGTTAAATTCATCTGATCCGAACAAAGATAAAGCGTACAATTCTTGTTTTAAATCTGTTGGAATCGCCGAGAGAATGTTTCGGTTGTACCATTTTAAAAAGTACAACAATTTGTTTTGTTTGGATGGATTTGGAATCATTTCTGCAACCTTTCCAAAGAATATTTTTTCTTGATTTTGATACAACTGTTGCGTTAAAAATCCTTTTTTATAACCTAATTCATACGGATTTCCTGAAATTCTTAATTGCCAGTTTCCGTTGACCGATTTATTTAAAACATCTCTTTTTTCTATTGAAAACTTTTGTTGTTGAAATTCGGTTTCAAAAAAATCAGATTCTTTTTTCAGATTTTTAATGCTTCCGCAACTTATTAAAGAAAGCAGCAGCACAAGCGAAAATAACTTTTTACTCATACCCTACTTTTTTAAAAACTTTATCTAAAAAATAATCTTTCCCAAGCATTTCGGCAACCGTTAAAAAACCAGTAATAGTTACACCTAAAATTCCGTGCAAACGCACATTTTGTCCGGTTAAAAACAAATTATCAATCTTCGTTTTCGGTGAAATCATGGTTTTTAAAGGTTGTGAAGCTTCTTTTTCAAAACCGTACATGGTTCCGTCTAAAGTTCCGATATAATCACGGTACGAAAGTGGTGAAGACGTGTGTGTTGAAACAATATTTTGCGAAATATTCGGAAAATATTTGTCTAAAATCTGCAATAATTCGGTTACAATTTCATCTTTAAATTGATTGTAATCTCTTCCACGATCGTTTTCGTTTCTAACCGTATTAATTGTCTGCTGCCACTTTTCAACCTGCGCACAATCCATATACGTCATTAACGAAATACTTTGCGCAAATTCTTCGTTTTTGTTGTGCAGATTGGTAGTAATTACAGCAGATTGCGGTTTGTTTCCGATCCAATTATTTTCGTACGAAAACACTTTATCTTCACTTTCAAAATGATAAATATTATGATTGAAATAAGGAAGGGCATTGGGTTTTAAAACGATATGAACCGAAAAAACCGATGGTCCGTTCTTTAACTGATTGATTCGTTTTATATAAGGTTTTCGCTGATTTTCTTCGTTAAACATTGAAAAAAGTTGCTTTAAATCGATATCAGAAACAAACTGATCGGCTGTGTAAATACAATCAGCAGTTTCACAACTTTCTAAAATATTCTCTTTAAAATTAAGCTTTTCTACTTTTTGATGTTTGAATAAGTCGGCATTAAAACTTCGCAATTGTTTGATGAACGCCTTTGTAATTTGGCTGCCACCTTTCACACATCGCCACGAACTTTGGATATAAGAATTTACCGTTAAGGCATGAACGTAAAATGGCGTTTCGGTTGATTTTATGGCGTACAAAAAACTGTTTCCCAATAAAACTGCCTGCAATTTTTTGTTTGAAGTGATTGAATTCATTACGATTTCAACCGAATGCTGCATGATTTCTTCGTTGTAACCCGTTCCGCTTTTTAAGTTGTATAAAGGAAACTGATCGCAATAAAACTGTATGGTTTCAATATACTTTTTTAGTGCTTGTTCTTCATTAGGAAAATAAACCAGTAATTGCTTTACAAAATTATCATAACCTTGTGCCTGCGGATATTGAATGGTTTCGTTTCCAAAACTAATAACATCAAACTGATTTTCATTTAATTGCGATAAATCTAAATCGTTTAAAATATTCAGATACGAAAAGTATCGACCTAAATTTTCGTCTTTCTTCAACGCGCCAATGTAGTGAACGCCGGTATCAAAAATAGTTTTATCGCGCACAAACGTCTGCAAATTGCCGCCGTACTGATTGTTTTTTTCTAAAACACAGACTTTTTTGCCTTCTTGTGCCAGCAATAATGCCGAAACCAGACCGCCCAAACCGCTGCCAATTACAACAACATCGTATGTTTTAGTTTGTTTCATTACGTTGAAATACTTGAATTTTTAATTCATCATGCGTTTGTGTAAAACCATTGAAATCTGGTTTAAATTTACAACAAACCAATACAATTTGCTTAATGTTCTGCGGAATATCATCGTTAAATTGCTGTAAATGAGAAAGAATCAACACGTTGCTGTTCTGCCAAATCTCCGCTAAATCGTCGGCATATTTTATTTTAAATTTCTGGTTGATGTAACTTGCTTTGGCAATTGATCTATTTTCTTGGTTTAAATTATAAGTATACACTTTTCTTGATGGAAACTGGTTCACCAAAAGAAAATCAAGCTGACCAAAATCGTTGGTAACATGCGCAATCGCAGCTTTATCGCTAATTAAATAAAACAACTGATGATAGATTGATTTGTTCTGACTGAAATCTTTCTTAACTGTATTTAAAATTCCGTGTTCCTTATATAAAAAGTTCAAGAACAGTTTCTGCTTAAAATAATCGGCATCTTCTGCATTCAATCGAATTTTATTGAATTCCTGCTTAAAGAAACTGCTTATTTTCTTGGTTCGATCTGCATACGATTTTCCAAAAGAATCATCGTTAACCGCAATAGGATCGCCCACATACACATGGCAATTCGCCTTATAAATAATAAAATCGCCTTTAGGCAACAAATCGTTATTTCCGTGGATATAAACCGGTTGAATTGGCAAATTCAATTCTTCTGCCATAAAAAAAGCACCTTTGTGAAAACGACCAATTTCTGATGTTCGTGAGCGTGTTCCTTCCGGAAAAACCATTACAGAAAAGTCGGTTCCAATGCGCTCTTCCAACGGAATCAATCCTTGTTCTACTCCTTTTGTTGCCGGATAAAATCCTAAAAACTTAACCGCTCTGCCAAAAACCGGCGATTTATAAACCCAATCGTTCACAATGTAAACCACTTTAGAATACGTCATTCCAATGGTCAATGAATCTAAAAACGAGGTGTGATTTGATATAATGACCGACTGTTTTTGCAAACGTTCTTTATGGAATATTTTCTTGCTTACGTAAGGATTTAAGTATAAAACCGATTTCATGTAACCCGACATTACATTGCTGAAAAAGTGCCATTTTTTGTTTTTGGATATGGGCAAAACCCAGAAAAATACACGCATGAAAACCGATATGGTTAAGCTGGCAATTACATAATAGGTAAACATTAAAATAGATCGAACGGTAAGGAAAAACGTTGTTGGAGACAATCCTTTCTTAACGCGATTGAAGAACAGAAATTTAAACAACAGCGGATACAACACAAATGTTACCAAAACTGCCACACTTACACCGATTAACGCAATTAATGCAATTGATTTTAAGGCAGGATGTTGCGCAAATATTAACGCCCCAATTGCCAGAATTGTGGTTAAAACTGCCAGAATAATTGACGTTCGATATAACGGCATTTCGTCTTTACCATCGGTATACTGTTTTTGCAGTGCACTGGTCATAAAAATGGTAAAATCGATTCCGTGACCAAAAACCAACGTACAAACTATGGTGCTGAAAATATTAAAGGGAATGTTTAAAAGCCCCATTAAACCTGCGGTGATGAAACCTGTCAACGCAATGGGAATTGATGCTGTTATGACCAATTCGATTCTTCTATAGAATACAAACAGAATTACAAAAACCGCAATAAACGAATACGAAACCAATGAATTAAAATCATTCACCAAGAAACCTAAATATTGTTCGTTTAACGCTTGTCGGTCAATTAAAAGCAATTGTTTACCTTGATTTTCTTTTTCGAAATTCTTTACAAATGCATCACGGTTTTTTGGATCGATTGTTACAACGGTTGATAATAAATAACGATTTTTACCATGAACAAATTCGTTGTACAGTTGTTGATTAAATTGCTTTAACGATGCAAGATTTATCGTCGAAAAGTCTTTGTTCAATAATTGATAAAAAGCTTCGTGTGTTTGTGCATTAAAACCTTGTGCTACACTTTTTGTTTCGATTTGTTGTACCGTTTGATTGATTTTAGAAGGATTCCAAAACTGTTTCCAACGATCAATAGCTTTTAATTGTTCGGTTTTCGATGGAACCAAACTACTAACCGACTGCACATTGTTTACATAATTATTTAACTGTAGTTTATTGAAAACCTGTTGATTATCTTCTAAGACTTTATCTTCGTTTTCATTATAAGCAACTACAAACAAACTTTTGGCAATTTTATTATCTGTATACAATTCTTTTTCAGCCAGTTCCTGTTCCGTAGGCATGAAATTAATTTTAGATAAATCGCCATCGAATTGTACTTTATGATATGTAAATGCACTCATTAAAACCAAAAGCAACGTAAAAGCAATTAAAACCTTGTTTTTTTCGAACGGATATTTCGCAATTTTATCAATCGCATGGCTGTGTTTTAAGGTTTTGCCTTTATAAATATGCGGCAAAATAATCAATGTAAAAACGGCTGTTGCAACTACAGATATACTTGCGAAAATTCCCAGATCAATCAATGCATCAGAATGTACAAAAAGCAAACATAAAAAAGCAACCGCAGTGGTAGAACTACTCATTAACAAAGGTTTTGCAACATCTTTAAACAACACCTGCATGCTTTGTGTGTTTTTGGAATGCGTTAAAAAATGCAGTGCATAATCAATGGTAATTCCTATTAAAATAGCAGCGATAGATAAAGAAATCGCCGAAATTTCTGTCCGTAGAAAGTACAAGCACAACAAACCGAACAATCCGCCAAAAACCGATGGAACCATTACAATTATTGGGACTAACCAGTTTCTGTAATAAAAAATTAGCAGCAACATTAAAGCAGAAACCGAGATGGCTACAGTTGTTAAAATATCGCTTTTAATCTGTTGCGCATTAGCAACCGCAATAAAAGGAGAACCAAAATATTGTACCTCAACCCTTGGGTTTTTATCTGCAATATGCTTTTTTAAAGCATTAAGCTTTTCTACGAAAACTGCATTGTGTTGCGTTTCGCTTCCGTCATACTTCGGATTAATGAATAGCACAATTTTTTCTTCGTCTTGGGTAAATAAAAACCCGTCTTGGAACTTATAATCGCCGTTTCCTTGAAACTGCTGTAGTTTCTTTAAAGCCAAAAACGATAATTGCAAAGGATCATCAACCACAACATCCTTCATAAACGAGGCATTTCCACCTAATAAAGTTTCGTAATTCTGTTGAATTTGCTTGGAAAGACTGTCGTTATTCAGTTTATATTCGATTGTTTTATAATCGGCTTCGTTCAGATAAATCGGTAAATTTTCGTACACAAAACGAAATGATTCCTGAAAAAGATCTTCGTTCAACGTTCCCTGAACCGACAAATAATAGTCGTTTACAGCAGTTAACGTATCAGTAAAAGCTTCGGCAGCGGAAATTAAATCATCATTACCTGCTCCTTTTTTCTTTTTAAATATTACCGCAATTTTATCGGTAAAATTCATTTCGTTAATAACCTGTGCTGTGTTGTTATTGGTTTTATTACTTGGAATAATCCGCGTAATATCTTCGTTAAACGTGATTTTTTGAAGTATGAAAACCGAACATACCAAAAATAACAGCGAACTTAAAAGTGCTGTTTTGGGATATTTCTGAATTTTTTGGAACAAATAATAAAATCCGTTAAACATTATGCAGCCGTTTTTCTTTTGTAAAAATTAAGCGTTACGTAACAAATCAATCCTAATAAAACAGCCATAAATGTAGCCAAAATTGTGCTTCCGACAATATATTGCAATAAATGGTTTTTTATGGAATGGAACGAAATATTATCAAAATCTATCAGAATTTCGCCACTTTCACCAACAAAAAAACTGCCAACTTTTAATGATGCAATCACAATAAACGGGATAAATGGTGGAATACTGATGTTTGATCCTACAAACGAAATGGTTTTGTTTAACTTGAAAATTGCTGCCAGAAAGATCGACAAAAATGTTTGAAATCCCCATACAGGGACAATTCCAATGAAAACGCCCAATGCAAGCGATAGTGCTTTTACTTCGTTTGAAGCATTTGTCTGTAAAATATCTTCTTTTAAAAACGTCTTAAAACTTTTTTTTTTGAATTTTAAAAGGATGTTTCTTGGTTTAATGTACAACAGCGTAATAGAAACCAAGACCGTATTTAGGATGCTTATGCGAGTGAAATCGCGAAACGGACGAAAATGTGAAATGCGCTCGTTAGGATCGTACAGAACCTGAATGGGCACATTTTTTATAGAAATGTTTTTCCATGCGGTACGCACGATTACTTCAATTTCAAACTCGAATTTGTTGGTAAAAAATCTTTTTGGAAAATGTTTCAACGGATACAAACGATAACCAGATTGTGTATCCGTTAACTTAATACCTGTTTCAATTTGAAACCAAAAATTAGAAAATCGATTACCAAAACTACTTTTTTTAGGGACACTTTCGTGCGTCATATTTCGGCTTCCAATCAAAAGAATCGGTTCGGTTGTTGCATTTAATTCCTCTAAAAAAACAGGAATATCCGTAGGATAATGTTGTCCGTCTGAATCAATCGTTAGGGCATAATCGTAATTTAACGACAATGCTTTTTTAAACCCAATTTGCAAAGCGTTTCCCTTGCCTTTGTTTTGCGGTACATTTAAAATGTAAAGTTGCTTGTAGTTTTCTAGAATATCGGCAGTTTCGTCGGTACTTCCATCGTTAACAATAAAAATATGGTTGGTGTAATTTAAAACTCCGTCTACAACACGCTTTAAAGTTTTTGCATTGTTATAGGTAGGAATAATTACGCACCACGTTTTATTATTTTGCACGATATTCATTATAATTGCTGGGTTAGCAAAGCATTTACTTTAAGCGCAACGGTTTCATCAAAGCTAGCCGAAGCCTTTATTTTAAAGTTTTCTTCTACTTTATTGATGTCAATTGTAATTGCCAAAACCGCATTCACTTCAGGATTTATCAATGCCATAAATTTTACGTTGCTGCATTCTTTTATAAACAAATTTGTATTGGTTGCCTGTTGTGTCAACTCCTTTAAAATTTGAAGCATACAAACACCAGGTGTTACCGGATTATTAGGAAAATGCCCTTTAAACACATCGTGTGCAGGATTTAACTCAATAATCGCTTTTAACTGGTTGTCTGTAAAATTAAATTCTTTTACGCTGTAAAAATGAGGTATTAACATACAAATTGTTTAAAAAGCGAAATTAAGGATTTATTTTAAAGTATTACCAACCCTTGTTTTATTTATCTGTTTAAAAAAGGTAAAGACGCGGCTTACAAACAATATGTTTTTCTTAACTTTTAAAAGAAATGATTTCAAACATTATTTTCAGAAATTTGTAGTACTTAATTAATTTAATTCGATTTAAAAATATGAGTTCATTAAAAGGAAAAAACGCAATAATTACAGGTGGTGGTCGTGGTTTGGGCAAAGCTGTTGCCTTGTTACTTGCACAAGAAGGTGTAAACATAGGAATTACCGGACGTAACGAAGACCATTTAAAAAATACGGTTGCCGAATTACAAAAAAGTGGTGTAAAAGCTGCATATTCAGTTTTTAATGTTGCTGATAAAACGGAAGTTGATAATGGTATTAAAGATCTAGTATCAACTCTTGGTGGTGTTGATATTTTGGTAAATAATGCCGGAATTGGCTGGTTTGGCAAATTAGAAGATATGCCTGCGACAGATTGGGAACAAGTAATGCAAACCAATCTTTTCGGGGTTTACTACACAGCTATGGCGGTTTACCCATTTATGAAGGAAAATGGCAGCGGCGATGTAATTAATGTGGCTTCTACAGCTGGTTTAAAAGGTGGTGCAAATATGTCTGCCTACGCGGCATCTAAAGCAGCGGTCATTTCTTTATCGCAATCTATGATGGCTGAATGGCGCAAAAGCAACATTCGCGTATTTACACTGACACCAAGTACAATTGCTACAGATATGAGTATTGACGGAGGTTTAACCGATGGAAATCCGGACAGTGTGTTACAACCTGAGGATTTTGCAGAATGGGTACGCGATATCTTGAAGATGAAAAGCAGAGCTTTAATTGCAAATGGTTCAATTTTTTCGACAAACCCATAAAAAAATCCGTTCAATTGAACGGATTTTTGTTATAATTGAAAAACATTGTCGCCTAATGCGGTGTTTAATTTTTTGTTCTTAAGTTTGATTAACGAATAATCGTTAGAGCTCTCTACAATTTTAATTTCCGAAACCGTATCTTCATTGTTTAAAAACGTTAAAGTAACCTCTTTAATATGTTTGCTCATGTCTTTACTCTTTGGTTTTAGCACGGCAAAACGGGTAGTTCCATTCTTAAAATAAGTAATATTGAACGATTTTTCATCAAACAGATTTCCCGTATAACTGCCAACCATTAATTGCTGTAACTGCTTAAAACGCTTGTTTTTATTTAGATCGATTGATGTAACTTTTCCTTTTTCGTTTTTGATCTTTAAATTGTCTTTGTTAAACAGCATCGCGTTCTTTTTTGGTGCATTGTATTGCCAAAGCAATTTTTCGCCCTTAAAACGGAAAATTCCAGATGCTTTCGATGCATTTTTCAATACACTAACATGTTTTGTTTCTTCAAAATCGGCAGTGATCGATGTTGTTTTATCCGCCTGATTTGCAATTTCTCTTTTAAACGTTGTTACTTCGCCCGCTGTCATTTGTGTTTGCGAAAACCCCAATGAACACGTAAAAAAAAGAATTCCTAAAAAAATATTTTTCATTATTTGTATGCTTTAATATTAAGTAATTCGTCAACCGTAACCGATTGTATTTGTTTCTTTTCCATAATTATCAACAACCGTTCCAATACGTTCAATGTTTTGGTTGATGTATCGTGAAGCAAAATTATAGAACCTTTTTCAAATCGATCTAAAATTCGACTTAAAATTTTATCTTCTGATTCAATTACGGTATCTAACGACCGAACATTCCAACCAATCACCTCCACCCTATTTTCTTTGCAAGCTCGCGCTATATTTGGGTTTGTGACTCCGAAAGGCGGTCTGAATAAATTAGGAATTTTCCCTGTAATCTGCTGAATGATTTTTTCGGTTGAAGCAATTTCGTTATGAACTTCCTTTTCCGATAGAAATCCCATTTTATTGGTATGCGAATAGGTATGATTTGCGATGATATGCCCCTGCTCTACTATGCTTTTCGATGCTTCGGGATATTTTTCGATTTGTTTTCCAATACAGAAGAATGTTGCTTTTTGATTGTATTTTTCCAGCAGATTCAGAATTTCAGGCGTAATTTCTGTGGGACCGTCATCAAACGTTAAAGCAACTACATTTCGATTGATCTTTTTGTTTGATGAATGTGCTTTTATAAAGTAATTTAATCTAATATCGAACGATCCCCAAGTTGTGATTCCCAGCCAAGCAATTATCGCAATAAAAATTAAAAACAAGGGCAGTTTACCCGAAAAATAAGCATACCACAAGAATATTAAAAGGACAATAAAAAACCATTTTATGTAAGCATGCTTTAACATACAGCATTTTCAAAATTATATTATACTTCGTTATTTAAAAATTTCCAAGCAGAATTAAATGTACTTATTAGCTTTTCTTTTTTTTTCTCTTCTCCAACCTTTTAACTGCTTTTCTCTATCAATAGCATCTGTTATACTCTGAAAACATTCATAATAAATTAAGTAAAAACATTTGTATTTTGATGTAAATGCTTTTGAATGCGCTTCGGGATTATTATGCCAATACAGACGCTCTTTTAAATTGTTGGTGACACCAATATACAAAACGGTTTTACTCTTATTAGTTAAGATATAAACATAATAATTATGTGTACCAACTGTTTTATACATAAATCATTTTTTTATGTCATATTGAGCGAAACGAAGTGTAGTCGAAATATCTTTCCAAAAGATTCCTCGTCGCTCTCCCGATAGCTATCGGGATCTTGCTCTGTCGGAATGACAAACATCAACAAGATTGTAATAGAACAAAACTAAAATCGGTATTATTGAATTGATTGATCATCAACACTTTTTCAATTTTAGTTGGTTCGATGTTATTATATTGAACAGACTTTGGAAGCGCTTGTTTTTGAATGATTTCTGCTGCAACCTTTAAGCCGAAAGCCGATGCAGTATCGTAACTCCCTGAAATATGCTGGTAATAACCCTGTGGAATTTCATTGAAAACAGTATTTATTCTGTTGTAAAATTCTTGCTGATGAGCATCTGCATTTACACCAAAAAACACTACATCTAAATCAGTAACAGAAAGATTATTTTTGTTCAAAAAAGTATTTATTTCGGTAGTTTCATCGTCTTTAAAAGCATTAAAAAGCATCACATCCAAAACCTCAGCATAACTATTGTTAGTTTTATTATTTGATAAAGCAAAAAAAGTAGCTCCTTCTGCCAATGCAATTCCCTTTGTTTGTGGGTTTTTAAAATTTACTTCTTCCCCACTTTGCTTCACTTTTCCGATCATTTCGTACATAGAAAAAGTGTACGGTGCAATTTCATCAACGCCACCAATCAGTATATTTTCCTTGTTAAAATGTTTTAACTGCATAAAAGCATCAAATAAGGCACTTTCAAACGAATTTGCTCCGTTAACGTACGTAAAATTGTAGGCTTTACATTGCAAATGCAAGGCAATTTGTGCCGCAACAGTGTTGTGAGTCGACTGTATAAAAGCGGTTGGAGTTAAAAACTGCTCATCGTTTTCTATAATGGCATCCAGAAACTTTTCAGAATCTTCGATACATCCCAAACCAGTTCCAACAATCACAGCTTGCGGATCAACCATTTTTGCATTAAACAAGGCGTTATTCGCAGCGTAAATTCCCATTTTTACACCTTTAGCCATTCGTCGGCTCATTGCTGGTGCAATTAAATCTTTGTATGATGGTTGTTGCGCTTTGTTTAATATCTGAATTCCAGCAGCTTCTGATTTGAACAAATCAAAATCAACCGATTGAATACTTACGTTACCGATACCGTTTATATAGCAGTTTTTCATGATTTCGAAAAGATTAAAGTAGAGCAATTTCCGCCAAATCCGAAAGAATTTGAAAGCACATGATTAATTTCTGTTTGAACAACTTCGGTTTCTGGAACAATATTTAATTCTTCCATAGGCGTTTTAAAATTCAGGTTAGGGAAGATGGTGTTGTTTTGCAACGCCAGTACGCTGTAAACTGCTTCAATTGCAGCAGCAGCAGCTAATGTATGACCTGTAAATGCTTTGGTTGAACTAAATTTCGGTACTTTGTTGAAAATTCTGCTCATTGCGCGACCTTCAGATAAATCATTGTTTGGTGTTGCGGTTCCATGAACGTTGATGTAATCGATTTGATCGGGTAGGATAGAAGCCTTTTCAAAAGCTTGTTTCATTGCCAAATACGCTCCCTCACCGTTTTCTGACGATGCTGTTTGATGGAATGCATCATTTGCATTGCCATAACCCGTAACGTAAGCCAAAACTTTTTTGTTGCTCTTTTTAATAACCTCATCAGATTCCAACACCAAATAAGCTGCAGCTTCGCCCAAATTCAAACCTTTACGGTCATTGTCAAAAGGCGTGTTGTAGGTATCAGACAAAATCATCAACGTTTTAAAACCATTAATGGTAAACTTGCTCAAAGCATCGGTTCCACCCACAATTACTCGGTCTAAATATCCGTTTTCAATCATGCTTGCACCCAACATTATGGCATTTGCAGCTGATGAACACGCGGTTGAAATGGTTGTTACAAATCCTTTTAAACCTAAATAATGGGCGATTTTGTTTGATGAATCGCCGGCATCGTGACTTTGAATATACTTTTGATATTCCGGATGTTCCTCGTACTTTTTATAATGCTTTTCGGTAAAATCCATTCCGGCAACACTGGTCGATGAAATCAAACCCGTTCGAAGCTCGTTAATATTAGTAATACCAGCACTTTCAACCGATTTTTTGGCAGCATACGCACCAAGTAAACCAGTACGTGTAAAAGTATTTTCCTCTGGTAAATTCAATAATTGTTGCAATTCTTGGTTGGTGATTTTAATTTCGCCGACCTTAATTTCTGATGCATGACGCGTTTGGATATTCTCCAAATTTGAAATACCGCTTTTTTTAGAAATTAACGACTGGAAATTTTCTTCGACCGATAAACCGATGGAAGATATAATGCCCATTCCTGTAATTGCAACTTTTTTCTGCATTATTTTGTACGGTTTGCAGCTACAAATTGAGCCATTGTTTCAACTGACTGAAAAATTTCTTTTCCTTGCTTTGGATCGGCTAATTTTATACCGTATTCTTTGTCTAAAAGCACGATTAGTTCCAATGCATCAATAGAATCTAAACCTAAACCGTCGCCAAAAAGCGGATCGTTGTCCTGAATATCATCAATAGAAATGTCTTCTAAATTCAATGCGTTAATAATACGTTCTTTTAATTCTTGCTTTAATGCGTCCATTTTATTTTGTTATATCGTTAATTTGTTCTTTTGAATGCTCTAAAATACCCATTTTTTCCACCAGATAAAAATCGGCTTTGTAATCTCCGTTTAAAAAGTGAATCCAACCACACAAAACCTTTTGCGCTTTATTGGTTTTTAGGAGATATTCCGCGTATTTGTGCAGATAATCGGTTTGATACTTTTCTGCTACAAAAAACGCACTTTCGCTTTTTAACTGATGACGAATACTTACTTCGCCAATGGTAATATTTGGCAGCGTGTACACAAAAACCGCCGGACTTGGGTAATAATCTTCCGGATTTTGGATACTTTGCTGATGCTTTAAATCAGTATCTAAACTTGCTTCATTGTTACTGAAAAGCAAGGCGATGTCTTTCTCTGTTTCGTTCTGCAAAAGTAGTTCACTTGCAATAAAAGCCAGTTTGCACAAATCGTCCATTTTATAAAATTTCGGGTACGATATGTTCAAACTTTTATACACGTTTTTCATAAACGCAGCAAAAGTATCTTCCTGATTATAAAAGATCTGCTTGCCGTTTTTACTGACAACATCTTGACTGATATTTATGAATTTACTAATTGCGTACATCTACTGAATTTTTAACCAAAATCATTGCAGAATTACTTCCGCCAAAACCCGATGCTGTTTTTAAAGCCGTTTTAAGCGCTTTTTGTTCTTTTTTGGTAATGATGCTTATTTGTTGCGTTGTTCCTTGCTGTTGGTAGCCAAAAGAAGGAATTAACACATTATTTTTTAAACTTTCTATTGTGATAACGGTTTCCAATAAACCCGATGCTCCTAATGTATGCCCAAAATAACCTTTTAAGCTGTTGGTGGGAACATTCTGTAAGTTTAATCGGTTAAAAGCAACAGCTTCCATTTCATCGTTAAATAGGGTAGCGGTGCCGTGTGCCGAAATATAATCTATTTGGTTTGATGCTATTTGGGCTTCGTTTAGTGCTTTTTCAATACTTAAAAACAAACCTTCACCAGTACGAGATGGTCCTGAAATGTGATTGGCATCGTTGATATTGGCATCGCCCAAAATTTGTATTGATTCCGTTCGATTTTCGTTCGATACAAAAACGGCAACAGTTGCTTCGCCCAGATTTACTCCGGTTCTATCAGCATCATACGGTTTGCAAGGTTCGTTGCTCATTGCCTGGAACGACTGAAAACCCGAAACTACAAACGGCGTTAATTCATCAACAGCTACAACATACGTATTGGTAAATTGTTCCATTTCTATGAATCGTTTGGCTAAAGAAATCGCTACAACTCCCGATGTACAAGCATTTGAAACGACAATTGGTTCGGTTTTTAAGCCAAAATAATTGTTGATATTTTTCGCCAATTGATCAATAAAAGCTCCGTTTAAATCATTATTTGCTAATGCGGCGATGTTTCCTTTGGTTGTTGAAAGAATTAAAACTGAATCATGCTTAATCGGATTTTTTTCAACAATAGGGGAAAGGGCAGCGATCAATAATTTTTCAATTCGAGATCCTTTAAAATCAGCATTTATCGATTGAAAATGGTTGTTGAACAATTCGTCATTAATTTTTCCTGCATAAACAGATCCAATTTTATCGTTGATAAAAACCTTTTCAATAGCCGATGTTCCCGAAAGAATCTTTTGGAAATTATCGTCGGCTGAAAAACCCAACGGACTAATGATATTGGTATCGTGAATAAAAACTGCCATTACAACAAACCTACGTTTTGTTTCCATTGTTCAAAAAAATCGGGAACGGTGATGATTAAATTTCCGGCGAAATCTGTAAAAACCTGTGTGGTTTCTCCTACACAAACCAATTCGTGCTGTGCATTGTAAATTTCGAAACTAAAAATCATTTTTGCAGCAGGCGAATCTATAAAAGTGGTTACAATATAGGCGTCATCGGCATATCGCAACGGTTTTTTATGATCTGTTTGTGTTTTTACAATCGGCGTTGCAAAACCGTGATCTTGCACATGCTTGTAAGAAATTCCGTAATGGCGACCAAAAGCCTCACGTCCGTCTTCAAAATAATCGATATAGTTGCCGTGCCAAACAATGCCCAATGCATCGGTCTGGTTAAACTTTACCTTAAAATGTTCGGTATGCTGTAAGGTTTTGCCTTGGTTAAACGGTTCTTTTCTTTTTATCATATAGCAATGCGAAAGTTGTAAAAACAACAAAAAACAAAGTTAGTAATATCATTTCAGGAATAATATCAATTAGCGAACCATTTCGCAAGATAATATCATAATAGCCGTTTAATGCCCAGTTCATAGGCGATGCTTTTGATGCAATTTGCATGACTTGCGACATGGCGAAAACGGGAATCCAAACACCACCAACAGCTGCCAGAATAATTACGAAGGTTGCGCCAAAAGGTGCCGATTGTTCTTGGGTTTTACTTACAATTCCTAACAAAATTGCCATACCAATTGCTGCTAAACCTGCGGTTAACGTTAATGCAGACATTAAAGCTATTTTGTTAAATGATAGATTTAGCTCGGGCAAATTCATGTACGGAAATACAACTTTTGCAATAATTAAAATGGTGTAAAACTGCAACAGACAAATAACCAAATACGTTATTATTTTACCTAAGTACAATATACTGTTTGATGTTGGGCTGCTGATTAATCGCAGATATGTTCCCTGATTTTTTTCTTTTACAATGTTGATTGACAACGGCACCATGATAAAGAAAATGGCAAAAAGTGTCCAAGCCGGTACGTTGTGTTGAACCGAATTTGGCACAACATCTGCGTTTTTTTCTTGTGGAACAATTTCTTTAAAGCTGATAAACGTATCATTGAACGATGTGCTGCTGCTACCGCCCAATTGAGTTTCGAAAGTTTTATAAATGGCATCAGATTCCAACTGAGCCACCATTTTATCGATATTGCTTTTGATTCCGTTTTTAAAAGCTGCTTGTGTAGCCGGATCAAAATACAGTCTTATTTCTTTTTTTTCTACTTCAACAGGATCGTACGTAGAAGTACTCATGCCCATTTCGTCTAAAATTCCGTCCACATTTTGTCGAACCTTTATGTTTAAATCGCTGGTAAGATTTTTAGGAATTACAATTGCCATTTGGTACTTTCCTTTAAAAACCAGTTCTTTTGCAGTTGCTTCCGTTATCACTTTATTATTTTCGGTTGTTATCAATGAAAAACTTTGCGAAGCTTCTAATTCTTTTTTAACATGCATTGAAATACTGTCCTGATCGTGATCGATCCAAAGAACAGGAATTTTTGATGCACTAAAGCTTTGGTACGTGCTGTCTTGTATAGATGTTACCACCACCACCAAAATTACCGGCATGATGAATAAAGTGATTAATCCGCCAATATCACGAAATAACAACTTAAATTCTTTTACAACACACTGCCACAATTTAAACCACATTGCGCAATTTTTTACCGGTTAATGTATCAATTAAATTATGGTTCATCTTTTTCATTAAAACTTGAAATAATGCGTAAAAATACCAAAATCCATTGGTAAATGACCAAAGGATTTTAATTTTAAATATTAGATTAGAATTATCTTAAAATACTTAAGACTGTTGCTAGGTTTAAAATTAGCATACGGTTAACAATGCGCATGAATAGGCAAATCTGCCGCTTTCTGGCACGCATAGCAATACTTTTTCTCCTTTTTTAAGCTTACCGGAATTCATTAATTCTTCGGTTACAATAAAGATTGATCCTGCGCCGATGTTTCCAACTTCTGATAAGTTATAATACCATTTTTCCACAGGGAAATCTAAACCTACATTTGCAAATTCTTCTCTTAAACCGTCTTTAAAGTAGTTTGAAGAAATGTGTGCTAAAACATAATCCATCTCTTCGGGTTGAATTTGGTGTTTATCGAACGAAGCTCTTAAAGCCTGGGCACCTTTTTTCAAAATAAATTCATCCAACAAACGGGTATCTTGTTTTAATGCGAATAAAGATTGTTTCAACCATTCATCTGAAGGATAATCTGCCCAAGATTTCAAGCTTCCGTCTTCTTGTTTTTCGCAACCAGAATACATACATGCTTCAATTTCATGGGCGAATGAGTGAAAATCAATCCATTCAATTTTTAAATTCAGGCTTCCTTCTCTCGGCTTATTTTCCAATAGAAATGCACCTGCACCATCGGATAGCATCCATCTTAAAAATTCTCTTTTAAAAGCTACAATTGGTTTTTCTTCTAATAATTTTAAATTTTCAACTTCATGGTTGAATTTATCGGCGGTCATCCAAGACGAAAAACGCTCGGAACCCACACAGATTGCATTTTCTGTAGCACCTGCTTTTACCGACAAAAAACCATAGTTTAAGGCGTTCATACCAGCATTGCAAAGCCCCATAGAAGTGTTAATACCAATAGATTTTCCGGGTTTTAAAACGCCATGAACCATAGACGCGTGCGAAGGCTGAATTTGATCTGCCGAAGTGGTGCCGCAAGAAAGCAACTCCATATCTTCTTTTTTAAAGTTTTCATCAAAAAGACCTTCTACTGCTAAAGCGGTAATTTCTGCATTGGTATGCGTAGGATGTTGATTTTTATCTAACGCATAATAACGTGTTTTTATGCCGTTATTCCTTAAAATAAGTGGTCTTGCCTTAGATGTTTTATTATTCACCAAGCCTAAATATTGTTCCATTTCATCATTTGAAACAGGATCGTTGGGTAGATAGGTTGATGCTTTTGTGATATAAACGTTACTCATTATAATTTTCTTTTTTATAGTCCTTGATAATATTGAATTTGTTTTTTTCTCTTCCACCAAAAAATGGGAGTTGTTATATTGTAGATAATCAAAACAATTGGCGAAATTACCCATATTGCAGCCATTAGGTAAAATTTGTAAACGCCCACCCAAAATTTTCTTTTTTCAGGTTTTTTAAGAATAATTCCCGAAAATACGGTGAAAAGCTTATTACCTACGGTTTCAACTTTTATAAGAAATGGCCGTATTTCTACTGCTCCGTTCTTTACAAGTTCATTTTGCAACCCATTATAATTATCTTGCGAAACGTACTTTTCAATAATCGTTCCATATTTATCGGCGGTTGCAATTTCTGCATCAGAAACACCTGCGTTAGGAAATGGTTTTTTCTGTTCCTTATTGCCGGTTTGCATCCAATTTAATATGGTTATTACGCTTGTGTAATTGTCATGACGATCAACCAAAGCTATATTACCCACAAGTTTTGCTTGCAAACGTTGTAAATGAATTTTAAGTTTTTCTTGAGAAAGCATCCACATATTTCTGGTAGCAGAAACTGTTATAACGGGCGTATTAGCCATTATTTGCGCAGCATACGCACTTTTAAGAAAAGAAATAATGGGTATAGACGGAGTTAAAAACCAAACTTGGTAGCCAAATAATATTAGGTCAAATTTTTGATTAAGCACTTCTTCAGGAGGTGGTAAAATGGCTCTTGGAATTTGCCTATACGTTTCTGGGAAAGTATCGTAAAAAACTTCACTTTTCCATGGAAAAGCGAAATCTTTTTCCATTTTAATTTCGTAATACGTAACGGTATATAAATCCTTTAATTGTTCAAAAGGTTTTGCGATATTGTTTACGATGTCCTTTAATTGTCCTGTTTGACTGTAATATAGCACTAATATTTTCTTCGGCATAAATCGGAATCACTTTATACAAAAATAGATTTTTTTTGGAAAACACAGCCACTTTTGGCTCTTCAATTCTGTTAATCTTTATTTGGAAAACAATCATGTAAAATACGACACAAGTCTAAAATATTTAAACCACATCGCGCAATTTTTTACCGGTTAATTCAATAAAAACTTCTTCTAAACTATGCGCATTTGGCACACTTTCAATGAGTTCTTTTGGTGTTCCCTGAACAAAAACGCTGCCTTGATCTATAATGGCAATATCGGTACAGAAATCTTGTGCTTCTGCCATTAAATGCGATGTATAAACAATGGTTGTTCCTTGTTGGTTCAACAGTTTTAAATAATCGATAATCGTAGCGCGCGACTGAACATCAACACCAACCGTAGGTTCGTCTAAAAACAACACTTTTGGATTGTGTAAAATGCCGGCTATTAAATTTACCCGGCGTTTCATTCCACCCGAAAACGTTTGTATTTTCTTGTGCATGAAGTTTTCCAATCCTAAATGAATTAGAAATTCGGGGATTTTTGCTTTTAATTCTGTTTTTGATACATTGTACAAACTACCAAAATACATTAGATTTTCATAGGCTGTAAGGGTAGGGTACAAGGCATATTCTTGCGGAACCACACCAATTATATTTTTTATTGATGTACTGTTTTTGTTTGATATTCCGTTGATTTCATAACTGCCTAATGTTGGCTGAATGATGCCGCACAAAATAGAAATCAAGGTTGTTTTTCCGGCTCCGTTTGGTCCTAACAATCCAAAAACAGACTGTTGCGGAATGTTTAAAACCACATTGTTAAGCGACTGAAAATCGGCGCCTTTATATTGTTTCGATATGTTTTGTATTTTGATGATTGACTGCATTACACGGCTTTTTTCAATTTCTTAAAAAAGGCTTCTTCCAAATCTGCCAGTTTCATTAAATCGTTAGAAAGTACTTGATACACATTTTCGGTATTGCTTCGCTTTTTAACCACACGCGATGCTTCTAAAGCAAAATCACGCCATTTATCGCCAATTAAAGCCATTTCTTGAGAAAGGCTCAACAATTCCTGATTTTTTAAATATTCACCAGCTTCTTGTAAAAAAGCAGCGTAAATAAAGCGGAAACCGCCACCGCCTGTACCAATTTCTTCTTGCATACGGATCATATTAGCCAAATTGTAATTTGTTTTTGCAACACCCAACTTTTTATGCCATTTTAAAATATCTTTTGCTACCCAACGTATAGCTTTCACACCTACAAGTGGCACAGGGGCTAACATATCATTACAGGTTTGTTTTATGGCTTTTTTAATAGGATTTGTAAGATCCATAGTTTCTGGAACAGAAACAGGGTAGTACAAATGTCCTTTCGGAGCCAATGCTCCTTTGGCGTAACGCACTTTTTCCAATTCGTCTTCGTTTAGTGAAACAGTATAATCCATAACCGAATCGCTAATTAAATAGTTACCATTTTCTTTACCAAAAACCACAATGTTGTGTGCATTGAAATGAAAGCGGTATTCGTCTGGAAAATAAGGTAAATTGTAAACACCTACTACCAGACCCGTAGGAATATTTTTAGAAAGATTTTCATCTAACTTTTGCTGTGCTTTTTTAGGATCGGAAAATTTGAAACGTTGTACTTTTATCCCCAAACGCTTTGCCATACGGTTAAATATTTTACCTGGCATGGGTCTGTACGAAATTCCCGGTGCATGATTTATTTTAAGAAACGGCAAGTAAACAAAAAACAAACCAGAGCCCAGACCAAAAGCCATAGGTTCTGATATTTTAAAGCCTTTTTCGCCCAATAGATTTACAATAGCACCGTTTTCGCAATGTGCTGCTTGTTTGTGTTGAAAATCCGCCTGCATTTATCCTTTTAAATTTTGTAAATCGGTTAAAGAAATACCGAAAACATCGGCATATTTTTGAAGTGTTTTGGTGTTTAGGTTTTTAAAAACGTTTGGTTTTCCATGACGTTTTACAAAGAATGTCCATTTACCCACATAAGCCGCCAGCGTTTGCCAGTCCATACGGTTTAGTTCCATAAAATAAACAATCGGGCTTACGTTGCCTGCTTTTACATCGTTTAAAGCCTGCTGAATACGTTGATCCAATACTTCTAAATTCTCATGCTGAACAACAGTTTTTGCTTCCCAGCCAGTACTTTGAACGCTTACAAATTTTCCGTCATCATCAACCGCATAAACCATTTCGTTAATGTTTTTCCTTTTTAAAGGACTATCGTCTTGTGGTACTTCGTTCTTCTTCATCTTAATTTTTTTGTAAGAATAAATTCATTTCGCCTTCCAAAAATAACGTATCTAAATGATATGCAGTAACTTTTAACGTGCAAATAGAATATTCGGGCATTTGAACCTGTGCAACCAAATTGGCTTCGGTTTGAATTTTTGTTCCTATTTCGGGTAATTTGTGAATGGTAATTTTTTTGATCGAACTTATAAAACCTAAAATCCCCGGATTACCTTGAGATTCTGCCGATGGTTCCTTATCAAAATAATGCTGCCCTGAAATTGATGAACAGGTTTGCGCTGCGTTTTCGATCAATCCCGAAGCAGACAAACAATTGTTTTCAATAAAAATACAGTCGGCTTTTATTTCAAAATGCGTTAAAACTCGTTCTAAACATATATGTTCAATAGCATCAACCATTAACATTGGCTGTAAATGTGGCAGATAATTTTTAATATCGATATATGTTTTTTCAGAATTCATCATTTGGCAATTACTGTTTTCATTTGTGCGGTTGCAATTGTTTCGTTGTTGATCTGGCAAATAATATCAACCAGCGTAATACCCGCAAATTCTTGTAGAATTGTTGCTGTGGTATGAATATTTTCGCCTGCAATGGGCAAGCGGTTAATTTTAAGGTTTGCAATACTGCCAATGTACCCCATTGGTGCCTGCTGGTTTTTTACGTAAAACCCAAAACCGGTGTGCAATGCCACTGTTTGCGCCATGTGTTCTATTAAACCGGGTTCTTGCAGTGCATTGTTTTTTATAAATAATCCGGTAGTATCAATTGATAATCCTGCCGAAACTTCGTTGTCATTAAAAGCATAAAGCGTATCAACCATAACAATAGGATTGCGCTGTGGAATGCATTTTAAAAGGGTTTCTGCCGATGTTATAGGGAACGATATATTCATGCTAAACTACTTTTAAAAATGCGTATGCATAAGAAAATCGACCACTTTCGGGAACCGACAACATAATGGTGTCGCCACTTTTTAATTTATTGGAATGATACAGCTCTTCTAACATTAAATAGATTGATGCCGAACCCACATTTCCTACTTTTGGCAGGTTTATGAACCATTTATCTTTTGGAATTTCCAAACCGGCATTTTTAAAACATTCATACAGTTTATCCTTAAAGAAAACCGATGAAATATGCGGTAGGAAATAAGTAATATCGCTTGGTTTTATGTTGTGTTTCTGCATGGCATCACCCATACTTTCAACCCCTTTTTTAAGGATGAATTCATCTAAAATCTTGACATCTTGCTTTAATGAAAAAACCGATTCGTTTTTCCACTCATCTGTACTAAATTCGCTCCATGCTTTAACAGATCCGTCTTCCATTTTCTCGCCACCGGCATACATACAGGTTTCCAATTCATGTGCATACGAATAGTTTTCCATCCACAGAATTTCTAACGGTAATGATCCTTTTGGCTCATTTTCCAAAAGCATTGCTCCGGCACCATCTGATAGCATCCAACGTAAAAAATCTTTCTTAAAAGCTAAAATTGGTTGTTCTTCCAACGCTTCTAAATTGGCAATTTCGGCTTCGAATTTATTAGCCATCATCCAGGTTGAAACACGTTCAGATCCTGTACAAACTGCGTTGTTTGCGGTTTCTGCCTTGATAGCCAAATAACCGTATTTTAAAGCGTTCATTCCCGAACAACAAACACCCGACGATGAATTAAGCTCTACCGATTTGTTTTTAAGTAAACCGTGAACCATTGCAGCGTGCGACGGTAACAATACATCGGGAGTAGAAGTTCCGCAAGATAGAATATCAATGTCGTTCAAGGAAAAATCGTCTGCAACCAATTTATTTATGGCTAAAGCAGTTAATTCTGCATTGTTATGCGTGATTTTTTGCTGATTATCTAACGCATAATAACGGGTTTGAATGCCGTTGTTGCGCAAAATCAACCGCCGCGATTTTGATGGTTTATTGTTGATTTCACCCAGAATATGTTCCATTTCGTCGTTTGAAACAGGATTATTGGGTAGAAATTTCTCTATTTTATTTATATAAACTTTTGCTGACATTACGATATTCCTTGGAAATACTTTTTCTTTTTCTGAATGCTAAAATAAGTAATTGGAAACAAAATTAATTCAATTAAATGAACAATTGGCGATAATACCCAAATGGCGGCAAATAAATAACCTTTAAAAACTTTTAAAAGTGTTTTGCGTTTTGCCGGATTTTTCAAAATTAAAGTTGACCATATCGTGAACATTTTATTGGCTTTTTTATCCATTGATAGTAGAAACCAACGAAATTCTACAGCGCCTTTTGCTAACAATTGCTCTTGCAATCCGGTATAATTATTTTTTTGTAGGAAAGGTAAAATGGTTTTTCCGAATTTTACCGATTCATTGATTTCTTGGGCTGATACACCTGGTAAAGGTAAAAAACCGTAGACATTTCTTTTAACGCCGCTAAACATCCAATCTACTATGGTTATTACGCTTACAAGATTGATGTTTCTATCGGTCAATGCAATGTTTCCAACCAAATTAGCATTCACATTTTTCAACAAAACTTTTACTTTTTCTTGTGCAAATGCCCACATATTACGACTTCCGTTAATTGTAACAACCGGCACATTATTTAAAATGGTTTTGGCATATTCGCTTTTTAAGAACGAATTTATAGGGATTGATGGCGAAAGATACCAAACCTGGAAATGCAACAAAACCAAATCGAATTTAGTTTGAAGGATTTCATTATCTGGCGGAATGATTTCTGTTGGAATTTGTTTGAACGTTTCGGGAAATGCATCAAAAAACGAATCGTTATCCCACGGAAAAGGAAAGTTTTTTTTAGTTTGAATGTTGTAATAACTTACATTCACATTAGCATCTTCCACAAACGGAAGGCTTATTTGCTGGGCAATTTCTTTTAACTGACCCGATTGCGAATAATAAATAACTAAAACATTTTTCATTTACTTTCTTTTTTTATTTCATCACTTCGAGTAGCGCAATGTAGTGAAGTGTATCGAGAAGTATTTATAAAATTAAGTTCTCGACAAGCTCGAACTGACGGGTATTCTAATTTACCAAATGGATATTAATCCTTCCAAAAATCGAAATAATTAAACCATTGATACGGATATTTTTTTAACATTTGCGAAACACTGTTGGTATAACTATTTAATACAGCTTGTGCATCGCGGTGTTTAAATTCGGGTGCTCTGCGGGTGTACAAATGGTAATGCAAATTAGGCTCTTTCATAACATACACGTACGCAACCGGCGTTTTTAAACGTGATGCCAACATAAAAGTTCCTGCAGGAAAATGTGCATCTTTTTCTAATAATTCTGCCTGCATTGTTTTAGAATGTCCGAAATATCGATCGCCTGTAAAACAAATCAAATGATTTTTAGAAAGTGCCTCGTTGATTTCGAAAATATGCGATAGATCTTCTTTTACATAAATAAACTGTACATTGGGTTTCTCGTTTGAAATGCTTTCTAAATATTGCTTAATTACCGAATGTTCTTGATCTACGGTTACAATATGTATCTGACAGTTAAAATCAATATCGGCAAAAAACTTTTCGGCAATTTCAAAATTACCAATATGGGCGCTTATTAAAATTCCGCCTTTACCTTCGCTTAACAATTGTTTTAAAATATCGATTCCATCAAAATCAAAAGTAAATTTACTACGTAAGCCTGCTGATATAGCTATTTTATCAATTAAAACCTGCCCAAAGGTAAAATAGCTTTTATAAACCGCTAAAACTGCTTTAAAATACGAAAACTGCTGGCGTTGATGGAAATAATAAAACATTGCTTTAAACGATGTTGGATATGCCACAAAATAGTAAAAAGCCACAAATACCAAAACGCTGTAAGCAAGACGTATTCCCAACTTTTTAATACAATAAACAAATATTTTATAACCTAAAATTGTTCCTTTAGATTTTCCGCTCCATTGCGTCATTTTAAGCGTTTTTAGCAGCTATTTTATTGTTGATGATGTTGTAGAAATCTTGAAAAGTTACCATGTCTATAAAATCAGCCTCCACTAATTTCACGCCAAAATTTGATTCGATTATTACAACCAAATCCACATAATCCAAGCTGTCTAAATCTAAAGTTTGCTTTAAATTTTTATCGGCTTCGATTACCTCTGCATCAACTTCGAATTCTTCAACTAAAATTTCGTTTACTTTTTCGATGATCTCTTCAATCTTCATGTGTTTTTATTATTTTTATTAACAACATAGATACATAGAATTTTTAAGATTATAAAGCTCTTAATTACAAAACTTAAAGTTTTTAAACTATGTAAACACTAAAAAACTATTGTCTATGTGGTAAAATATTTATTTATATTTTTTAACGATTACCGCCGAATTTGTTCCTCCGAACCCGAAAGAATTCGACAAATATACGTCAAAATCTTTAGTAATTGTTTTGGTGGCAATATTCAGCTTTTCCGAATGTTCATCGGGTGTTTCATAGTTTATGTTAGGTGCGATAAATCCTTCATTCATCATAATTGTAGAATAAATAATCTCGCTTGCACCAGCCATCCAACATTCATGACCTGTCATTGATTTGGTGCTTGAAACATACGGTTTTGTTGCTCCAAAAACTTCATCGATTGCCTGTGCTTCGTTTGCATCGCCAACCGGAGTTGATGTTGCATGCGCGTTGATGTATTGAACATCGGCTGCATTTAAACCTGCCTGTTGTAAGGCTTTTCGCATAGCTGTTGCAGGTCCGTCAACATTAGGAGTAGAAATATGTCCGCCATTTGATGAAAATCCGTAACCGACAATTTCTGCAATAATGTTTGCACCGCGAGCCATCGCACTATCTAAACTTTCAATGATGATTGTTGCACCGCCACCACTTGGAACCAATCCATCGCGGGCAGCATCGAATGGGCGGCATGCTTTTGCAGGTTCGTTTTCACGAGGCGAAAAAACACCTAAACCATCGAAACTTGCCATTCCGTATTTATTAATTTCCTGCGCACCACCGCAGATGACCAAATCTTGCAATCCGTTTTTAATCATCATATACCCTAAACCAATCGCATGAGATCCGCTGGCACAAGCCGCACTGATGGTCATATTAATTCCGGTGATATTAAAAATAGTTGATAAATTCATGGTTACCGTAGAATTCATCGACTTAAAAATAGCGCCAGAACCTATTAAAGCGGTATCTTTCTTTTCACGAACAATATCTGTAGCTTCAATAATGGCTTTAGAAACACTGTCGTTTCCGTAGATCAAACCAATTTCACGCTTGTTGAAATCATCTAAAGAAATACCCGCGTTCTGCAAAGCTTCCATAGTTGCCACATACGCATATTCGGTTTCTTCGCCAATGGTAATACGCTGTCTGCGACTTAAAAATGGTTTTAAATCGGGCGTTGGAACTTTACCTGTTAATGCCGAACGAAAACCATATTCTTTACGTTCTTCATCGAACACAATGCCTGATTTTCCTTCGTATAACGATTGTTTAACTTCTTGTAAATTGGTACCGATGCACGAATAAATTCCCATACCGGTTATCACCACTCTGTTATTCATTATGAATAAATTCCTCCGTTTATATTTATAATTTCACCTGTTATATAACCTGATTTTTTAGAAGCCAAGAAAGCAACTAAATCGGCTACTTCTTCTGCTTCGCCAAAACGGTTGGCAGGTATCATTTTAACTAATTCTTTTTCGTCTAATTCCGCAGTCATATCGGTTTTAATAAAACCTGGAGCAACTGCATTTACAGTGACTTTACGTTTGGCAACTTCTTGTGCTAATGCTTTTGTTGCTGCTACCAATGCACCTTTTGCTGCAGAATAATTGGTTTGACCCGGCGTGCCTTTTACACCCGAAACCGAAACCATATTGATAATTCTGCCGTATTTACTGCGCAACATTTCCTGAATAAAGAAATTAGTTACGTTGTAAAAACCGTTTAAGCTGGTATCAATAACACTTTTCCAGTCGTTTGGCTGCATCCACATAAACAAACCATCGCGAGTAATTCCTGCATTGTTCACGATAACTTCTACAACAGCTTCGGTATTCGCTTCTTTCCAAGAATTCAAAGCAGCCTGTGTTTCTTCTAAACTTGCTACATTAAACCCGATTATTTCTGCCGATCCACCTTCGTTTTCAATCAATTGCTTGGTTTCTAGCGCAGCTGATTCGTTCGATTGGTAATTTATCAAAACATGGTACTGCAAATCCTTTGCCAATTTTAAGCAGATGGCTTTTCCTATTCCACGAGATCCGCCTGTAACTAAAGCACATTTCTTCATTTGCTGCCTATTTTTTTAAAAATTCCTTAACCTTGTTAACATAAGGATACATTACCATATCTTCTGTAAAAACAGGCACAATGTTTCTAATTTGATCATACAATTTCTTTGATGAACTGCTTAATTTATCTTGATAATTCAATGCATCAATTGCCTGAATAATCGTAATTAGTTCAATCGCCAAAACTTCAAACGTATTTTCGATCACATTGCTGCACATAACGGCTGCGTTGGTTCCCATACTCACGATATCCTGATTATCGTTATTGTTCGGAATACTGTGAATGTACATAGAAGTTGACAATGCCTGATTTTCTGCTGTAGTTGATGTTGCCGTAAACTGTACACCCTGCATACCAAAATTGAATCCTAATTTACCCAGATTTACAAATGGTGGCAGTATTTCGTTAATTTTTGAATTTAACAGATAGTTTAACTGACGTTCTGCCAACATAGAAACTTTAGTAACAACCAGCTTTAATTTATCCATTTCTAGCGATACATAATCGCCATGGAAATTTCCGCCGTGGTAAACCTGTTCTGTTTCCACATCAATCACTGGATTGTCATTTACCGAATTTATTTCTTTTTCTAAAATATCTTTAACCGATAAAACGGTATCGTAAATAGGACCTAAAATTTGTGGTACACAACGAATTGAATAATATTCTTGCACTTTTTCCTTGAAAATTTCTTCGGTATTTTCTCCGCTGTATAAATGTTCTTGACGGTTACGCGTTAGCTGGCTGTTTTTTAAATGATTTCGCATTTTTTCTGCAACAACCTGCTGTCCGTAATGTAATTTACTGTTGTTTAATTCATGTGATAAATGATCGTCATAAGCCTGAACAATCTCATTAATCATACAAGAAGCTTGTAAAGAAAAATCGACTAATTTATCAGCTAAAACTGCATTAACAATCCCAATTCCCGTCATTACTGACGTACCGTTCATTAATGCTAAACCTTCTCGAATTTTAACATCGATAGGCTGTAAACCTTCTATTTTAAAAACTTCTTGGGTAGATTTGCGTTCGCCTTTGTAAAAAACTTCTCCTTCACCAATAAGTATCAGTGCTAAATGTGCCAGTTGAACCAAGTCGCCACTTGCACCAACACCACCATGAGCAAAAATAAGCGGCGTAATATCGCGGTTTATTAATTCTTTCATTAAAGAAATTACCGAAATATTTACACCCGATTTTCCTAAAGCAAGCGTATTTAATCGCGCTAAAATTGCGGCTTTTACATGAATAGGCGACAACGGATTACCAGAGCCCGATGAATGGCTGCGAATTAAATTGTATTGTAACTGTAACTGATCTTGTGGCTGAATACGGTACTGAGCCATTGGTCCAAAACCGGTATTCACACCGTAAATAACTTTATTTGATGAGAAAGATTTCAAAAAATCAAAGCTTTTTTCAACCCTGTTTACAAGTAAATCATCAAGTGTAATTGCCTCGTTATTAAAAATAATCGAAGAAAAATCATTTATCGTTAAATAATCACGAATAACTTTCATTAAAAATTGTTTGTTTAAAATGTATTAAATGACTGATTTCTTGTATTTTTGAAACATCATTTTTGAATGACAAAAATATAATTTTTAAACTATCTTTTTATTATGAATACAGAAAATGTTGATATCCTAATTATTGGAGCTGGACCTAGTGGAAGTGTTGCTGCCGGATATCTGCAAAAACAAGGTGCAAAGATAAAAGTTGTAGAAAAACAAAAGTTCCCTAGAATTGTGGTGGGCGAGAGTTTGATTCCACGTGTTATGGATCATTATAATGAAGCTGGATTATTTGAAGCACTTGATTCTTACGGATTTGAAAAGAAACCCGGTGCGCGTTTTATTAGAGGTAAAGAAATTTGTATTTTTGATTTTAGCAATAAATTTGGTGAAGGTTGGGATTGGACGTGGCAGATTCCTCGTGCCGATTTTGATAAAGCCATGACCGACGAATTGCAACGTAAAGGAGTTGATATTGCTTTTGAAACCGAAGTTACCAATGTAGAATTTAACGGAACAGATTCTATAACTACCATTAAAGATAAAAACGGAACTTTTTCACAGATACATGCAAAATTTGTAATTGATTGCAGTGGTTACGGTCGTGTGTTGCCACGGATTTTAAAGTTAGAATCACCTTCTAAATTAGATCCGCACTCCGCAATTTTTACACACGTTAAAGATATAAACCGACCAGATGGAGTAGAGGGAACTCAGATTTCTTTTGATATTATTGAAACCGAAGTTTGGTTGTGGGTTATTCCTTTTTCTAATGGAAATACCAGTGTTGGAATTGTTGGTCCTACAGAATATATCGATAAATTATCGGCAACAGGAAACACCGAAGAAGCTATTAAAAATGCCATAAAACTTTCTGATTTTTATGTTAAGCGATTCGATACACTTCCTTTTGAATTTGATCCGATCCATTTAAAAAATTATTCTGTGGCTGTTTCTCAATTTTACGGCGAAGGATATGCGTTAACAGGAAACAGTACCGAATTTTTAGATCCAGTATTTTCTTCAGGCGTTTGTTTTGCTACCGAATCAGGTATTTTAGCTGCTAAACTGGCTTTAAAACAAATTAATGGGGAAGAAGTTAACTGGGAGAAAGAATACACTGAATATATGAAATACGGTATTGATGTTTTTACCACTTACGTTAAAGAATGGTACACTGGTAATTTGCAGGAACTATTTTATCATCAACCGGAAAATCCCGATGTTAAAAGAAAAATTTGTGCTGTATTAGCCGGTTATGTGTGGAATAAAGAAAACACGTTTGTAGCAAAACATCATAACATTATAAAGAACATGGCATACATGATTCGCGAAAACAGAATGGATTCCTAATTGGAATCCATTTTTTATTTATCAAACTAATTAATGCAATTTTAAAGCCATTAGGATAGTTTTAATGTAATATTAGTTCATCTGTTAGCCAACAAAATTATAAGTGTTTATAACCTTAATTTTACTATCAATAACCTGTGTTAATAAGTGTGAATAACTTTACATAACTAATACTTTTTAAATCTTATAATTTTGTTATGGCAGATAATTCTGGTTGATAAGTGTAGTTTTTATTGAAACTAATCAACGATTACATTGACACATTTTATCAACTTATAAACACTTATCCACAACTAAACTTTTAAGCAATTTTTGTTAGTGAAAGTAAAAATATATCAACATCCATTTTTAAATTGACTGATATTTAGAACTTTGATATATTAAGTTAATGTTAACAACTTTTAATAAGTAACATATTAAAATACTTTACCAAAAACTTATGCTACATATTAACAAGCATTATAAAGAAGAAATCTTTTTTTAAAATTTTAAAATTTAATTATTTAATAATAATATGTTGTTAACAACGAAAACTGTTTTGTTGCATTTTTACTAATTGATATAATGATATATTGTATTAAATTACTGATATTCAATTAAATACATATTTTAATACAATCTTATACTTCTTTTTTTAGTTTCGTTGTACCTTTGCAAGGTATTTTAATGTTTAATTATGGTCATTTTTAATTATGAAACAGATTTTCAGTTAGAAAACGAGTCTGACTATGAACAATGGATTGACGCTGTTATAGAATCGGAAGGAAAAGAACCGGGTGAAATAAATTATATTTTTTGTGATGATGAATATTTGCACAACATAAACATGCAGTATTTAAATCATGATACATTAACCGATATTATAAGTTTTGATTATTGTATAGGAGATTTAATTTCAGGAGATATTTTTGTTTCGATCGAAAGGGTACAAGATAATACAAAAGAATACGAGGTATCGTTTAACGAAGAACTGTTACGAGTTCTAGCCCATGGTATTTTGCACTATTGTGGTTATAAAGATAAAACAGAAGAAGAAGCTTTGTTAATGCGATCTAAAGAACAAGAAAAAATTAATATGTTCCACGTGGAACAATAGTTTTTTTATAATGTTTAATTTAATGTTTCACGTGGAACAATGAGTTTATTTCAAGATAAATATGATGTAGTAGTTGTTGGTGCAGGTCATGCCGGATCCGAAGCAGCAGCAGCAGCAGCAAACATGGGAATGAAGACTTTGTTGGTTACAATGAGTCTTCAAAATATTGCGCAAATGAGTTGTAATCCTGCTATGGGCGGAATTGCAAAAGGACAGATTGTTCGAGAAATTGACGCGCTTGGTGGATATTCAGGAATTGTTTCCGATAATTCTGCCATTCAGTTTAAGATGTTGAATATATCAAAAGGTCCGGCAATGTGGTCCCCACGTTGTCAAAGTGACCGTATGCTTTTTGCTGAAAATTGGAGATTGATGTTGGAAGGAACGCCTAATTTAGATTTTTATCAGGAAATGATTTCCGGTATTTTAATCGAAAATAATAAGGTAATTGGAGTAAAAACAAGTTTAGGGATCGAGATAAAATCGTATACGGTTATTCTTACTAATGGAACTTTTTTAAACGGATTAATCCATATTGGTGATAAGCAATTCGGTGGTGGTAGAGCTGGTGAAAGTGCATCGTTCGGAATTACCGAAGATTTAATAAAAGTAGGTTTTGAATCAGGAAGAATGAAAACAGGAACACCACCTCGTGTAGATGGGCGTTCGTTAGATTATTCTAAAATGGATGAACAACCGGGTGATGTAAATCCTCAGAAATTTTCGTATTCAGATGTTACAAAACCATTGACTAAACAGAGGTCATGTTACATGACGTATACATCGCCTGAAGTACATAATTTGCTTCGTGAAGGCTTTGATCGTTCGCCTATGTTTAATGGTAGAATTAAAAGTTTAGGTCCGCGTTATTGTCCATCGATTGAAGATAAAATTAATCGTTTTGCAGATAAAGACCGTCACCAGTTATTTGTTGAGCCAGAAGGTTGGAATACGGTAGAAGTTTATGTGAACGGCTTCTCAACTTCGTTGCCAGAAGATGTTCAATTTAAAGCATTGCGTTCTGTTGTTGGATTTGAAAACGTAAAGTTCTTCCGTCCAGGATATGCAATCGAATATGATTATTTTCCGCCAACGCAATTAAAACACACTTTAGAAACAAAGTTGGTTGAAGGTTTATTTTTTGCTGGACAGATTAATGGAACTACAGGATATGAAGAAGCAGCTGCACAGGGTTTAATGGCTGGTATAAATGCAGCGTTAAAAGTGCAGGAAAAAGAACCTTTAATTTTAAAAAGAAACGAAGCTTATATTGGCGTTTTAATTGATGATTTAATTACAAAAGGGACAGAAGAACCTTACCGTATGTTTACATCACGTGCCGAATATAGAACACTTTTACGTCAGGATAATGCCGATTTTAGATTAACACCTAAAGCGTTTGAGATTGGTTTGGCTACTGAAGACAGATTAAGAAGGATGGAATATAAGAAAGAATCTTCTGAAAAATTTGTTCAGTTTTTTAAAGAAACTTCGGTTCAACCTAAAGAAGCTAATCCTATCTTAGAAGAAAAAGGAAGCGAACCAATGAAGCAACCAGATAAAATGTTTAAGGTATTTTCACGTCCGCAATTAGAAGATAATGATATTTTGCAGTTTAATAAAGTTGATGCTTACATCAAAGAAAATAGTTTAGACGATGAAATTATATCGCAAGCTATTATCCAAGTTAAGTATTCAGGCTATATAGAAAAAGAAAAAAATAATGCTGATAAATTAAACAGATTAGAAGATTTAATTATACCTGAAAATTTTGATTACGATAAAATCAAGTCTATGTCTTATGAAGCTAAAGATAAATTAAAGAAAATTCGTCCAGTTACCATATCACAAGCATCAAGAATAAGTGGTGTAGCTCCATCTGATATTTCTATTTTATTAATACACATGGGAAGATAATTTTATGTTCCACGTGAAACAAAACTCCTTTGCAAAGGAGTTTTTTGTTTTATATATTCGCACTATGAAAAACAAAACCATTAAAGATTACAGTATAACAAAAGAAAATTTTGAACTAATCTATGATGAAAAGTATGATATGTATCAAACAAAATTTAATTCGTTTGATAAATTAGATCATTACTATAAAAGCGAAAATTATATTTCGCATACCGATGCTCAACGTAATTGGTTTGAGAAAATTTATCAGTTGGTAAAAAATTATACGATCAATCAAAAGTGGAATTTAATTAAAAAATACAATCATAATAATTCAATTTCCATTTTAGATATTGGTTGTGGAACTGGTGATTTTTTAAAACACGGAATAAATAGATTAAATGTAAACGGAGTAGGAGTAGAACCAAATAGTGAAGCTGCTGCAATAAGTTTATCAAAACATATTACTGTTTACAATAATATTAATGAATTGAATAATGAAAAATACGATGTTATAACTTTATGGCACGTATTAGAGCATGTGACAGATTTGAAGGAATATTTTAATTTCTTCAACAATCATTTAAAGGAAAACGGTATGCTTATCATTGCTGTTCCCAATTTTAAATCGTTCGATGCTATTCATTATAAAAAACATTGGGCAGCTTGGGATGTACCTAGACATCTTTGGCATTTCAGTAAAAAATCAATAAAAAAATTAGCTGATGAAAATAATTTTAAACTGATACATATAAAACCTATGTATTTTGATAGTTTCTATGTTTCACTTTTATCAGAAGAATATAAAACAGGATCAAAAAATATCGTAAAGGCGTTTTGTATCGGATTCCTCTCAAATATCAGTGGAATGTTCACTAAAGAGTATTCTTCACACATCTATATTCTAAAAAAATAATTTTAAATAGGTTCTTTTTAAAGATGAATGTTATAAATGTGTCTTTATATTCAAATTTTATAAAAGTGTCTTAAATCGAAAATTTTAAGTATCAATTTTATAAACAGATTCTATAAAAATAGCAAAAAGCATATAAATTTCTTATAATCCAACAAATTGAATAATTTTAAATACTTTTGTTGAAATTTAAAATTTAAATAAAAATTAATTTCTATGAAATCGCAATAAATAAATTTTACTTTAACAAATACAATTAAAAAAGCGATTCCATATAACCTTATTATAAAAATAAAAATTAATATGAAAAAATTAATGATGTTGGCTGTTGTAGCATTAAGTGTAATTGCTTGCAATAAAGAAACAGCGGCAACTACAAATGTTGATAAAACTACTTCTACGGCAGAAGGTTTTAAAACAGCTTATATCGATACGGAAGAATTAATGAAAGAATATCAGGAATTCAAAGATTTCGAAGCAAAGTTCAAAACAATGTCTGATAAAATGAAAAATGAATTAGACAATGATGCAAAGAGATTTCAGAATGATGTTTTAGATCTTCAAAAAAATGCACAGTCTAAAGGAATGGAGTGGGCGCAAAAACGTCAGGCAGAATTAGAACGCCGTCAGCAAACGTTAGCAGAAAAAGAGCAAAACTACATGAAAAAGTTTCAGGAAGAAAGTGCTGTTGAACGCGATTCAATGGTTACTAAAATGAAAACTTTCATTAAAGATTACGGTAAAGAAAAAGGTTACGATTATATCTACGGAACAGGCGATGCTGCATCGGTTTTATACGGAAAAGAAGAATACAATCTAACCAAAGAAATTTTATCGCTTTTACACAAACAGTACGAAGAAAAAACGGGTAAAAAAGTTGAAGTAAAAGAAGAAACAAAAAAAGAAGAGGTTAAGAAAACCGAAACTAAATAATAAAAATTAAACCACCATAATTGGTGGTTTTTTTATCTTTACTCCATGACAGCCGAAGCACAATTAGTTTTACAATACATACAACACACCAACAAAAACGTGTTTTTAACCGGTAAAGCAGGTACGGGTAAAACAACGCTACTTAAAAAAATTCTGTCAACAACCCATAAAAACACGGTAGTTGTTGCACCAACGGGCATCGCTGCGTTAAATGCGGGCGGTGTAACCATTCATTCGTTTTTCCAGCTGCCTTTTTCGGGCTACATTCCAACTGCCGATTTTAAAAATACAGATAGCGGTCAGTATTTCGAAACCAAACAAACCATTACAAGGCACTTTAAAATGCCGCAATCCAAACAAACCGTTATCAGAAATTTGGAATTATTGGTTATTGATGAAGTTTCTATGCTGCGTGCCGATCTCTTAGATGCCATGAACGAAATGCTGCAGTTTGTTCGAAGATCCAGTTTGCCTTTTGGTGGTGTTCAGTTGCTTTTTATTGGCGATTTATGGCAGTTACCACCCGTTGTGCGACATGCAGATTGGCAGGTAATGAAACAGTTTTATAGCGGAATTTATTTTTTTAATGCTTGGATTATGCAGCAAACGCAGCCGGTTTATATCGAACTAAAGAAAATTTACCGTCAAGATGATGAAGCTTTTATCCTTTTGCTGAATAATTTCCGAACAAGTAACAATACACCGCAAGATTATGAACTGCTTGAAAAACAAGTAAACGAAAATTTCGATACCAAGAAAAACAAAGGTTACATAACTTTAACCACACACAACCGAAAAGCAGACGAAATTAACGATAAAGAACTCGATAATTTAAAGGCACAGGAATATGTTTTTCTGCCCGAAATTATTGGCGATTTTCCTGAAAAAATGTATCCGTTAGAAACTGAATTGGTTCTTAAAAAAGGTGCACAAGTAATGTTTGTTAAAAACGATTTAAGTTTTGAAAAACGTTATTACAACGGAAAAATCGGAACCGTTTTTTATGTATCAGAAAATGAAATCGAGGTTTATCTACCAGACGATAACGTGAAAATTACCGTTGAAAAATACGAATGGCAAAATGTTCGATACGCTTTAAACGAACAAACCAAAGAGATCGAAGAACAAGTTTTGGGAACTTTTGTGCAGTATCCGTTAAAATTGGCTTGGGCAATCACCGTTCATAAATCGCAAGGATTAACGTTTGATAAAGCTGTTCTGGATATTAACGATGTGTTCATGAGCGGGCAGGCGTATGTTGCCTTGTCGCGCCTTCGCAGTTTAAATGGTTTGGTGCTTTCAAAACCTGTTGCCATCCGCACTATTTCGGCTGATGAAAATGTATTGTCGTTTGCCCGACAAAATGAATTGATAGATAATGAAAATCCTTTGGTTCAGGCAAAATTAGAATATTTGTGGTTGCAGATTAAAGATACTTTTGATTGGATCAATGCCCATAAAGAATTTTTAAAATGGATTGAAACCTGGGTAACCGAAAAAAAATCGACCCGAAAAATTTACCAAGCATGGGCGCAAAAACAAGAACGCTTGCTGGAAAATATTAAAAATGTAGGATTAAAATTTTTACAGGAATTACACACGCTTTTCACGGCAGATGATTTTAGGATTGATCATTTATTACAACGTTTAACAAAAGCATACTCGTATTTTTATCCAAAGTTAGACGAATTGGCTTACGATACCCTTTTTGTATTGGAACAGTCTAAAAAGAAGAAAGGTTTTGTGCTATTTACAGAACAATTGCGTGTTTTTGAAGACGAGCATATTAAAATGGTTTTAAAGTTGATTAAAACGAATAAAATGGTACAATTATTTGGAAGTGGCATCGATTTTTCAAGTGAAAATCTGAATGATCAGGATATTACATCGTACCGTTTAAATCATTTAACGGGAATCAAGGAAATTCTGCGCACACAGATTTTGGATATTGACGAGATCGAAGACGATATCAAACAAATTCCAAAAACCGTAAAAGTTGCAACAACAGATAAAACGTTTGCCCTTTGGCAGCGCAAATTTACCATTGCCGAAATTGCCGAAGAGCGCAAATTATCAGTCCAAACAATTTATCAGCATATTGCCAAATTAATAGGCGAAGATAAAATAGATATTACAGCCGTTATATCAGTCAAAAAACTTACCATTTTAAAAGAATTATTTCAGAATAACACTGATAAAAACTTAACCGAAATAAAAGCCGAAGCTCCTGAAGATATTACTTGGGAAGATTTAAGAATATATAAATCATCGCTTGCATCTGCTTCGACTAAGTAGTTTACAAATTATTGTGTTAAATATTTATTTTGTCACCAACATACACTATCTATAAATAGATTACAGTAAATCATACCAAACTATGCACCATAAATGGCTTTGGTATACATTATATACGGCACTGATGCGGCATTGATGCGCTACTAAGGCGCGATTGAGTGGGGAATAGGGAAGCAGGGATCAGGAATTAACTTAAAGGTAGTAAATTTTTTCGTATTTTAGATAACTACTACAAAATATGGTAAAAATAGAAGTATATGGCTAAATCGGACAATATTTTTAACATACGGGGACGTTTGGGAGATCTTATCTTTTGCCAGCGTAACGGTAAAACATACGTGAAGCGTTATTCGGGCGGGTTTACCAAGGCAGCCACCCAGAACCACCCCAATATAAAAGTGGGTCAGGAGCGGTTTGCGCAAGTATCCAAATATGTTAAAAGCTTAAAGCAACAGTTACAACCGTATATGTGGCGACAGAAAGACGGTACCTTCCACAACCAGCTGATGGCTATTTTTCTGCAACTAGCGAAGAACGAAACGGAAAAAACTTTCAACGAACTTGTGCAAGAATTAGACAGTTACAGTAATTTAACCAACAAATCACTCAATAAAAACTCGAAAATAGCCCCTAGTGGTTTATTCTATGATGTCAAAACCAACCAACTTAATTTAGGCATAATCCCATATGAATTGTCAGTAAAATACAAAGGACTATTTTTAGAGGTAGCTACGGGATGGTATGGTGTGACTGATGGCGAGATTTCTTTAACCGAACCCAACATACAGTACGTAAAGCTTGACGATCAAACGAAAAATAAAGATTTTGTTGTGGATTTTGCCCCTGCTGACGATAACAATATACGATTACCATTTGTAGGATTAGCCGTGGTTTATACCGATGATAAAGGTAGTGAATCACCGCACCCTGTGCATACAGTTATGGCTTGTTTTGTGGTAATGAGGAATGTATAACAGTTGCGCTAAGTTTTATTTGCAGTAATGACGTAGATTAAAAAGAGGGTTTTCAGTAGCTTAAAAAACAAACCTCCCTAAGATAACTTTTAAAGAGGTGGTTTTTGTACTATTTTATAATAATTCTCTGAAAATTGGAGTTATGCAACAGTTATTCTTGTTATACGATGTTATTATTCTAATAGATTTTTTAGTTCTTTATATTTTTCGTCCTCCAAAATATCGAGTTCATTAAGTGTTGCGAGTTTTATTGCATTTCTTGCTTGTTTAATTCTATTTAGCATAGGTAAAATAACTCTATTTCCGTGCTTTAAAAATGACTCAAGGTCTCTTTTGCTGGTTGGAATTTTGTAACCTGTATTACTCGATGAAATAAGTATTCCTTTATCTCTTAAATTACCAATAATTTTTGATCTAAAGTACTCTTCATTCATAGGTTTTTCTCTAGTAGAATTTAAGTGACGCATTATTTCTTTTGTTGAAATATAAACGCTTTTTGGATTTGCTCTTTGTAACCAAATCAATAGGTTAAGAAATGCAACTTGGTCACTAATTTGTAGGTCAGATGAATTACTTTTTTCAATAAAATCAAATATTCTCTGGAAACTTACATCAGAAATCCTTTTGTCAAAAGTTTGTTGGAAATTACTTTCATCAAAATCATTTAAAGTCAGTTTTCTCGGAAATATATTTATTGTAGTTATTTTTGGTTTCATTAGGCTTAATAATTCATCACTATGTTCATTTTGCTTTGTAATATCATAAATACAAGCAATTGTTCCCGCAATAAATCAGCTAACTGAATGATTATTGATTGTTTACTATTTGCGTGTTTAAATTCGATACCAGAAAATAATGTACGTTGATGATTTTTTTTAACATATTTTTTAAATTCTAGCATAAACTTATTAGTTCCGTGTTCATCAACGCTTAATTGCAATTCCGGAAATGTTCTAAATAGTTCTTTGTAAAGAAGATTGTTTACGAATTTATAAAACGATTTTTTATGTTTAAAACCTTCAGTCGTTAGTTGTCTCTTATCAACAACAACTGGGTAGATTAAAAAACAAGTTCTAATATTTCGTTAAGGATTTTTTTTCTACGTGTAATGTTATCACTTACTTTACTTGATTTTATTTCTCCTGTTTGAAAATGTCTTTTTCTTATAATTTCCAAATCATTTTCCAATTTTCCAAGTTGTTCTTCTGACTTTACTAAAATTGATGCAACAATAAAATGAGAACCTTGCGTTTCAAATTCGAATGAATTATTACCTGATTCATCTGCGAATCCTAATATTATAATTTAAGTGTTAAGTTCATATTACGTACGGTCGGGAAAATAATGACGTATAACGTTTTGTCGTTTGGCGCAGTGGCGGATTTCGGAGCACTAAACTTTCAATACACCACAAATGTTGATGCGAGGTAGAATGCTCAATTAACCACGTCACCCGTCATTGAGCCAAACGCCTGTGTGTGCCCTGCATATGCAGGACACACCCCGAAAGCTTTTCAAATAGTTCAAAAATACAA
>NZ_RQTJ01000012.1 GCF_003858535.1 Paenimyroides viscosum
TGGAAATTAATTCTAATAAAAAAACCGCCTCAAATTTTAATATTGAGACGGCTTCTTTTTTATACAAAACTGTTATTTTTAAATATGTCTTGATTTATCTGATCAATGTAGTTCAACACCTCATCTTTACCAAATTCACTTTCAGACGATGTTATAAAAAATGGTGGCACTTCTTCCCAACCATTGGCATGTAATGCTTTAGTATAAGCTGCCGTATGTTTTTGAATACTTCCTTTACTTATTTTGTCCACTTTTGTAAAGATAATTCCAAACGGAATGCCGCTTTCGCCTAAATAAGTAATAAACTCCAAATCAATTTTTTGTGCTTCGTGACGAATATCAACCAAAACAAAAGCACTTACCAATTGTTCGCGTTTTTCAAAGTATTCGGTAATGAATTTCTGAAAGATCGCTTTTGTTGATTTTGAAACTTTCGCATAACCGTATCCCGGTAAATCGACCAAAAACCAGTTGCTGTTAATTTTAAAATGATTTATTAACTGCGTCTTTCCTGGACGGCTTGATGTTTTTGCAAGACTTTTATTGTTGGTAAGCATATTAATCAGTGAAGATTTTCCAACGTTAGATCTTCCTATAAAAGCATATTCCGGAATAGGCTCTGTTGGACATTTCTTTACATCGGAATTACTTATGATAAATTCAGCAGTATTAATCTTCATAATTACTTAATATTTCGTTTTTCAAACCACTGGTCTAAAATCTCATTAAACTCGTTTGGTTTTTCCATCATTGCAGCATGCCCGCATTTATCAATCCAAAAAAGATCAGAATCTGGTAATAATTCGTTAAATTCTTCTGCAACATCTGGTGGTGTTACAATATCGTTTCTTCCCCAAATTATACAAGTACGCGTATTCATTTTAGGTAGATCTTTTGCCATATTATGACGAATGGCACTTTTTGCAATTGTAAGTGTCTTTATCAATTTAATACGATCGTTTACTGTTGCGTAAACATCATCGACAATTTCTTTGGTTGCAACCGCCGGATCGTAAAAAACATCTTCGGCTTTCTTTTTTATAAACTCGTAATCGCCACGACGCGGATAAGAGTCGCCCATGGCACTTTCGTACAACCCAGAACTACCAGTTATCACCAATGCTTCAACAAACTCTGGATGCATCTTTGTGTAATATAAGGCTATATGCCCACCTAAAGAATTACCTAGTAAAATTACTTTATCGTATTTTTTATGCTTTATAAATTCGTGTACAAATTTTGCAAAAGCTTTAATATTTGTTTTTAATATATTTAGGGTATAAATAGGTAATTCTGGCAGTACCACTTTATATCCTTTTTTAGGAAAGTAGTTGGCTACTCCATCAAAATTACTTAACCCGCCCATTAAACCGTGTAAAATAACAATTGGTGTTCCTTCACCAATTTCAATATATCTAAATTTTCCTTCTTCTATTATGTTTCGCTCCATATATGCGATTTCAATTCGTACAAATATACGATATTAATAAAAAATCGGGTAAAGTTAACGTACTTTAATTACTAAACAACTATTAAATCGCACAACTTTACACCAGCAGTTATTTAAAACATTAGTAATAATTTATACTAAATGCGTATTTATTTTGAAAGATACTTATATATTATTTAAGGTTGATTAAAATTCGTTAAAAAAAAATTCACTGCTTAAAATCAATAAGTTACCAAAGAATACACTATAAACAAAAACTTATCAACAAAGTGGTAAAAAGTGGTAGGAAGTGGTAAAATTTTACTTACTTTTGTTTTGTAATTAATCTAATGTAAAAATTTAATGCAACCAATAGTAGGTACATACGAATGTAAAATTGACACCAAAGGAAGGGTGTTGATACCTGCTGCATTAAAAAAACAACTGATTTCTGTTGGTGATGGTTTTATTCTAAAACGCTCTGTTTATGAGAAATGCGTTGAACTTTGGCCAATGAACGAATGGAACAAAATGTTAGAAAAATTAAACGAATTAAACCGTTTTAACCGCAAGGCAGACACCTTTATTCGCAAGTTTATGGCGGGCGTAAAGATAGTTGATATTGATGACGCCGGACGTTTGCAAATGAGTAAAGATTTGGTTGAATTCGCAAATATTTCTAAAGACGTGGTGTTTTCATCGAAAATTAACCTGATTGAAATCTGGGATAAAGATTTATACGAACAAATAGTAAACGATGAAGAAATTGACTTTGGCGATTTAGCCGAAGAAGTGATGGGAACAATAAATAATTATGGAGCATAACGAATACGAATATCACAACCCCGTACTTTTAAAAGAAACGGTTAACGGTTTAAACATAAAGCCAGACGGAGTTTATGTTGATGTTACTTTTGGCGGTGGCGGACATTCAAAAGAAATTATGCGCCACTTAGGACCAAACGGAAAATTGTTTGCTTTTGACCAAGATACCGATGCTTTGAAAAATGCGATTGACGATGAACGCTTTATATTGATAAATGAGAATTTCCGTTTCATAAAACGATTTTTACGTGTGTACGGCATTAAACAAGTCGATGGAATTTTGGGCGATTTTGGCGTATCATCTCATCAGTTTGATGTTGCCGAAAGAGGTTTTTCTACTCGTTTTGATGCCGAATTAGATATGCGAATGAATCAAAACAGCAGTCTTTCTGCCTACGAAGTAATCAATGATTATGACGAAGCCGCATTAAGCAAAATGTTTTTCTCTTACGGCGAATTAAACAATGCACGCGGTTTGGCTGCAGCAATTGTAACTGCTAGAAAAGAAGAGCCAATTAAAAATTCAGAACAATTAAAAAAAATATTCTCGCGTTTTTTACCGGCACATAAGAGCAATAAAATTTTAGCGCAGATTTATCAGGCAATTCGTATTGAAGTGAATCAAGAAATGGACGCTTTAAGAGAATTCTTGGAACAATCGTTAGAAATTCTGAAACCGGGCGGGCGTTTAAGCGTAATATCGTATCACTCTTTAGAAGACCGATTAGTAAAACGATTCATAAAAAACGGAATGTTTGAAGGCGAACCGGAACGCGACTTTTTCGGAAGATTTGAAGTTCCTTTTGAAACCATAGGAAAACTGATCGTTCCAACCGATGAAGAAATTAAACAAAATAACAGAGCACGAAGTGCCAAATTAAGAATAGCAGAAAAAAAATAGAATGGGATTAAACAATATAATAAAAGCAAAATTTTTGGTTGAAGGGCAATCGTTGAAAAATTGGCTTTTTATTATATACATTGTTTTCTGGACGTTGGTCTTGATTGCAAATAACCACTTTTACGAGCAAAAAATGATGAAAGTAAAAGATTTAACCGAACAGGTTAAAGAGCTTAGATCAGAATTTGTTGATAAAAGATCAGAATTAATGCAGTTGAGAATGGAATCGAATGTTTCAAAAGAAATGGAATTTTATCAGATTTTACCTTCTTCGGTTCCGCCAAAAAAAATAAAAGTTGTTATTGAAAAAGAAAAAAAGTGGTATGAGATATGGGACTAGCGAAGAAAACCGAAAATAACAGAATTTACTTTGTTTTCTTTGGAATGCTTGCCATTGGTATTGCCATTTTTTTTAAAATGAGCATTATTCAGTTTAAAGAAGGCGAGCAATGGCGCAGTAAAGCCGACAGTTTAACGATTAAAGACGAGATTATTCCTGCAAACCGCGGAAACATCTATTCGGCAGATGGTAGCTTATTGGCAACATCTATTCCAAAATACACGATTTATTTCGATCCTTATTCACCGTCAAACGAAAATTTCGAACAAAATATACGCGGTTTTTCAGATTCTTTAGCCAAGTTCATTCCAAAAAAATCGGCAGGCGAATACGAAGCTTATTTCCGCAAAGCACGTTCTAACAAAAAACGTTACATACATATTGCTACCAAGTTAAGTTATACGCAATATATGAAACTAAAATCGTTTCCGCTGTTTAATCTGGGCAAATTTAAAGGCGGAATGATTGTTAACCAGGTGCATGTACGCGAATATCCAATGGGAATGATCGCTAACAGAACAATAGGCTACGAACGTGTTAACGACGATAAAACCATTACAAGAAAAGGTATCGAGGCTGCTTTTACCGATTATTTAACGGGTAAAGAAGGCAAGCGCAAGGTGCAGAAAATGTCTAAAAACCTTTGGAAACCAATTCACGACGAAAACGAGATTGATCCCAAAGACGGTTACGACATTACCACAACTATAGATGTGTATGTTCAGGATATTGCGCACCATGCCTTATTAAGTTCTTTGGAATACTATGAAGCCGATCACGGAACGGTGATTGTCATGGAAACAAATACGGGACAAATTAAAGCAATATCAAACCTTGGAAAGATTGATGATGGATCGTACCGCGAAACAGTAAATTATGCTGTTTTAGAACGCCATGATCCGGGTTCTACCTTTAAACTGGCATCGTATTTAGCTTTGTTAGATGACGGAAAAGCCGATACTGCTACTATTTATGATACTCATGGTGGAATTGTAACTTTTTCGGGCAGACAGGTTCGCGATTCTAACCGTCGTGGTTACGGAAAAATTTCTTTAGGTCGCGCGTTTGAAGTTTCATCCAACACAGTTGTTACACAAGCGGTTAATCAGGCTTATAAAGACAATCCGAAAGAGTTTACAGATAAAATGAAAGATTTTGGGTTTAATGCCACTTTAGGTATGGATCTTAAAGGCGAACCAAAATCGTACATTCCTGTTCCTGGTGATAGAAATTGGAGTAAAATTGCCTTACCATGGATGGCTTACGGTTACGGAATTCTAGTTACACCAATGCAGACTTTAACCTTATACAACGCTGTTGCAAATAATGGCGAAATGGTAAAACCACAGTTTGTAAAGGAAATTCGCGATGTAAATCAGGTAATCAGAACTTTTGATAAAGAAGTGATCAACCCGCAGATCGTAAAACCAAAAGTGGTAAAAGAAATGCAGGCAATCATGAAAAACGTGGTTTTAAGAGGAACCGGAAAAGGTTTGCTTTCGCACGATTTTTCAATGGCTGGTAAAACAGGAACTGCGCAAATGAATTACGGAAACCGTGGGGGAATGTACTACGCATCGTCTTTTGTAGGATATTTTCCTGCCGATAATCCAAAGTATTCATGCATCGTAGTGATCCATAGACCAACAAAACACAGTTATTATGGTGGTGATGTTGCCGGACCAGTTTTTAAACGTATCGCACAAAAGATTTTTACAGATGTGCCTTCGTTAAAAGAAATCAAAAACATAGAAACTCCGTCACAAGTGGCGGTAAAAAGTTATAAAAATTATTACACAAACGTAAAACACTCGGGTTCTGCAATGCCTAATGTGGTTGGTTTACCTGCGATGGATGCGGTTGCCATATTAGAAAATTTAGGATTGAAAGTACAGGTTGTAGGCTTTGGAAAAGTAACAAAACAATCGGTTGCAAACGGAGAAAAAATTACAAAACAACAAACAATAACATTAGAATTAAGTTGAAAAAATTAAAAGACATACTATATAAAGTATCGATAGATGCTGTTAGAGGTTCTACAAGTATAGACATCTCTGATATTGTCTTTGATTCAAGAAAAATCACTCCGAACTGTGTGTTTATCGCACAAAAAGGAACTATTTCTAACGGACACGATTATATTGAAAAAGCCATAGAAAACGGCGCAACTGCAATTGTTTATGAAGATGATCCTGCAGTTTTTTCAGATCATGTAACTTATATAAAAGTTGCCGATGCCAATAAAGCATTAGCGTTTATCGCAGCTAATTTTTACGATAATCCGTCAGAAAAATTGTCTTTGGTTGGTGTTACCGGTACAAACGGCAAAACAACTATTGCTACCTTATTGCATCAGTTATTTACAAAAGCAGGTTATAAAGTTGGTTTATTATCAACCGTAAAAATAGTAATTGGTAACGATGCTTATACTGCAACGCATACCACACCCGATTCTATTTCAATAAACAACTACTTAAACCAAATGGTTCAGGCTGGTTGCAGTTATTGTTTTATGGAAGTTAGTTCGCATGGAATTGCTCAAAAACGTACTGATGCATTAGTGTTTAAAGGTGGAATTTTCACCAATCTTTCGCACGATCATTTAGATTATCACAAAACATTCGCAGAATATCGCAATGTAAAAAAATCGTTTTTTGATTCACTTCCAAAAACAGCTTTTGCTATTAGCAATGCCGATGATAAAAACGGAGCGTTCATGTTACAAAACTGTGACGCAAAGAAAACAATGTACAGCATACAGAATGTTGCCGATGTAAACGGAAAAATCATTGAAAGTCAGTTTAACGGCATGTTGCTAAACATCAATAATCAAGAAGTTTGGGTACAGCTAATCGGTAAATTCAACGCATCAAACCTATTGGCGATTTACGCAACAGCTCTAGAATTAGGCTTAAGCAAAGAAGAAGTTTTGGTGCATTTAAGCACGTTGCAAAGTGTATCAGGTAGATTTCAGTTCATCGTTTCAAAAACTAAAATCACCGCAATTGTAGATTACGCACATACACCAGACGCGTTGGAAAACGTACTGAAAACCATTGCTGAAATACGAACATTTAACGAGCAATTGTTTACGGTTGTTGGTTGTGGCGGAAATCGCGATAAAGAAAAACGCCCAGTAATGGCACGTATTGCAACAGAAAACAGCGATACGGTTATTCTAACGTCAGACAATCCACGCAACGAAGATCCTTTTGAAATTTTAAAGGAAATGGAAGCCGGTGTTGAAGCACAAAATACCAACAAGTATCTAACAATAGAAGACCGTCACCAAGCCATAAAAACAGCCTGCAAAATGGCGAAAGAAGGTGATATTATTTTAATTGCTGGCAAAGGTCACGAAGATTATCAGGAAATAAAAGGTGTGAAACATCACTTTAACGATTTAGAGGAAGTTATCAATTTTTTAAACGAATTCAATAAGTAAAATGTTATACTACTTATTAAAATATTTAGATGGTATGTTCGATTTTCCGGGATCGGCATTGTACCAGTTCATCACCTTTCGTTCGGGAATGGCGTTTATTTTATCACTTTTGGTATCAACCATTTTTGGTAAAAAAATCATCAGTTATTTGCGCAAACAGCAAATTGGCGAAACCGTACGCGAATTAGGCTTAGAAGGTCAGAACGAAAAAGCAGGAACGCCAACAATGGGTGGTATCATCATTATCATGGCAACGTTAATTCCGGTTTTGCTTTTGGCACGATTAGAAAACATCTATGTTTTGGTTTTGATTTTAACCACAATCTGGATGGGTGTTATTGGTTTTTTAGACGATTATATCAAGGTTTTTAAGAAAGATAAAGAAGGTTTAAAAGGAAAATTTAAAGTTGTAGGACAAATTGGTTTGGGACTTATTGTAGGAGCGATCTTCTACTTTCATCCGAATATTACCGTGCGCGATACTCCGAGTATTTTGTTGGAAACCGGCGTAACCAGTAAGTTCGATATTAAATCAACTACTACAACCATTCCGTTTTTTAAGGATAACGAATTTAATTACGGACAGTTGATTTCGTGGATGGGCGACGGATACGAGAATTACATCTGGTTAATTTTTATACCAATTGTAATTTTTATTGTAACGGCAGTTTCAAACGGAGCCAATTTAACCGATGGGATCGATGGTCTCGCCGCAGGAACATCCGCCATAACCGTTGTGGCTTTGGGGATTTTCGCATTTGTGTCGGGTAACTTTGTTTTTGCAAACTACCTCAACATTATGTACATACCCAATTCCGGTGAAATGACGGTTTTCATAGCCGCCTTTGTAGGCGCACTCGTCGGTTTTCTCTGGTACAACGCATTTCCAGCTCAGGTTTTTATGGGCGATACCGGAAGTTTAACCATTGGTGGTGTTATTGCCGTTTTAGCAATTGCGGTTCGTAAAGAAATGTTGATTCCTGTTTTGTGCGGAATTTTCCTTGCAGAGAACCTTTCGGTAGTTGTACAAGTAGCTTATTTTAAATATACCAAACGAAAATACGGAGAAGGCAGACGCATTTTATTAATGTCGCCATTGCATCATCATTATCAGAAAAAAGGATATCACGAAAGTAAAATTGTAACCCGTTTTTGGATTGTAGGTATCTTTTTAGCAATTTTCTGTGTTGTATCATTAAAATTAAGATAGCATGCGATTGGTAATTTTAGGTGCAGGAGAAAGCGGTGTTGGAACAGCACTTTTAGGAAAGAAAGAAGGTTACGACATATTTGTCTCTGATTTTGGCTCGATCAGTGAAAAATATCAGCAAATATTGAATAATGAAAAGATCGAATGGGAACAGCAGCAACACACCGAAAGCAAAATTTTAAATGCCGATGTTGTTGTAAAAAGTCCGGGAATTCCAGATAAAGCTCCCATCGTAAAAAAATTGCACGAAAAAGGCATCAAGGTAATATCCGAAATTGAATTTGTGTATCAGTTTGCAAAAAACACATCAATCGCAATTACGGGTAGCAACGGCAAAACCACCACCACCATGCTAACCTATCATTTGTTAAAGCAAGAAGGTTTAAATGTTGGTTTAGCAGGAAACATTGGTGAAAGTTATGGAAAGCAAGTTGTGTTGGATCCTGAAAAATTGTTTGTGTTAGAATTAAGCAGTTTTCAGCTAGACGGAAATATCAATTACAACCCGCACATTGCCATTATTACAAACATCAGTCCTGATCATTTAGATCGATACGATTATAAATACGAAAATTACATTGCATCTAAATTTCGTATCACAATGAATCAAACAAGCGAAGATTATTTGATTTACGATGCAGACGACGAAGCCATTAACAACTGGCTGAAAAATAACCAAACAAAAGCACAATTGGTTCCTTTTTCCCTGACAAAGAAATTTGAAAAAGGCGCTTATTTAGAAGATAACAACATTATAGCAATGATAAACAACGAAAAAATGACGGTTCCTGTAGCCGAAATTGCAATAGAAGGTAAACACAACGTAAAAAATGCCATGGCTGCTACATTAGTTGCGCAAATGATGCGCGTACGCAAACAAACAATTCGCGAAAGTTTATCTAATTTTCAAAATGCAGAACATCGTTTGGAAAAAGTTGCTAAAATAAATAAAGTACAATACATAAACGATTCTAAAGCAACAAATGTAAATGCTACGTATTTTGCATTAGAAAGTATGAATACACCGACTGTTTGGATTGTTGGTGGTGTTGACAAAGGAAACGATTACGACGAATTAATGAGCTTTGTAAACGAAAAAGTGAAAGCTATTATTTGTTTGGGTATTGATAACACAAAAATCATCAATGCGTTTTCGCCAATTGTTGATTTAATCGTGGAAGCATCTTCAATGGAAGAAGCTGTAAAACTGGCATCAAAAGCATCAGAAGAAGGTGATACTGTTTTACTTTCGCCAGCTTGTGCAAGTTTCGATCTGTTTACAAGTTACGAAGACCGCGGAACACAATTTAAAAACGAAGTACAAAAATTATAAACAAAATGAGAAAGTTATTATCCCAATTTCAAGGCGATAAAGCTATATGGGCGTATGTAATATTACTTGCCCTATTCTCGTTTATGCCTGTATTTAGCGCTAGTACCAACTTGGTGCACGTTGTTGGAACAGGTTCTATTATAGGTTTATTGTTTAAACACTTCGGTCATATTTTTGTAGGAATCGTGATCATCTTTTTTGTTCACCGCATTCCGTTCGATCGTTTAAAATATCTGGCTCCCGTTGCATGGATACCCGTTTCAGCCTTATTACTTATTACAGCTGCTCAAGGCATGATGATTGGTGGAGCAAATGCTAGTCGTTGGTTAAAAATACCTTTGCTTAACATTTCGTTTCAACCATCATCTTTAGGTTGGATTGCTTTAATTGCTTATATCGCGTGGTTTTTATGGCGTTTTGCCGATGAAAAATACACATTTGGTTGGTCTTTATTATGGTTAGGTGTACCAACTGCATTCATCATTGGTCCAGTATTACCATCGAATTTATCAACTGCAGCCATTATATTATTCACTATTGGTTTACTGTTGTTTGTTGGTAAATATCCAACCAAATACATGACCAAAATTATAACTGGTTGTGCCATTATGGTTGCTTTGGCAATTGGTATGTTTAAAGCATTTCCCGATATGGCTCCTTCGCGATACAAAACTTGGGAAGCTCGTTTTAGTCGATTTGGTTCTCAAGATAAAGATGAAGATCGATATCAGATCGAAAATGCTAAAATTGCCATTGCACAAGGACAAATGTTTGGTGTTGGTCCGGGTAAAAGTGTTCAAAAGAACTTTTTACCGCAATCATCATCCGATTTTATTTATGCGATCATTGTAGAAGAATTCGGTTTTTTAGGTGGAATATCCATATTAATCGTTTACATATTATTGCTCTTCCGGTTTTTAGTAGTGAGTAACAAAGCCCCAAATTTGTTCGGAAAATATCTCGCCTTTGGGTTAGGTTTTTCGATCATATTTCAGGCATTTATCAATATGGGCGTTGCAGTTGAAATTTTCCCGACAACAGGTCAGCCACTTCCGTTAGTTAGTTCTGGTGGAACATCAATATGGATGACATGCGTATCGTTAGGAATCATTTTAAGTATCTCTAGAAAAGAAGAACAGGTAAAAGAACAACTGGCGAATCAGGAAAAAAAACAGGAAGAATTTAAACGGATTTTAGAAGAACAACAAACTGAAAAAGATTTAAAGAATGAAAATGATTCGGACGACAATCCGATCTATGCAGTTTTAAACAAATAAATTATGAAACCAAATCCAAGATTCATTATTAGTGGCGGCGGTACAGGCGGACACATTTATCCGGCAATTGCCATTGCAAACGAAATTAAGGCACAGATTCCTGCTGCCGAAATTTTATTTGTAGGCGCACAAGATAAAATGGAAATGCAGAAAGTTCCTGCTGCGGGTTACGAAATCAAAGGATTGTGGATTGCTGGTATTCAAAGAAAAATTACGATTGATAATGCACTTTTCCCGGTTAAGTTTTTATCAAGCTTAATGAAATCACGTAAAATTATCAAAGAATTTAAGCCCGATGTGGTGATCGGAACCGGTGGTTTTGCAAGTGGTGCGGTTGTAAAAGTAGCACAGCAAATGAATATTCCAACGGTTATACAAGAACAAAATTCATATCCAGGAATTACAAATAAAATGCTGGCATCAAAAGCAAACGCAATTTGTGTGGCTTATGACGGATTATCGACTTATTTTAAATCGAACAAAATAATTAAAACAGGTAATCCCGTTCGTCAGGATTTATTAACAATTGATACCAAACGAAGCGAAGCTCAAGAGTTTTACGGATTAAATCCCAACAAAAAAACAGTCGTTATTTTGGGCGGAAGTTTGGGCGCTCGCAGAATCAATCAGTTGGTAGAAAAAGAATTGCCTTTTTTTAAAGAACAAAACGTTCAGGTAATTTGGCAGTGCGGTAAATTTTACATCAACGATTACAAAAAATACCACAACAACGAAGATGTTTTTGTGTACGATTTTATAGAACGAATGGATTTATTGTTCGCAGCTGCCGATATTATTGTTTCTCGTGCCGGCGCATCATCTGTTTCAGAATTGGCAATTGTAGGCAAACCGGTTATTTTTATTCCATCGCCAAACGTTGCAGAAGATCATCAAACCAAAAACGCCAAAAGCATTACAGATAAAAACGCAGCCGTTTTGTTGAAAGAAGCAGATTTAGATAATCAGTTTCAAGAACAAATGTTACGCTTGCTAACAAACGATCAGGTTGTAGAAGCATTATCAAAAAACATTAAAACATTAGCATTACCAAATGCTACAAAAGATATAGTAAACGAAATTTTTAAGTTGGTTAAGTAAATAAAGTAGAAAGTTAGAAAGTTAGAAAGTTGTAAAGTCAAACGAATTATAAGCTATTTTAAGTCAAGTCAAAAATGAACGAAATCGTATTATACACACCTGACGAACTTACGGAGCGTATCGAAGTAAGAATAAACGAGGAAACGGTTTGGCTTAATCGTCAGCAAATTGCTATGCTTTTTGGTAGAGATGTAAAAACGATTGGAAAGCACATCAATAATGTATTTTCTGAAGGAGAGTTAATAAAAGAAGTGGTTGTCGCAAATTTTGCGACAACCACTCAACACGGTGCTATTAAAGGGAAAACACAAACTTTAAAAGTAGAACACTATAATCTCGATGTAATTATTTCGGTAGGTTATAGAGTAAAATCTAAACAAGGAACGCAATTTCGTATTTGGGCTACAAATGTTTTGAGGGATTATTTATTGAAAGGTTATGCGTTGAATCAACGAATGAACAGAATAGAAAATAATCTGGAGAATCTTTCTGATGAAGTTCAGAAAATTTCTCTGCAAATCAATACACATCTTATTCCTACGCAGGGCGTATTTTTTGACGGACAAGTTTTTGATGCTTACGAATTGACATCAAAAATTATAAAAACAGCAAAGAAAAATATTGTGCTTATTGATAATTATATTGATGAAAACACTTTTATTCATTTATCAATGAAAAATAAAAATGTAAAAGTAGCTTTGTTTACCAAGCCTGCAACCAAACAACTGCTTTTAGATTTACAAAAAGCAAACGAACAATACGGAGGTTTTGAAGTAAAAAATTTCACACAAAGCCACGACAGGTTTTTGATAATTGACAGTAAAGAAGTTTATCATCTTGGAGCCTCGCTCAAAGATTTAGGCAAAAAATGGTTTGCTTTTTCCAAATTAGAAAAAACATCAGTACAAAGCATTTTAGAGAAAATTAATATTTAAGAAGAGAAATAATAGTAAACAGATTTTAAATTACAAAGTTGTAGGCAAAACGTCACTTCGAGTAGTAAAATATGAACATAAAAAAATACATATTATCATTTTTTATTCTTCTGTCAACAATGGTTTTCGGACAAGATATGATTGCCGATTCTTTAGAAATAAACAGATTTGATCATTTAGTAAATGAAATTAAAAATGATAGTTCATTGAAGATGATAAGCCTTGATGATGTTAAATTGTTAAACAGATTCAACAAAAAAACTTACCATTCATTATCTGTTCAATTAAAAAATGATAAAATAGTTTGTATTGACTTGTTCGACTATTCTGAAATTACAAGTACTAACGACCTTATTACTAAATTGATAAGAACAAAATATTTTATCAATAATGAAAATGTTTTAATTTATACTGAAGAATATTACGGTCACACAAGAAATAAATTATATTATAAAAATGCCGATATAATTAAAGCAGTTAATAATGATTTTGTAATTAATAGTGAAGATGAACTTAATTACGCTATTAAAAACAAAGAACAGATATATAAAAATTTTAAAAAAATATACAAAGTATCAAAAAGAAAAATCAAGAAATTACAAAATGAGCAACTATAAAAACATATTTTTTCTTGGAATCGGCGGTATTGGCATGAGTGCCATTGCTCGATACTTTAAGCGTATTGGTAAAAATGTTGCCGGTTACGACAAAACGCCTACGCAGTTAACACACGAGTTAGAAGCCGAAGATATTGCCATTCATTACACCGACGATTTAGAAAATATTACAGTAGATTATCAAAATGCCGAAGATACTTTGGTGGTTTACACACCGGCTGTTCCAAAACATCATGCCGAACTTAATTATTTTCAGAATAATGGTTTTGCAGTAAAAAAACGTGCCGAAGTTTTAGGTATTATTACTCAAAACAGTTTTTCGTTAGCTGTTGCAGGTACACACGGAAAAACAACCACATCGAGCATGTTGGCGCATATTTTAGTGGCTGCAAACGCGCCGGTTACTGCGTTTTTAGGCGGAGTTGTTGAAGGATACGATACGAATTTAATTGGTAACGGAACGGATGCTACGGTTGTAGAAGCCGATGAGTTTGATCGATCTTTCTTGCACCTGCATCCAAATATTGCCTGTGTAATTTCAGACGATGCCGATCATTTGGATATTTACGGAACCAACGATGCCATTAAATCATCGTTTGCTGAATTTGCAGCAAAAATAAGCGATAAAGACCATTTGTTTATCGCTCAAGGAATTGAAAACATCAACGGCACAGAAGTTTCAGTAAACGGAACGGCTGTTATCAATGCTTATAATTTACGATTCGAAAACGGCAAACGTGTTTTTGATTTAGATTTTAAAGGCGAAAAAATTACCGATATAAAATTACTAATGCCTGGCGAACACAATGTATTGAACGCTTCACTGGCATTTGCAATGGCGAAAACCTATGGTTTAAGCAACGAAGAAATAAAATCGGGATTAGACAGTTTTAAAGGAATCCGCAGACGTTTTTCTTATAAGATCAATACCGAAAAATTAGTGATGATTGACGATTACGCACATCACCCAACAGAAATAAATGCCGTGAGCCAGGCAGTACACGAAATGTACCCAAATAAGAAGATTACAGCCGTGTTTCAACCCCATTTATTCTCTAGAACAAGAGATTTTATGGACGGTTTTGCCGAAAGCTTATCAACATTTAACAATGTAGTTTTGCTTGAAATCTACCCAGCACGCGAGTTTCCAATAGAAAACATCAATTCTACAATGTTAATAAATAAGATAAAATCGGCGTCGAAAATTTTGTTGCCTAAAGAAGAATTAGTATCTTTTTTAACCAAAAATACCCCCGAAGTTCTTTTAATTATCGGCGCTGGCGATGTAGGCGAAATGGTAGATGAAATTAAAACAGAATTAGAAAAAAATAATTGATAAAATGATTAAAAAAATCAATTGGTTCGATGTATTTTTGGCGTTTGTAATTGCCGCCCTGTTTGCTTTGGTAGCCTTTGCTAACCAACGAAACAATGCACGCTACATTGAACAGATTGATGTAAAGCTTTTAAGTTCTAACAATCACTTTATTACGCAGGAAATGGTAGAAAAATCGATCATTCAAACATTCCCCCGTGATTCAAAAATAGTGAACAGTGAATTGAACCTAAAAAAGATCGAAGACAAGCTGAACAAGCATCCAATGATTGCAAAATCGGAAGTATTTGTTGATGTAGACGGAAAATTACACGCCCAAGTAACACAGAAAAAGGCAATGGCAAGGGTAATGAACGGCACCGGATCGTTTTATATCGATGAAATTGGTGATAAAATGCCATTATCTAACCAGTTTAGCGCACACGTGCCGGTGGTTTATGGCGAATTGAAACCAAAAAATAAAGAAGTTTTTTCTGAATTACTGAATACCATAAGTAACGACGAATTTTTAAAAACAACGATAACGGGTATAAAGATAAATCCCGATCAGTCATTGATATTTACCGTTCGCGATTACAATTATATGGTTGAATTTGGGCATTTAAAAGAAATAGAAAAAAAGTTTGACAATTACAAAGCTTTTGTACATTACTCAAAAAACGATACCCTTATAGGTTATTACAAAAACGTTAATTTAAGATTTACAGAGCAAGTAGTTTGCACGAAATAAAAGAATATGAATAAAGAAAACATTGCTGTAGGATTAGATATTGGAACAACAAAAATTGTTGCAATGGTAGGTAAAAGAAACGAGTATGGCAAACTCGAGATTCTTGGTATTGGTAACGCAAAAAGTTTAGGCGTAAAACGTGGTGTTGTTAACAATATAACGCAAACCATACAATCTATTCAACATGCGGTGGCACAAGCATCGGCAGAATCGGGGTGTAAAATTAACGACGTAGTTTTAGGAATTGCAGGGCAGCACATTCGCAGTATTCATCATCAAGAATACATTACACGCGACAAAGCCGAAACCGTAATTTCTGAAATTGATATTGACAAGTTAATTGCCCAAGTGCAAAAATTAAACATGTTACCGGGCGAAGAAATTATACATGTATTACCACAAGAATTTAAGGTTGATGAAGAAGGTGGTATTAAAGAACCAATAGGTATGTATGGTCGCCGTTTAGAAGCTAGTTTTCACGTTGTTGTGGGGCAATCGGCTTCTATTCGTAATGCAGGTCGTTGTGTAAAAGATTCTGGTTTAGAACTTTCGGGTTTAACATTAGAACCTTTAGCATCTGCAGACGCCGTTTTAAGTCAAGAAGAAAAAGAAGCAGGTGTAGCATTGATTGATATTGGTGGCGGAACAACAGATTTAGCCATTTTTAAAGACGGAATTATTCGTCATACAGCCGTAATTCCTTTCGGTGGAAATGTAATTACAGAAGATATTAAAGAAGGTTGTTCTATCATTGAAAAACAGGCAGAACAATTAAAGATACGTTTCGGATCGGCTTGGCCTGGCGAAAACAAGGATAACGAAATTGTTTCAATCCCAGGTTTACGCGGTCAGGAAGCAAAAGAGATCTCGTTAAAAAATCTATCAAAGATCATTCATGCACGCGTTGTAGAAATCATTGATATGGTTTTTTCGGAAATTAAAGCCTACGGATACGACAATCCTCGCAAAAAATTAATTGCAGGAATTGTATTAACCGGTGGCGGATCAGAACTAAAACACATTAAACAGTTAGTAGAATACATTACAGGGATTGATACTCGTATTGGCTATCCTAACGAACATATTTCTGGCGAATCGGCAAAATTAGTTTCACGTCCGTTATATGCCACAGCAGTTGGTTTAATGATGGAAAGTGATATTAACAATTCGCGCAGCCGCTTATATGTTCAAGAACATCCTGGAACAGTAAAAATTCAGGCTAAAACAGAACCTGTAGGCATATCGGTTGAAACAAAAGGCATTCAAATGAATACCATTACCGATAAACCACAACAAAAGAACCCGGAAGACGAAAATCAGGAAATACAGGTTGATGTAGAACAAGGAACATCGGCATATATAGAAAACCGTTTCCTAGGGAAATTTATAAAGAAGTTTAAAGATTTTATTGATAAAGCAGAATAAAAAGATAACACCGCAGCATATGGATCAGGTATTTGAAAATTTAGCATTCTCTCCAGATTTGCCAAAAAACAAATCGAATGTAATTAAAGTAATTGGAGTTGGTGGTGGTGGTAGTAATGCCATTAATCACATGTACAATCAGGGTATTAAAGGCGTTGACTTTGTGGTTTGTAACACCGATGCGCAAGCATTAAGTAACAGCCCCGTGCCTATTAAAATTCAGTTGGGTTTAACTTTAACTGAAGGATTAGGTGCAGGTGCAAACCCAGAAGTTGGTCAGCAATCGGCTTTAGAAAGTATCGAAGAAATTGAACAATTTTTAGATTCTAACACTAAAATGGTTTTTATAACTGCCGGTATGGGTGGTGGTACCGGTACAGGTGCTGCGCCAGTAATTGCACAATTAGCTAAAGACCGTGACATTTTAACTGTTGGTATTGTTACGATTCCTTTTCAGTTTGAAGGAAAAGTGCGTCAGGAACAAGCATTGCGCGGAGTTGAAAACCTACGTAAAAATGTAGATTCGTTAATTGTAATCAACAATAATAAATTACGCGAAGTTTACGGAAATCTTGGTTTTAAAGCAGGATTCTCTAAAGCTGATGAAGTTTTAGCAACAGCATCTCGCGGAATTGCAGAAGTAATTACGCACCACTACACGCAAAACATCGATTTAAAAGATGCTAAAACCGTATTATCTAATTCGGGAACAGCAATCATGGGATCGGCAGAAGCAACTGGTGAAAACCGCGCAAAAGAAGCAATTGTAAGCGCTTTAGATTCACCTTTATTGAACGACAATAAAATTACCGGAGCTAAAAACGTATTGTTATTAATTGTTTCTGGTGAAAACGAAATCACGATTGATGAAATAGGTGAAATCAACGATCACATTCAAATGGAAGCAGGTCACAATGCAAACATTATCATGGGTGTTGGTGAAGATCCGGCTTTAGGCGATGCTATTTCGGTTACAATTATTGCAACAGGTTTCGATGTTGAACAACAAAAATTAATTGTTAACGCAAACGATGAGAATAAAAGTAAAATTATTCATCATTTAGGCGAAGAGCAAAAAGCAACTGCAGATTTATTGGCAAACAATGCGCCTGCTTTTACTAATGCACCAACGCCAGAGCAACCGTTACAAAGTAATTCGGGATTTCAGGCGGCTCCAAAAATCGTTTATAATTTAGACGATGATTCAGGAAACCAGCTAAATAACGAGGTTGAAAAAAAAACAATAGTTCAAACTCAACCTACTAATATCGTTCAAAATGTGGCTCAACCTGTGCAAAACACAAATAATGTAACAGAAAACCAGCCACAAAACGTTCAGCATATCGAAGTACCACAAACGATCGTTAAAACGGTTGATATTCGCAATATTGTTGTAAACGAGCCAACGTTTGTAATTGTTAAGCCAAAACAAGTTATTGCAGAAACGCAAAATGTTATGGCAGAACAATTTACGTTTGATCTACAACAACAAGAAAATCAATTTGAATCGTTTGAAAATGAATTTTCGTTTGAAATTCAACAAAGCAACGTTCAAGAAAATCAAGTTCAGCAAAATCAAGCTATTGAAAAAGCAGATGAGATTGTTCGATACGATTTAAGCGATTATATGGAAGTGGAAGATCAGTTGATGAATTCAAAACAAAATGTTGAAGAGCCTGTTAAAGAAGACGAATCTTTTTCGTTTACTGTTAGAACAGAAGAGCCAACATTTGTTCCACAAACACAACGTGTAATTGTGGATGAAAATTCGCCAATGGAAACTTCTATAAACGATATTTTACGTGAAAGAGCTGAAGAGCGCAAACGCAAAATGAAGGAGTTTAACCATAAGTTTAACACCGCTACAAACCAGATCAACGATTTGGAAAAAGAGCCGGCTTATAAGCGAATGGGTGTTGATTTAACACAAAATAACGCTAGCAATGTATCGCGTACATCGGTTTCATCAGACCGGAACAACGATGTTCAACTGCGTTCTAACAACTCGTTTTTACACGACAATGTAGACTAATTAAATTAGATTTATATTTACCTTAACCTCAAAAAGAGCATTTCTTTTTGAGGTTTTTTAATTATATTTGTTGCTCTTAAAATTTAGCAAAATGAGTTTACAAACAAATATAATGGTTGCTTTAAAAGAAGCAATGAAAGCGAAAGACCAAGTAGCATTGGAGTCTTTAAGAGCCATAAAATCAGAACTTTTATTAGCACAAACGTCTGGATCAACCACAGAGTTAGCAGAAGCAGACGAAGTTAAATTGTTACAAAAATTAGTAAAACAACGTAAAGATGCAGCCGCAATTTTCACAGAACAAAACCGCGCCGATTTAGCCGAACCAGAATTGGCACAAGCAGCAGTAATAGAACAGTTTTTACCTGCACAATTATCTGAGGCTGAAGTAGAAGAAGTAGTTAAAGCAATTATAACAGAAGGTAATTTTTCGGGAATGGCAGCAATGGGTCAGGTTATGGGCTTAGCAAACACAAAATTAGCAGGTTCTGCCGATGGCAAAACAATATCTACTGTTGTTAAAAAGCTTTTAACAGCGTAATTACGTCTTCGTAGTTCAATTGGATAGAATGTTAGATTCCGGTTCTGATGATGCAGGTTCGAATCCTGTCGAGGATACTTAAAAAAGTAACCGTCTCAAACTAAAAATTTGAGACGGTTTTTTTTGGTGTTAAAACACAACCAAAAACTATTTAGCTTGTTTGTCTATTTCTTGTTGAATGATAATCCAATCGTAATAGTGAAAAACCATGCCGTTGCTCATTGCTACAAACATTCCGTTGGCAAACGATCCTCCAAAATTGAAATTAACAGCATCTGCCCCATCGCATTCAATAGTAGAAAAAGGAATTTTAGCAATCATTTTATGATTGTTTGCATTACCGCTTTCGCCTTCGCGCTTGTAAACAACAAAGTTATTTGCCTGCTGATCTGATATTAAAATATAACCCTTATTAGCGTTGGTTTTATAAAGTGCAATACCTTCATGATCGCGCTTAAAATCTTTTTGTCCAAAGAAAGCCAATTCTTCATTTCCTTTAGCAGGATCGGCATAATACTTTCTTATTCCTTGGGTTTCATCGGCATAATAAATATAGCCCAACTCATTATCAACCATAATGGCTTCAATTTCTTTCTCGCCCGAATAGTTTCCGAATTTACGAACCAAATTAGCCGTAACTGTTCCTTTATTATCCGTTAATTCGTATTGATACAAATATTCGCCTGAAACACCTTCTTTTCTGCCTACAATTGCATAAATTTTTCCGTTTGAAGGATTGGTGTAAAGCGAAATTCCCATTGGATCTTTTTGTTCAGAATCGGCAAAAACTGTAATTCCACCATTATCAACAGGTTTTAAATCAGGTAACGAAAATATTCGGATCTGATCTTTTTTACGTTCGGTAACTACTGCGATGTCAACCTTTTTTTCGTTTAAGGTTAATCCGTATGCGATGTCCACATTGTTTGGTCGATCCATAGGATACACTTTACTTACAATTTTCCCCTGCAAATCGTACGCATATAAACCACCAGTTTCTTTTTCTTTATCTGTCCCGATGATTAACGATTGTGACGGATTTGCTTTGTTGATCCAAATAGCAGGATCGTCAGTATCATGCGGAGTTGCCTGTGTAACAACAATTGGTTTTAGTGCATTTTTTGCTACCGGAGCCAGTTTTGAAGAATTACAAGATGTTACTAAAGCGGTTACCGCCAAAAGATATATTACTTTTTTCATTTTTTAATTTCGGTTTGATAAATTACTTTGAAATCTTTTTCGTTTGATTGAATTACGTAAGCTTTCAAAATGTTGTTGGTTAAAGTGAATGCCATAAAACCCGGAACAGCTTCTGCAAAAAGCGATCCTTCTATTTTTCCGCTTTCACGCAATTCGCTGCCTGCACCAGACAAAAACTGCATTACTTTTTTGTTGCTTTTTTTAATGATCTGCAAATCGTGTTCGTGTCCGCAAATGTAAGCGTCAACCTTATACTTTTCTAAAATTGGTTCAAAAATCAATTCTGTATTTTTAGTTTCCGAATCGTTTTTGCGTTTTCCACCGGTATAAAGCGGATGATGTCCCACTACGATTTTCCATACAATTTTAGGATCATTATTCGCCAGTTTGGTTTCAATCCACTTTAATTGCTCGTTTGTATCCTGATCATTTATTCCTAAATATTTTTCAGGATTTGCTTTGTATTTTGTTACAAACGGATTGGTATCAATAACCAAAAGTTGCAGGTATTTGCCTTTATCAATTTCTATTAATCTTTCAAAATAACGGTCGGGCATTTCCCATCTTCTGGAAATTTTGCTGTAATCGATCTGTGCCTGAACACTTCCTTCATAATCATGATTTCCTAAGGCAACAAACCAAGGTTCGTGCAGTAAATGGTGCGTATAGATGTTTTCGAACGATGAAAACCACTGATAATCCTGCGTACTTTGAACTCCCGTAGGATAAAAATTATCGCCAACAGAAATGGTGAAATTCATATCTAAAATTTCGGCAATTGTTCCCATATCGCGGGCAACTTCTTTCTGTGTGAAAGCGCCGTGACGACCAAAATCGCCGATAGCCAAAAACGAAATTCCGTTTTTTACCGCCTGAATTTCCGAATGTTGATGAACTGTTTTATTAAGCGTATGGTCAGGACGCTCCTGACCATACGAATAAAAACTAATGACTAATAAAAATAATATGTAGAATGGATGTCTATTTTTCATTAAAAATCATATTTAACTCCCAATGTAAATCGAGATTGATAATATTCCATTTGTTTCATACGGTTGCTTTGACCTTGATAATAACGCAACGGTTGGTTGGTTAAGTTGTTTGCTTCTAAGAACACTCGCCAGTTTGGAGTAAACTTGTAAGAAGCATTGAAATCTAAAAAGAATTGCTTGTCGTAATAACTGTCTTCAAAATCATTTCCTCCGATTTCATCTAAATAAGCCGATGTGAAGTTAGCCGATAAACGTGCAGATAATTTGTTGTTTTCCCAAGCAAGCGATCCGTTAACCATGTGCGGTGCGGTGCGTGGTAAACCTAAACCTGTACGTGCTGTACCGTCTTCGTTTGTGATTCCTTTAGCTTCAGATTTTGTGAAGGTATAGTTGGCATACAAACCAAAGTTTTTAAAGAATTTCCCTGGTAAGAAGTCTAACTGACGTTGAAAAGCAATTTCGAAACCGTAAACGCTCACTTTATCTCCGTTTCTTGCTTGTGTAAAATCCCAGTTTTCGCCTGCAGGAATCGGGTTTGATACATTAGGAAACTGTGCAGCAAAATCGCTCTGTGTAAAAATAGTATTGTTATACGTATAGATGAAGTTATCTAAATTTTTATAGAACGCACCAGCAGATACGATACCAATGTTTTCAAAGTAATTTTCTGCCATTAAATCGAAATTGGTTGCATACGTTGCCTTTAAGTTTGGGTTACCCGCAGCAATTTCTGTATCGGCAGGAATTACGTTTACATAAGGCGCCAAATTATAGTAGTTAGGGCGCGCAATACTAGTTGTTACTGCCGCACGCAATATAAAATTATCGGTAACTTTATGCTTTAAAGTAACACTTGGAAGTACGTTTAAGTAATCGTTTTCGTTTTTGATTTCGCCTACCAAATCTTCCTCATCCATAATATAGTTTCCGGTATATTCAATAGCTGTATGTTCTAAACGAACACCTGCTATTAACGATGTTTTCTCGTTAAAATCCTGATCCCAACGTAAATATCCTGCGGTGATACGCTCTTTTGCCGTGTAGTTTGATGATAAGAATTCTGCCGGCTGTAAAGATGATTCAAACAAGTTAGGATTTCCTAAATCTAACGATCCCAATAAAGCACGGTCAGGGAAAAATCCTGGTGCGTAGTGCGATCCCGGATTGTATCCGCTACCACTCCAGTTTACATTTGGAGTTTCAGCTAAGCTTCCAAACGGAGTTAATGGTTCATATTCGTAGAAAATATTGTCACGCTTTTTATCTTTCAAACGTAAACGTGCACCAAAACGCAAACGTCCTTTTTGATCTTGAATAATTGACATTGGTACACGGAAGTTTAATTTCGCTCCGATTTCTTCTTCCTGCGTATAATCATGATTTTCTGTGATTTTTCTTAATTCGAAATTATTAGGATCTTCGCCCCCAACAGCGTATACCAACGGATGGTTTCCATCGCCGATATTTTGTCCCATTACAACATCTTGCTGACGGAAATCGATGTATCTTTCATTTGGTCGGTCCTCACTTGCTTTAGAATAAGAAACCGCCCAATCCATATCTAACTTTGGCGACAATAAATGTTCTCCTCGTAACGAAACATTCATTACACGCTGATCTTCTAAACGCGTATTTTTGTTACGATCGTTATCAATTCCACCTTTTGTTTCTCTGCGGATTTCACCAATATAGGTTCCATCATCCTGTAATTCCAAATCTCTGTAACGCGTTCTGTAACGGTTTTCACGATCATCGCGCCAATTGTACATTGCAGTGAAATCAATACGGTTATTTTCGTTAAAAACATAATCTGCACTTAACGATGCACTTCTACGAACACGCTGAACATCGTACTTACGAATATCCATTTCGGTTAAATAAGCATTGCCGTTATCGTCTTTATCCCACACAGCTTCAACGTTATCAGATCCAAAATTTTGTGACTGCCATGTTCCTGATGCTATAATTCCTAATTTATTATCGGCAAAACGATTTCCGTAAACAAAAGCGCCGTTGTACAAACCTTTATCGCGAATTGGCGCATAACCACCCGATAATGTTGCAGAAATACGCTCGCGGTTTGGTACGGCACGGGTTACAAGATTTACCGATCCACCAATTGCATCGGCATCCATATCAGGAGTTAATGTTTTATTTACTTCGATAGATGAAATCATATCCGACGGAATTAAATCCATCTGAACATTTCGGTTATCTCCTTCGGCAGACGGAATACGGTCGCCATTCAACGTTACCGAGTTTAGTTCTGGCGATAATCCACGAACGATAATGTTACGCGCTTCACCCTGATCGTTCTGCATGGTGATTCCCGGAACACGTTTTAATGCGTCACCTACATTTGCATCTGGGAAACGCCCAACCTGATCAGACGAAATAATGTTGGTAATATTGGCATTGTTACGTTGTTGATTTAACGCTTTTGCCTGTCCGCGAAGAAAATCTCCCATAATTACAAGCTCCTCTAATTCTTCGGAACCTGTAAAAAGCTGAAAGTTTGCGGTTGTTGTTACATTTGTTGTAACTACTACTTCTTGCGCTGCAGTTACATAGCCAATATATTCTACATATACGGTGTAGGTTCCTTCTGGGAGGCTTAAAAATTCGTAACCTCCGTTTTGATCGGATACGGTGTAGCGGTTAGAATTTTCGATTTTAATTGTTGCTCCGGGTAAAGAAAACTTGTTGTCTCCATCGGTAATTTTTCCGGCAATTACCCCATTTTGAGCAAATGTCAATGCACTTACTAAAGATGCGGCTAAAATGTAAAAATTTTTCATTTTTATAGTTTTGGCTTCAAAAATTATTTGCACAAAACTACCTATCAAACAAAATTAGAACGTTAGCTGTAGATTATTGAACCGTTAAGGAAGACCATAACGATGTGACTGAATTGTTAAGAGATGTATAAAAAGCAACGTTGCTTTAATATGCTACACTGCATTATTTCTGACTTTCTTCAATATTTAAAAGCAATCGATATTCTTCAAAACGATGTTCCCTAACCGGTTTTATAAAAGGTTCGGTACTAAAATACAGTAACAAACACGGACTTATGTTTTTATATTTCTCAACAAATTCAAAGTTTGTTAATTCGCCATTTTTAATTCGTTGCTTTATTTTATTGTGATACGGATACATTTAGTTGCGTTTAAACTTTACGTAAAATTATTAAATAAAGAAATATAGCCCAACATATTTATATTGATTATATTTACATAGCACTTAATACTTATAAAAAGTTAGAAAATATAGTTTAAATGACAAGTAGAATTATTGGTGTAGGCAATTACATTCCCACACAAACCATAACAAATTTATTTTTTGACAAGCACCATTTTTTAGATGAAAGTGGAAAATCATTAAAACAAGATAATGCCACAATAGCCGATAAATTAAAAGAAATTACGGGTATTGAAGAAAGACGTTATGCCCAAAATGACCAAGTAACATCAGACTTGGGTTTTATAGCAGCACAAAATGCAATTGAAAATTCAGGCATTGATCCCGAAACATTAGATTATATTATTTTTGCACATAACTTTGGCGATGTTCGGTTTGGAACGATTCAGTCTGATATGGTTCCTAGTTTGGCATCGCGTGTAAAACATCTTCTTAAAATAGAAAACAACCTGTGTGTTGCGTACGATGTGTTGTTTGGTTGCCCTGGTTGGATAGAAGCAATGATACATGCAAATGCTTTTATTAAAGCTAATATAGCAACACGCTGCTTGGTTATTGGCGCCGAAACACTTTCGCGCGTGGTTGACATTCACGATCGCGACAGTATGATTTATGCCGATGGTGCCGGAGCGGCTATTATAGAACTTAGCGATGATGATTCTGGTATAAAATCACACCTTTCGGCTTCTTTTACCTTAAAAGAAAAAGATTACCTGTATTTTGGAAAATCATATAACAACCAAAACTGCCCCGATATCAAGTTTATTAAAATGAACGGTAGAAAAATTTACGAATTTGCGTTATTAAACGTTCCGGGAGCAATGAAAAAATGTTTTGATGATAGTGGTTATGCAATTAATCAGCTAAAAAAGATTATTATTCATCAGGCAAACGAAAAAATGGATGAGGCAATCGTTAACCGTTTTTATCAGCTTTATAACGAAACGGTGCCAGAAAACATTATGCCAATGGTTATTCACAAATTAGGAAACAGCAGTGTGGCTACCATTCCGTCACTTCTTACCATGATTTTGAATAACGAATTGCCAGAACACACTATTAATAAAGGCGATGTGTTATTATTTGCATCGGTTGGTGCAGGTATGAATGTCAATGCCTTTGTGTATAAATATTAGCATGAACAAAAGCTAAAAAAAGGGTATGTAATTGCTTACATACCCTTTTTCTTTTAACAAGCAGTTGTTATTATTTTCTTTTAACGTTAACTGCCATTAATCCTTTTTGTCCACGCTCAATATCAAACGTTACTTCGTCGTTCTCACGTACGTTTTCTAATAATCCTGAATTATGAACAAAAACATCTTCATTTCCGTTTGCTTGTGAAATAAAACCAAAACCTTTAGTTTCATTAAAAAATTTTACTGTGCCTTCTTGCATCTTTTTTTATTTAATTGTTTGTGTTATTTTCTAATATCTATTGCTCTGTATCCTTTAGGTGTCATTTCTTTTTTGTAGGTCACTTTGTTATGTTTATCTACATTTATGCTCACTTGTCCTAAATGGAAAAATATATTTTCGCCTGTTTTGTCTTCTGTAATAAAACCATAACCTTTTTCGCTTAAATAGGTTACAATTCCGGTATAATCTGCATCTGGATCAATAGCTGCCGATTCTTGTGCTTTTTTAGCTTTTGCTAAATCTGCATCTCTGTTTTGAAGATGTGGCGGTACTTCAGTAAAATGCCCGTTCACATCAACATAAACAATCATGTCGTCAAGAGTTTTACCTTTATTGTTATTATCCTTACGATCTTCTCTTCTTAACTGTTTATCTTGTAATTTCTTTATTTTTTTCTTATTATTTTCTTTTTTAGAAAAAGAATCTGCCATAATTAATATTTTAATATTGTGTTATATACTTTGTTGAACTATAGGCATATTAAAACCTATAAGTTTTTGAATGTTTTTAAGATCTTTCTTCTCGTCTGTATCACAAAAAGAAACAGCGACTCCTTCATACCCTGCCCTACCAGTTCTTCCTATTCTATGAACATACGTTTCGGGTACATTTGGCAATTCATAATTAATTACATGTGGTAATTCATCAATATCAATACCTCTTGCAGCAATATCGGTAGCTATTAATACGCGAATTTTAGAACTTTTAAAATCATCTAATGCTTTTTGGCGGGCATTTTGTGATTTGTTCCCGTGTATTGCAGCGGCGTGAATTCCCGATTTCAAGAGCTTTTTCACTAATTTATCGGCACCATGCTTGGTTCTTGCAAAAACCAATGAACGGTTTATTGTTTGATCTTTTAAAATATGTATCAATAAATCTAATTTTTCTGCTTTTTCAACAAAATAAACCGATTGTTTGATAGTTTGCGCGGTTGACGAAACTGGTGTAACGTTTATTTCTTTTGGGTTACTTAAAATGGTTTGCGAAAACTTTCGTATTTCTGCTGGCATTGTAGCCGAGAAGAATAAAGTTTGTCTTTTTACTGGAACTTTTGTCAGTATTTTTTTTACATCATTAACGAAACCCATATCCAACATGCGGTCTGCTTCATCAAGTACTAATATTTCAATTTGCGTCAGTTTTATTACGCCTTGTGCCATAAGGTCTAAAAGTCTTCCCGGAGTTGCAATTAATATATCAACACCTTTATTTAAAGCCGCTATTTGCTTTCCCTGTGGTACGCCACCAAAAATTGCCAAATGCTTTAAAGTTAAGTACGTTCCGTAAATTTCAAAGTTTTCGCTTATCTGTATTGCCAACTCTCTTGTTGGTGTTAATATCAGGGTACGAATAGCTTTTTTTTCTACTGGTTTTTTATCTAACAATTGCAAAATAGGTATTGCAAAAGATGCTGTTTTACCTGTACCTGTTTGTGCACAACCTATTACATCACTGCCGTTAAGTATGTGCGGTATTGTTTGGTACTGTATTTCTGTTGCTTTGGTATATCCTGCGTTATTTACAGCCTTTAATATGGGGGTAATTATATTTAAATCTTTAAAATTCATAGTTTTCACTGCCTATACTAGGCATTTTAAATATCTTGGTAAATTACTTAAGATACTTTCTAAAAAGTTTAACCGGATTACAGTTTACTTTATTAAAATTATTATTATTTTTTATTTTGCTTTATTTACATTGCATTAAAATTTAACGTTTACGTTTAGTAATTTTAGATTACAAAAAAATAAATTCCACAAAATGGGGTGCAGTATTCAACACTGCTAGTACTACCGATAAGGAAAAAATGATTCTATAACTGTAATTTCATTAATTTGAAAAACTCAAACTTGCCAACTAAATGTACATAAAATTAAAATGTGGCAACTGAAAAAAGCAAAACTGAGAGAGAAAAAAATAATGTTTAAACTGTTTCAGAAGAGGCAGATACAAAAGCCCGTCAATAAATTCTTTACAAAGATACAACTTTATTTTTATAAACGACCTTGTTATGATATAAATTAAAAAAATTAAAGTTTTTATTTAATATTTCATACATCTTACCCAAATAAATTTATTTTTAAACAAACTGCTAAATAACCTATTTATAAAAATAAAATATTGTTAATAAAAAAAGCGAGACATATATCTCGCTTTAATTATAACCGCCCTCATATGTTAAGTTAAAACCTAATATTTAATTAATAAGAAAATCTTTAAAGACTTTAAAGACTGCGGTTTTCTTACAGATTATATATCAAATTTTATGCCATAGCACTAACTACTTTCACACTAAAGTTTTATAAGAAAACAACCATTTATTAATCTAGATTAAGTTTTTTTATTTTTCATGTTGATATATTTGATGGCTTCATAAGTGTTTTTTTTGGTTAATAAAAGAGATTGTTGGTTTTTACTGCAACCTCTTTTTTTTATACAAAAAAAGCAAATTTTAAGAACGACATATTTTAACTTTATTGCGTTTTATAAATTGATAATTTTGTAAAATGTATGCTTTAGTTGATAGTAATAACTTTTACGTAAGTTGCGAGCGTATTTTTAATCCCACCTTACGCCACGCCCCCATTGTTGTTTTAAGTAATAACGACGGCTGTGTTATTTCGCGGTCTAACGAAGCTAAAAAACTTGGAATTCCCATGGGTGCACCCGCTTTTGAATTCAAAAATAAGTTTAGCGAATTAGGTATTCACGTGTTTTCATCAAATTATGCTTTGTATGGCGATATGAGTAACAGGGTGTATCGTATCCTACAAAATTACACGCCCAACGTTGAAATATATTCTATTGATGAATGTTTTTTACATTTTAATAATTTTTCTGCCCAGCCATTGGATCAATACTGCAAAAAAATTCGTCAGGAAATTCTACAGAAAACCTTACTGCCAACCTGCATAGGCATCGCTTCTACCAAGGCGTTGGCAAAAGCAGCCAATCATATAGCAAAGAAATTTCCGCAGTTACAGGGTGTTTATTTGATCGATACCGACGAAAAACGTATTAAAGCATTACAATGGCTAAATATTGAAGATGTGTGGGGAATTGGCAGACGCATGTCTAAAAAACTAAAAAGCAAAGGTGTTCACAAAGCTATTCAGTTTACCAAACTTCCCGATGAATATGTAAGAAAACAATTTTCGGTAGTAGGTCTTCGTTTAAAAAAAGAATTAGAAGGCATTTCGGTTTTAGAATTGGAAGAGGTTCAATCTAAAAAACATATTGCTACTACCCGATCTTTTGATACCACTTACACCAATAAGGAATATTTGGCAGAACGCATTACCACTTTTGCGGTAACATGTGCTGCTAAATTACGCAAACAAAAAGCAACATGCCAGTTGGTTACCGTTTTTGTACAAACCAATAGATTTAACGAAGCGCACGAACAATATTCAAGGTCTATTAATGTAAGTATTCCCTACCCGACTAATTCTGATATTGAAATTGCCAAATATGCTAAAAAAGGGTTAGATTTATTATTTAAAGCTGGGTTGCATTATAAAAAAGCTGGTGTTATTGTAGGCGGGATTGCTCTGGAAAACGAGAAGCAGTTCAATTTATTTGAAGATGAGCCTTTTAAACATCGTAAAATAATGCAAACTATAGATAAATTGAACACCAAATACGGAACGCAAAAATTAAAATTAGCTTCACAAGCATTAGACAAAACATGGAAAATGCGTCAAGAACATTTAAGCCCGAACTATACCACTAAATGGAGCGATATTTTAGAAGTAAGATGATACAGTTTATAAAATTTGGCAGTGAATTAGAATATTTACCTATTAAATCTCAAGGTAAAAAGTATTACGTGCAGTTGCGTGAAGGGGTAAATGCGGGATTCCCTTCGCCTGCCGAAGATTTTTTGAATGATAGAATAAGTTTAGATGAGCTGTATCTTTCTAAAGTTGAATCTACGTTTGTAAACCGCGTAAAAGGTTTGTCTATGTATCCGGATTATTTAGAAAACGACATTTTAATTTTACGATCAGATTACGAACCTCAGCACGGCGATGATGTAGTGGTATCTATCAATTCAACTGAATACACTTTAAAACGGTACGATAAAATTAATTCTAAATTAGTGGCATTGAATCCAAAATACGCTAATTCTGTAACAATTAATGAAAATGACGAAGTGGTTATTTTAGGTGTGGTTGATGCCTTGGTAAGAAATATTAAAAACAGAAAGTAATTTTTTTAGGATTACACATTTATCGATTTAAAAAAAGACAGAAATGGTTACTTTTGAAGAAAAATTAACCTTATTAACATGCTAAAAGCCTTCTTAAAAACACTTATTCCTTTATTTTCATTGATTGCAGGGGGGTTGTATCTTGATAGCGTGTTTTTTTTAGATCAATTTAATCACGGTCAAGAAGTAGCTACTTTTTTGCTATGGGCGATCTTTTTTACGCTCTTTTATTTTTTACCAAGCCGATACAAAGAACAAATGTTTTATGCCGTTTTAATAGGTGTTGCAGGCGAATACTTATTCTCGTTAGGTTTAAAAATGTATCAGTATCGCTTGGAAAATATTCCACATTATATCCCACCAGGTCATGCCATTATATATATTGCGGCGGTATATTTTAACAAAAACACAGCGATAAAACTACACCAAAAGCTTATCGAAAAAATTTTTCTAGCGATTATTATTGTTTTTTGGACCTATTTTCTACTTTTTAAAAATGATGTTTTTGGATTTTTACTAACCGCAGTGGTTCTTTATATCTTGCACAACAAACCCAGAGAACGTTTGTTTTACTACACTATGTATTTAGTAGTAGCTTATTTAGAATTAGTGGGCACTTTTTACAAATGTTGGGAATGGCCACCGTATGCTTTTAGATTTATAGAGTTTTTACCTAGTGCAAATCCGCCTTCGGGTATTAGTTTGTTTTATTTTGGATTAGACTTAGGATGCTTATGGCTTTACAAAAAAAGACATACCGTAGCATGGAATCGCATGAAAAATGTGCGCTACATAAAATTAACTAAACCACTATGACCTTAAAGTATGTAGGTTTTATTCGGGTTTAGGCATTTCCATCTTATTAAAAAGACCTTGTATAACTTTATTATAGTACATTTTACCAAATTCTTCCTCTCCATATAATTTACTAAAATAATCTTCCTTTCTTTCAATATCTTCTTTTTGATCTTTGATTAATTTAAAAGTCGATACAAAATTTTGGTGTAATGTGATCGCTTCTTCTTCCGAGGCAAATAACGTACTCTTCAAATTCTCCTTAATCCAAAGCTGGAAAGGCTCATGCACATTATAATTATATTCAACTTTTAACTTATCATAAAATACCTTTCTTGCTTTTCTATGAGCATCAAAATTTTTAGATGTATAAAAATCAATAGCTTGTTTTTCAAAAACTTCATACGTAGGTATCTTTTTGTCAATTGCAGTTTCGTTTGATTTTTTAGTAGGTAGTTTCGTTGCCGTATAATCAAAAGGTAACATATCGGCAACTTTTAAATCGGCGAAAAAACCACTAAAATACATATCGTTTGGATTTACTAAATGTCCGTTTTTTTGAATAAGAATACATTCTTTTTGAAAGTAAAGTTGTGATTGCTCTTTAATTTCTTTATTAAAAACTATAAAAGGCACTTCTATTTCTGTAGTATCTTTAGATGAACTAGCTTTTAATTTTCCATGTTTCATTATTAAACCAGATAAATCGGGTCTTTTGCGCGTAGGCATTTTTATGATACAGAGTTTATAACCGTCATTTTCAGGTTCAATTTTTAAATATTCTCTTACCTCTACCCCTAAACCATTTACTGCTAAAACGTAATCAGAATTTTCAAGATTATCAGTAATTAAATCACGAAAAAAAGCAACGCTTGAATTGTTATAAGTTTCTGCTCTATTTGCTGCTATTTTTTTGGTAGATGCTGTATGTTCACGGAATAACGAATATCCAAAATAATTGGTATTCATGTAATTTTTAGGATTTAATGTTTGATAATTAAACTGTACCTGAAAAGATTCTAAATGAAAATCTATGGTATATCCCAAACGTTCATTTTGTATAATAATTGGTTTATTAGAATGTGCGGTAAACTGCTTGGTATTTGTATCAAAATAAAAAACCAAATCTTTTTCGTTTAAAATTTTTGTGTGTTTGGCGTTTTTGGTATTTCCGATGAAAAAGTATCGAAAAGCTTTAAGAAATTCCTTACGTGTGAAAAGATTTTTATCGATTACCAGTTCATCTAAAGTAGTTTCTTCTGTTTTTAACCGAATTTTTAAATTAGATGTTGGTGTTGGATTTGAAACAAGAAAATAGTCGTATCCAAAAGCACTTACAACCAATTGATTTTTATTGTTTGCCGGAATATTTATCTGGAAATTTCCGTTTAAATCTGTTTGGGTTGAAATAGTTGTATTATCAAAAAAAAACCGATGCAGCTTCAATAGGTTTACCGGTATCAGCACTTAAAACAATACCGTTAATTGTTTGTGCGTTGACAAATAAGGTTAAAAAACTAAAAATGACGATACAAAAGTGTTTCATATTAAATTATTGTAAAGCTAAACGAATGGGAATACGATAACGTACACGTTCTGCTTTTCCACCAATTAAAACGGGATTTAAACGCAATTTTTTAACCACACGAACAGCTTCTTCATCACAAACTTTACACAATCCTTTTTCAATGGTTACATTACTAACAGTACCGTCTTTTTCTACTATAAAATGAACATAAATGGTTCCGCTAATTTCGTTTTCAAAAGCTTCACGAGGAAAACTATAGTTCTCGGCTAAAAACCTTGTTACCAATTTGCCTGATTTTGTTTTAATGTTTGCTGCATCGGCATAAGCAGATGGATTACTAATATCAGTAATAAGTGTATCGTTAGTTGAATTTTTTACAGGAGTGTCAACAACGTCTTTTTCTAAAGAATTAGGAATATTTTGAGAAAATCCTGCCCAAGAAAATCCTATAATAAAAAGTGTAACAATTAATTTCATAAAATAAATATACAAAAAAAGATGTCTAATTAGACATCTTTGATAATTATTCTACGATAAACTCCACATTTTCAATAAGTGAAGTAGATGGTGCTTTAAAAGTCAGTTTAACTTTCGTGTGCTTGTCTGACTGGTCTATTTTTAAAGTACCTTGAGTTATTTTGTAGTAACCTGCCTCGCCTTTACAATAACAATGCTTGCCATAAACCAGTTTTACTTGTTCTAATTCGGCATCTTTATATTCTTTTTTAAATGCTTTTTTGGGAATTTCCAAGAACAATTCTTCTTTGTAAAAATCGTCGGCATAATTTTCTTTGGCTTTGTTTCTGTCAAAACTATACTGTACCAAAACGGTTTCAGGGTTGTAAATGGTTTGCGGATACAATTGTTCAAAACCGTTTAAGTTTAAAGCCTTTTCATACTCGCGGGTAGCGGTTACCTTGCCGTTTTCAGGAGCAACAGAAACCATTGTTACTTTCTTGCCCAACCAATTGGTAGATTCAACTCCTTTTGTAGTAGCACAACTAACTGCTACGGCTGCAATAGCCAATAGTGCAATCATTTTTTTCATATATTTATTTTCCGTTATAATTGTTCATTGCATTGTTTAAACCCGCCAAAGCAAATTCTTTCACAGCTTTAGAAACAGTATCCAAACGTTCTTTTAAAGCTGTTGTTTCTTCATCACTCCAATCGCCCAAAACATAATCAACTTGCTGTCCTTTTTTAAATTGATCCGAAATTCCAAAACGCAAGCGCGGATACTCTGAAGTGTTTAAAATCAGCTGGATATTCTTCAATCCATTATGTCCGCCGTCTGATCCTTTTGCTTTAATTCGAATAGATCCGAAAGGTAAATTTAAATCATCTGTAATAATTAAAATATTTTCTTTGGCAATTTTTTCTTTATCCATCCAATATTGTACGGCTTTACCCGATAAATTCATATACGTATTGGGTTTTAAAAGCAACAATATTTTGTTTTTCACCTTGATTTCGGTCAAAGCTCCCAATTTCACCGTTTCAAAAGTTGCTCCGGCTTCATTTGCCATAAAATCAACCGCTTTAAAACCAATATTGTGACGTGTATTTACATATTCGGCACCAATGTTGCCCAAGCCAACTATTAAATATTTTTTCATTCTTTCTGTTTGATCTTGATTGTGTGATTTAGCTTTAAACCACTTTGTAAAAAAATTCATTGCAAATGTATTAACAATTAGGTAATTTAGAAACAGAAACGCAAGGTATGGAAAACTTATACATTATTTGGGATTTCATTAAAGAATGGTATTGGATTCCTTTGTTGTTGATAAACACCACGGCTTTTATTACTATTTTGGTGGAAAACGGCAAACCTGAAAAAACCATTGCGTGGTTAATGGTTATAGTATTTCTACCGTTTATCGGCGTTATTTTGTATTACTTTTTTGGTCAGAAATTTCAAAAAGAAAAATATTTTAAGAAGCTAGACAACCGCTATAAGGTAAAATTAGAAGAACGGTGGATTGATCTACAACCGTTTATTTCCAAAGAAATTAGACTTACCGAAACGTATGATGCTCATTTAAACGATGTTTTTGAATATTTGGTGCATACGCAAACATCAATTCCTACATCAAACAACAGTGCAAAGCTTTTGATTAACGGTGAACAAAAATTCGATCTTTTATTAGCTGATCTTAAAAATGCAAAACACCACATTCATATTGAATATTACATTTTTGATGAAGACGAACTTGGATCGCAACTTTTAGCTATTTTGATTGATAAGGCAAAACAAGGCGTTGAAGTACGTTTGATTATTGATGATTTTGGGTCATCGCCTTTTGCAAAACGCAAAGCACATTATGAAAATTTAGGCATTCAGTTTGAAATTTTTCTGCCCGTGCGTTTTTCATCACTCGCAAACAGCAATTACCGCAACCACAGAAAAATCATCGTTATTGATGGTTTAATAGGTTACGTTGGCGGCATCAATGTATCAGACAAATATATTAATCCTAACAAGTTTCACCTTTATTGGCGCGATACGGCGATAAGAATTCATGGCGATGCTACTAAAATGTTGCAAGCACAATTTTGGCTGCATTGGGAAAGTATTTCGGGAAAATCGTTTGGTTTAAATTATAAATATCTGCCCGAAATGAAAACGGTTTTCGAAAAGAAATTACCAATGACGTTTGCTTTTTCATCGCCCGGAAATACACCGCCGTACGTTATGGAATCGATGATTTTAAGTATTTCAGCAGCCCAAAAAAGCATACAATTATGTACGCCTTATTTTATTCCGACCGATTCGTTTAAAACTGCTTTGCTAATTGCGGTTTCAAAAGGGGTTGATGTTTCACTTATGCTTCCATCAAGAGGCGATTCATTGGTTGTTCAAGCAGCATCGTTATCGTTTTTAAAACCTTTTATGCAGCGCGGAATGAAGGTTTATTTGTACGAAAAAGGTTTTATGCACGCAAAAACTATTTGTATTGATGGGTTATTAAGCTATGTAGGAACAACCAATTTAGATTCGCGCAGTTTTTTAATAAATTTTGAATTATCGGCGGTGGTATTAGATACAGAAATTGCGCAGCAATTAACCAATCAATTTAAAAAAGATATTTTAGTAAGTAAGCTTTTTACTGCCGATTTGTGGAAAAACGAAAAGTGGTACTATAAAGCATTTGCATCAATCTGCAGGTTGTTGGCGCCTTTGTTATAATAGTTTTTCAATCCGCATGCCGGCAATCTGTTGCATTCCGGTTGGTTTGGTTACGTGATCGTATTTCGGGTTTTTATTGATATCGATATTCGATGTAGGCAGAATTTTAACCCAAAGTGAGATTTCATCGTTTTTTTGTAGCTGAACTTCGGTTGGTGCAATTAAAAGTCCGGCGGCAACATCAAAATTCCCATAACTAAATTTAAAAATGGTTTTAGCAAGGATATTTTCTATTTGTTCAGGATTATTCTTCACAAGATACAATTCTACATGAATACTGTCTTTTATAGTGCTACCCATAACACCCGGATTAATGTTTGCAAAGGCAGAAACATCAAACGTGCCTGATGATGAAATGGTAATTTTATCGTTTAAGAATTGTGTGATTTTATTATAAACGACATCAACCGGCTGAAACTTTAACTGCTGCATAACCGATGGAGTATTTTCTAAATGAATGCTTCGGATGCTTCTGATATAAAACGATTTTTCTTGAGCAAAGCCGCTAAAACCAACCAAAAGAACTAATATTTTAATAATATCTTTGAAATGAATCTTCATCGCTAATTAATTTTATATTCATTGAAAACGAAACGCAATTTTTGTCTTTTCTGGGACAACCTAGCACACAACTTAAAAGCGGATTTCCCAACAAGCCTGAACTTATAGCTGGCGCTATAACGGCGTCTTTGGTTAAATACACTATGGTTGGATACACCTCTATACGCGAAAATAAATCCTGATTATCCTGATCAAATGATTTTCGAGTGGCTGCCACATACTGCTCTACCCCTTCTGCAATTTGAACAACACCAAAATTCACGCCTCCACGGTTAAATTTAATAACGCTTGTACTGGGATTGAAATGAAATGAGGCTGTTATTTCATAAAATCCGTTTTCGGGTATTACCAATTTCTGTGTGTTTTCATCGATAACAAATAAGCTGTTAGATACAATATCCTGCTTATCCATTTTAATGTAATGAAAAACTTTATCTGCTCCCGGACGAATATTAAATACTTGTTGCTTATGGGTTTTGTAACTAAATGATTCTTGCGAAAAGCCTAAAATTGGAAAAAATATCAAAAACAAAAAAAATCTCATGTTGCTTTTTTTTCAAATATACAAAAATTTAAAAACTACTTTATTTATGTCAAGACCTCACAGGTTTTAAAAACCTGTGAGGTCTGATAATTTAAAAAATTAATGCAGCTAAAATTAGCTGCATTAATCACTTTATATAAATAGAAAAATTACTCTACACCACCACCCATAGCTTTGTAAAGCTGTATGTTGGCATTCCATAAATTATATTGTGTGGTAATAATATTCAGTTGGGCGTTTAACTCGCTTTCGGTAGCTGTTAACACTTCTAAATAACTTGCCATACCGTTGTTTAACAATTCTTCCGAATACTCCACAGCGTTTGTATAAGCTTCAGCCTCTTGTTGCTTTAAAACCAATTTCTTTTTGTTGATATCAATAGCATATAACGCATCAGAAACTTCTTTGCTTGCGCTTAATACGGTTTGTTTGTAGTTTAAAAAAGCCTTTTCTTGATTTGATAAACTGATTTCATACTGTGTACGAATTTGACGTCCGTTTAAAATGGGCTGAGCAATTCCGGCTACAATACTTGCAAAAAACGAAGTTGGATCGAACAATTTTTCAAAATCAACCGATTGCAATCCACCACTTGCTGTTAATCGTAAAGTAGGATAAAAACTTGCCTTGGCAACATTCGTCAGCTCAAACGCATTTCTAAAACCTAATTCTGCTGCCAAAACATCGGGGCGGTTGTTTAACACCTCAATAGCAATACCTTCTTCGGCATTCACATTCAATTGCATATCTTTAAAAGAAGATCTTTCAATAGCTTGTGGAAACCTTCCCATCAAAATACTCAACGTATTTTCTTGCACTTTGATATTGTTATCAATATCCAATAGCAACGCTTGAGCGCTTAACAATTGTGCTTCGGTTTGTTTTATAGCTACTTCGGTTACCCTTCCCGCATCTTTTAATGCTTTGTTGGTTTCCAAACTTTTGGTTCTGTTTTCTATGGTTCGCAAGGCAACTTCTTTTTGCGCATCTAAAGCCAATAAGTTGTAATAACCAGAAGCCACCATAGCAACCAACTGCGTACGTACTGCCTGATGCGCTGCAAGTGTTTGCAAATAAGTAGCTTCGGCAGCTGCTTTTCGACTGCTTATTTTGCCCCAAATATCAGCTTCCCAACCTAAACTTCCGGTAATATCAAACTGATCTAAACGCTGACGTTGCCCCAAAATACGTCCAAATTGCGTATTAATAGAATTTACGGAATGCGTATAGTTGGCACCCACGCTGAAAGTAGGCAAAAACCCCGCCCTACCTTGTGATAAATAGGATTGTGCTTGATTCATATTCTCTAAAGCCGCACGAATATCTAAATTGCCATCTAAAGCTGTTTGAATGTGCTGTTGTAAAGCGGCATCGGTAAAAACCTGTTGCCAAGGCATAACGCTTTGAGAAGCACTGTCTTTAACAACATGCGCGCTATTAAACGCGGCTTTGTTCCAAATTTCTGGCTGCTGATAATCTTTTGTAGCAATACACGATTGAAGCGAAACAGCTGTTAAGGCAATAAAAGTTGTTTTATATATCGATTTCATAATTATTCTTCTATTGTTTTTTGATCAAATTTAACTGGTTTGATTTTCTCTTGAATGTTTTGGAAAATCACAAACAATACCGGAATAATAAATACTCCTAAAATAGTTCCTATCAACAAACCAAAAGCCGCTCCGGTACCAATTGATCGGTTTCCAATATATCCCACACCGCCAGCAAATACCAACGGCATCAAACCTAAAATAAAGGCAAAAGATGTCATTAAAATAGGTCGTAAACGAGCTTTAGCTCCATCAATTGCTGCTTTTACAATACTATCGCCGTGTTTACGACGCTGCAAGGCAAATTCTACAATCAAAATGGCGTTTTTCGCTAATAGCCCCACGAGCATGACGAGGGCAATTTGGAAATAAATATTGTTTTCTAATCCGGCTATTTTTTGAGAGATAAATGCTCCCATAACTCCAGCAGGAAGTGAGAATAATACCGCAAAAGGCAACATATAACTTTCGTACTGAGCAGCTAAAATAAAGTAAACGAACAAAATACATAGACCAAAAATCAAGATCGTTTGTGAACCCGCATTGATTTCTTCACGCGTTAATCCGGTAAAGTCGATACTGTAATTGGTTGATAAGTTTTGCTGCGCTACCTCTTGAACGGCACGAATGGCATCTCCCGATGAATAGCCCGGTTTTGGTGCACCTGAAATGTTTGATGACGTAAATAAGTTAAAACGGTTTACAGATTGTGGTCCGTATACGCGGTTTAAAGTTACAAACTGACTTAAAGGCGCCATACTACCCGATGCGGTGCGTACAAACATATTGTTTAAACTACTGGCATCGGTACGATCTTCAGGGAAAGACTGTAACATTACGCGGTATTGTTTACCAAATCGGGTAAAATCACTTACGTAATTACCACCAACGTAACCTTGCAATGCCGAAAAGATATTACTTACAGAAACGCCTGATTGTTTAGCACGCACAATATCTAATTCAATTTCGTACTGTGCATAGTTGGTATTTAAAGAGGTTTGGGCATATAAAATTTCTGGCCGTTCCATTAAAGCAGTTAAATAATCTTGTGTTACCTTGTCAAAATCTTTAATATCGCCACCTGAACGATCTAACAGTTTCATTTCAAATCCACCCGACATACCAAATCCTGGGATACTTGGTGGCTGGAAGAAAATCATTTTTGCTTCAGGGAATCCTTGACCTGCCAAACCGAATAACTTACCAATAACTACATCGGTAGCTTTATCATCGGTGGTACGTTCTTTAAATCCTTCCATTTTAATCATCATAAAACCATAGTTTGATCCAGCACCCGAAATAATGCTTCGTCCTGAAATAATGGTTACCGATTCAATTCCTGGAATTTGCTGTGCTTTTTCTGAAAACTCTCTACCTAATTGATTCACACGGTCTACCGAAGCACCTGCTGGCAACTCGATATTCCCCATGATAAATCCACGGTCTTCACTCGGTACAAACCCTGCCGGCATGTTGTTGTTGGCAAAATAAGTTAACCCTAAACAAGCAATCAATATTAAGAACGTAACCCATTTATGTTTAAATAAAAATTTAAAAGAATTACCATATTTGTTAGTCATGGCATTAAACGAATTGTTAAATGCCGCAAAAAAGCGTTGCATAAAATTGCGTTTTACTCCTGCTTTTTCATCGTGTTGTTTAAGTAACATGGCACATAATGCCGGACTCAACGTTAAAGCGTTCACTGCAGAAATAGCAATAGCAACAATTAAGGTAACTCCAAACTGTTTGTAAAATACTCCTGTTGGTCCACTAATAAAAGTAACCGGAATAAACACCGCACACATTACCAACGTAATTGAAATAATAGCGCCGGTAATTTCACTCATCGCACCGGTAGTTGCAGTAAAAGCATCTTCACCGGTTTCTTCCATTTTAGCATGCACGGCTTCAACTACCACAATGGCATCATCTACCACAATACCAATGGCGAGCACTAATGCAAAAAGTGTTAACAGGTTTAAAGAGAAACCAAATAAGTTTAAGAAAAAGAACGTACCTATAATAGATACCGGTACGGCAATTAAAGGAATTAAAGTCGATCTAAAATCTTGTAAGAAGATATATACCACCAAGAACACCAAAATAAATGCTTCAATAAGGGTGGTTACCACTTTACTGATAGACGCATCTAAGAATTCGTTGGTATCTTGATTGATTTTGTATTTAATACCTTCAGGTAAATTTTGACCAATTTTATCTAATTCAAGCTTGATTTCATTGATAATTTCCTGAGCATTAGATCCTGGTGTTTGGTAAATAGCCATTGCTGCAGCTGGCATTCCGTTTAACTCAGAATAACCACCGTAACTTTGAGAACCTAACTCAACTGTAGCAACATCTTTTAATCGTAGTACCTGTCCATTATTTAATGATTTTATGACGATATCTTCGTATTGCGTTTCGGTTTTAAATTTACCACTGTAACGAATGATGTATTGAAAAGATTCTCCGGCATTTTCACCTAATTGTCCTGCTGCCGCTTCTAACGATTGTTCGTTAATTGCTGCGGTAACATCATTAGGAACCAATCCGTAATTTGCCATTTTAGCAGGATCCAACCAAATACGCATCGAGTAATTTTTAGCTCCAAAAACCGATGCATCACCTACTCCGTTTACCCTTTTAATTTCAGGAATTACGTTGATGTTCATGTAGTTTTGGATATACACCGCATCGTAATCTTCATTTTCAGAATAAAAAGATAAGAACATCAGCGAAGATGTTTGTTGCTTTTGCGTAGTTACCCCCGAACGCGTTACTTCATTTGGCAACAAAGGCGTTGCACGGGCTACACGATTTTGTACGTTAACTGATGCAATATCAGGATCAATTCCTTGCTTAAACACTACTTGTATGGAAGCAGAACCGTCGTTACTGGCAGTAGAGGTGATATAATCCATTCCTTCTACCCCATTAATTTGCTCTTCAATAGGCACCACCACACTTTCTAATACTGTTTGAGCGTTGGCACCTGGATAAGAGGCAGCCACCTGAACGGTAGGCGGTGCAATATCAGGATATTGGGTTACAGGTAATACCGTAAGCCCTAATATTCCTAAGATGACTATAATAATTGAAACAACCGTAGATAATACGGGTCTTTCTATAAACGTTTTTAACATAATATCTTAACTTAAAAAACCGGTTTAACAGCGTTAACAATAGAATCGAAATTAGATGGAACTGGCTTAATTGCTGCCTTGTTTCGTAACGAACCAATACCACTTACAATAACCACATCGCCTTCTTTGATACCATTATTTACAATAATCATATTATCTACACGATCAATTACATCAACAACTGTAGTTACCGCTGTATCATTAACCACCTTATATACGTTTATTTTACCTTGTTGTTCATACGAAGCTACTTCTGGAACAACTAATACCTGATCGTATTCTTTAGGAAAACGAATCGTTCCGCTGTTTCCATTGCTCAACATTTTATTTGAATTTGGAAAAGCCACGCGGAATTGTACGGTTCCTGTTGCGGCATCAATTTGACCCGATACCGTTTCAATTTTTCCTTTTTCGGTATAAATATTTCCATCAGCTAATTGCAATTCTACTTCAGGAAGGTTTTTAATTTTTTCTGTTGGTGTTTTTCCTTCAGCTCCACTTAAAAATTTAAAATATTCTTTTTCATTCATTGAAAAATAAGCATATACCGAGCTGATGTCAGCAATAGTAGTTAAAGGTGTAGGATCTGACGGCCCTACTAAACTTCCTTTTTTCAATGGCAATTGTCCTACAATTCCACTGATAGGCGCACGTACCACCGAATAGTCTACATTAGCACTTGCCGAACCATAATTTGCCTTTGCTTGCGCCAAACCACTTTTTGCCGATGCTAAATTTGCCTTTGCTGTTTCTAACTGTATACTTCCAATAATCCCCTTTTCAACTAAAGGAATTAATTTATCAACTTCGACCTGAGCTACGCTTACATTCGCTTGCGCCACCGAAATTCCCGAACGAGCAGCATTTGCAGTTTCTGCCAATGTATTCGCTTCTAATTTAAATAACGGCTGCCCTTTGGTAACTACCTGCCCCTCGTGCACATACACCTCTTGTATGTAGCCTTGAATTTTAGCGCGTACATCGTTGTTAATTTTTCCTTGAATAGAAGCAGGAAAAGTGGTATATCCTACAACATCTTTAGTTGTTGCTGAAACAACGTTTAAAGCAGGAATTGCAGCCTGAGGTGCTTCTTGTTTTTTTGCACATCCGGTAAGCGATGCCACAAAAGCGGTCATTAAGAGCGTTTTAATCGTATTTTTCATTTGATTTGATATGGAGTTTTAAGTTTTGTATTGTTTTATCTATTGATTGAGTGACTTCTTCTAAATGGAAATTATAAATATCGAACGCTTCTTGTTTAAATAATTCATTGCAATTAGATTTTCGATATTCTCTTAGTTTATTATTGATCTCTTTTTCGCTTTTTAGTCGTTTGGAAACCATTTCAAGACGCATTAAGAATAAGTTTTTATTAATTCTGAAATGCCGTTTCCGTTCGCTACCTTTTTTAAACTGTTCAATAAAATTGAGCTCAATCAAGGTATTGATACTATTAGATATGGAACTTTTACTTGATTGAAATGTTTCTAATAGCTCTTCAAACGTCAATCCATCCTGGCAATTATTAAAGACCAATAAAGCGTATATGCGCGCTGTTAAAGGCGGTAATTTATAGAAAAGCTCGTAGTGAGTGGCTGTTTCTTTAAATAAATCCAATTCTAAAATTGTTTGCATATATGATATTTTCCACAAAATTACCGTTAGTTCGGCAATCACCGAACTAAAACTTGTTAATTTTTTATTAAATCTAAATTAAGAAGTTATAGTAAACACTTAATTATTTGATTGTTTTAGCATTATGACTAAATCATCATTCATTCGATAAAAAACATTAAAAAAAATTTGCATGTACTATTTTTTTATGGCTATATTTGCAAAACCAAAATCAAACGAAGATTTAAAAAACGTATATGCGAAAGTAGCTCAGTTGGTAGAGCGTCAGCCTTCCAAGCTGAATGTCGCGAGTTCGACCCTCGTCTTTCGCTCTTGAAAAATCAAACGAAGATTTAAAAATCGTAGAATGCGAAAGTAGCTCAGTTGGTAGAGCGTCAGCCTTCCAAGCTGAATGTCGCGAGTTCGACCCTCGTCTTTCGCTCTTGAAAAATCAAACGAAGATTTAAAAATCGTAGAATGCGAAAGTAGCTCAGTTGGTAGAGCGTCAGCCTTCCAAGCTGAATGTCGCGAGTTCGACCCTCGTCTTTCGCTCTTGAAAAATCAAACGAAGATTTAAAAATCGTAGAATGCGAAAGTAGCTCAGTTGGTAGAGCGTCAGCCTTCCAAGCTGAATGTCGCGAGTTCGACCCTCGTCTTTCGCTCTTGAAAAATCAAACGAAGATTTAAAAATCGTAAAATGCGGAAGTAGCTCAGTTGGTAGAGCGTCAGCCTTCCAAGCTGAATGTCGCGAGTTCGACCCTCGTCTTCCGCTCAAAAGAGCAAAATCCTTATCGGTTACGGTAAGGATTTTTTTTATTGATGAGTTTTTCTGTATAAAAATACCCTTTCAAAATAAATCTGAAAGGGTATTGTATTTAAAAAAGGTTGATTTATTGTTGTTTTTTCAACAAATCACGAATTTCTGCAAGCAGTTGTTCTTGTGTTGGACCTGCTGGTGCTTCTGGTGCAGGCTCTTCGGCTTTTTTCAATTTATTAATTCCTTTAATCATTACGAATAAGGCAAATGCAACGATAGCAAAAGATATAGCTGCTGACACAAAATTACCATACTTTATTGCCGTACCCGGAATTACTAATTCTGATAAATTTTGAAGATTTGCAGCTTCTAATGCCGGCGTTAAAATTGCAGGTGTAATAATATCTTCTACTAACGATGTTACAATTTTACCAAATGCACCACCAATTACAACCCCCACAGCAAGGTCGATTACGTTGCCTTTTACAGCAAACTCTTTAAATTCTTTAAAAAATCCCATAACAATTTTGTTTTATTTTACTTGATACGAAAATACAATTTTATGTTAATATAATTTACTCTTTATAAAAAATTCGTTTAACACGTTGCGAAATCGACGTCATAACTTCATAAGGAATGGTTTCCCAGATCTTTGCAATTTGGGTAATTCGCAAATCGTTTCCAAAAACAATTACCTCATCACCAATCTTCACATCCATATCTGTAACATCAATCATTAACATATCCATACAAATTGTTCCGGCAATAAACGCTTTTTGGTTGTTTACTAAAACATAGCCTTTTCCGTTGCTATAACTTCTACGGATACCATCGGCATAACCAATGGCAATCGTTGCAATTCTGCTCTTTTTTTCAGCTTTAAATCTGCGTGCATAACCAACCGTTGTATCTTTTTCAACATCGTTAATCTGTAGAACAACTGTTTTTAATGTGGCTACATTCTGTAGTTGCGCATCTTCGTTGGTATCGTTCCCAACACCATACAAACCAATTCCCACGCGAACCATATCCATTTGATATTCGCCAAAATTATAAATACCCGAGGTGTTTAAAATATGCAAAACCGGATTAATGTTTAACTGTTTTTTTATATAAGCCGACCATTTTTGAAATGTTTGAATCTGCTGCAAAGTAAAATCTCGTTCTTCAGGCATATCACTTGTTGCCAAATGCGAAAATATACTTGCAACTTCCACCAGATTTGTTTGTTTTAAAAGATCAATCAAACCATCGAAATCTTTTTCTACAAAACCTAAACGGTTCATACCTGTGTTCAGTTTTAAATGGATAGGATAATTGTATAAATTCTGATTTTCTGCGATCTGCAAAAAAGTATTTAATTCTTCGATATTATAAATTTCGGGTTCTAAATTATAGGCAATCATGGTAGAAAACGCCGAATTTTCGGGATTCATTACCACAATAGGAATTTTAATCCCTGCTTTTCTTAACTCAACACCTTCATCTGCAAACGCGACACCTAAATACGATACCTGATGATGCGCCAGCAATTTTGCAATTTCGTAACTGCCGTTGCCGTAACCAAAAGCCTTAACCATAACCATAACTTTGGTGGTTGATTTTAGTTTCGATTTATAGAAATTGAGATTATGACTGATTGCATCTAAATTAATTTCCAGAACCGTTTCGTGCGTTTTTTCTTCTAATTCGGCAACGATTTTTTCAAATTGAAAACTGCGTGATCCTTTAATTAAAATGGTTTCATTGCGGAAAGATCTTAAATTAAAATCGTTCAAAAAAGTTTCGGTATCCGGATAACTTTGAAACTGCGGAACATTTGTTAGATGCGTTCCTATTTTATTGCCGATACCAATTACGCGCGTTACATGATTCTGATTTAAAAGTTGCGCTACTTTTTGATACAAAACATCAGGTGTAAATCCGCTTTGAAAAATGTCTGATAAAATAACGGTTTTCTGCTGATGTGTTTTTTGTTGCTCCAGAAAATCTAGGGCAATTTTTAACGACTGATAATCGCTGCTGTAACTATCGTCAATCAACAAACAATCGTTCATTCCTTTTTTAACCTGTAAACGCATTTGTACGGTTTGCAGTTGCGGAATTGCCTCTATTATATAATTGGTATCTATTTTTAAAAACAACAACGCGGTAATACAAGTTGCAATGTTTTCTACCGAAGCTAAATCGGTAAAAGGCAGATCGACAGAAAATTCGGTTTTTTCAAAATTCACCTTTAAAACAGTATCAATCTTTTTAAACTGAACATTGGCAGCTTCGGTAAAACTCCAAGTGAACCATTGTGCTTTTTCGGACTTGCTTGCTGCAATTAAATCGGTTTTTTCGCTAATTAAAACATCGGCATTTTTAAAAAGCTTTATCTTTTCTTGTAATTTTTCTTCTTTGGTAGAAAATCCTTCGTTATGTGCCGGACCAATGTTAGTTAAAATCCCAATGGTTGGCTGAATTATTTCTTCCAGAAAATCCATTTCTTTGGGTTTGGAAATTCCTGCTTCAAAAATCCCCAAATTATGTTCGTCATTTATCGCAATAACCGAAAGTGGCACACCAACCTGTGAATTGTAACTTTTTGGACTTTTAATAATGTTGTAAAAAGGCAAAAGCAACTGGTTTAACCACTCTTTTACAATGGTTTTTCCGTTACTGCCAGTGATTCCAACAACCGGAAACGTATATTTTTTTCTGTAAAAAGCCACAAAACGCTGCAAAGCCCGCAACGTATCATCAACCTTAAAAACAATGGCATCGGCAGGTAAAGAAACATCTTGCGAAACCACAAAATAACGCACGCCTTTTGCATATAAATCGTTTAAAAAATCATGTGCATTGTGATTGTTCCCTTTTAAAGTAAAAAACAGCGTGTTTTCGGTATTTCGTAATGAACGAGAATCTATCGAAATATCTAAAACATTCAGTTCCTTTTTCGTTACGGGAGCAAAAGTCTGTAAAACTTCGCTTAATGTACTTGTTGCAATTTTCATAATCGGCAAAAAAATATACCCAAAGGTAACAAGATATTTTATGAAAAATCACTGAAAATTTAGCTTTGTTAAGCAATGATATTATCGTAATTTGCAGGGTCTTAAATAATTTATGCACGACATACATTTTTATATCGGGTTAATACTTGCCCTATTCATCGGGGTAACATTGGGGTTGGTTGGCAGTGGCGGATCAATCTTAACGGTACCTATTTTGGTGTATGTTGTAGGTATTGATCCTTTAATTGCTACGGCTTATTCGCTTTTTATAGTAGGTAGCACCTCGGCTGTAGGCAGTATTCGCAACACGTTTGATAAAAATGTAAATTTTAAAATTGTACTTCTTTTTGGAATTCCGTCTTTATTGGCGGTGTTTTTCACGCGGTCACAATTATTACCTTTATTACCAGATGCCATTACGTTGAGCAACAATGTAAGTATTTCAAAATCGAAATTGATCATGATTGTGTTTTCAATCGTAATGTTTGCTGCATCTTCTAAAATGATTAAAAAACCCAGACAAAAAAACTTGGCATCTAATCAAATCGTTACATCGGCAACACCTTTAATCACGCAAGGATTACTTATTGGAACCGTTTCTGGATTGGTAGGTGCTGGCGGCGGTTTTTTAATTATCCCGGTTTTGGTATTTTTTGCCAATTTACCCATGAAACAAGCAATAGGTACGTCGTTAACCATAATTGCTATTCAATGTTTGATAGGTTTTACGGGCGATTTAAGTCAGCATACCATTGACTGGACATTGGTTTTATCTTTTTCGGCAGTATCAATTGGCGGATTATTTATAGGAAACCGATTATCAAAACGAATTATCGACGGAAATTTACGCAAGATTTTTGGCTGGTTTATTCTAGTAATGTCATTGTATATTATGTTTAAAGAACTGTTTTAGCCCTTGTAACTGATGTTACATTTTTATAAGATTATTAATTAGTACTTTTGTATTAGAAAAGAAGTTTTAACCATGAAGATAGAACAAATTTATACAGGCTGTTTGGCTCAAGGCGCATATTATATTGAAAGTGAAGGGGAAGTAGCTATTATTGACCCTTTAAGAGAAGTTCAACAATATATTGATAAAGCTCAGGCAAGTAATGCTACCATAAAATATATTTTTGAAACGCATTTTCATGCCGATTTTGTAAGTGGGCATGTAACGCTTTCACAAAAAACAGGCGCTCCGATTATTTACGGACCAACAGCAGAACCGACTTTTAAAGCGCATATTGCAACCGATGGCGAAGTATTTAAAATTGGCAAGCTAACAATTATTGCGTTGCACACTCCGGGACACACCATGGAAAGCACCACGTATTTATTACGTGATGAAAACGGTAAAGACCATGCTATTTTTAGTGGTGACACCCTGTTTTTAGGCGATGTGGGCAGACCAGATTTGGCTCAGAAAGCAACTGATATGACGCAAGAACAATTGGCCGCAACCTTATTTCACAGCTTACGTACCAAGATTATGCCTTTGGCTGATGAGGTGATTGTATATCCGGCGCATGGCGCAGGATCGGCTTGTGGTAAAAATTTAAGCAAGGAAACGGTTGGAACTTTAGGTGAACAAAAACGTACCAATTATGCGTTGCGTGCCGATATGACTGTGGAAGAATTTGTAAAAGAAGTAACCGACGGTTTATTACCGCCACCTATTTATTTCCCTGAAAATGTTCGATTAAACAAAAACGGATACGAAGCTATTGATACCATTATAGAAAAAAACAAAGCATTTACTCCAGCCGAATTTAAACAGGCTGCCGATGATGCCCTGATTTTAGATGTTCGCGATGCCGACAGTTTTGGGAAGGTTCATATTCCCGGAGCTATTTTTATTGGGATCGATGGTGGATTTGCTCCTTGGGTTGGATCGTTGATTACCGATATTAACCAACCGATTATTCTGGTAACTCCAGAAGGTCGCGAACAGGAAACCATTACGCGTTTGGCTCGTGTTGGTTATGATAACACCTTGGGATATTTGGCAGACGGAATGCAAACCTGGATTGATGCAGGTTTAGAAACCGCTTCTATCGGCAGAATTACTGCTAATGAACTGGAAACATTGATGAATAATGGAGAAGAATCGGTTATTGATGTTCGCAAACCAGGTGAATATAGTTCGGCACATATTGCTAATGTTCCTAATTTACCATTAGATTTTATTAACGACCATGTTAGTGATTTTCCATCGCAGAAAACAACCTACTTACATTGTGCAGGCGGTTACCGCTCTATGATCGCAGCTTCTATTTTAAAAGCACGCGGTTTCCATAATATGATTGATGTAATTGGCGGTTTCGGCAAAATTAAAGAAACCAACTTACCTATTGTAACACAAGAATGCGAAAGCAGTTGTAGTACTAAATAAAACAAAAACGCCTCGAAATTTTCGAGGCGTTTTTACTTTACTTAACAATAATTTTCTCTGTTTTATTACCTTTATCGGTTTGTATTACAAACAAATACATTCCCTTGCTTAAATTAGAAACATCTATCTGATTAAAGTTATCTTTTACCGATTTGATCCATTTACCCGAACTATCTAAAATTTGTACCGATTGTAAGGTTACATCTTTAGTTTCTTTTTGTTCAATGGAAACATACTCTGTTGCAGGGTTAGGGTAAATTTTAAAATTATCGTTTACAAATTTTTCAATACTTAAGGCACAGTTTTGATCATAATAATGATTTCCTAATACTGTCCAAGTATCGTATGGTGCAGTTCCATTTGTTGCTGCTACAGGATCATCTACTTCTATACAAACATTGTAAGGGTAAAATGTTTCATTTTCATTACCTAAAATTATTTTTAGTTGACTACTTTTATTATTTTTCAAATTAATTCGCTCTAAAGTAAATAAATTATAAAGATCGAGATGCCTAAGTTCTACATTACTGCTTAAATCTAATTGTCTAATTAAATTATATTGGGCAAACTCTAACTCATAATTTCCAATATGTAAATATTCTAAACTTACATTATTTGACAAATTAATAGTCTTTAAAGAATTACTGGGAAGTATTAAAGTATCTAATTTTGTTAACGTTGATAAGTTAATATTGTTGAATTCATGAAAGCTTCCTAGTAATAACTCTAAATTTGTAAAAGCTTCAATTCCAGTCATATTTAGTATCCGAAAACTTCCTGCTCCTGTATATAGATTTAATTGAGTGATATTCTGTGCATCGCTCGTTAACATTTGCCCGTTTAGTATGCCATCGCTGTCAATATTCAAATTAATGAGTAGTTGTTCAAAAGTTGAATCAGGTATCAACGTAACTTGTGCCTTGGTTAAAAAAGGCACAAGTGTTAGTAGTATTATAATTAGCTTTTTCATCACTTAATAATAATTTTTTCTGTTTTATTTCCTTTATCGGTTTGTATTACAAACAAATACATTCCCTTGCTTAAATTAGAAACATCTATTTTATTAAAATTATCTTTTACAGATTTAATCCATTTACCCGAACTATCTAAAATTTGTACCGATTGTAAGGTTACATCTTTAGTTTCTTTTTGTTCTATAGCAACATACTCTGTTGCAGGATTAGGATAAATTTTAAAGTTTTCGGTTACAAATTTTTCTACGCTTAAGGCACAATTCACAGAAAAAAAGTGACTACCATTTTGGGTATCTATCACATTCCATGTATCATAAGGTGCAGTACCATTAGTTGCTGCAACTGCATCATCTACTTCAATACATATATTGTAAGAAAAATCTTGTTCATTTCCTAAAGTAATATTAAGAGAATGGGCATTGTGATTCTTTAAATTTATTTGCCGCAATCCATATAAACTATATAAATTTATATGCTTTAAATTATTATTATTACTTAGGTCTAGAAATTCTATGTCGTTAGGATTCCAAAATTTTACATAAAGACCATTCCCTATATAAAGTGACTCCAAGTTGATATTACCTGATAAATCAATTGATCGAAGCATGCTGTTTGTAAGGTGTAGCTTTTTTAGTTTTGTTAATGGAATAAGATTAATTGTTTGAATATCGTTAAAGTAAGATTCTATTTCTTCACAATTAATAAAAGCTTCTAAACCAGTAAAATCGGTTAAAGTACCGTGTCCACTTTCTAAACTTAATTGTGTAGTGTTTTGTGCATCAGCAGTTAAAATTTGACCATTAACAACTCCGTCACTATCTATACCTAAACTAACCAACCTCTGCTCAAGCACAGGGTCAGGGATTAAAGTAACTTGTGCTTTGGTTAAAAAAGGCATAAATGTTAGTAGTATTAAAATTAGCTTTTTCATCACTTAACAATAATTTTTTCTGTTTTATTTCCTTTATCGGTTTGTATTACAAACAAATACATTCCTTTGCTTAAATTAGAAACATCTATTTTATTAAAATTATCTTTAATTGATTTGATCCATTTACCCGAACTATCTAAAATTTGTACCGATTGTAAGGTTACACCTTTAGTTTCTTTTTGTTCTACAGAAACATAATCTGTTGCTGGATTAGGATAAATTTTAAAGTTTTCGGTTACAAATTTTTCAATACTTAAAGCGCAAATATTACTAAAATAGTAATTATTATAGTCATTCACTCCATCCCACGTAATTGACCAATTATTATATGGTGGTAAATTGTTTGTTGCGTCTGAAGGATTATCAACTTCAATACAAATGTTTTGATCTGAACCGCCATATAGAATAATAGATACAGAACTAGCTTGGTTATTTCGTAAACTAATTCGTTCTAAATCTCTTAATTCACGAACAAAAAGGTAATTAAAATTAGAGCTATTACTAAAATCTAATTCGCGTATTTCTCTAGGAGGAACATCTAAACTCGTGTTTTCAAGTTCTAATTCTTCTAAAAAACTAAATGAAGTTGCATCAAAAGAACTTAAAGCAGCATTATCTAAATAAATTTTTTTTAGTTTAGTTAAATTGTTAAAACTCATAGTTGTAGCATCACTTCGAACTTTAAATATTTCTAGATTTGTAAAATCATTAAGCCCTGTTAAAGAAATAGGCATAGTATTATTAGGACTCTTGTTTACAAAGTCTAATTCAGTAACTGTTAAAGCATCACTGGTTAAAATCTGCCCATTAATTAATCCGTCGCTATCATATCCCCAATGTACTAAATAGTTTTCAAAATTTTGATCAGGAACAAGGGTAACCTGTGCTTTTGTTATAAAAGGCACAAGTGTTAATATTGTTAATACTATCTTTTTCATTGCTATTGTATTATCAGGTTATGACTTTCTATAACGTTATTATCGCATACCAATACTACACGGTACAATCCAGAGGTAAACTGTGACGTATTTAAGTTTATAGAATTGGTGTTTAAGTTTAATTGTGTTAACTGATAGTCTATTGGCGTAATGAACTTAACACCTAAAGAATTAGATATATTATTTAATTTATTTCCTTGAAAGACTTGCTCATTAATACCAAGATTTTGCCGTTCAGTCAATGTTAAATCATCATATACCACACACCAATTTTGCTGTGAATACCCCCCCCCAGCAAATTAACAAGACAAATAAAAAAAAATGTGCGCTTTTCTTAATTTTTTTCATAATTAATAATTTTTAAAGTTTTGTTAAAAATAATAAAAAAAAAAATTAAACCAAATTTAAACACAAAAAAAACATCTTTATTCTTTTCTCTTTCATCTTTACGCAAATCTTTATATTTGCAGTATGATTAAAAAAGAAACTATAGACGCAATTTTTGAGGCGGCCCGTGTGGAAGAAATCATTGGCGACTTTGTGCAGCTTAAAAAAGCGGGCAGTAATTACAAAGGATTAAGTCCGTTTGTGAACGAAAAATCGCCTTCGTTTATGGTTTCGCCTGCCAAACAAATCTGGAAAGACTTCTCGTCGGGCAAAGGCGGTAATGCCATTAGTTTTATTATGGAACACGAACATTTTTCGTATCCCGAAGCGTTGCGTTACCTTGCCAATAAGTATCAGATCGAAATTGAAGAAACCGAACAAACCGATTTAGAAAAACAAGCCTTAAACGAACGTGAAAGCTTATTTGTAGTTTCAGAATTCGCTAAAAAATATTTTCACGATGTATTGCTAAAAACCGATGAAGGCTTGGCAATTGGTCATTCGTACTTTAAAGAACGTGGCTTTACCGAAGAAACTATTAAAAAGTTTCAACTGGGTTATTCTCCCGATCAGTGGGATGCTTTTACAAACGAAGCCTTGGCGAAAGGTTATAAATTGGAATTCCTTGAAAAAACCGGACTCACGATTGTAAAAGACGATAAAAAATTCGATCGTTTTAAAGGGCGCGTTATGTTTCCTATCGAAAGTATGAGTGGTCGCGTGTTGGGTTTTGGTGGTCGTATATTAACCAACGATAAAAAAGCGGCTAAATATTTGAATTCGCCCGAAAGCGACATTTACCATAAAAGCAAGGTTTTGTACGGAATTTTCCATGCAAAACAAGAAATCGCATCAAAAGACAATTGTTATTTGGTGGAAGGATACACCGATGTCATTCAAATGTATCAGGCTGGAATTAAAAACGTGGTGGCTTCATCGGGAACGGCTTTAACGCCCGATCAAATCCGTTTGATTAACAGATTAACCAAAAATATTACCGTTTTGTTTGATGGTGATGCTGCCGGAATGCGTGCATCGTTACGTGGTATTGATCTTATTTTGGAAGCCGGAATGAATGTGCGTGTTTGTACATTTCCCGATGGCGATGATCCCGACAGTTTTGCCCGAAAAACGCCGATTGATGAATTGCAACATTATTTAAAAGAAAACGCTACCGATTTTATTCGATTTAAAGCGAATCTGTTGATGAAGGATGCCGGAAACGATCCTATTAAAAAAGCCGATGTTATTCGTGATATCGTCGTTTCTATTTCTAAAGTGCCCGATTACATTCAACGCGAAGTTTATGTGCAGGAATGCGCATCGATCATGGATATTTCAGAAGATGTTTTGTTTAGTACGTTGGCGCAAATCGGAAAAAAAGAACTGCAAGAAGCCAACAAAAAGTTTGTTCAGGATAAAAAAATGGAGGTTGTAAAATCAACTCCCGAAGAAAATAAAGAAAAAGTAGACATTATTTATCTTTTAGAACGAAAAATCATTGAAATTTTGTTGATTTACGGAAATTACGAAGAACTTTTTGACGAACATGAGCTTACCGTTGAAGATGATAAGGTAGTTACACAAAAAAAACGTGTAAAACGAAAAGTGTTTGACAAGGTTTTCCTTAGTTTACAAGAAGATGAAGTTGAGATGAGTAATGCTAAATTTCAATCGATTTTTAAAGACATTCTTACATTTTATCATGTAAATGAAACCTGGAATTTAGAAAATTATTTAACACAAGTGAAACCCGAGCTTGCAGATGAAATTACATCGATTATTATGGATGAAGAAAAACATAATCTGCATAATTGGGAAAAACAAAACATTTTTGTTAGAAGCAAAGATTCTAGCGTGCAGCAATATGTTACCGAAACTATTTTAACACTTAGATCTTATTTAATTTTTGGAGTGATTGAGGGTTTAAAGAAGCAGATACAGGAAAATCCTGAAAAAGCTCGAGATTTATTAACAGATGTTGTTGATTACAACAATTTAAAACATACTTTTTCAAGTGAATTAGGAAGGGTAATGTCGAGATTTAGTTAGTTTTAACCTCCAATGTCACTCTGAACTTGTTTCAGAGTCGCGTCAAATAGTTTACTAAAATCAACTCTGCCAAAGTTTAAAACTTTTACAGAGTTTTATTTTATATAATTTTTTTTACAAGTGTAACAATTTATTTCGTTCATTTACAGCAAAATATATAGACAAAATTTATGAAAAAAATTAATTGTACTTTTCTAATAACAATGTTTGTTATGTTATTTTTTGTAGGATGTGGCTGCAAGCAAGAAACTGTAAGGTATTCTCTTAATTCGTTTGAGAAAAGTATAATTCCTTATAACGAAACTAAATTGTTAGAATACAAGGACGAAAATGGTGAAATAATTGTTGCTACTGCTTCTAAAAAAGAAGTTTTAACACAGAGTTTAAATGAGGATGAAGGATGCGTTTCGACTATTATTGAATCAGAATTTTTTGATTTTAGTTTTAATAATCTTAATATAAATTTATTCGTTAAAATTGAAAAAACTTATAATAATAAAACCACTTTTGAAATCCGCGACAACAATATTGAAGGACAAGTTCCATCTTACTTATATACTTTTGATAACTTTGATGTCCAAGTTTCTGAGCAGGATTTGACTAATATATCAATTGACGGTTTTGAATATACTGGTGTATTTATCTTTAAATTAAGTCCAAACAGTACCAGCACTGACAGTAAATTTGAAACAATAGTATTTTCACCACAACAAGGTATTGTACATCTGAAAATGAGATCTGGCGGTTATTTGAAGCTAAATTAATTCTACAAAAATTTCCTCCATTAATTTTCATCATTAAGAAACTTATGAATACGATCTGTTTTCTTAATTCAATAAAAATCATAATAATTCGATAGTAAATAACAAATAAATATATTGCAATAAATCAATTATTTACCATGTTTAAGTATTTTACAATTTTAAGCTTATTGTTTTTTGTGTCTTCATGTGATCCTGATGACAGAATGAACACGGAACAATATATTTATAACGTTTCTTTAGAAAACACCTCTCAAGAGTCTTTAACTATAATAGGTTACAAAACCAAAGATCATTTAGGAAATACACTAGTAAGTCCTGAATTGATAAACACAATAATAGTTCAAGCTAACTCAATTAGTAAAATAGAAACAATCAAAGTTCCAAAACCTTTAGGAGATTCAGCTTTTGGTTTCACTTATCCAAATTTTGTTAATATGGTTGATTCAATCACTTTAAAATTTACTAACGGTAGGGGTTATTATAGTAGTCTTAATAATAATAATTTTTGGTTAGAAAACAGATCTGATCTTCTCAATATAAAAGAGAAAGATGTAATACAGAAAAATGGTGTTTTACTTTACACAATCACCCAAGACGATTACGAAAACGCACATGTGTTGCCTTAAAAACAAAAACTATCCTTCAAAAATGAGAAATAATTACAATATTTTTGATTTATAAGTAAAATTTAAATTTTTTATCTTTGCTAACTATAATAAAAATATATAATTATGAGAATCCGCGCAGTAAGCTACATGTTGTTTTTATTTTCGGTTACACTTTTAACTGCTTGTGACAAGGAGGATGAAAACATTGATACTTCAACAACAAAGATTTTAGGAAAATGGAATTTAGATAAAAAAAGCATTAATGGTTCTGAAATAGTGTTGTCTGAATGTGATAAAAAAGAAATCTATGAATTTAAGTCAAGCGTTCATTTGACAACTATTAGTTATGCTGGTGATCTTTGTGATATTGTCACATCTTCAAATTGGGTCTACGATCTAACTAACAATAGGCTTTCATATTCCAATCAAACTGCTGGTCAAAACGGAGGTGAATTAACAAGAAGATATAATGTGGTTAATTTAACGGACGATAATATGCAGTTGGAACTTATTTCTGAAGTTGGTGGTATTGGTGAAGATGGTGATGTGGAAGATAAAATTGTTACAACATGGGTTAAAAATAAATGATTAATTTAAAATTAAAAGTTTGCAACATCATCAAAGCGCCCGTCACGCACTTTGTGGGTTTTCCCTATTTTTGGATCTTTAACGGTAAACCAGAATTATAAAACAACTCTGCCAAAGTTTTAAACTTTGGCAGAGCTATAAAAACATCAACCCTAAAACTTTACCTCATCAGAAATTTCACAAACCGGAATCGGGTTCATTTTATGTTGATTGATCGTATGTAAACGCTTGTAAATTTTAAAAACTTCTAATTCACGACCGTTAAAATCAGTTTCGTTTTTACCAGCTTCAAAAGCTTTCATAGCAAACTCTAACTCATCATAATTAGCACCCAATTGATCTTCGTCTGATCGATCATCACCAAACAAACCATCAGTAGGTTTTGCCTTGATAATATTTTGGGTAATTCCTAAATAAGTTGCCAACGTTCGCACTTCAGACTTCATTAAATCGGCAATCGGGCTTAAATCAACACCGCCATCTCCGTATTTCGTAAAAAATCCAACTCCAAAATCTTCCACCTTATTTCCTGTTCCGGCTACCAAAAAATTGTTGATTCCTGCAAAATAATACAAAGTGGTCATGCGTAAACGTGCCCGTGTATTTGCCAACGTTAAGTTTAAAACCGGCAAATCATCAACTTTTGGCAAGGCAGCACTCATTAAGTCAAACGCATCGGTTAAATCGGCAATGGCATTTGTTACGTTTTTGTAAGTGTTTTTTAAAAACTGAATGTGTTCCAGCCCACGCGAAACCTGACTTGCTGCCTGATGTATCGGCATTTCTACACACAACGTAGGCAAACCGGTTTTAGCACATAAAGTAGAAACCAAAGCCGAATCTATTCCGCCCGAAATTCCTACCACAAAACCTTTTACTTTTGCGTTTTCGGCATAGGTTTTTAGCCAGTGAACTATATGATTTACTATTTTTTCTGAATTTATTTTTTTATCTTCCATTGCAAATTTTTGATTAACTATATTTGTGATTTAAAATTATAAAATCTATCGCTTTTTACGATGAAAAACACGTTTTATTTACTTGTTTGTTCCCTATTTTTAATTGCTTGTACTAAGGAAGCTACTATAAGCAGTGAAATTTTAAACATTCCTGTTGAAGCAAAGATCGATCGTTTTGATCAGGAATTCATGCAGACATCTCCGGAAAATTTCAATACGTTAAAACAAAAATATCCATTACTTTTAAACGAAAATGTTCCCGATTCGGTTTGGTTCAATAAAAAAAACGACACTTTATTCAACGAATTGTATAGCGAAACACAAAAACAGTTCAAAGATATAGCTACTTTAAAAGAAGAACTAACGTTGTTGTTTAAACATATAAAATATTATTATCCAAACGAAAATCCGGGCAGGGTAATCACCGTATTGTCTGATGTTGATATTAACAGTCGTGCCATTTATACCGATTCTATTGCAATTATTTCATTGGATACGTATTTAGGTAAAAACCATAAGTTTTATGTAGATTTTGACACGTACATTTTAGGTGATTTTGAACCCAACCGCATTGTTGTTGATTTAGCTGAAAATTTTTCTACACAAAAAATCGCTCCGCCGCAAGACCGCATGTTTATTAGTCAAATGGTTTATGCCGGCAAAATCATGTATATGAAAGAAATGCTACTGCCTGAAGTTAGCGATGCGTTAAAAATGAATTATACCAACGAGCAGTTAAAATGGATTGAAACCAACGAAGCTCAAGTTTGGAAGCATTTTGTAGAAAGTAAATATCTGTATGACAATGATCTAAAATTAGTTGCAAGGTTTATTCAACGTGCGCCTTTTTCTAAATTTTATTTAGAATTAGATCAAGAATCACCAGGAAGTGTTGGTGTTTACATTGGCTGGCAAATTGTGCGTTCGTATATGAAGAATAATAATGTAACTTTGCAGGAATTAGCATTAAAAGATGCTAAAACAATTTTTGAGCAATCTAAATACAAACCTAAAAAGTAATGACTAACAACACATCTACAATAAAAATAAACGTAACAGTTGACGAGAATAAAGTTCCCGATGATATTCGTTGGACTGCTGCCGATGGCGGTATTGAAGACCAAGAAGCAAAGGCAATGCTTTTATCAATTTGGGACAGTAAAGTTCAGGAAACACTACGAATTGATTTATGGACAAAGGAAATGCCGGTTGATGAAATGAAGGTGTTTTTCCACCAAACTTTAGTGGCAATGGCCGATACATTTGAACGTGCTACCGACGATAAAAAAATGAGCGATACCATGCGCGATTTCTGTGAGTATTTCGCAGAAAAATTAGAATTGCATAAAAAGTAAGATCTATAGAAGCAATTATGAAAAACTTGGCTTCAAAAATGAAACTTTCTCAGATTGTTTTCATTATAAGCTTATTTACAACTATTTACTGGCTGGTTGCGTTTAACACAAACGTTTACCGCTATGCATTTACAGGAGTCATTTTTGATATGACTTCTTTTTTGCTTATGATTAGTTTATACACGCTGCCTTTTTTAATAATTGCACTCCTTTTTCGTTTAAAACAAAGAACTCCTAAATTACATTACGCTAGTTTAGGACTTCTTTTATTTATGCTGATTTTAATATTTACGGTTTATCAGTAAACTTATCATTCCGGATCTGATCCGGGCACAAGCTTGCGAACTGACGAAGTAATCTCATATTACATTAATAGAATGAGAAGCTGTACTTCGAATGCTCAGCAACCAGTTCAGCTTGACTAATTTGTAGATTATCAATCAGTAGTTAGAAAAATCCTATTTTAAAGTTTTTAAAATTTTATTGAAGTTTTTAGATTTTTTAGTCGTGCCTTTTTCGGTTAAAATCAAACAGGCATAATTTGGATAGTTCTTTAGTAATTCCAAACCTTTTTTGTATCCAAGAACCATAATCGAAGTACTTAAACCATTGGCTGTTTCTGCATTTTCTCCAATCACCGTAACACTAATTAAACCCGATGCCGGCATGCCTGTTTTTGGATTGATGATATGCGAATAACGTTTATCGTTAAATTCCACATATTTTTGATAATCGCCTGATGTGGTAATGGCAGCATTATTTACGCCGAGAATTTGCAATGATTTATAAGGATTAAAAGGATTTGCAATACCTATTCGCCAAGGTTTATTATTAGGTTGCACGCCCCAAGTTGCCATATCGCCCGACGCATTTACAATACCAGATTTTACTTGAAGTTGTTGCATGATATGCTTTCCCCTATCTGCAGCGTAGCCTTTACCGGTGGCACCAAAACCAATTTTCATTCCGGGAAGTTTTAGAAAAATACTGCTTTCAATTTCGTTGAGTTCGATATTCTGGTAACCGACTTTCTCAATTGCTTTTAAAAGGGTTTCTTGTGAAGGAAGTTCTTGCATAGAATCGTCAAACCTCCAGATTTTATCCATTGCAGCAATGCTTATATCAAAAGCTCCGTTGGTTATTTCAGAAAAAAACAATGCTCGTTTGGTAAGATCAAAAAGTTCCTTGTCAACTTTTACAGGCTTGATTCCCGCATTTCTATTGATTTCTGATACTTGCGACGACGGTTTCCATTCCGAGATCAATTCTTCAATCCTTACAATTTCATCAATCACCAAATTAATGTTCTTTACGGCAGCTATAGAATCATCGGCAACAATCGTAATATCAAACTTACTGCCCATTAAAACAGTATCTCGTTTTACAGCAATCTGAGCGTTCGCATTACAGAAAATCAGTACAATTAGAAAAGAAAATCGTCTCATTTTAAGTCTTTTATCTTAATAACAGTCGGTTTTAATCTGGTTGTTTTCTTTATAAAAATCTAAAGACATATTGTTTTTTTCTAAACAAATTCTGTTTAAAACTTGCTCTACATCTTTCTGCATATTTAACGATCCGCAAATCATGATTATTCCATTATTTTCAAGTATTTCGGCAAACAAATCAGCATTATGTTCAATACTGTTCATGACATATTCTGACTGATTTTCACGTGAAAAAGCAAAGTGAAAATCGGTTAATTTTTTCTGTTTGATTTCTTCTTCTAAAAAGATTTTATATGCGTTTGTAGTATCATTTTGATTTCTAAAACCAGCATACAGATACACAGGAATTTTCGATTTATTTTCTTTAATCAAGCCTAAAAACGGCGCAATACCGGTTCCGTTGGCAATCATAATAACTTTTGATGCTTTCTTTGGAAAATGAAACGATTCGTTTTTAATTACAACTGCTTGTAAGGTATCGTTTAAAGATAAATTATATAAAAATTGCGACCCCAATCCGTTTTCGTGCAGCTTAACAACTAAATGAATATTGTTCTTTATTTTTGCAACAGAATATAAACGTTCGGTTTGATCTTTTAAAGGATAAATTGCCAATAAATCGCCCGATTGAAAAGTAGTTCGGTTATTTGGTTTTAACGTAATTTGAAAAGTTGAATTATTACTTGAAACCGCTGTTTTTTCAATTACTTTAAAGCTTTTTAGCTTCGGTTTTTTTTGCTGATAAACCGCCGGAGTGTTTGATAATGATATTCCGCTGGCTTTTGACCAATCGTTCACCCACAAAACAAATTCATTGGCAGATTTATCGTTTACCGTATAAACATTTAACAACGGATTCGCCCAAGAAGTATCAACAAACAATTTATGAACGTTATAAGCAAAAACACAAAAATCTTTATATTGTGTAGATCCAAAACCTACCACAGAGAAAGTTACTTTATTAGGCTGCTGGATTTTTGCAAACAACTTTTCAAACTTATTGGCGTTTGCAGGTGCCTCACCGGATCCGTAAGTTGATGTGAATATAATAAACTGTTGAGCGTTTTTAAAAACCGTATAATTATTTAAGTTGGTTACGTACGCTTTTTTTCCGTTTGCAAGAAGCTGTTTTAACAGTTTATCGGCAAAATGTAAGGTACTGCCTTTTTCAGATCCAACCAAAATGATATATTCGGCTTCGTGTGATTTAAATTTGTTCGATATTTTAACGGCTTTGCGTTTAAACGTAATTACAAAACCCGAATAAATAAAAAACAGAATATTCAACGATGTTATTGCTAGTAAAATTGCCCAAACACTGTTGGTTCTACCGGTATGCAGATCTAAACTTAAAGTTTCTAAAACGGCTGTAATTGGATATTTTGTTTCGCTAACAATTTGTCCTGTTAGTTGGTTTACAAGCAGTTCTTTGTCTTTTAGTTTTATTTTGAAGAATTCTTCAGGATCATCGGCAAACGGAAATTCGATTTTTACCACATCTTTCAGATAGATTTCTTTAAAAACTGGAAAATCTTTTAAAGGAAGTTCTTTTGCTTCTGAATTTTGAATTTCGTTTGACACAAATTCTTCTTTTTGAATTACATCAAATCGAATCAAAAATAAAAATGTTCCTGTTAAAGCAATTATTAAAATAGGCAAGAGCAATAATCTACCGGTTGCAATGTGAAAATATTGTGCAAAAAATTCGCGGTTTATCTTTCCGAAAAACTTTTTAAATCCTTGCTGGTGTTTTAAGACCAATGCGATTCCCGAAACAGTTATCAACATTAATAAAAAAGACACAATACCAACAATAAACCGACCTGTTTCGTGCAGAAAAAGTGATCTATGTAATGCCGTTACCCATTGAATAAACTCACTTTTTACAATAAGATCTGCCTTTTTTTTACCCGAAACAGGATCGGCAATAAATTTAAAATCGTTTCCTTCTTCGTCAAATCCTTCAATAGACACAAACTGGTTGTGGTCAACACTTAATTCGAGAATTTCAGGATAAACCTCACGCAAATTGGGTAAAGTTTGGGCTAATGAAAGCTCATTAAAACTGGCATTTTTGTACGCAGGAATTTTCTCATTAACGGCATCAACCGCCAAAATAACTCCGGTAACCGAAGCTATAATTAAGAATGTAAACGAAAGAATTGCCAACGTTAAATGCGCAAAACGCCAAACCGATGAAACCATTTATTTTATTGAACTTTATTTAATTTTACGTAACGAATGTATCCTTTGCCTTCGGTTTTTTGTGTAACAGCTTCTGTAGTCAACGGAATTTCAACATCGGTTGCAAAATACTTTGCGTCTTCTACCGCTGTTTCAAAACGCAATTTGTAGCCTTTATTCATTTTAGATTCGTCAATAGTAAAAGTAGTAATACTGCGATCGCCTGCTGCCACAGAAGCTCCGGTAACAGCACTTAAGTTTTCGTTTTTCTTTGACTGATTTTTAAACCAATCTTTAAAACCATTGTACCATTGTTTATCGGTTCCCATCATGTACAACGTTTTTTCGTATTTGCCTTTAGAATCAATCAACGAGACAACCACGTAAGCTTCCAAGCCTTTGTAATTGGTCATTTGCAGCATACATTTATATTTTGCAGTCTGAGCCATTGCTGACAAAGAGAACAGAAATATAAAAAGAGTGGCTATTTGTATTTTTGCGGTAAATTTCATAATGTATAATTTTTAAAATCGTTTTACTTTAAAAAATCTAACGAAATGTTATTTTCTAAAAGCGTTTCGTTTTCTTTCGCCAAATCGTAGGCAGTTTCATCAAATTCTGTTAAAACATCTTTCTTTGCACCATTTGCAACCAAATATTTTAAAACAGTATCATTTTTTGCAACCAATGCTGCTTTATGAAGTGCACTTATACCTTCGTTATTTACAGCATTTATGTTCAAATTCAAGCTTTCTAACTGCTTTAACAAGTTAACATCGTTTTTTACAACAGCTAAATGATACAATGAATTACCTTCGTGTTGAGGAACATCAAAATTAACACCTGCATTTTTAATAATGGTTAATTTTTCGTCAAAATTACTTTTTTGTCCTTGTCTTGGTGCTTGATACGATTGAACCAAATAAGCCGCTAAATTATTACCGTCTTTATCGGTTATTTGTGCATTGGCTTTGTTATCTAACAAAAATTTAATCGTTTCTGGTGTGCCATACGTAATAGCCTGCGCCAGTGCCGATGTTCCTTTAGCATTTACCTGATCGATATTTTTAGTATTGTCAAGAATCAGTTTCACAATACTTAAATCGTTGTTACGAACAGCTTCCATTAATACAATGTTTCCGTCTTTATCTGCTTGATTTACGTTTGTTCCCTTGCCTATAAAATAATTTATAATTTGGATTTGACCATTCTTCTTTACTAAATTATGAAGCACATTTTCACCATTATCACCAGTAGCATTTGGATTTATTTTTAAATCTTCTACCAAATATTGATATGTTTCTAATGTGTTTGATACCGAACGTGTACCTTGCGATGCAAAAATAAGTGCCTTATCGGTTGGTTTTACTCCTTTTTGTAAAAGTGTTTTTAATAAAGTAACATCACCGGTTTTTGTAGCATAATCAAAAGCAGTGTTTCCAAAATTATCGGTATCTTTTAATGATAACCCTTTGGTTGAAAGATATTCTGCCAACTTTAAATCTTTATCATAAGCGATAGAAAGCAGCAATAAATTGGCTTCGTTTTGGAATTTTTGCTTAGGATTGTTTCCTGCCTTAAACAACAAATCGTAAACAGCGGTATTGGTTTGTCCGTTTCCTGCTGCAAATGAAATTGCCGTAGCACCTTTATCATCGGTTCTGTTAATATCTGATCCTTTTTCTAAAAGATATTTAACCAACTCTGCGTTTCCTTTACTTGCCGCCCAATGCAGATAAAGTCTGCCATCGTGCGTAGTTTTACTTACACTGTTACCAGGTTGATCTATTAAATACACAATAGTTTCAAACGGTGCATTGTTGTTAATGGCAATACTTACCACATCGTGATTTCCACGGTTTGCTTCTGCGGGATTGTTTCCTTTAGTTATTTCTGTTTTAACTGATTTTAAATCGGGTGTGTTTTTCCAAAAATCTGCATTTAATAAAGAATTTTGAGCATTGGCAAAAAATCCAGAAAGCAGTAAAGCAGCTATTATATATTTTTTCATTTTAATAAGTAATGGTTCATAAATAAGTTGTGCACTTTGAAAAAATCAAAATGCACAACTAGTAAAATTAACAATATTAATATACACCTATGTAGTGGTTTCCAGCTCCATTAACAAGTTTAGCACCTTTTGTAACAGTCCCAGTTTTGCTGTTTAAGATGTAAATATTTCCATCTTTACCAACAGGAGTTACTGCTACATAAACTTCATCTCCATCAACAACAAAACCTTGATATTGTCCAAAATCTAAACCGGTTTGGTAAGGTAAATCTACAACAGTTGCAGTTTTTGTATTTAGATCAACACGAGCAATAAAACCCTGGTTTTCTACACCAGCATGTGTATACATTACATAAGCAATACCGTTACCTGCATAACGCCAAGCATCAACATAAGTGCCTGTTACACTTAATGCGTTATCTAAACTAAAAACATAAGAGTTGTCATACTGATTTGTTTGGTTAATTTTTAAGATATAAGATCCTTTAGATCCGCGTTGTGTAGCTTGGTAAATATTGCCATCGTTTGCAACAAATGCATTAAAACTACGGTATCCGCTAGTATCGCCGTCACCAACTGTAGAAGTAATTACCGTTGGATTTTTTAATGATGGATAATCTACTACTACAGATTTTGAACCTAAACGCGTAAAATTAGATTCGTTTGCACCAGTAGCTGGATTTGTTTTACGCATCCAAGTTCCAATAATTAATTTATCACCTGCTTTGTTTAAAACTGGCGCATCTAATCTAAAAATATGATGTCCTTTAGTTTCTTCTGTTTCTGTTAAAGCGATTTCGTATTGTTCGTATCTAGAAATTAGTGATTGTTGTAAATCTAATGCCAATACTGTTGAAGTTCCACGTGTATACAAGTATTTGTCATTCTCACCTGTAATTACTTTTGGAGCAGTTACATTTACGGCAATACCCGTTTTATCGCCATCGAACAACTTTGCCCAACGTGGAGATGTACCTGCATAGCTAGATATATCAACTACAACATCTGCCGCAGGAAATTTATCACCTCCGGTAACTGTATATTTTGAGAAATGCCCCCCATTATCACCTGTATAAGCTACATTGAATAATGTTTTACCATCAACAGTTGATTGTAAACGCGCTGTACGATTTGACGGAACTGGAAAACCATTTTTGTAAACATCAATTGCATACTCTGGGTTTTTAGCATTGGCTTTACTAACAGAAAACACTTTTGTACCTCCGTTACCATCACCAGCTTCATCTTGCATTAATGCTCCGGCAACGGTAATCCATCTATCGGCAGTTTGTCCTTCGTCGATATTATTTGTTGTATCGTCTGAATCACAACTTGTGAAAATCATTGTACATGCTAAAGCACTAAAAAAGATCGATTTTAAAAAAAATTTTTTCATAATTAGAATTTATTTATAGAGTAATTTAATTTTACGTAAAAAGCTCTTCCTGGCTTTTGTGATGCAAAGTTGTCGTAAACCTCTTTGTTAAAAATATTCTTTGCATCGAAACTTAAGACAAACTTATGGCTAGGAAAGATGTAACTTAAACCTAAATCTTGAATGAATTGATTTGGTGTTTCAAAATAATCAGATTGTAACCAATTTGTATAAAATGGCGCTATTTTATTAAAACCATAGTGTAAATTCATAACACTTTTTTTAAGCATTAAATCAGGAATGCTATATTGTATACTACCAGAGGCTGTAAAAAATGGTTCGTTTGGTAATTGTAAATTATAGTATGGATTTACGTTTCCTTTTGCGTCGAACTCATAATTACGAACGGTATTGAATTTAGACATGTTTGCAAAAACAGTTAATCTGTTATTAAAATCATACATCAATTCTAACTCAAAACCTTTAGACATGGTGCTTTGTAAGTTTTCATACGGCATTGTTTCAATAGCGTCGTTTACACGGGTGCTAGATTTTAATACAATTCTATCACGAGTATCACGTATAAAACCATTCCCACCTAATGATACTTTGTGTTTATTTATTTTAAAAGGTCCTACTTTAAAACCTAAATTATAATTTAAGCTAACTTCGGCTTGTAGGCTATTATTTTCGACTATATTTTCACCAACATCGCCAAAAATTTCGGTATCAACGGGCAAACGAATTGCTTTTTCAAAAGACCCTAATACTGTAACAGCTGGTGTTACTAAATAAGAAGTTGCTAAACCATATCCAATATAGTCATATTCATTGTTGTATTCTTGATTAACGCGAACATCAATGCCGTCAATTTTTTTAATCGTTGGTCTTATTTTCTCAATTTTTTGTTTGTAGTATTTTGAGAAAATATTAGTTTTAAGTTTACGTTCAAATGCTTTCATTTCATACGCAAATCCAGTTATACTTTTATTTAAATTTCTATCATCGACAAATTGACGTTCAATTACCGATTTCATATCATCGTTATCCTTTCTAGAAAAAGTATTTAATAGAGAATTTAAAACAAATCGATGGTTTTGATTTATTTCGTATGATAAATTGGCACGAACGTTAATAATTTCTCTTCTTGAATGTTGTATAGTAGTTTCACCTTGTTGCCCTCCACCATTTGTTAAAATTGGATTTCCGTTTAGATCTTTCATTCTCTCGCCAAACCAGTTATAATTCCATTTAACAGTATCGTTCACAACATTATAACGCTTACTATACATTGCCGACACATTAAAATTTAAGCCTTGAGTAAATAAATTTTTCTTACGATACGTTAAATTAACAACCTGCGCATCTGCTTCTTCAAACCTACCTTTATAAGGTTTAGACATATACAAGCCATGTTGAATATCGCGGTACGATTCCGAAGCATTAAATCCTACAAAAAACTGATCGGCCCATTTTACATCTGTGAATCCAGCCTCTATCTGTCCACCTAATGATTTATAAGCGTCGTTAAAGCGTTTGGCACGCACTTGCTCTACCCTTCCATTAGGCTGGGTGTTTCTTACAAATTTTCCCCAAACTTCATAATCATTATCAGAAAAATTATAAAAACTGTTTGCTTTTAAAGTAAAACCGCTTTTATCATTACGTGTAATTCCACTAAAATTACCTTGCCAAGTATTAAACGATCCATATGATAAAGATGCCGTTAAATTATTACGTACACCTTGTTTTAAAACTACATTAATGGCACCACCTAAAGCATCGTCTGATAAATGTATTGGCACAACGCCTTTATAAACCTCAATACGTTCTATTAATGCAGGTGGAATACTGTTTAAATTAAATGAAGGTCCATAAGAGGTGATCGGAATTCCATCGATAAATATTTTAACACTATTACCACTCATTCCATTTAAATTATACTCAACAGATGATCCTAAACCAGCACTTTGTCTAACACGCACACCTACTGATCTGTCTAATAATTCATTTGTTTGGATATTTCGAACACCAGCTTCTTTAGTTTCAATTACGTTTACAGAAAAACCTTCTTTTTCTATTTTTGATTTAATCGATTCTACATTAATAATTAAATCATCTAAAACAGAATCGTTATCCGTTAATGAACTAAATCCAATGTCTACTATTTGATCTTGATTTTCAATAATAACATCAAACAATTCCTCACTAGATGCTCTTTTTAATATTAACTGATATTCACCGTTCGATAGATTTGTAAACTGATACTTTCCCTCTTGGTTTGATTTTGTAGATTGTTTTAAGATTTGCGATCTTAACAGGACTTCGGTATTTTTAAGTATCTCTCCTTTCTCATTAAAAACAGAACCAGAAATACTATACTGTGCATTTATAAATTGCGATACACATAAAAAACAAAGTAATAGATTAAGGCGCATAAAAAGTGTTTTACTATTTTTCTGCAAAGTTATCCTTATTTAGATAAAGTCCAAATAAAAACAAAGTCTTTTTTTTGATTATTTTAACGAACTATTTCCATCATAAAAAATACATTTTAGTTTGTATCTTTGCATAAACAACACACAACAATGAAAAATACACTAATTGCTCCGTCTGTTCTTGCAGCCGATTTTGCAAACTTACAACGCGATGTAGAAATGATTAACAACAGCGCAGCCGATTGGTTTCATATTGATATTATGGACGGCGTTTTTGTACCAAACATTTCTTTTGGAATGCCGGTTTTGGCTGCCATTAACAAACACGCAAAAAAAACAATCGATGTACATTTAATGATTGTTGATCCGGACAGATACATTGAAACGTTTAAGAATTTGGGTGCCGATATTTTAACGGTTCACTACGAAGCTTGCACCCATTTACACCGTTCGTTACAAGCAATTAAAGCTGCTGGAATGAAAGCGGGTGTTGCCATTAATCCGCACACAAATGTTGCATTATTAGAAGACGTAATCAACGATATTGATTTGGTTTGTATAATGAGTGTGAATCCAGGTTTTGGCGGACAATCATTCATTGAAAATACGTATAAAAAAGTTCAACAGCTTAAAGAAATTATTGTTAGAAATAATGCTACTACTTTAATTGAAATTGATGGTGGTGTGACCGATAAAAACGCTGCAGATTTAGTTAAAGCTGGTGCCGATGTTTTAGTTGCCGGCAGTTTTGTATTCACTGCACAAGACCCAATTGCAACGATAGAAAATCTTAAAGGCATTACAAGTATATAACAAAAAGACTTCCTATTCGGAAGTCTTTTTTAAATTAAGGCGGTAGTTTACACCCAATTGTATCCAACGACTTGGCATGGGTACAGCGGCAACTTCCTTATAAGTGCTGTTAAATATATTGGTTGCTTGCGTATAAACTTGGAATGATGGAAACTGATACATTAATCGCAAATCTGATACAAAATATCCGTCGTTTAATTCGCGCTTTAAGTATCGGTTTTGAAACTGAATTCCAAAATCATTTATCGTGTAGTTAATTCCTGCGATTGCCTGATGTTTTAAATTTTCAATCGTGTATTTTGAAATGATTTCACTTGCAGCATCTTGTTTCTTCGGACTTAAATATTGATAGCTTAACGAATATCCTAATTTTTGATTGGCTGCAATCTGAATATCCTGATTGTATCGAACATTCAACCCACGCATTACCTGATCTCCTAAATTCTGTGGCTGGTACGGAACATCGGTAGAAATTCTTGTCCAATCAATAAAATCAGAAATATTTCGTTCAAAAACACTCGCAGCAAATCGTTTGTTTTGTTTGGTATAATTCACACCAACCTCGTACTGCCAAGCTGCTTCGGGTTTTAAGTCGCGATTTCCAATGTTTCCTGGTCTTTGATTAACATACAAATCTGTAAACGACGGAATACGCTGACTACTGCCAATACTTGCCTGAACTTTCCAATCGTTAGTCAACAGATAAGCCACATCGGCACCCGGATACCACTGAAAACCGTAATCGGTATTATAATTCCAATAAGCACCTACGTTTACCAATAATTTTTCGAAAAAAGTATTTTTATATTCTGCAAACCAACCATGATTTTTACGGTCGTGTTCGCCTAGATTTGAACTGTTAATATCTTCCAGACGCATTTCGTATCCAACACCAAAATCTCCGACAGTTGATGTGTAAATTCCATTCAATTCAAACATAAACGCGTTAGAATAGTGTAACGAACGTGCTCTGCTTAAATCGTTGCGGTAAAAGCGGTAATCGTCTTCATTGTAACGGTTGCTAATGCGTGGTTTAATGGTTAAATTATCGGTAATTCGGTGGTTACTGCCTACACTCAACATTAAAGTTTGCACAATTTCGTACGATTCCTTATCATGCGGTGCAGCGTAATATCCATTCGCTCCAAATTCATTATCCAAATAACCACCCATCCAATTTACCGAATGATTATCGTTCAAGGCAACATTTCCCTGATACATGGTTTTCAAATTTTTTGCAGCCGTATTGTAACGTTGTCCGTTAGTTTCTTCTTTGCCAATGCTTACCAAATGATTCACTTTTCCGGTGTTGATACCAGCCGTCGTTTGCAAACCTCCGCCTGCATACATTCCGTTACCATCGCCAGCATCTTTATCTTTAAACGAACTTCCGCCATACGCATGCAGTTGCAAAAAATCATCGGTCTGCGTTTTTGTAACGATATTTATGGCACCGGTTAAAGCGTTGATCCCGTAAATACGTGCAGCCGGACCTTTTAAAACTTCGATGCGTTCAATAGCTTCCAAAGGAATTGGCAGGTTCATAGAGTGATGCGCCGTTTGTGCATCGCCCATTTTTACACCGTTCCACAATACCATTGTTTGTTCGAACGATCCACCGTCGATACTGATATCTGCTTGCGAACCAAACGGACCGCGCTGACGAATATCAACTCCGCTTACATACGTTAGTACTTCGTTTATCGATGAAACCGGCAGTTTTTTTATGTCTTCTTTTGTTATAACCTGAATATTTCGTGTTGATTGCTGAAAAGGTATCTGCATACGGTTTTCATGAATGATCAACTCATCCAATTCGGCTATGGAATCATTTGCAACCTGCGCTTTTCCAAAAAATGGAACAACAAACAAAGCCAACAAAACGTATTTATTTTTCATTTTAAAATTGATTTTTAATAAAACAGTGCAAAAGTCGTAACTTACCGGACGATTTAAATAGTCCGCTTTTAAAACAATGAATAGTCCGGCTGAAGATATCTTGCAAAATATTATCACGATTGATAAAAACAACACCGCAGCAGTTTATGTACAAATTGCGCAGCACATTATTAATGCAGTTCAGCGCGGATATTTTTCGGCAGGAACCTTATTACCCGGAACTCGCAGTTTAAGCAATTTACTTAAGATCCACCGAAATACAGCGGTTGCTGTTTACGATGAGCTCGCTTCGCAGGGCTGGGTGGAGATTGTTCCGAATAAAGGCACATTTGTTTTGAATCCGATCAGACAAAAACCGATTATTGGAAATTTTAATGAACTGAAAAACGAAGAATATCCAACCAAAACCGGTTTTAATTTTTACGAAAGCGCGCACTTGGCATCGCCTTATGAAAAAGTTGAAACCGTTTATACGTTTAACGACGGACAAACAGACATTCGCCTGCATACCGACAAACAAACAATACAATCGTTGGTACAATGCGGCTTTAAAGCGTACATCGGTCATTAAAAAATGGAATACTTTTTTGTTTGATCAATCTTCGTTTTTAAACACGCAATTGTGTAATTATTTAAACGCCACACGCAACTTGCATATTGCGCCAAAAAACCTGCTAACCACCCGCAGTACCGAAATGAATCTGTATTTGGTAGCGCAACTGTTGTTAAAACCAAACGATGTTGTTTTGGTAGGAAATGTAAGCAATTTTGCCGCCAATATGATTTTTCATCAGGCAAAAGCCAACATTAAAACCATTCCTGTTGATGAAAACGGCTTAGATGTTTCGTTCATTAAAAAAAACTTTACAAAAAACAGTATTCGTTGTGTGTATTGTACGCCGCAGCGTCACTACCCTACCACAAACAGTTTAAGTGCGCAACGCAGAATACAGTTGGTGCAGTTGGCTAAAGAATATGGTTTTGCAATTATTGAAGACGATTTTGATTTCGATTTTCAGTTTGATTCTACACCAATGCAGCCTATGGCAAGTGCCGATACCAACGGATTGATTATTTATCTGGGTAAAGTTGGTCAGGCGTTGTTTCCTGCTTTTGAAACCGGTTTTATCGTAGCGCCCGAAAATTTAATTACCGAAGTTAAAAATTATTATAGAATGATTGATCCGCAGGGCGATTTAATCAAAGAACAGATTTTGGCAGAAGTAATTCACGAAGGCGAAATGCATCGGCAGGTCAAAAAGAAAATTTTGCTGTACAAAGCTCGGCGCGATGCCATGTGCACTGCTTTAAAAAATACTTTCGGCGATTTAATTACATTTAATAAACCCAACGGTGGCTTGGCTTTGTTTATTCAATTTAACAAACATATTTCGCTGGCAAAATTATCAGAACAAGTTTCAAAATACCATGTTACGTTGCCAAAACATCTGTTGTATCAAACCAAAAATATATGCGGAATTCGGTTGGGATTTGGTCATTTGAATCTTGATGAGATCAATCATACCATTGAAATGCTTAAAAAAGCGTATGATGATTTAACCAAAAGTTGACCGTATATTTGCAAATAGAACAGCTAATGATAGAAGCATGCAACTTACAGTAATTAAACAAGGTAACTTTAAAGTAGATAAGCGCAAAAATTTTGACTATTTACAGCCCAATGAAGAAAGCTCAAATATAAAACTTGCCATTCAGCCTTTTTTAATTACTCTTGGTTCCGATACCATTCTGCTTGATCTTGGTTTGGGATTTTTAGAAGATAACGAACCTGTTATTTTAAAGCGATTGAAAGATCAAAATATAAATCCGAGCAACATTACAAAAATTCTGCTCTCACATTTACATAAAGATCATGCCGATGGTTTGGGATATTTTAATGATAATGGTTTTGTTCAAAATTTTCCTGATGCAAAAATCTACATTCAAAAACGAGAATACGATTTTGCCTTGCAACAAACCGAAAATCCTTCGTACAATATTCCGCTGTTAAATGAATTAAAAAACCTGAATAACATTGTTTGGTTGCATGATGATGAAGGAGAAATCTCACCCGAAATTACTTTTAAGGTAACAGCTGGTCATTCTAAATTTCATCAGGTTTTTTGGATAAAAGAAAATGCTTCCACGATTTTTTACGGAGCCGACGATTTACCTACAACTGGTTATTTAAAACGATCTATTGCTTATAAAACTGATTTCGACGGACACAAAGCCATGGAATTTCGCAAAATTTGGAAAGATCAGGCTGAAACAGAAAACTGGCAGATTTTATTTTATCACGATTTAAAAAATCCAGTGGTGCAGTTTTAATCAGCAAGTACCTTTTTCGCTTGAACAATATGTCTTTTGTTGTGATAAATTAAAAACCGAAACGTATCGCCCAACTTCAATTTTATAAGTGTAGTTATACTAATACTTGTTTTAACTTTATTAAGATTCACCAATTTCGCGGCATTAAGCAAATCTAGCAGCTGTTTTTGCTGATCTATAAAAACCATAACCGTAGTTTTAGACAAACTGCTGTGAATTGGATTCATAGACTTAAACGCTTTCATTTTATTCAGCTTTTCTTTTGGCAACATACTTTGCGCAAAATAATTACCCAACCAACCACTTTTAAATTCTGACGTAGCTTTGGTAGATGATTTTTCAATTCGATTTTTAATTTCGGGCAGATAAAAACTTCCATACAAATTCAAATGTTCCAAACACTCTAAAACACTCCAGCTTTCATCTGACAGTCTTTTGTTTAATTCTGCTTCGGTTTTTAAAAGTAAACCTTCGGCAAATGCCAAATATTCTTGTGTAAGATTTTTTAATTCATTGATTAAATCGTTGCTTAAAATAACCATATATCTTTTTTTCTACAAATTTCAGTATTTCAATTTAATTAAAAATTGATCGAAATCAAGATTTTTTCAAACGCGACAATGTTTCGGGTTTCATTCGTAAATAGTTCGCAATGTGTTTGTTGGGAATTTCCTGAAAAAGCTGTGGACTTCTCTTTAAAACTCGTTCATATCGTTCTTTGGGTGATGTGAGCAACAAATCTTTTTCGCGTTCCATCTGCTGTATAACCATATCTTCCAAAATAGCAATCCACAACTTTAAATAATTAGCATCTGAATTTAAAGACGTCATTAAATCTGCTTTCGAAATCACTTTCACAGTCGTTTTTTTAATTGCCTGAATATAAAAATCAGAAGGTTTATCAGACAAAAACGAATCTAACGATGCGATAATATTGTTTTGGTAGCCAAACCGGATAATTTGTTCTTTGTCCTCATTAATCACATAAATTTTCAGGCTTCCTTCCTTAATAAAATAAACATTGGTATCAATTGTTCCAAGTGTCGATAAATATTCGTTTCGATCTAAATGCAGCTCTTTATTAAACAAATTATTAGCTTCGAATAAACTATAAAGGTCGGTAACTTTCATGCGGTTGTTTTGTGAATTAAAAAGTAATAAATACAAAATTAAGTTTTGTAATTTATACAATTGGTATTCCTAAAAAACAAAACTCGCTGTAAAGGCGAATTTCATTTTAATTAAGTTATATCTTTAATAAACCACGAAAACCGCGCGCTGCGTAGTAAGACGATGCACCGTTGTGATAAAAAAACACGGTATCGTATCTAAAATCGCCAAACAAAGCACCATCTAAATCTCGAATTTTCTTCGGTGTTTCAATCCAGCTCGATGTTTTCTTATCAAAAGCTTCTAAAGCCTGCAAAGCGCGATATTCTTCTTCGTTTAACAATTTAATGCCTATTTCATTCGCCGCATCAATGGCACTGTTTGCAGGTTTATGTTCTTTGCGCGCATCTAAAGCAGGTCGATCATAACAATAACTACGGCGACCTTTTGGACTTTCGACAGCACAATCGCAAAAAATAATTTCTTTCGATTTTTCATCGAAAACCACCACATCGGGTTCGCCGCCGGTTTCTTCCATTTTAAAAAGCACCTCCATTTTAGAAGGATTTTTTTCCAATTTTACTTGAACATCTTTCCAATTGATATTTTTATGGCGGTGCATATTCTTTTCAAAACGTGTTTTTAATATATCTAAAACACTTGATTGTTCTTCAGTTGATAATTTACTTTTCATATTTTTATTTTTTTAGACATAATAAATTCTTTCAAATAATGAATTAAAAAATTGAAACTAAAGATAAATTTATATTTTTACAATGAAAAATTTTAAATAAATATGGCATCAGGTTTTTTTGCGATTTTAGACGACATTGCAGCGTTAATGGACGATGTAGCGGTTACAAGTAAAATTGCAACCCAAAAAACAGCGGGAATTTTAGGTGATGATCTTGCTGTGAACGCTGAAAAAGCAACAGGTTTTCTTTCATCGAGAGAAATTCCTGTGTTAATGAAAATTATGAAAGGATCGTTCATTAATAAATTAATTATTGTTCCTTTTGTTTTCTTGTTAGAGTGGCTTTATTCGCCCGCGATTACTATTATTTTAATTATCGGTGGATTTTATCTGGCTTACGAAGGTGTAGAAAAGATTGTGGAATTTCTATTTCACAGAGAAAAAAAGGGAGTTGAAGTTATTGAAGAAGCTACCGAAGTTAACGAAGATGGTGAAGCTGTAGAAAAAGCTAAGATCAAATCTGCTATTACCACCGACTTTATTCTATCGTTAGAAATTGTAATTATTGCGCTTGCTGCGGCAAAAACAAGTTACGAAGCATTAAAATCGCAGTTTAACCCTCTACTTGTTGAAATTGTTACGGTTTCTATAGTTGCGATTATTGCAACGGTAGGGGTTTACGGAATTGTAGCGTTAATTGTTCGTATGGACGATGCCGGTTACAAACTGATAAAAAAATCGAAAAGTAAAAAAAGCTTTTTAGCAACGGTTGGAAACTTATTAATTAAGGCGCTTCCGTTAGTAATTAAGGCTTTGGCAGTAATTGGAACGTTGGCTTTATTATTGGTGTCGGGCGGAATTTTTGATCATAACATAGCATATCTGCATCATATGTTACCAAGTGTACCCGAAATGCCAAAACAATTCTTGTACGGTATTGTAGCCGGCTTAATTGTAGTTTTATTGGTTACAGCGTATAAAAAGATATTTACTAAAAAAGTAAGTCATTAAAATTAAAGGCATCCAAATGGATGCCTTTTTTATATTTTAGTTGCCGTTTGCGAGTAAACCATCGGGATATTATTTCCTAAATGTTCAATTCTAAACTTACTTGGTTCAAATTCTATTGTTTTTTGAAAACAGTTGTAAGGCGAATAATCGTATTCCTTAAACGAATTTATCTGCAACCCGTTATTCAACAAACTAGTAAAAACTTCGCTCAAACTGTGATTCCATGTAATAAATTGCTGTTCAGCATCGGTTGTTGATTCTGTGTAAGATCCTTCCAACGTTTCAATAGCTTCATTTTTAAAATAATTGTATTCGATCTTTTCAAAAGCATCATCGAACATCCAAACCACCGGATGAAATTCAGCAAAAACAAACTTACCTTCGGGTTTTAAAAATTTTGAAACCACAGCTGCCCATTTATCTAAATCTGGCAACCACGTAATTGTTCCGTAACTTGTAAAAACGATATCGAAGGTTTTGTTTAAATGATTGGGCAAATCGTATAAATCGCAACAAATAAATTCGGCATCGGCATTTAATTTTTTTGTTAGATCTTGTGCTATTTTTATGGCGTTATCAGATAAATCGACTTCCGTAACTTTTGCTCCCATTCTGCTTAACGACAACGTATCCTGACCAAAATGGCATTGCAAATGTAAAATCGATTTTCCGGAAACGTCTCCCAATAAATCCAATTCAATCGATTTTAAAGAGGATTTTCCATACATAAATCCATCCATATCATAGAAATCAGATTTTATATGAACATCGGTTCTATTATTCCATGATTCTTTATTTATCTTTATATAATTTTCTTCGCTTTTCACAACTAATAATATTCGTAATATTTAAATACAACCGATTTTGGAAACCGACTGTGTTCTTTCTCTAAAAAATAAATAATGGTTGCGTTGTTAAAAACATCAACCGATTTAATTACACGCACATCGTCTTTAACTGTTGTAACATCGTTCTCTGTTGAAGTAACTTTATAAATAATTTTCTCTAACTGATTTTCGCTGTTATAATGATACGATGCTTTTTCTTCACTTTCAAAATTCAAAGCCTTAAAATTAACTTTGTCAACTGTAAAATCGGGATTAAGTGAAATGTATCTGCTGGTTGAATCTTTGGTGCTTAATGGCTTCATTTCATAGCTTAAAGGATCTTTCCAAACAAATTTAAACGTCATATTCACTTCTTCGGCAGCGTTTACCTTACTTACCTCTTTGTATGAAATATTTTTGCCCGAACCAGAAAAAACGGCCTTGCTTTTATAAGTATAACTCGCTAGGTTGTAAAATCTGTTGTAGGTGGTTGCATCGCCATTCTTGTTAAAATTCATGGTGCTTTTGCCAAAATAATCAAGTGTATCAACTGGAATTCTGTATGCCGAAACATCCATCATGTATGTTGTTACCCTCTTAACCGGACCGTTGTAACCGTATTCTTTTTTCTGATTGTACGTATTTTGACCGTTCATAATGAAAGACAATAAAATTACGACAACCAATAAAATCTGTTTAATAAAATTCATTTTTACTTTTTCCTTTTTAGTTTGATTTTTTTAAGATCTGCCAACCAGTTTATCTCGTTTTGCTGCAATTCATCTGGCTTTGGCACATAATCTTTATTCGGAATATACCACGAAACATTTTCGTAATAATTCTTTAAAACCGAATTGCTAAATATATAACCTCTGCGGGCATACGGCAAATTCTGAAGCACTTTTAAAGCATTTTCATCTGTCGCTTCTTCAAAATATGGATCCGAATCAGTACTCAAAGGCAAATACGTATTTAAACTGAAAGGCTCTTGAAATGTTAGATAACGAGGATTGAATAAAAATAGTTCGCCTTTAGGATGAAAATTTTTCTTTTTAAACTGAACAGTTCCCTTTTGAACAAAGAAAGCAGCAGCATTTTGCCCGTTAGAATGACGGTATTCTTTCATGAAATCATCAACCTTTTTTCCGATACCATTTACAGACCATTCGTCAACCGACTTAAAAAATGTAGGATTTATGTAAAAATCCTGATAATCGCCGATATCTATAGTAAGCGTAAAATCGTCAATTTTATTGTTTGCCCAACGGTTTGCAGCCGTTAAAATGTATTCAAAATTGTACATGTAATCTACCGAACCCGACAAACGAAACTTGTAGGTATGCACCAATCGGTTTTCGCCAGGTTGAAAAGTTGCGTTGAAATGATACACATAGTAAAATTCTGCATAATCGAACTCTTTAATATTTGTCTCGATATCTTTTAAGGAAAGTTCTTTTTTTGCTTCTTCGGTTGATACATACGAAATTTCAAATGGAAGTATCTTTTGATTCATGTTTACAGTGAAATCGTTCATATAAGGATGTTGTCCGTTTTTTGGAAAGAAATCAACATCACCAGACGGAGAAAAAGCTTCAAAACCAACTAAAATTGTCTTAGCTTTCTTTTCCGGATTAAAGAACGTATAATCAACCGTTACTTCTAAAAAATCTTTATCAACACGTTTAAGTGAAAGTATTTCTTTTCTTACCTGAACACTTGTTTCCTTTATAGGAATTAACTGATTTCCGCTCATAAAATACGCTCCGTCATTAGCAAAAAGAATACTAGATTGTAATAATATAAGAAGTGTCAATAAACCTTTCATAAACCGTTTAATTTTTAATAGGAAAGGTACGGATAAAAGTTGAAATTTTAGGACTAGAAATGGGTGTTGGGTGTTGGGTGTTGGATGTTGGATACTTGGTTTTATTCAAGTTCAAAAAATCCGTGAACATCTGTGTAATCTGTGGTTAATAAAAAGTCTCTTACATTTCTGTAAAGAACTTATAAACAAAAAAGTCCCTTACATTTCTGTAAAGGACTTCACTAAAAAAAG
>NZ_RQTJ01000013.1 GCF_003858535.1 Paenimyroides viscosum
AATAAGGATTTGAAATTATTTAACCACGGATTACATTGATTTACTCGGATTTTATTATGCTGTACTGAAATACAATATACATTATACAGAAAACCTGAGAAACGGTGAGTTTAATTATACAACTTCTCAACTTCGCAGTGACAGGATGCGATTCAGCTTGCGTTAGGGATAGCAGTGGATAGCCCGCAATGAGGAGGTACGACGAGCGAGGACTTGGAGCGAATAGCCCGACCCGACTGTCTACTTGAATTTTCTGTTATTCGTTATTGTGTATTTATCGGATTTTGTTTGGAAACGGAATTGAAGGGGAACGCCCTAAAAATTATATTTTTGATTTATTGATTGTAACAAATTATTATTTATATATATGTAGTTAATTTAGAGGTATAAAAAATTATTTAAAGATAGAGAATGTTTCGAGATCGGTTTGTGAATCGATTAATTTTGGAGTTGAACTTTATTCTAGTACTCCTGAGTATTACTACACGAAATTAGCAGCCTTAAAACTGGAAATGATTGCCGAAGCTACTAAAGATGAGCGTTTGCGCGCTGATAAAATTAGTGAGAATGCAGAATAGGAATTGGGTGATTTAAAAAAATTTGATATGGGTGTATTTCAGATTGTGGCTCCAAACTCGTCTGAAGAATATTCATGGGACAGTTCTTTTAATACTACTTCTAAAAATAAAACGGCAACTATTAGCATAAAATTGGTTTACAACATAGATTAAAATCAAAAAAAACTCATCCTTACAGATGAGTTTCTTTTAACTATATAACTAAATAAAAAACTACAAAATTAACATGGCGTCGCCGTAAGAATAGAATTTGTATCCTTCTTTAATAGCTTCGTCATAAGCTTTCATCATTAAATCGTGCCCTGTGAATGCAGAAATCATCATTAACAAGGTTGATTTTGGCATGTGGAAATTTGTAATCATGCAATCGGCAATGCTAAAATCGTACGGAGGGAAAACGAATTTGTTTGTCCAACCTTCAAACGGATTTAGGGTATGGCTAGATGATACTGAACTTTCTAAGGCACGCATAGATGTTGTACCTACTGCACATATTTTACTTTTCTTTGCTTTAGCATTGTTAACAATATCACAAGCTTCTTGAGTTATAATTAACTCTTCGGAATCCATTTTATGTTTTGATAAATCTTCAACCTCAACCGGGTTAAATGTACCTAAACCTATGTGTAAGGTGATTTTAGCAAAATCGACCCCTTTAATTTCTAAACGCTTTAATAAATGTTTAGAAAAGTGCAAACCTGCAGTTGGTGCTGCCACAGCCCCTTCTTCGGTAGCATAAATCGTTTGGTAACGATCTTCGTCTTCCGGTGTAACTTCACGGTTTATATATTTTGGTATTGGCGTTTCGCCTAATTCACGTAGTTTTAAGCGGAATTCTTCGTAAGATCCATCGTATAAAAAACGTAGGGTACGTCCGCGTGATGTGGTATTATCAATCACTTCGGCAACCAAAGAATCATCGTCACCAAAATATAATTTATTTCCAATACGAATTTTTCGTGCAGGATCTACTAACACATCCCATAAACGTTGTTCTGCGTTTAATTCGCGCAACAAGAATACTTCGATACGTGCGCCTGTTTTTTCTTTATTTCCGTATAAACGTGCCGGAAAAACTTTGGTATTGTTTAATACCATTACATCGCCTTCGTTGAAATAATCGATTAAATCTTTAAAAAATTTGTGTTCAATTGTACCTGTTTTACGGTTAACTACCATCAAACGAGATTCATCGCGATTTTCTGCTGGAAATTCCGAAAGTAGTTCTGTAGGTAGATTAAAATTAAAATTTGATAACTTCATAAAAATAAAAGTCCGTTAAGTTGTTATCTTAATTAGATAAATTAAGCTTGCAAATATACGACTTCAAAATAGGGGTTGTCAAGCAAATAGCTCTTTATTTTAAAAACAACAACATAAGACTTTCATTTACAAATACTTAGTGCTAGTATTCAAACTTTTTAAATGATTCCAAAAATCGGGATACGATTTAGAAACTACATGGGCATTTTTAATTATTAAAGATTGTTTTAAAGCCAAAGGTGCAAATGACATTGCCATTCGGTGGTCTTGATAGGTTTCTATAGAAACGGATTCTTTTTTAAAATCGATCGAATTATTTAACTGAATAGAATCAGCAGAAATTGAAACTGATGCTCCAAACTTCTCTAATTCATTTTTCAAAGCTTGTAACCGATCGGTTTCTTTAATTTTCAAGGTATGTAATCCAGTCAAATTGCAGGTAATTCCCAACCCTAAACAAGTAACAATAATTGTTTGAGCAATATCGGGTGCATTATTCAAATTAAGATTTATATTTTTTATTGATAGATTTTCAACCTTTTTAAGAATGATTTTATTGTCTGTAAATATAGTTTGAATTCCGAAATTTTGATAGATTTCAGTCAGAACAGCATCGCCTTGCAAACTATTTTGTTTGAAATATCCTAACGTAATTTGAGTATCGATTTTTGACAACGCTATTAAACTGTAATAATATGACGCCGAAGACCAATCTGATTCTACTACAAAAGTATCGTTTGTAAGTTTTTCGGTTTTAGAAATTCTGATTGTTTTGTCATTGAATTCGGCTTTAATACCTAATGATTGTAAAACCGAAAGCGTCATTTTTATATAAGGAATCGAAGTGATAGATCCTTTTAACTGAATTTCAAGTCCGTTTGGCAAGCTTGATCCTACCAACATTAACGATGTAATATATTGGCTGCTTACATTTGCATCAATTAAAACTTTATTGTTTTTGATTTTTTTACCAATGATTTTTATTGGCGGAAAACCTTCTTTGTTTAAATACGAAATATTGCTTCCTAACTGATTTAAGGAATCAACCAAAATTTTTATTGGTCGTTCGTGCATTCTCTCTGAGCCTGAAATAACAACTTCTGCTCCTTCTTTAACAGCAAAATACGATGTTAAAAACCGCATGGCTGTACCAGCGTGATGTACATTAATTTCACTTGAATTATCAACTAACTGCAAGGCATTTCTCATTACTTCAGAATCATCTGAGTTCGATGCGTTTTCGATATTTAAGTTTGGATATATTGCTTGAAGCAAAAGTAAACGGTTGGTTTCGGACTTTGACCCTGAAATGATAATTCCCTGATTGTTTTTAAGTTCGTTTTTATTCAGCAAAATATCGTTCATAGTGTTTAGCTTCTTAATTTAAAATCAAAATTACTAAACAATTTATAAAAAAATCGGGCAATGTGCCCGATTTTTCAATTTTTATTCAATCTAAAATTAGAAATTTTTTGAAACACCAATATTAACCGTTTTTCCAAAATTAAAATCAAAACTTGATGATTTAACAGATGGCGTAGTATCGATTTTTAAAGAGCTGTACTGAAGACCAACAATAGAAAAGTTTAAACCAAAGCTGTTTTTCATGTTAATAAACAAAGCCGGAGTAATACCTGCGTAAAGTCCATTAGATTTTACAGATGTAGTTGGTAAACCAGTCATTGTAGTTTCTGATTTTACTGTTTGGTATCCTGCAGAAACATCTGCATAAACTGCAAATAATTCGCGTAACGGTTTAGCGTAACGGTAAAATGCCCCAATTTTAAAACCGTTATTTTTGTTTTCTCCTCCAACAAATTTAAATGTTTCGTTTAGCACAGAAGCTTGTAAACCAACAGTCATGTTATCATTAAATTGATAACCAAAAGTCGGAGAAAACTCAAACGAATTTTCTTTATTATCACCCATTTTGTCAGATGACAAACCAACATTACCACCTACTAAAATAGTTCCTTCTTGCGCATTTGCCATACCTGTTACAGCAAGTGCCAATATCAACATAATTTTTTTCATTACTTTTTTCTTTAAATTTTGTGCAAATTTATTCAGTTTTTAAAATAAAACACTAATTCTCCAGCATTTACTATGCAAAATAGCATGTTTATAGTACTGTTTAAATGAAACTTTTACACCTATTTTTAAAGAAAATAAAAAACTAATTATTTTAGTTTTTGATTGTTATGATGGCGGTCGTGATCGCGATTGGTTTTTAAATCCATTTTTTTATCGAAAGCTTCTTGTAAGTCTATTCCGGTTTGGTTTGCTAAACATAAAACCACGAAAACAACGTCGGCTAATTCTTCACCCAAATCTTTGTTTTTATCGCTTTCTTTTTCAGACTGTTCGCCATACCTACGGGCAATAATACGTGCTACTTCACCTACTTCTTCGGTAAGTTGTGCCATATTTGTTAATTCGTTAAAGTAACGTACGCCGTGTTCTTTTATCCAATTGTCAACATTTAGTTGAGCATTTTTAAGATCCATTTTTATTATATTTATTTGTAAAATAAGTTCTTATTTTTCTAATGATTAAAAAGTCAAAAAAGGTCATTAATACAGTCCATGTAGCAACAAATTTCCAGTCGATCAACTGAAGCGTAACGTAGCTTAATAACAATCCCATTAAAAAATATACAATTAGCGCCCCAATAATATAACTTAAATTTTCTTTCATCTTTTAAAAATTTTAGGTTTAATAAATTGATCAAACAACATAATTAGCAACATAAAGATAATAAATTTACCTATTAAATTATACCAGCATAATTCTTCGCCGTTTATGGCGCATTGAATTTCATTGTAACTCATTAAAAATGAAACTACAACATATATTAAGGTATATACAAGGAATTTTTTACGCATTATTCTTTATTCTTTGTGTCAATTATAATTGTAACCGGGCCATCGTTAATAAGGTTTACTTTCATATCAGCGCCAAATTGTCCGGTTTGCACTTTCTTTTCTATCGCTTTTTCTATTGAAGCAACAAAAGCTTCGTATAACGGAATGGCAACATTTGGTTTTGATGCCTTTAGATAAGAAGGTCGATTTCCTTTTTTGGTTGATGCATGCAAAGTAAACTGACTTACCACAATGATATCGCCATTTACATCTTGAACCGATTTATTCATCACTTCATTTTCGTCGTTAAAAATTCGAAGTTGAACAATTTTTGCGGTTAACCAATCAATATCTTCAGTAGTATCGGCATCTTCAATTCCGACTAAAATCAACAATCCTAAATCAATGTCGGCAACTTTTTCGTTGTTTATGGTTACCGATGCCTGCGAAACGCGTTGTATTACTGCTTTCATTTAAACATCAGGGTTTTTACCGTTTCCGTAAGCATCAGTTCTGTAATTATCTTCATCACCATCTAAAATCTGCGTGTAACTTTTATAGCGTGACCATGAAATTTCATCGGCATCTAACGCATCTTTTACCGCACAATGAGGTTCTTCGCGATGCAAGCAATTATTAAACTTGCATTGATCTTTCAATTTGAAAAATTCCAGAAAATAATCGCTCACTTCCTGCGGTTCCATATCAACAATACCAAAACCACGAATTCCTGGTGTATCAATGATTTTTGCGTTGAAACTTAAATCGTACATTTCTGCAAAAGTTGTGGTATGTTGTCCTTGCTGATGTTGTTCTGATATTTCTTTGGTTTTTAAATTCAAACCTGGTTCCAACGCATTTACCAAGGTTGATTTACCAACGCCTGAATGCCCGGTGAACATAGAAACTTTATCTATCATTTCCGCTTTCAGCTTATCCAAACCTTTCCCTTCGGCAGCCGATACTCGTAAGCACTTGTATCCAATTTTATCGTAAATGTATTGCAGATACAGTTGGTCGTCAAGAGTTTCTTCTGAAAAAGTATCTACTTTATTAAAAACCAAAATGGCTTCAATACCATACGCTTCGGCAGTTACCAACAATCGATCAATAAAACTGGTAGTTGTAACCGGGTTATCTATCGTTACCAAAATAAAAAGCACATCGATATTCGCAGCGATGATATGTACCTGTTTGGACAAATTTACAGACTTGCGAATTAAATAATTTTTACGTTCGTGAATATTGGTGATAACACCCGTAACCACATCAGCCGAAGTTTCCAGATCAAAATCTACCTTATCGCCTACGGCAAGTGGGTTGGTGCTTTTAATACCCTTTATTCTGAATTTTCCTTTAATTCTACACTCAAAAAACTCGTTCGTATCAGCTTTTACGGTGTACCAGCTTCCTGTAGATTTATAAACAATTCCTGTCATTCACTTTTATTTTCTGTTGATTATATGGTCTTGCCTTGTGATACTTTCATCGTGAATTGCCTTAAACAACGATGTGATAAAAGCTTCGCCTAATTTATTTTCTTTGCCTTCACGACGCATTTTTATTAAAACTTCCTGCCAACGTTCGGGTTGTAAAACTGCTACGTTTTTTGCTTTTTTAAGCAAACCAATTTCATCGGCAATCTGCATTCTGTCTTTAAGTAATTTTAAAATCTGAGTATCAATTTCATCAATTCTTGTTCGAAACATGCTCATTTCATGCAAATACGAATCTTCTAAGTTTAAAGAATCTCGCAATACCAGATTCGATAATATTTCCTGCAGTTTATTTGGAGTTACTTGTTGTGCGGCATCGCTCCAAGCTAAATCTGGCGTACAATGGGTTTCAATCATCAAGCCATCAAAATTTAAATCCAAAGCTTTTTGAGCCACTTGTTGAATCAATTCTCTGTTTCCTGTAATGTGTGACGGATCATTAATCAGCGGAATTTCAGGAAAACGAATCTGTAAATCAATCGGAATTTGCCATTCGGGTTTGTTACGATATTTTATTTTTTCGTAGCTTGAAAATCCACGGTGAATAAATCCCAGCTTCTCGATTCCTGAATTCTGCAAACGTTCAAAACCACCAATCCATAAGCTTAAATCAGGGTTTACCGGATTCTTTATAAAAACAATTTTATCGGTTCCTTTCAATGCATCGGCAATTTCCTGAACAGCAAAAGGGTTCACGGTTGTACGCGCCCCAATCCACAAAACATCGATATCATGTGCCAAAGCCAACTCTACATGTTCTGCAGTAGCAACTTCGGTCGCCAAAAGCATCCCAGTTTCTGCCTTAACCTGTTGTAACCATTTTAAACCTATGGCGCCAACACCTTCAAAACCACCCGGACGTGTTCTTGGCTTCCAGATTCCTGCTCGATAAATGGTCGCCTGATCTTTAACTCCGTGTGCAATTTCCAGCACCTGATCAGGAATTTCGGCACTGCACGGACCCGCTATTATCAAAGGTTTGTTACCTGATAATTGCTTAAACCACAAAGCTTTTTCGCTTACTTTTGTCATACCGCAAATTTACAGATATTTCAGTAATATTATTAATTATTTAAGATGTTATATTCCTTATTAATTTCATTAAAAAACCCCAACGAAGTTTAATACTTTATTGGGGCTGAATCATTATAATCATTTAAAATAGTTCATTATTTTTTAACCACTTTTTTTACTGTTGTACCTTGATTGGTTTTAATATGAAACATGTATGTACCCGGTGCAAAATCAGAAATATTTAATTGTATTTCGTTTTGACTACTATAGTTCTGTGATTTAATATTTTTTCCGTTTATATCATAAACTTCTACCTGTTCAACACCTATGTTTTCGTTGTTTGTGATTGTAACAATATCCGATGCAGGATTTGGAAATACATTAAATTTTGAAGCTAAAATTTCATCAATATTTAATATATAGCTGGGTAATGTTGGAATTGCAGTTATTTTCATATTATCCATTTTTGTAGATAATGCAGGGGTAAGAGGACTACCTTTAGCATGAAAACTATCTCCAACAACTACTTTATCTGGCTGCCCAATATTATTAAATTTTTCCGCTCTATATATATAACCCGGCGCATAAAAGTGTATGGTATTTGTTGTATAATCTATATAAATTTCTACTTTTATCCAATTATTATAATAAGTGAAAACTTTAGCTCCAATTATTGGTCCTAACCACACATAAGAATTATTTTTTTCGATTTTACCTCTAAATTGTAAATTATCTGGTGTATTACTTAATCCTACATAAACATCATGTAAATAGGAATATTGCACATTAAATGCCTGCGTTTCAAATTCAAATTTTAAAATATTATTATTCTTGTTACGCGCATTCCACAAAACATCAACATTTTCCTGCCTACAATATTCATGCCACGTACCATTTAAATTTTGCACCCAACCTATTGCCAATATATTGCCACGACCGGTTTCTGGAACAATTTGTATTTGTCCAAAGGTTGTTTTTACATACCAACCACCATAGCCTGGAGTAACACCTGTCGGGTCGGTACTTAATAAACCAACGGGATGGCTATCAAAATCATCACTCCACAATACCTGCGCATTTATTGATTGAAAAGCAATTAAAAATAAAAAAATGTAAAGATGTTTCATAAGAATTATTTTTTGGTTTAACCTATACAAGATAAAACAAAACAAATTGTATTACAAAAAAATACTTACTTTTGTGTAAAACAAGAAATTCTATGTCGATAGAAGTACAAAATATCTCTAAAAACTACGGAACGCAAAAGGCGTTAGATACCATTGATTTTAAAATTAACAAAGGGGAAATTGTCGGTTTTCTGGGTCCGAATGGTGCAGGGAAATCTACGTTAATGAAAATTTTAACCACATATATTGAAGCCGATAACGGCACTGCAATTGTAAATGGTTTTAATGTAAACACACACCCGAAAGAAGTTCAGAAATCTATTGGCTATTTGCCCGAACACAATCCGCTTTATTTAGATTTGTACGTGCGCGAATATTTGACCTTTAATGCCGATGTTTATAAAGTGGACAAAAAACGTATTGATGAAGTAATACAGCTTACCGGTTTAACGCCCGAAGCGCATAAGAAAATAGGACAATTATCTAAAGGATACCGTCAGCGTGTTGGTTTGGCAACGGCTTTATTACACGATCCGGAAGTGTTGATTTTAGATGAGCCTACTACGGGATTGGATCCGAACCAACTGACAGAAATTCGTGACTTGATTAAAAACATTGGTAAAGACAAAACTGTTTTTTTATCGACACATATTATGCAGGAAGTTGAAGCAATCTGCGACCGAGTGATTATTATTAAAAGTGGTGTTATTGTTGCCGATAATAAATTGCAACAAATGTTTAGCAATGAAAACGATCAGGTTATTGAAATTGAGTTCGACGTTAAAATTGAAGAAGAATTTATTAAGCGTTTGCCTAACTTAAAATCGTTTCACAACATACACGATATGCAGTGGGAACTTATTTTTAATGCAAATGAAGATATGCGCTCTGCCCTATTTGATTTTGCTAAAGAATTAGATGTTAAGATTTTATCTATGCAGCTTAAAAATAAAAATCTGGAAACTATTTTTAGAGAGAAAACGATGTAAATTTTCGTTTGATTTGTCATTCTGAATGAAACGTAGTGGAGTGAAGAATCTTCTCCAATATATTCTTGAGGATTCTTCCTTCGTCAGAATGACAGAAAAATAAAATTAACTAAAAACTATTTATAAATCACATTTCCAGTATATAAACGTTCAATTTTTACGGTATCGGGTTTGTTGTACACATAAATATTTCCGACCGATGCAATAATGCCTTCTAATTTATTTTTTGCAAATACATGAATATTCTGGTTGCTGCGGTGGTACGATAAAACTGTTTTTGCGTTTAATAATTTGGCATCAACCGAACCGTTGGCTCCGTATAATTTTACATCCAACACATTGGTTTTTCCTTTTAAAATAAAGCTTCCTACCTGATTATCTTCTACTGTTACCGAATTGTTGTTAACTTTTAAATTAAAGTTTGTTGATGCTCCGTCTTCGTTCGGAATACTTGTCAGCAGATACAGATTTGGATAACGTAGCGTATCGTTCGAAACTACATTAAACTGCGTTCGGGAATGAATTCTTTTTAAGTTTGGCGTATAGATTTTTAAAATTGCGGTTTCATGACTTTTAAGCATTTGACACGAAATTTCGTTTTTTATTGTTAGGATTGAATCTTTAACTTCAAATGAAAGTGCTTCGATTCTGTTTTCAAACGATTGAATTTCCATTTTAAAAGTAGGGCTCGGAATAATTTCTGCCGAAACATTCATGGGAATATCAATAGTATGAAATCCTGATAACTGATGTTCTTGTGAAACGGCATCGCCTTTTTTAGAAAAACAAGCATCTTCACCGACACATCCGACAATTATCAATAACAATAAAACGACACTTTTTTTCATAACTTTATTTTTTTCCACAGATGCACTGATTTTCTTTTAAATATATATGCTTATCAAATTCTTCAATCCACTTCTTTTTTTCAGAATGACAAACTGGTCGATAATTATCAAAATGAACTATAAACATTAAAACCACAGATTTTTAATATTTAAACTTTGAACCTACAACTTATACCCAACACCAACCTCAAAAGCTTCTGCTTTCGCAAAATGTGTTTTTAAAGACATTATCCCAAAAATATTTTCTGTAACATAATATCGTAAGCCCAAACGTTGGTAAAGCGAACCATTTTTTTTGTATTCATCGTGCACGTAATAACCAATATTTCCTTCGGCGGTTAATTTGTTCAGATACCATTCATATCCCACAAAAACGCCCACACGTTTCCAATCGGTATTTTTATCCATTCCCTCTTCCGGAAAAGAAGTCGCTAAAAACGGAATCAATTCTTTTAATGAATTCGACAGAAAAACTTCGGCACCAACTTGTGCTGCACCGTAATTATTCAAATGTTTTTCTACAATTGCTGTAATGTGATAGAATGGTTTTTGTCCCATTCCTATAATATGACTTTCGTTTACGCCGGTTCTGAACAAAAAATTGTATCGAATTTGCTGCGGATGATCAACAAATGAATTCGCTTTACCGCTTTGATCTTCATCAGAAAAATGATAAATTAAACCAACATTCAATCCTAAAGTATTGGTACTTGTATTTGGCGCTTTTATGGTAGCATTTGAATGATGCACAAATAACAAACCTGCATTTATCCCAATGTTTTGCCAGATTCTAGGTTGATCGTAACCCAACATAAAATAAGTCGATGGCATAAATTTAGAACCGTAAGCTACATTTCTAAAATTAGTTTCTTTATTGTAAGGATTTGTTGCATAAGACACACCCTGCCCCACTCGAAACTGCAATCGTCTGTTTAAAAAGTAAAAATTATAATGCGCATACAAACCGTATAAATTACCTAAAGTTTGATTGTGATTATTTTGCGTATGGAATGAAAAACCAACATCGGGAAAACGGTAGGTATGGTGCCATTCTTTAGAGCCATTCACATGGTGATTGACAGAAAAAAGATATCCTGTTGGTTTATTAGTAATTAAATGTGCAATGTTTTCACTGTGCGGTAAAATAGATCCTTGGTAGGTTTGTAACGATACGCTCCAGTTTTCTTGACTATTTGCAGAAAAACAAGCAACCAGAAAAAACAGATTACAAATTGTAAAACGTAAACTTAAAAACCTATTCATATTAAAACAAACCGTTAAATTCGGCATCAATACGGTTAATTATCTGTCCTAAATCTTCTGGGTTATCAACAAAATTAATAAGATCAACATCTATAATAAGCAACTTGCCTTTATCGTATCCTTTGATCCAATTTTCGTAACGTTCGTTCAATTTATTCAAATAATCAATAGAGATAGAATTTTCGTATTCACGTCCGCGTTTATGAATTTGTCCGACTAAATTTGGAATAGAACTTCTTAAGTAAATCAATAAATCAGGTGCGCCCACTAAATTTTCCATCAATTCGAACAATTGTCTGTAATTATCAAAATCGCGGTTAGACATTAAGCCCATCGCATGAAGATTTGGTGCAAAAATATGTGCATCTTCATAAATAGTTCGGTCTTGAATAGTGTTTTTCCCACTTGATTTCATTGCCAAAACCTGACGGAAACGACTGTTTAAAAAGTAAATTTGCAAATTAAACGACCAACGATCCATTGAATGATAAAAATCATCTAAATATGGATTATCAACCACATCTTCATAATGTGGTTCCCATTTGTAATGTTTGGCTAATAATTTGGTTAAGGTTGTTTTTCCTGCACCTATATTTCCGGCAATTGCAACTTGCATTTTTTCTAATTTAAAGTATATAAATAAAGCTTATTGGCAGCTACTAAACTTATGTTTTTTGCCACCATAATAACCTGCGCCACATCGGCTTGAATTTCGCGTAACCGCTGGGTTTCTTTTTTAGATCGATCTAATAAAAAAATACCACTATTTAATTTGTAAACATAATAATCGCCGTTGACAGCTAATAACTGAGCCCGACTTGGTAATTTTTGCTGTTCCAATACATTTCCGTAAATGTCAATTCCATACACCATATTTTTAACTTGCCAATAAGCAAAATTACCAGAAGTTGTAATAAAATCGTAAACTGTAATAGGATTGCTAATGTAATTAGGTTGATTTTGGTTCGATGAAATTAAACCCCATCTTTGTGTTGTTTGATCGAAAATCCAAATAGATGATTGTGACGACAATGCGGCATAAACAGCATCTATTTCAGGATACCTATCAAACAAAGAAATTTTTTCCTTTACACTCAATTGATTGTCTAATAAAACAATGTTCTGTGTGTTTTTATAAAAAACTAGTTGTTGCAACGGGTTGCGTTCATCGTACATTTCAATAGCTCCTAAAAAAGGATCTTTAAAAGTGTAGGTTTTTAATATGTTTTCTTTTTCTATTTCGTTGTTTAAAATAGAAGAAGTATCGCCTAAATGATTTAACGCATAATACGTTAATTCTGTAGGTTTGGTAAGTTCTTTTTTAAACACAGCCATTTGTGCATTTACCGAAAATGCAGTAAAAAATGCAATAAAAGCTGTGGTTAATTTTTTCATTTTTTATATTATTTTGTCATTCTGAATGCAACGATTAAAATTCCTTTTACGTTGGAATGACAGCATATTTTCTTTTACTTTTGATAAACCGTTATCGTAAAATCGTAATTATTTTTTTCGTCTGCTTTATGAAATTCTTTTGAGATCATTTTCCAATCAGATTTTATTTCTGGGAAAAACGCATCGGCATCATCAAATGTAGCATGTACGTGTGTAATTACTAATTCATTCGCAATACTGATTGTTTCCTTATAAATTTCGCCTCCACCAATTACATAAACAATTTCCTGATTTTGCTGTTGTGCAAATTGTAACGCATCGTTTACAGAAGCAAATGCAAAACAATTATCGGGAACAGGGTAATTTTTCTGTCTGGTAATAATTAAATGTGTACGGTTTGGCAATGGTTTAGGAAACGATTCAAACGTTTTGCGCCCCATTAAGATAAAATGACCGCTTGTTGTGGTTTTAAAATGCTTAAAATCGGCAGGTAAATGCCACAACAAATCGTTGTCTTTTCCTATAGCGTTATTTTGGGCAATGGCTGCTACTAAACTTATTTTCATGTGTTTTTTTTATTAAGGTTTCCGTCAGTTTAAACCTGTCGAGAAACTATAATTCAAAGATTTCTCGATACGCTCCGCTACTCGAAATGACGATATATCTTCGTCTAAAATTAGCCACATTCATTTAACTTAATACTTCTCGATACAAAATTCTTTCAGAATTTCACTCGAACTGACGTTTTAGTTCTTCAAATTACATACTATCTATACAGAAACCTGACCTTTAATTGCTGGATGCGGATCATAATCTACCAACGTAAAATCTTCAAAAGTAAAATCGAAAATATCTTTTATTTCTGGATTTAATATCATTTTTGGTAACGGACGTGGTTCTCTTGATAATTGCAATTCAACTTGTTCAAAATGATTATTATAGATATGTGCATCACCAAACGTATGAATAAAATCTCCGTAACCCAAACCACAAACCTGTGCAACCATCATAGTAAACAATGCATACGAAGCAATATTGAACGGAACACCTAAAAAAATATCTGCTGAACGCTGATACAGTTGACACGATAATTTTCCATCGGCAACATAGAACTGAAAAAATGCGTGACACGGAGGCAGCGCTGCTTTTCCGTTGGCAACATTTTCATCAAAAGAAACCGATGTATCAGGCAAAACAGAAGGATTCCAAGCCGAAATCAACATTCTGCGACTGTTTGGATTTGTCTTTAAGGTTTCGATTAACTCTTTAATCTGATCGATCTCTTCGCCGTTCCAATTACGCCATTGATAACCGTAAATAGGTCCTAAATCACCGTTTTCATTCGCCCATTCGTCCCAAATACGAACGCCATTTTCTTTTAAATAGCCAATATTCGTATCGCCTTTTAAAAACCAAAGCAATTCGTGGATAATCGATTTTAAATGGACTTTTTTGGTTGTAACCATTGGAAAACCTTCGGCTAAATCAAAACGCATCTGGTAACCAAAAACACTTTTGGTTCCGGTACCTGTTCTGTCGCCTTTTTGAACACCTTCTTTTAAAACGTGTTTAACTAAATCTAAATACTGTTTCATTTTGAAAGGTTTCGTTTTGAAAGTTCATCACGTAAACGAGCCGCTTTTTCGTAATCTTCATTCATTACTGCCATTTCTAACATATCGTTTAATTCTTGCAACGAATAATCGGCAAATTCATTACCTTTTTCTATAGGAGCAATATTTAGAAATTCATCAATAACATCGCTTAACTCTTCATCATTATCATCGTCGTCATTAAAATCTTCATCATCATAATCCTCATCTTTCGCATCGGCTTCTTCCTGTTCGCGGAGATAAATCCCTGCTTTGTCTAATATATTCTGATAGGTAAAAATAGGCGCATCAAAACGCAATGCTAAAGAGATAGCATCAGACGTGCGTGCATCGATAATCTCCTCGATTCCGTCGCGTTCGCAAATAATGCTTGAAAAGAAAACACCGTCAACCAACTTATGAATGATTACCTGTTTAACAACAATATCAAACCGATCGCAAAAAGTTTTAAACAAATCGTGCGTTAACGGACGTGGCGGCTTTAAATCTTCTTCAATAGCAATGGCAATGGCTTGCGCTTCAAACGCACCAATAACGATTGGCAGTTTACGTTCGCCATCTACTTCATTCAAAATCAAAGCATAAGCTCCATTTTGCGTATGACTGTATGAAATTCCTTTTATTGTTAATTTTACTAAACTCATATTGATAAAAATAGCCAAAAAAGGCTATCAAACAAAGATAATATCTTTAAATTTAATAGCCTTTATTTAGAAATTTTTTTTGTTTGGTTTTACTGTTTTAGTAATTAATTGCCGTCGTAGACAACTTGCCAATTCATAGTGTTTAATTCATTTAATGTTAAAACATACAACTTATCATAAATATTTTGCTCTTGAATTTCTTCCCAAGGGTGATTATCTAATGTAGATTGCTTATAAATGAATAAGTAAAGTTTTTCGTTTTTTTCAAAATGGTATTGATAAATCTTTAACTCTTTGACATTATCAACAATTAAACGCTGTGCTTTTAATCTATCAAGGTTGACACCACTAGCATTCAACAACTTAACATAAAAATCTTCATAATAATAGACATCTTCATCGCTACTATTAGTTATTAACAATTTACCTGCTAAAATTTCATCATCTTCACCTGGGCATGCTTGAAGCATCCCAATGGTTAAAAACAATACCAAAAATTTTAAATATTTCATCATAATGTATTTTATTTCAAATATAAAAAAAACAGCCGTAAAAATACGGCTGTTTGAATTATAAGATGAGATTGTTTCACCAGTTCGCTTACGCTCGTGTCTGAAACAAGTTCAGAATGACACGTTTTAGTTATTATTCGCTTTGAATTCTTTTAACTTTTTAGTTAATTCAGGTAGAATTTGGAAGGCATCACCAACAATTCCGTAATCGGCTACTTTAAAGAAAGGTGCTTCTGGATCTGTGTTGATAACCACTTTTACTTTAGATGCGTTGATACCTGCAATGTGCTGAATTGCACCAGAAATACCAACTGCAATGTATAAGTTTGATGCTACTGGTTTTCCTGTTTGCCCTACGTGTTCTGAGTGAGGTCTCCAATCTAAATCTGAAACCGGTTTAGAACAAGCTGTTGCTGCACCTAAAACGCTCGCTAACTCTTCGATCATTCCCCAGTTTTCAGGTCCTTTTAAACCACGACCACCAGAAACAACAATTTCAGCATCGGCAATAGAAACTTGTCCTGATGCTTTTTCCTGACTTTGAATGTGGATATTAAAATCGGCATCGTTTAAACTTACTGCGAAATCTTCTGCAGAAGCTGCTCCTGATGCTTCAACCAAACCAAATGAGTTTTTAGCCAATGCAATTACTTTCACGTCTGAAGTTAATTCTGTAACGTTAAATCCTTTGCTAGAAAAAGCATTACGCTTAACCTGGAACGGACTTGTTGAAACCGGTAACGCTACAACGTTTGATGCATAACCAGCATCTAAACCAACTGCAACGATCGGTGCTAAATATAAAGAATCGGTAGTTGATGATAAAACCACTATTTTTGATCCTTCTTTTTGTGCTGCTTGTTTAACAACATCGGCATACGCTTTTGCGTTAAACTTATCTAATTTACTATCTGTTACTTTTAGTACTTTATCAACACCGTATTTTCCTAATTCAGAAACATCACCAGCGTTAACTGTAACTGCAGTAAGTGTTGTTCCTAATGATTCTGCTACTTTTTTTGCATACGAAGCTAATTCTAAAGCTACTTTTTTAAATTTACCTTCTGCAAACTCTGTATATATTAAAACTGACATACTTTTTAAATTTTAAATTGATTTTAGAATTAGATTACTTTAGCTTCGTTGTGTAATAAGTTAATCAACTCATCTAAATTATCAGGGCTGATTAATTTTACTGCCGATTTTGGCGCTGGTTTTTCAAACTTCACCGCTTTTGTTTTAGCATCTGCAGCAACTGGTTCTAAAACGTTTAATGCTTTAGTACGCGCTGTCATAATTCCGCGCATGTTTGGAATACGTAAATCTTTTTCTTCAACAATACCTTTTTGTCCGCCAATTACCAATGGTAAATTAGTAGTTAATGTTTCTTTACCACCGTCGATCTCACGAACCAAAGTTGAATTAGATCCATCAACCTCAACACCAACACAAGAATTCACAAAATTGTATCCTAATATAGATGCTAACATTCCAGGAACCATTCCTCCATTATAATCTAAAGACTCTTTTCCACAGATAACCACATCGTAACTACCTGCTTTTACTACTTCTGCCAATTGCTTTGCAACTGCAAAACCATCAGTAGGAACAGCGTTTACACGTATTGCTTCATCGGCACCAATAGCCAACGCTTTACGAATAGTAGCTTCGGTTTCTGCACCACCAACGTTTACAACAGTTACATGAGCACCTTGTTTTTCTTTAAACCAAATGGCACGCGTTAAACCAAATTCATCGTTAGGGTTAATTACAAATTGAACACCGTTTGTATCAAATTCTGTATCACCGTTTGTGAAGTTAATCTTTGCAGTAGTATCAGGCACATGGCTGATGCAAACTAATATTTTCATCTATTTTACGTTTTATTAGATTAATTCTTAATTAGCTACGAAGATAAAAAAAATTTCAAATAACAATACTATGCGTGCATATAAATTATTGTTAGTTTATACAAATTAAAAATTACATTAAGCAGAAAACCTTAACTTTATGTAAAAAAATATGGCTGTATGCCGATTCACACAAATTCTTAAAAAGATAATTATGAAAAACTACTTATACCTAACACTGATTATATTGACTTTTTCATGCAACAAAAAAACCGAGGAATTGAAAACGAAAATTGAATCGACAATAAACAATGAAACTATTGAAGATACCGATATTGTTAATTTACCTACAGAAGAAAACAAAATGCTAAAAATTCATAATGATATTTCTAATGCAATGGCAAATATGAGAAACGACAGTTTACTTTCGGTAAGCAGTAAGCAGTTCACCGATTCGCTTATCTATTTAATTAAGAACAATAATAACACGTTGAATTATCCGTTTGAAAAATTGCAGAAAGAAAACGCTTTAAAAATGGCAACTTCGGAAGATAAAAAACTCCGAGTTTACAGCTGGGATAATAATTCTGGTGGATCCATGCGTTTCTTTAATCAGATTTATCAGTTTGATGCCAATGGAAATATCATGGTTAATGAAAGTCTGGCATCAAATGATTCGCAAGCTTATTTTTCGAAGATTTATACCGTTCAAAATAAAAACAACGAAAGTATTTATCTGGTCATTTCAAACAACATCCTTTCAAGTAAATATTCTGTTCAACACATTAATGCTTATAAAATTGGTACAGAAAATTTACAAAACGCAGCAGTTTTTAAAACAAAAAAGGAAACATTAAGTTCTATTTCGGTTGAGTTTGATTTTTTCAGCGTGGTAGACAGACCAGAACGTCCAGTTGAATTAATCACGTTGGAGAACAATATTCTGAAAATCTCTTTGGTTGACGATAAACAAAATGTAACCAGAAAAAATTTAATTTACGAATGGAACGGCGATGTGTTTATATATAAAGGTATAAAATAATGAAAGTAGAAAATGCTATTTAAAATATGCTAATACCATTTCTTTATCTTCAACATTGAGTAACTCTATTTCATTTGAATAATCTTTTACAGCAGTAAAATATTTTTCAGTATTATTAGATTTCAAGGTTTGTTCAATTTTTACAACTCTATCTAAAAGATTAGATAAGCCTTTATCTTTTAAAAACACTTTAAATTTTTCAATTTCATCATAATTTATTTGGTTAGACATCTCTTTAATATTATCATCGCAATAAGCTAAACCAAATCCGTATGTACCAACAGCACTACCGCTTTCATAAGCTTTACAAGAAAGACAAAATGTTCCAAATTTTCCTTCAACCGATAAAAAAGTAGATTTCCTAAACGAGAAAAACAGCACGATACAGATCGGTAACAAAAGAAGAAACAGCCCTTTTAAAGAAGATATTTTCATAATATTATAAACATTTAATTGATTTCATATCAAATATATACAAAAAAAATTCAAACTAAACAGAAAACATTACTCATATAGAAAGTGTAATTTTCAAAAAATTAAATACAGTTAATGTTATTTTAGAATTTCATAACATCATTTTTTATCAATAAAATAAAGGCTAACAAATTTATATTTTATATTTTTGTGCACCTATCAATAATGATATTATGAAAACAATTCAATTTAGAGAGGCTATTTGCGAAGCAATGAGCGAAGAAATGCGCCGCGACAATACAATATATTTAATGGGTGAAGAAGTTGCCGAATACAACGGAGCTTATAAAGCCAGTAAAGGAATGCTAGACGAGTTTGGTGCAAAACGTGTTATTGATACACCAATTGCAGAATTAGGTTTTGCAGGTATTGCAGCAGGTTCGGCTATGAACGGCTTACGCCCTATTGTAGAATTTATGACGTTTAACTTCTCTTTAGTTGGTATCGATCAAATTATTAACAACGCAGCAAAAATGCGTCAAATGAGTGGTGGTCAGTTTAACATGCCTATTGTTTTTCGTGGTCCAACAGCATCGGCTGGTCAGTTAGGCGCTACGCATTCACAAGCTTTTGAAAACTGGTTTGCAAATACTCCGGGTTTAAAAGTAGTAGTTCCATCAAACCCTTATGATGCAAAAGGATTATTAAAATCGGCTATTCGCGATAACGATCCTGTAATCTTCATGGAATCGGAGCAAATGTATGGCGATAAAATGGAGGTTCCTGAAGGTGAATACACTATTCCACTTGGCGTTGCCGATATTAAACGTGAAGGTACCGATGTAACTATTGTATCTTTCGGAAAAATTATCAAAGAAGCTTACCTTGCTGCAGACGAATTATCTAAAGAAAATATTTCTTGTGAAATTATCGATTTACGTACGGTTCGTCCAATGGATTATGATGCCATTATTAAATCGGTACAAAAAACAAACCGTTTGGTTGTTTTAGAAGAAGCTTGGCCGTTTGCATCGGTTGCTTCAGAAATTGCCTATATGGTTCAAGAGCGCGCTTTTGATTATTTAGATGCACCTGTACAACGTATTACAACTGCCGATACACCGGCGCCTTACTCACCTGTTCTTTTAAAAGAATGGTTGCCAAATGCGCAAGATGTTGTAAAAGCTGTTAAAAAAGTTATGTACAAAAAATAATAAAATTTCAATTACATTTGTAACTCCAACCAAAAGGTTGGAGTTTTTTGTTATGAAAAAATTGTTACTTGTTGCTTTTGCTTTTTTCACCTTGCAAATAGCCGCACAAACCAAAGTAGGTGGTATTGTTAAAGATGAAAAAGAAGAACCGATGCCTTATGTTAGTGTGTATTTTAAAAACACTACAGAAGGTGTAATTACCAACGAAAATGGAAAATTTTATTTAGAATCATCAAACAAACAAGATACACTTGTAATTTCATTTACAGGGTACGATGATATTTTTTTACCACTTACAAAAGCAGTGAATCTCGATTTAAAGATCGAACTAAAAGAAGACAACTTACTTTCTGAGATTAAAATATTTACGGGCAAAACATCAAAGAAAGACAATCCTGCGTTAGACATCCTTCGAAAAATCTGGGAAAACCGTCGTAAAAACGGTCTGCATAAATTCAATCAATATACCTATCAGAAATATGAAAAAATAGAATTCGATCTAAATTCTATTGACAGTGCCTACATGAAAAACAGAGTGTTTAAAGGCATGGAATTTATTTTTGATAAAGTTGATACTTCTAAAATTACCGGAAAAACCTATCTGCCAATTTTCATAAACGAACAAGCATCTAATGTTTATGGCGATAATGTATCAAAACTAAAAAAGGAAATTGTTTCGGGCAACAAGAATTCAGGGTTCGAAAACAACCAGCACATCATGGCATTTTTGAAAGATCTGTATGTGGAATACGATATTTACAATAACTACCTGAAATTGTTCGATAAAGATTTTGTGAGTCCGCTTTCTCGCACCGGAATCAACGTGTACAATTATGTATTGACCGACACCGCTGATATTGATGGTAAAAAATGTTACAACATTGTGTATTACCCGCGTAGAAAAGGCGAATTAACGTTTAAGGGCGATTTTTGGGTGAACGAAGGCACTTGGGCAATCAAGAAAATAAACATGGCAATCAGCAAAGATGCCAATATTAACTGGGTACGCGATATATATATTGAACAAGAGTTTGATGTGTTGAACGATTCGGTTTTCCTGCTTACTAAAGATCATTTAATGACCGATTTCAGTATCCGTCAGAATGAAAAATCAAAAGGAATGTACGGCAAAAGAACCACTTATTACAAGCAGTTCGAATTCGATAAAAAGAAACCCGTAAACTTTTACAAAAGCGAGGTAAACAGTTATAACGAAGCCTTAATGAACCGTCCCGATGAGTTTTGGGAAGGATACCGATTTGAACCTTTATCGGAAGAAGAAAAAGGTATTTACACCATGTTGGGCGAATTGAAACAGAATAAACGCTTTCAAACCTACGTGAATTTAGGAACCATTTTGGCGAGCGATTACATACAGATTGGCAATTTTGATTACGGCCCTATTTTTTCTTCGTTTGGATTTAACGATATTGAAGGTTTCCGTTTAAGAGCCGGTGGTAGAACCTATTTTGGGCAAAACGATATGTGGCGTTTAGAAGGATACACCGCGTATGGTTTTAAAGACGATAAATTTAAGTACGGAATTTCGGGCAGATTTATGCTTGATAAAGATTCGCGCTTTATTTTCTTTGCCGGAAACCGTAGAGATGTTGAGCAAATTGCTGCTACCCTATCGCCTATTACCGATGTTTTAGGTCGTAGTTTTGCATCGAGTGCCTTGTTGGCAAGTGGCGATAATTCAAAATTATCGAACATCAATCTAACATCAGCAGGTTTAGAAATCGAACCTTTAAAGAACTTGAAATTTGCAGCTTCTGTAAACTATAAAACACTAAAATCGGCATCGCCTACCTTTTCATTAGGATATTATGACGAAGCAGGAAACATTCAAACCGATTTAAATCAATCTGAAATTAATCTTTCGGTAGATTACACACCGCGCAGAAAAACCGTTGGTTTCGGCGTTGACAGAACCGATGTAGATTACAACTACGCACGCGTTTTCTTTAATTATTCATTAGGTGTTAAAGGAATGTTGGGCAGTGATTTCGACTATAAAAAGATTCAATTATTATACCGTCACCCAATATTAGTAGGCGGTTTTGGTAGATTAACACCAACAATAGAAGCCGGCAAAACGTACGGAACCGTTCCGTTAGGCTTAATGAGCGTGATTCCTGGAAATCAGTCGTACTTTATCATAGACAACGCTTTTAGCCAAATGAATTATTACGAATTTATTACAGATCAGTACATTGCCTTGCATTTAGAACATAATTTCAACGGAAGAATTTTCTCTAGAATACCAGGTATTAGAAAATTAGGATTGCGAGAATTTGTAGGAATTCGTGGTGCTTGGGGCGATGTTTCTAAAGAAAATATTGCCATAAACGCATCAAACATTCCATATATTGCACCAAACGAAAAGGTTTATTATGAATATTTTGTAGGGGTTGGAAATATTTTTAAATGCTTGCGTTTAGATGTTACTTGGCGTGGAAATTATCTGGAAAATCCCGATGCTCGTAAAATGGGTGTAAAAGCTGTATTTGGTTTTCATTTTTAATTTGTAAGAAACTGAATTTTAATGTACTTTTGCAACCAATTTTGAAATAAAGAAATATACAGATATGACAAACGTTGAACAATTCGATGTATTCATCGAAATTCCTGCAGGAAGCAGAAATAAATACGAGTTCGATTTTGATTTAAAAATGATGAGATTCGACCGTTTATTATTCTCATCAATGAAATACCCAACAGATTACGGTTTTATACCTGAAACAATGGCTTTAGATAACGATCCGTTAGATGTTTTGGTTTTAACAACAGAACCAACCATTCCAGGTTTGTTAATGGAAGTTAAGCCAATTGGTGTATTTTATATGGCTGACGATAAAGGAAACGATGAAAAAATTATCTGTGTACCAACCGGTGATCCTTTAATGCGCGAATTGAACGATTTAGGCGATATCAACAAACACCTTATTAAAGAAATAGAGCATTTCTTTAAAGTGTATAAAGATTTAGAAAACAAAAAGGTTGAGATTAACGGTTTTGGCGACAAAGCTGCAGCTATTGAAATGATTAAAGAATGCCAAGCACGTTTTGGTCAGTTATCAGCAGAAAAACAAAAATCTTTTAGTATAAGATAAAACAAAATCCCAAAACATAAGTTTTGGGATTTTTTAGTTATTTAACTTGACCTCTTTTTCATCAATTCCATTAAAATTCATCAAAGAAAAAATAGTTCCTTCAGTTTCCCTACAAAGTTCTACTAATTTACGCAAGGATGAGTTTTTAGAATCTTCAAAATGTTTCAATTCCAAATGATACATTTCACCTACTGTAAATCCACCTACTTCCTCTGAAAATTCAGTTTCCATTCCTAAAGCAACAATTTGATCAAAAATCTTATTTCTTACATCAATTAAATTATTAACAATCTCTATAACTATTTGTTTATTTACCTTCATATTTATTGGCATTAAAAAATATTAATTCTAAAGCTCGATATTCCGAAATATTCCCAACCTTTTGTTTCATCGGTTCAAATATATTCTTAAACATCGGTTCATTTTTCAACTCATTTAAAAATAATAAATATGCGAGATAGTTCTCTGCATTGTATTTATAAAAAATGTTTCCATTATTTAAGAATTTTGTTACTTTTCGATCCCAAATAGCATACTTATGTGAATTTATAAAATGTAATAATTTAGAAACTCCTATCAAAGAATTATTACAAGCAATTTGTAATTTCCCTAACTCATATTCAGACAATAGAACTTCACCTAATTTAGCTTTATTAAGAATTTTAGTGACCTCATCTCCGTTTGAAAAATTTGAATTACTAGGTATCGTTGGCATCCATGAATAAGTAAAACTTAAGCCAATAATAAAATGCTCCATTTTAATTTTATCTATATTTTTAAAATAATCTATAAAATATGGATAGGTATTTTTATAAAAATATTCATCTTTTTGTGGTTCATATTTTTCAGCAATGATTTCTAACTTTTGAAGAAAAGCATTTTTATCTATATCTTTAATTTTCATTATTAATTACTTAATTTGATACTTCAAAAGTAAAAACAATAAAGACATACTTTGTCGAAATTAAACTTAATTCTTCATTAGTATCAAATAATTAAATTTCAACTTTAAGAATATCCTTATATTTGTAAAAATTTCAATTTAAAATGGCCGATCAAATCAATCCCTATAAAGATTCTAACCTTGGTAAAAAACAGCAGGTTGAACAAATGTTCGATACTATTTCTGGTAATTACGACAGTTTAAACCGAATGATTTCGCTGGGAACCGATCAAGGTTGGAGACGCAATGTGTTAAAAATGGTTTCTGATACCAATCCGGAATCTATTTTAGATATTGCAACAGGAACGGGCGATTTAGCTATTTTACTTTCAAAATCTAATGCAAAACGCATTGTTGGTTTAGATCTTTCGGCAGGAATGTTAGAAGTAGGTAAAACAAAAGTTAACGCACTTGGTTTGCAGAATAAAATTGAAATGATTCAGGGAGATTCTGAAAATTTACCTTTTCAAGACAATACTTTTGATGCAATTACCGTTGCCTTTGGTATACGTAACTTTGAAAATCTAGAAAAAGGTTTGTCTGAAATTTTACGTGTATTAAAACCTAACGGAATTTTTGTTATCTTAGAAACCTCGGTTCCAACTAAGTTTCCGTTTAAGCAAGGATACAGTTTTTACATGAAAACCTTTATGCCGTTAATGGGCAAAATATTTTCTAAAGATAAAAAAGCGTACGAATACCTGTCAGAGTCGGCAAAAAATTTCCCTTACGGCGAAAAATTAAATGCCATTTTGCAAAAAGTAGGCTTTAAAAATGTAAAACACAATCCGCAAACAATGGGCGTTGCAACAATTTATTCAGCATCAAAATAATCATATGAAAAACCTTTTAATTGCTACTTGTTTTCTTTTAACCGCAAATTCGTTTGCACAGGGCATGTTTGGTAAAAACCCTTACCGCAACCAGCAAAACTGGGATCAGCAACGTGTACATTACGGTTATTATTTAGGATTTAGCTCGTACAATTTTAAGTTTGATTACAAGAAAAGTTTCTACGAAAAAAACGGAAGCGACGAAATTTTGGTTGAACCTACTACTGGTTTTAATGTTGGTTTGGTTGGAAACCTGCGTTTAATGGAATATTTAGATTTACGTTTTGAACCAGGTTTGTATTACACGCGTCGTAACATTATTTTTCCACACATCACCAATCCTGATCAGCGTGTGCGCGATGTAGCTTCAACCTACATACACTTTCCTGTATTATTGAAATTTTCTGCGTTAAGAGCCGGAAATATTCGTCCGTACATTTTAACGGGAATATCGCAATCGTTAAATTTAAGCAGTAACGAAACTTCTAAAGACGATAACTACCAAGGTCGTTTTAGAATGAAAAAATGGACAGCAAACTACGAATTAGGTTTAGGTATCGATTTTTATTTCGAGCATTTTAAATTTACTCCATCGGTTCGCGGCGTATTTGGTTTACAAGACGAATTAATTCGTGATAAAAACCCAAACAGTCCATGGACAGGCGATATAGAATCTATGAAAACACGCGGTCTATTTATAAACTTTACGTTTCATTAATAGTTGTTAGTATTGAGCTTTTAGTTTTTAGAAATAAAAAAAACCTGCAATTTAATTTGCAGGATTTTTTTTAATTTTCTATCTTTTTTATCAAATCTCTCGTCACCGTTAAATATTTACCATAAAGAGCTACATCGTTCGACAACATATCTTTTAAGCAGTAATCATAATCATTATTATTAGGGAAGATAAAATCTCCATTTTCTAATAATCCTGTTTTACACGAATTTTTATTATCAGAAAGTTTACTGGTATCTTTATAATTAATTGCTGCATTTTCAGATGAAATCAATAATTGTTGATCATTACTTAAATCGGTTTGTATCACTCTTACATTTAAAAGATATATTTTTTTGTCTTTGTTGTATGATATAATATCGCAGGCAATGTCGTATTTAAAATCAGCTTTAACATTTGTAAAACCAAAACATGAAACAATTAAGAAAGTCCCCAATAATTTACATACATTTTTCATAATCAATTGTTTTTCATAAATATATAAAAAAATTAATTACTTCTCTTAAACTCACTCAAAATAATTGCGGTTGCAGTGGCAACATTTAAACTTTCGGTTTGCTGTATGTCACCAAAACGTGGAATAGCTATTTTAGCAGTTACCAAAGCTTCGATTTCTGCGGATATTCCGTTTGCTTCGTTACCCATTACAATGATTCCGCTGGTTGGTAAATCGGTTTTGTAAATATTGGTTCCGTCCATAAACGTACCATAAACAGGTTCATTGGTATCTTTTAAATAATCGGCTAAATTGGTATAAAAAATATTTACACGCGTTAACGATCCCATGGTTGCCTGTACTACTTTGGTGTTGTAAACATCAACCGTTTCGTTACTGCAAATTAAATCGGTAATACCAAACCAATCGCACAAACGAATAATGGTTCCTAAATTACCCGGATCGCGCACATTGTCTAAAGCTATTTTTAATCTGCTGACTTGTGGTAATTTATCTTCTTTCATTTTAAAAACAGCCAAACAGTCATTCGGTGTTGTTAAAGACGATATTTTCTTAAGATCGGCTTCGGTAATTTCCGTCACAAATTCTTTCGAAATAGTAAAGTTTAACTGCTTGGTTGTATAGATGTGTTCTAGCTGCAAAGTAGAATTTAGTAGTTCGTTAATTACCTTAAATCCTTCGGCAACAAAAACTTTATTTAAATCGCGGAATTTTTTTTGCTTTAATTGCGTTATATATTTGATTTGGTTTTTAGTAAGCATTCGTGAAAAGTTGTAATTTTACCAATTGAAATTGTTATGTACTTGAGAAATATTTTATCAAAATTAGTGTTTATTACTTTAATTTCAAGCATTTTTTTAGCTTGTTCGTTAACAAAGCGTGTACCGGCTAACGAACGACTGCTTACAGAAAATGAAATTTTAGTAAACAACAAAAAAGAAACCAACGAAGCCATAGTTAAACAACTGTATCAACAACCTAACAGCAATTTGCTAGGTTACCACCTGCGTTTGCACATGTACAATATGGCAAAGGTAAATCCCGATTCTAGCTATCAGGCATGGTTGGATAAGCATAAAAACACCGAACGTTTTTTGGCTAAATTTTTATCGGCAAAACAGGTAGATCGTTTGGGAACATCGTTTTTTGTTTCGGGAATGGCTAGATCTTTAAAAGATTTAGGCGAAGCGCCCGTTATTTATGATGAGGAAAGAACCAGAAAATCTGTTATTCGTTTAAAGAACCATTATTTTAACCAAGGATATTTCAACACTAAAATTTCATACGAATTAGATAGTATAAAACATAAAAAAATAAGCGCACACTATAAAATTTCAACAGGTAAGCCTTATGTTTACGATAGTATTGCGCTAGTTATACAATCTCCAGAATTAGATTCGCTATATAAAACCAACACGCGTGCAAGTATCATTAAAAAAGGCGATCAGTATAATACTGCCAAGCTAGATGAAGAACGAGAGCGTATTACATCGTTTTTTAGAAACAATGGCGCCTACGATTTTCAAAAAACTTATATTAATTTTGAAGCCGATACCTTAAAAAGTAATTACACTACCGATTTAACGTTAAACATTGACAATAAAAATATTAAAGAAGGCGATACATTAAGAGCCGAACCTTTTAAGCTGTATAAAATTAGCGAGGTTAATATCATTACAAGTAACACATCGGCAGATATTCAGGTAATCACAGATTCTATTCAGTATAAAGACTTAAACATTTATAGTAAAGGGCCGTTAAGTTACAAGCCAAAAGTTTTAAGAAATGCTGTTTTTATTGACAAAGACGGCCCGTTTTCCGATATGCGCCGTTTAGTAACCTCACGTTCGTTAAGCAACCTTAAAGTTTTTAATTATCCAACAATTGAGTATATACCAGACACTCGTGACAGTTTAGGTAAATCGTTAATCGCAAATATTACGTTGAATCCTAAAAAACGCATCACCTTTAATCCGTCTATAGATTTAAACCATTCAAACATTCAAGATTTCGGTATTCAGGGAAATATTGGGTTTGTTTTTAGGAATGTATTTAAAGGAGCCGAAATTTTAGATGTTGGTTTTAGAGGTAATATTGGTTCGTCTGCATCAAGATATCGTAACGAACAAAACACCTTTTTTGATATTTTAGAATACGGTGCCGATGTTAAATTAACCTTTCCGCGATTTTTGTTCTTTCCAAATATTATTGACAAGCTGGTAGATCGCACATCGTTTCCAAATACTTCGTTAAGTGTCGGATTTTTTAATCAGCAGAATATTGGTTTAGACAAGCAAAATCTTACGGGAATTTACAACTATTCATGGTCGTACAAAAGAAGAAACACCATCAGTTTTGATCTTTTTAACCTACAGTTTGTTCGCAACATGAATCCCGGCAACTATTTTAAAGTATACAGATCATCTTACAACAGCCTAAACCGTATTGCAGGAACAACAAACACTAATCCTGCTTTTTTAGACGATAATGGAAATCTTAACATTTCAGAAGGTGGTACAGATGCTTTTATAAACGATGTATTAGCAGGCAACACTACAATACAACCTAGCGATGCAGATTATCAGTCGGTACGAAGCATTTCTGAAAGAAAATTACGTTTAACAGAAAACAACTTAATTTTAGCAAGCAATATTGTATATACGTATTCTAACAGATTCAATATAAAAGATCAAGATTTTTTTACGTTTCGAACTAAAGTAGAATCAGCTGGAAATGTATTAAATGCCATTGCAAAATCAAACAGTGAAATTAACGAAAACGGTAAAAGAACGGTGTTATATGTAGCTTATTCACAATACATAAAAGGTGAAGTAGATTTCATAAAATATTTCGATTTAGGCAACCAAAATGTTCTGGCATTACGTGCCTTTGGCGGAATTGCCATACCTTACGGCAACAGCAACAATATACCTTTTTCTCGCAGTTATTTTGCAGGTGGATCTAACGATAACCGCGCTTGGCAATCGTACCGTTTAGGTCCAGGACGTAGCGGTGGTGTCAATGATTTTAACGAAGCAAATATGAAACTGGCATTTAATGCAGAATATCGCTTTAATGTTTCTGGACCTTGGAATATGGCATTATTTGCCGATGCAGGTAACATTTGGAACGCTTTAGATAATATTACCGATGAAGACATGACTTTTAACGGCTTTAAATCGTTAAAAGACCTTGCCTTAGGAACAGGTTTAGGTGTACGTTACGACTTTAGTTTCTTTATAATTCGTTTAGATTTAGGATTTAAAACATATAACCCAGCAAACGAAGCCGGTGAAAAATGGTTTAAAGAATGGAATTTAAGTAAAACAGTTTTAAATGTCGGAATTAATTATCCGTTTTAATAAAATTAGTACTTTTGTAAGCTAAACCAAAAATTTTTATAATAAAACATACAACCTATAAATATGGCACACAACATTAAGCCAGGTGTTGCAACCGGCGATCAAGTTCAGGAAATATTTAATTATGCAAAAGAAAAAGGATTTGCTTTACCAGCTATAAACGTTACAACATCAAGTACAATTAATGGAGTTATGGAAACAGCTGCAAAATTAAATGCACCAGTTATCATTCAATTCTCTAACGGTGGTGGTTTATTCATGGCTGGAAAAGGTTTAAGTAATGAAAACGAACGTGCAGCTATTGCAGGAACTATTGCAGGTGCAAAACAAGTACATGAATTAGCAGAATTGTACGGTGCAACCGTTATTTTACATACCGATCATTGTGCAAAAAAATTATTACCTTGGATTGATGGTTTGTTAGATGCAAGCGAAAAATTCTATAAAGAACACGGTAAACCTTTGTTTTCATCGCACATGATTGATCTTTCTGAAGAGCCAATTAAAGAAAACATTGAAATTTCTAAAAAATACCTTGAGCGTATGAGCAAAATAGGAATGACTTTAGAAATTGAATTAGGTATAACCGGTGGTGAAGAAGATGGCGTAGACAACTCACACGTAGATTCATCTAAATTATACACCCAACCAGAAGAAGTTGCGTATGCTTATGAAGAATTAATGAAAATATCGCCACGTTTTACCATTGCAGCAGCTTTTGGTAACGTACACGGTGTTTACAAACCAGGAAACGTAAAATTAACGCCGAAAATTTTAGATAATTCGCAGAAATACGTTCAAGATAAATTCAGTACAAAAAACAATCCGGTAGATTTCGTTTTCCACGGCGGATCTGGATCAACTTTAGAAGAAATTCGCGAAGCTATTTCATACGGAGTTATTAAAATGAATATCGATACCGATTTGCAGTTTGCTTTTACCGAAGGTGCCCGTGATTATATTCTTGCAAAGAAAGATTATTTAATGACGCAGATCGGAAATCCAGAAGGAGACGACGTTCCTAACAAAAAACATTACGATCCACGTAAATGGATTCGTGAAGGTGAATTAACATTCAACAAACGTTTAGAAATTGCTTTTGCAGATTTAAACAACGTTAACACATTATAATAATTAAGTACGTTTAAGAAACCTTAAACATAAAACCTTAAACTAATTAACATGGCTTGGTTTAAAAGAAAAGAAAAAGGAATTACAACACCTACCGAAGATAAAAAAGATACACCCAAAGGCTTATGGTACAAAACACCAACGGGAAAAATAATTGAATCGGAAGAGTTGGCTAAAAACTTATGGATTTCTCCGGAAGATGATTACCACGTAAGAATTGGAAGTAAAGAGTATTTTGAAATTTTATTTGACGATAATAAATACAAAGAATTATTTGCATCAATAACTGCAAAAGATCCTTTAAAATTTATTGATACAAAAAAATACAGCGACCGTTTAAAAGAAGCTAAAGATAAAACCAATTTAAAAGATGCAGTTCGTGTAGCAGTAGGAAAATCTAAAGGAGCTGATTTAGTTGTAGCTTGTATGGATTTTGCTTTTATTGGTGGATCTATGGGATCTGTTGTAGGCGAAAAAATTGCACGTGGTATAGAATATTCTATAGAACGCAACATTCCGTTCATGATGATATCAAAATCGGGTGGTGCACGTATGATGGAAGCAGCATATTCGTTAATGCAGATGGCAAAAACATCGGCTAAATTAGCACAATTAGCAGACGCCAAAATTCCTTACATTTCTTTATGTACCGATCCAACTACAGGTGGCACCACAGCTTCGTATGCAATGTTAGGCGATATTAATATTGCAGAACCAGGAGCTTTAATTGGCTTTGCAGGTCCACGAATTGTGAAAGATACCACAGGAAAAGATTTACCAGAAGGTTTCCAAACATCAGAATTTTTATTAGAACACGGTTTTTTAGATTTTGTAGTACACAGAAAGCATTTAAAAAACAAAGTAAACTTATATATCGATTTGGTTTTAAACAGACCTTTACGCTAATAAAACGCATTGCAATAGCAATGCGTTTTTGTTTACAACAAATATTTACAACCATAAGATCTATATTTTTTTAATTTAAACTAAAGCTACTTTAAACAGTATCAAAAGTTTAAGAAATAATTAAAAATTAGTGTTTCAAAAGCATTGTAAAATAAAATAATCATTATATATTTGCACACGCAATAAGGCATTACACCTAGTATTGTTAGTTCTTTGCTTGAGTGGTGGAATTGGTAGACACGCTGGACTTAAAATCCAGTGAGCAGTAATGCTCGTGCGGGTTCAAGTCCCGCCTTGAGTACTTTTTTTTGCATATTGTAATTTTTTTACTAAATTTGCAAACCAAGTTCTTTAAATAAAATAAAAACGCGAAAATAGCTCAGTTGGTAGAGCGCAACCTTGCCAAGGTTGAGGTCGCGGGTTCGAATCCCGTTTTTCGCTCACGTTACTACATCTGCTTGAGTGGTGGAATTGGTAGACACGCTGGACTTAAAATCCAGTGAGCAGTAATGCTCGTGCGGGTTCAAGTCCCGCCTTGAGTACTTTTTTTTGCATATTGTAATTTTTTTACTAAATTTGCAAACCAAGTTCTTTAAATAAAATAAAAACGCGAAAATAGCTCAGTTGGTAGAGCGCAACCTTGCCAAGGTTGAGGTCGCGGGTTCGAATCCCGTTTTTCGCTCACGTTACTACATCTGCTTGAGTGGTGGAATTGGTAGACACGCTGGACTTAAAATCCAGTGAGCAGTAATGCTCGTGCGGGTTCAAGTCCCGCCTTGAGTACTAACGTTTTTTATTACAATGCGAAAATAGCTCAGTTGGTAGAGCGCAACCTTGCCAAGGTTGAGGTCGCGGGTTCGAATCCCGTTTTTCGCTCAAAAAATCTATTTATCTGCTTGAGTGGTGGAATTGGTAGACACGCTGGACTTAAAATCCAGTGAGCAGTAATGCTCGTGCGGGTTCAAGTCCCGCCTTGAGTACAAAATAATATTCAAGACTTATAAATAGATTTTTTTACCTACGCTTGAGTGGTGGAATTGGTAGACACGCTGGACTTAAAATCCAGTGAGCAGTAATGCTCGTGCGGGTTCAAGTCCCGCCTTGAGTACAAAAAAAATCCTAAAGAACATTCTTTAGGATTTTTTATTTTTTTTAATTATTTTAAATCAAAACGATCTAAGTCCATTACCTTCACCCAAGCAGCAGCAAAATCTTTTACAAATTTTTCTTTTGCATCGGCGCTGGCATACACTTCAGAAAGCGCTCTTAATTCTGAATGTGATCCAAAAATTAAATCGGCACGTGAAGCTGTGTACTGTTGTTTACCTGTTTTGCTGTCTTTACCAATGAATAACTCATTTGTAGCATCAGCTGCACTCCATTCGGTATTCATATTTAACAAGTTCACAAAATACTCGTTGGTTAACGCCTCTTTTTTATCAGATAAAATTCCGTTATTAGAACCGTCATAGTTTGCATTTAAAGAACGTAATCCACCTACTAAAACAGTCATTTCAGGAGCAGTAAGCGTTAATAATTCTGCTTTATCAACCAATAACTGTTCGGTACTCATAAACGCACGATCTGTGTTCACATAGTTACGGAATCCATCTGCAACCGGCTCTAAATAAGCGAACGATTTTACGTCAGTTTGCTCTTGTGTAGCATCAACACGACCTGTATTAAAAGGCACTTCTAATTTAACACCTGCATTGTTTGCTGCTTTCTCCACAGCGGTTGATCCACCTAAAACAATTAAATCTGCCAAAGAAACCTGTTTTCCGTTTGTAGCTTTTGCATTGAATTTGTTTTGGATCTCCGTTAATTTATTCAATACTTTATCTAACTGTGCTGGATTATTAACTTCCCAGTTACGTTGTGGCAACAAGGCAATTCGTGCTCCATTTGCCCCACCTCTACGATCGGAATGACGATAAGTTGAAGCAGATGCCCAAGCCGTTGAAACCAATTCACTGATGGTTAAGTCCGATTTAGCAATTTCATTTTTTAATTCTGTTATATCTTTTGCATCGATCATTATGCCTTTCACTGCAGGCAATGGATCTTGCCAACCAAAATCTTGTGTGGGCGCATCTGTACCTAAATACGTGGCTTTTGGTCCCATATCACGGTGTGTTAATTTAAACCACGCTTGTGCAAACGCAATTTCAAAACGCTCTGGGTGTTCCATGAAATAGCGAGAAATACGCTCGTATTCCGGATCAAATCGTAAAGATAAATCGGTAGTTAGCATGGTAGGTTTGTGTTTTTTACCTTCTTCAAACGCATCTGGCACCATTACTTTAGGATCTTTCGCTACCCATTGGTACGCACCTGCTGGTGATTTTGTAAGTTCCCATTCGTTATTAAACAGGTTTTTAAAGAAACCGTGGCTCCATTGTGTAGGTGTAGAAACCCAAGTAACTTCTAAACCAGAACCAATTTGATCGGCACCTTTACCCGATTTGAATGAGCTTTTCCAACCTAATCCCATTTGTTCGATTCCCGCTTCTTCAGGAGTTGCCCCTACCAAACTTGCATCGCCTGCACCGTGTGTTTTACCAAATGAGTGACCACCGGCTATTAATGCAACTGTTTCGGCATCATTCATACCCATACGCGCAAATGTTTCACGAATATCTTGAGCTGCTAAAAGTGGATCTGGTTTACCATCTGGACCTTCCGGGTTTACATAGATCAAACCTAATTCGGCTGCTGCCAATGGTTGTTCTAATTCGCGGTTTTCATTGTAACGACTGCCTTCTCCTCCACTTTTTGCTAACCATTGTTTTTCTGATCCCCAATAAGCTTCTTGCGCTTCCCACACATCAGTTCTACCTCCGGCAAAACCAATTGTTTTAAAGCCCATGTTTTCTAAAGCCACATTTCCGGTTAATATCATAAGATCTGCCCAAGAAATTTTGTTTCCGTATTTTTGTTTAATAGGCCAAAGTAAACGACGTGCTTTATCTAAACCTACGTTATCAGGCCAAGAGTTTTGTGGTGCAAAACGTTGCATACCCATACGCGTTCCACCACGACCATCACCTGTACGGTAAGTTCCTGCGCTATGCCAAGCCATACGTACAAACAATGGTCCGTAATTTCCAAAATCGGCAGGCCACCAATCTTGCGATTGCGTCAACATTTCGTTAATGTCTTTCTTAATTGCTTCTAAATCTAAGCTATTAAAGGCTTCAGCATAATCAAAATCAACAGACATTGGAGTGGATAACGAAGAGTTTTGACGTAATACACCCAAATCTAAACGGTTTGGCCACCAATCTTTATTGGTATTGGTACTGCGGTTTTGATATAATTTTTTTGTAACTTCACTTGGACCGTCTACCATGGTACCATTAAGGTACGGACATTGAGTTAAATCACTACCGTTTGTGGTATTTGGCCCTTGTGCATTTGCAGACAAAGCAACCAACATACCAATAGAAAGAACTAATTTTTTCATCTGTTAAAATCTGTTGTTTTATTTGATGGCAAAATTAGGTTTTGCAACTAGTGTTCTTCAATGTTTACAATAAAACGTTTTTATATTACGATAGGTAATTAAGATAACGATTTGTTGGCATACAAGTTCTTATTGGCTATAAATTGATAACCGTTTGGTTAGATCCAATGTAACTATGTAAACAATAAAAAAAGAGTTAAAACATATAGTTAACTCTTTCTTCAATTTCAGCTTTCTTACCTTTTTTCTAAAACCACTTCAATAGGTTTATTCATTCTTCTACCAAACTGCATAGCTTGCTGACGTTCTTCAGAATCGCACAAAATATACATATTATACGGAGCCAACTGCATCATAAATGTTTTAAAATGTCCGCCGTTTGCTTCACCGTCTGTATCTTCGATTTTTAAATAATACGCTTCGGCATTAAAGGTATTAGAAACCGTTACCAAATAATGATCATCAGCAAAATAATAGAACCACTTACCTTGATCAAAACCTTCTAAACGTTTGTTGTTCGCATCAATTTTATAATTGCGAACAAAATGCAACGGTTGGTTGTTGTTTTTCCAACTCAATTTAAAATCTCTGTTGATGACTTCGTTTCCATTCTCATCACAAATACTCATTTTTAACCCGTTAATGGTTTGTGTTTTACCATCTTCATGAGGTTTTACAACGATATAACTCGTAAAATCGTATCCGCAGTGAATAGCATCACCAATTTGAGCAAATGATTGTACCGATAAAAACATCGAAACACCTAAAAGTATTTTTTTCATAGTGCAAAAATAAAAATACCTCTTTAAAAAAGAGGCATTTTGTTTTATTTAACATCTATAAGTTCTACATCAAAAATCAACGTAGCATTTGGCGGAATAACACCACCAGCACCACGAGAACCGTAACCTAAGTGTGATGGAATTACAAATCGAGCTTTATCGCCAACTTTTAATAACATAATTCCTTCGTCCCAACCTTCAATCACCTGACCTATTCCCACGGTAAATTCTAATGGCTGCTTACGTTTGTACGATTCATCAAACACCTGTCCGTTTGGCAATTGTCCTTTATAATGAACAGCTACTTTACTGCCTTTAGTTGCTTGCTTACCCGATCCTTGATGAATATATTGGTAACGTAAACCACTATCGGTTTTTTGAAAACCTGCTGCAATTTTATCTAATTCGGCTTCAACTTTTGCTTTTTCGTCTGCTAATCTTTTAGTACGAGATCCTTCAAAAGTTCTAAACGCTTCAACAGCATTCCATTTTTCAGCTTCATCGCCCACACGGATAATCTCGACTTTATCCATTTTATCTCCTGGTTCTACTGCATCAACAACATCTTGTCCTTCAACTACGTGTCCAAAAACGGTATGATTGTTATCTAACCAAGGTGTTGCAATGTGCGTGATAAAAAATTGAGATCCATTAGTACCAGGACCTGCATTTGCCATAGAAAGAATTCCAGGAACATCATGTTTTAATTCTGGATGAAATTCATCATCAAATTTATAACCCGGACCACCAGAACCTGTCCCTGTTGGATCACCACCTTGAATCATAAAATCAGCAATTACTCTGTGAAAAGTCAAACCATCATAATAAGGTTTTCCTTGCGTACGAGCCGTGTTTTCTAAATTTCCTTCTGCCAAAGCAACAAAGTTTCCTACTGTACCTGGTGTTTTATCGTAAGTTAGTTTTACTAAAATTTCACCTTTTGGTGTTGTGAATTTTGCGTATATACCGTTTTCCATAATAAATTTAATAAGCTACAAATATAAGGTTATTTCTTTTTATGGATCTTAAAATTACGATAAAGCTGTTTTGCTAAAAAGAAAGTGTAATTTTGCAGCAAATATTTTTTTATGCGTATTGATATTATAACTGTTTTACCCGAATTAATTAAGAGTCCGTTTGAAGCATCGATTTTAAAAAGAGCCATTGCCAAAGGTTTGGTGGAAGTGCATTTTCATAATTTAAGAGATTATAGTACCAATAAACATAAAAATGTAGACGATTACCAATTTGGAGGCGGTGCAGGAATGGTTTTAAGTATTGAACCAATTGATAAATGCATTACCAAACTGAAAGCCGAACGCACGTACGATGAGATTATTTATATGACACCCGATGGCGAAACGCTGAATCAGCAAATTGCTAACAGCATGTCTATGGTCGAAAATATTATTATTCTGTGTGGACATTACAAAGGAGTTGACCAACGGGTGCGCGATCATTTTATTACCAGAGAGATTTCTATTGGCGATTATGTGCTTTCGGGCGGTGAATTAGGTGCTGCTGTTTTGTGCGATGCCATTATTCGATTGATTCCTGGAGTACTTTCTAACGAAACATCTGCCCTAACCGACAGTTTCCAAGATAATTTACTGGCTCCACCAATTTATACACGTCCGGCTGAATACAATGGATGGAAAGTGCCTGATATTTTATTGAGTGGAAATTTTCCCGAAATTGAAAAATGGCGCGAAGAAAAAGCATACGAACACACTAAAAATCGCAGACCCGATTTATTAGAAAACGAGTAACTTACTGCTAGATACTATTTTAGAAGGATCGTAATAAATTAAAATTTAATTCATAAATTTGAATTAACTAACAAATGTATGAATACACAAACGTTAAATAAAAAAATTGAATTAATCCAATGGCTATCTACATTGGAAGATCATTCTATTATAGAAAAACTACTGAAATTCAAAAAAGAAGAAACTAAAGATTGGTGGGATTCTATTTCTGAAGGAGAGAAAGAATCAATTGAAAAGGGGATTTCCGATGCTGATAATAACAAATTAGAACCGCATTCAAATGTGAGAAAAATCTATGAAAAGTGGCTTTAATATTGAATGGACACAAAATGCGAGAAAGGAATTAAAAAAAACGATAGAATATCTTGAGGAAAATTTTTCGGAAAAAGAAATTAAAAAATTGGTTCAGAAAATTGAAAACATCACTGAATTAATATCCCAAAATCAAAATTTATTTCCAAAATCAAAAAGTAATAACATCCACAAAGTTGTTATTTTAAAGTTCAACACTTTATATTATCGTACTCAAAATAATAGTGTTGAAATTTTATCATTCTTCCCAAACAGACAAAATCCTTTAAAAAGAAAAATATAGAAACATCTTTTTAATAAACAATTACACACATTCTTCTTTAATCATTCGCTGCAAAAGATAAAAATTCACACAGATATTATGTAACATTTTCAATAAACTGCTACTTACTTTACAAAGAAATTAATTATGAAGAAATTAGTAAAAAGTATCGCAGTATGCGCCTTAACATTAGTATCGTTTACAATATTTGCTCAAGACAATAAAAGTTTGTTATGGGAAATTTCAGGTAAGGGTTTAGAAAAACCATCGTACGTTTTTGGAACCATTCACATGATTTGTCAAGAAGATTACATCATGACCGAAACCATTCAAAACACGTTGAAAAATGTTGATGCATTTTATGCCGAAATCGATTTTTCTAACCCAGAAAACATGGCTGTTTTGCAACAATCTATGATGAGTGAAACACCTTTATCGCAAAGATTAAACAATGAACAATATCAAAAATTACAACAACTGTTAAAAGAAGTGGTAGATTTAGATATTACTCAATTTGAACACCTTACCGATGCTGCTATTGTAAGTATGGTTACGTTTAAATCGTTTCCTTGTACCGATTTTAAAATGTACGAATTAGAGTTGTTACAAACTGCAGCCGCTACTCAAAAGAAAATGGGCGGTTTAGAAACTGCTACTGAACAAATGGAGATTTTAGGAAAAACATTAGGGATTGATGCTGTTTTTGAAATGCTGAACGACCTTAAAAAAGACGGCTTTAAATCAACTAAAGAAATGGTTGCTTTGTATACCAATCAAGACATGCAAGGTTTGTACGATTATATGAAAAAAAGCAGTTATATGACCGATGAAGTGTATAACGAAATGCTTACTAAACGAAATCATAATTGGATAAACGAGATGCCTGAACTTATGAAAAATCAATCGGTCTTTTTTGCTGTTGGTGCAGCTCATTTAAGTGGAAATGACGGTGTATTGAAACTTTTAAAAGACAACGGCTATACAGTTAAGCCTGTAAATATTCAATAAACATCTTATTTACAACAACATAGATCAACAATTCCTCTCATCTTTTTAAAGGAATTGTTTGTTTTATTTATAAATTATTACTTATATTTGCCCCACTTTTGGATCAACCTCTGGCGAGAACCGTGCACGTTGGTTTGAATTAACTTAAAAAATTTACAAAATGTCTTTAGATTTAGTAAAATTCGTACAAGACGAATTCGTTACAAAAAAAGATTTCCCAGATTTTAAAGCGGGTGATACTATTACAGTTTACTACGAAATTAAAGAGGGTGAAAAAACAAGAACTCAGTTCTTTAAAGGTGTAGTTATTCAAAGAAGAGGGTCTGGCGCTACTGAAACTTTTACAATTCGTAAAATGTCTGGTAACGTTGGTGTTGAGCGTATTTTCCCAGTGAACATGCCAGCTTTACAAAAAGTTGAATTGAACCAAAGAGGTAAAGTTCGTAGAGCACGTATTTTCTACTTTAGAGAACTTACTGGTAAAAAAGCTAAAATTAAAGAATTACGTAGAAAGTAATCTTTTAATTAAGATCATAAAAAACACCAATCGTTTGATTGGTGTTTTTTGTTTTTCTGATTATTCCGAATATTTAGATAATTGTAATTCCTTAGGAATCTTAATTCGCTTAGAGATGCTTATAGCATGACAAACTTTATATATTTAACAAACAGACCTTTACTGCTTCTTAATCAATTCTAAATATTCTTTTAGAATTTTACCGTATTTACTTTGAGCTACTTCTGGGGTAAAACTTTTGTATATCGTATCTAATTTGTTATTACTTACAGGCACTACATCGGTTAAAGTAATATAAGGCGCCACTTCATAAGTATTATTTTTTAATACAAAATTTACAGCGTGTAAATATTGCATACGATTGTTTCTGTTTAAAACCTGCTCTAAACTATCTGCTTTATGTAATAAATCATTTTTTTGAGCAAGAATAATAGCCTTAATCAAATCGGTTGATTTATGACTCAATGTTTTTCTCGAATCCAAATATTTCGAATAGAGTTCATGGTTCTTAGATCCTTCAATAACCGCGTCAGCAGAAAAATGATCCAATGAACTGTTGATTTTTAAATTTCCCGGTTCGGCAAAAAACAAAATCAGGTTGTCCATAGACTGCGATGTTCCTCGGTTCAATCCCAAAAACAGCACTTCAGGTTCATTAAGATCAAAACCCGTTTCAAAAGTCGATTTTCCTTTTAAAACAATACTATCTAAAGTAACCAACGTACTATCTTTTAACTGCTGAATATATAAAGTTCCTTGTTTTAACCCTTTAATTTCGCCAGTTATCTGAGTATTTCCCAATTTTTTATCGCTGTTGCACGAAACCATCGCAGCAACACCCATAAATAGTAAAAATAACTTTTTCATACTACTTAAATAAATCCATTCCTGGAATATTGGGCATACCGTCTTTTGCAGCCGCAGCCAATTCAGTTTCATTAATCGCACCCGCTCTGTTCAATGCCTTATTCAATGTTAAAATCAAATAATCTTCTAACTGCTCTTTATCTTGCAATAACTCTTCGGCTATTTCTAAATTTTTTATTTCTCTGTTAGCTGTAACGGTCAGTTTCAACAAACCATCAGCACTTTGTTCATCAATTAGCACCGTGTTTAAACGTTGCTTTGTTTCTTCAACCTTTTTTTGAGCATCTTGTAATTTTCCCATCATGCCCATTAAATCTCCAAACATATTCTTATATTTATTTTTTACAAAAATATCAAATTCAATTAACATGACTAATTTTAATTTATGAAACAATCAAATACTTTTATGCTTGCTTTTTGTAGTATTTTTGCAATTGCATGTTCAACAACAAATACTAAAATGAATAACACTATAAAAGAACCCATTGCCAAGATTAATCCTACTAATTTAGAGAAACATGGCGATGTTCGCACCGATAATTACTACTGGCTAAACCAACGTGAAAACCCCGAAGTAATTAATTATATTGAAGAAGAAAACAACTATTACAATACGTTAACGGCACATACCAAAGATTTTCAGGAAGATTTATTCGAGGAAATGAAAAGCCGTATTAAGGAAGACGATTCTTCAGTTCCCTATTTTTACAACGGATATTGGTATTTAACTCGATTTGAAAAAGGAAAAGATTACCCAATCTACACCCGTAAAAAAGGCAGCTTAGATGCAGCCGAAGAAATTTTGTTCGATTGTAACCAAATGGCTCAAGGGTATGCGTACTTTAAATTAGGTGGTTTAAACATTAGCGACGACAATAAATTTGCTGCTTTTGGAGTGGATACTGTTTCTCGCCGTGAATACACCATTCAGATTAAAAACTTAGAAACAGGCGAAATTTTGCCTACAAAAATTGAAAAAACGACAGGAAGTAGCACTTGGGCAGCCGATAACAAATCGCTGTTCTATTCTCGGAAAGACGAGCAAACGCTGCGTGCCGACCGAATTTTTAAACATACTTTAGGAAACGACGTTGCGAAAGACGAATTGATTTTCACAGAGAAAGATGAAACTTTTAATACCTATATCTATCGTTCAAAATCTAAAAAATATTTGTTTATAGGTTCTGAAAGTACGTTGACATCAGAATATCAAATTTTAGAAGCATCAAATCCCGAAGGAAAATTCCGCGTTTTTCAAAAACGTACCCGCGGATTGGAATATTCGGTTTCGCATTACAACGATCATTTTTATATTGTGACCAACAAAGATAAAGCGACTAATTTTAAGTTAATGATTACGCCCGAAACGGCTACAACTAAAGAAAATTGGAAAGATTTAATTCCGCATCGTGAAGATGTTTTGTTAGAAGGAATTGATATTTTCAAGGATTATTTAGTGGTTTCTGAACGATTCAACGGCTTATCGCACATTAAAATTCAGCCTTGGCAAAATCCTGAACAAGCCTATTATTTACCTTTTGAAAGCGAAACGTTTACAGCTTATACCACTACCAATGTAGATTTCGACACCGAAATTCTTCGTTATGGATACCAATCTTTGGCAACACCTTCGTCGGTGATTGATTTTAATATGCGTACCAAAGAAAAAACGGTTAAAAAAGAGCAGGAAGTTTTAGGTGGAAAATTCAACAAAGAAAATTACACCGAAGAACGAGTTTGGGCAACTGCTGCCGATGGAACTAAAATTCCAATTTCGTTGGTTTACAAAAAGGATTTGAAGAAAGACGGAACAAATCCGTTACTTCAATACGCTTACGGATCGTACGGTTCAACGATGGAGCCTTATTTTTCTACGGTTCGCTTAAGTTTGTTAGACCGTGGATTTATTTACGCCATTGCACATATTCGCGGTGGCGAAGATTTGGGCAGAGAATGGTACGAAAACGGAAAACTGCTTAAAAAGAAAAATACGTTTACAGATTTTGTTGATTGTTCTAAATTTTTGATCGATCAAAAATATACTTCACCTCAACATTTGTATGCCGAAGGCGGATCCGCAGGTGGTTTGTTAATGGGTGTGGTTATAAATGAAGCTCCGCAGCTTTATAACGGTGTTATTGCTCAAGTTCCGTTTGTTGATGTGGTTACTACCATGTTAGACGATTCTATTCCGTTGACTACCGGAGAATATGATGAATGGGGAAATCCGAACGAAAAAGAGTATTACGATTACATGAAATCTTATTCGCCTTACGATAACGTAAAAGCGCAAGATTATCCTAACTTGTATATTTCGACAGGTTTTCACGATTCGCAAGTGCAATATTGGGAACCTGCAAAATGGATCGCCAAGTTGCGTGCAATGCGTACAAACAAAAATTTATTGCTTTTAGATACCAATATGGATGCCGGTCACGGCGGTGCATCTGGTCGTTTTGAAGCACTGAAAGAAGTAGCCAAAGAATTTACCTTTCTGTTAGATTTGGAAGGAATTAAGAAGTAACATTCATTTCAATTTATAGAAAAACCCTTTCAAATTTTAAAATCTGAAAGGGTTTTTCTTAATATTATCTATGGCAAAAACTTTCACTTCTTAATCATTTTTTTTACAGCAATACCCGCATTAGTTTGTATATGAAGCATGTACGTACCGCTTGCTAAACCCTCTACATTTAACTGTATTTGTGCTTGATTATTAAAGTTTTGTGTGTTTAATTGTTTTCCTACAACATCATATACAGTAATTTTTTCTACCAATATATTTTCGCTATTGGCTATGTTAACTATATTTGTAGAGGGGTTAGGGAATATATTAAATTTAGATGATACAAATTCATTTACGTTTAAAATATAAGATGGCACACTTTGCAATGCAGTAAGTTTAATATTATCATATTTAACCACAGTTCCTAATTCTAAATTATTCAAGAAAAACATTATTTTAGTTAATGCTAGATATTTTGTTTCAACATCTACTATAAAAAGATTTAGTGTGGGAATATAAAAATAAACCTTTCTTGCATTATAATCAATAAAAAGCTCAGCCTTAATCCACATATTATAAGGGAAAGTAGTGGCATCATATTGTTTTAAGGTTGATGTAGGTATATCTGAATTTAAATGATAGGATAGAATTTCATATTTATTATTAATTGAAGCAAAAACAAATCCATTTACCAATGCGCCTTCACCCTGACCAATACCACCTCGTGCAATAAAGCTTCCTGATCCATTAAATTCATATTCAAGCTTTAACACATTGTTACCCGCCGTTCGACTATTCCATAAAACATTAAAAATACCGTCATCTTGATTAATTGAAATATTTTGTGGAGATGTGTCATTTGTTGTAACGGTCAGTACATTACCTTTTCCACTTTCTGGAGTAACCATTGCCGTCACAGTAGAATTATTATTAGACTTACGTACCACCCAATCACCTTGACCAGCAATAGTACCAGTGTAGTCGGGATTCAAATGTGTTGCAGGGTAGCTGTTAAAATCTTCGGTATAAAGAACTTGTGCTATACCAAATGGCGCTGTGAGTAAATAAGTTATTAATAAAAATGTATTTTTCTTCATAATATTTTGGTTTAAATGTTAAATATAAGAAATTAAATCTAAAAAACATGTTACACGATATTTCAAAAGGATAATTTTTTTAACTTTTTGTCAATCATTAAAAAAATAGTACTTTTGCCACGTTAACTAGCGAGGTTAAAAAAATCGCTAAAAACAAGAAAAATGAAAGACGAGATCCAGGCGCATGAGAATATTTTAGATTTTGTAGGCAATACACCGCTTATTAAGTTAAAAAAAGTATCTCAAGGTTTAAAAGGAAACTTTTTTGCTAAAGTAGAAGCTTTTAATCCGGGGCACTCATCAAAAGACCGTATTGCTTTACATATTGTGGAAGAAGCAGAACGCAAAGGTATTTTAAAACCGGGCAGTATTATTGTTGAAACAACATCGGGTAACACCGGTTTCAGCATTGCAATGGTCAGCATTATTAAAGGTTACGAATGTATTTTAGCGGTAACGTCTAAATCATCAAAAGATAAAATCGATATGCTGAAGGCAATGGGTGCAAAAGTGTACGTTTGTCCGGCAAATGTATCAGCAGACGATCCGCGTTCGTATTACAGTGCTGCAAAGCGTATTCATCAGGAAACTGCTGGTTCGGTTTACATCAATCAGTATTTTAACGAGTTGAATATCGATGCACATTATAAAACTACTGGACCTGAAATTTGGAAACAAACCAACGGCAAAATAACGCATTTGTTCGCTTGTTCTGGTACAGGCGGGACCATTTCGGGAACGGCAAAATTTTTAAAGGAACAAAATCAAAACATCCGTATTTTAGGTGTTGATGCTTTTGGATCGGTTTTAAAGAAATTTCACGAAACGCATGAATTTGATCCGAATGAGATTTATCCGTACCGAATTGAAGGAATGGGAAAAAATTTGATTCCTACAGCAACCGATTTTTCTGTGATTGATCAGTTTATGAAAGTTACCGACGAAGATGCCGCACACACCGCACGCGAAATTTCTAAAACCGAAGGTCTTTTTGTTGGATACACATCTGGAGCGGCTTTTCAAGCTGTTCGTCAGTTCGATGCTGAAGGTGAATTTAACGCAAACAGCAATGTGGTGGTTATTTTCCCTGATCATGGATCGCGTTATATGAGCAAAATTTACAGCGATGACTGGATGCGCGAACAAGGTTTTTTCGACAATCAAAAAGTGGAACAAAACGATATTGAATACATCAAATAGTTTTTTTAGAACATAGATATTAGAAAACAGATTAAAAGGAAAGCGAACGTTTTCCTTTTTTTATTTAATAACCCTGAATGTCAAGCTAAACTTGTTTAACTTCGTTCAGTTCTCAAGCTTGTGTCAGCTTATCACGAGAATAATTTCTGAATGCGATTCCGAAACAAGTTCGGAATGACAAGCTTAATGTGAAGAAATCGTAATAATTAATTTCCTTGCTATTTATTTATTGATTAATATATTGTTCAGTATTTCAGATAATCACTTTTTTATTGCTTCAATTTAAAACTTCTTACCAAAAACTTCCTATCTTTTGTAACATTTAAGTAAATAATTGTACTTACATTTAAAATTCATTCTTAAAAAGTTCACACAGTAAAAAACATAAAAAAATAGGTTATGAGTCTAAAAATTTCGGGGTTAACAAAAACCTACAAAAACGGCGTTAAAGCTTTAGATAATGTAAATTTAGAAATAGGCAAAGGTATGTTTGGCTTATTGGGTCCAAACGGTGCAGGAAAATCATCACTAATGCGTACCATTGCAACGTTGCAAACTCCATCATCGGGTTCAGTAACTTTTAACGACATTAATGTTTTAGAAGATAAAAATGCTTTGCGCAGAGTTTTAGGTTATTTGCCACAGGAATTCGGAGTTTATCCAAACATGTCTGCAGAAACCTTGTTAGATTATTTTGCTCAATTAAAAGGCATAACCAAAAAAGACGAACGCAAAAAAATTATTACCGAAGTACTTACTCTTACCAATTTATACGATGTTCGATCTAAAAGCGTAAGTGGTTATTCGGGCGGTATGAAACAGCGTTTTGGTATTGCACAGTTACTTTTAAACAATCCGCAATTAATTATTGTTGATGAACCAACTGCCGGATTGGATCCTGCGGAACGTCACCGTTTCTTGAATGTTTTACGTGAAATTGGTGCAAACCATACCGTAATTTTCTCTACGCATATTGTTGATGATGTTCGTGAATTATGTAACGAAATTGCCATTTTAAACGGCGGAAAAATTTTGTTTGAAGGTACACCTACAAGTGGCGAAGAAATGTTAAAAGGTAAAATTTGGGTTCGTATTATTAATCGTTCAGATTTTGACGAATACAACAAAAACCATAACATTCTTTCATCGAACTTTAACCCGGACAATACGTTGAACATTCGTGTGTACAGCGATGCACAGCCAAACGAAACGTTTATTCAGGCAAAACCAATTTTAGAAGATGTTTATTTTGTTTCATTAAAAAAAGATAATTAATGCTAGGAACTATTTTTAAATTTGAAACAAAACGTTGGTTTAAAAACTGGCAGTTTTATCTGTATTTTACACTCTTTTTTGCACTATCGTTTGTAATTATGGCGTTTGTAACAGGCTATTTTGATGGTTTTAATGTAACAACAACATCAAATACCATTATGAATTCGCCTATTGCTATAAATGGTATTATAAGTCAAATTGCTATTTACATCAATTTTATTATTCCAGTAGTTATTGGAACAACAGTTTATCGCGATTTTAAATACAATACACACACCTTGTTGTTTGCTTATCCGTTTAATAAGTTTCAATATCTTATCGGGAAATTTTTAAGTGGTTTTCTAATAACTTTTGTTATTACTTTTTCTATTGGATTTGGTTTTTTATTGGCTACCATTCTACCGTTTGCAAATCCCGATTTATTAGGCCCTATAAATCTAGCAGCTTACTTTCAAAGTTACCTGGTTTTTGTACTGCCTAATATTTTCTTTATAGGTGCTATGATTTTTATGTTAACCACATTAACACGTAACCAATATATCGGTTTTATCTTGATAATTATCTTATTGATTGTTCCAGGTATAATCAGCAGTTTAACAGCTAAAGTAGACGATAAATTTGTGGCCGCTTTATTTGAGCCTTTTGGAAATGAAGCGCTAGCTTATGTAACAAAATATTGGACGATTGATGAACAGAACACATTACTAATTCCGTTAGACAAGGTCATTATTTACAACCGTTTAATTTGGATAGGTGTTGGTGTGTTGGCATTATTTGTTACTTATTTTTCATTCTCATTTTCTCAATCACCAGTAAAAATAGGTAGAAAAAGAAAAGCAGAACGTGTTACTAAAAACAATTTTGGAAGCATTATAAAGATTAATCTTCCAAAAGTATCTTACAATTATTCGTTCATTTCGAATCTAAAAACGGCAATCCGTTTATCTAAATTTGAATTTAAAAGCATTGTTAAGAACTGGATTTTTATCATACTAATGATAATCCTTATGCTTTTTATTACCATTTCAACTTTTAATTTAGGTGAACTTTACGGAACCAACACCTACCCTGTTACGTGGAAAATTATTGAAACCATAAGTGGTAACATTGCATTGTTTCTATCTATATTAATCTATCTTTTTGCAGGGGTTTTACTGAACAACGCTACATCATCGCGAATGAATTTATTAATTGATGCTACTGCAGTTCCAAATTGGAGTTTGCTATTATCAAAATTCATTGCTTTAATTGAAATGGTTTGTGTGGTATTTTTAGTAGGAATTTTATCAGGAGTTTTAATTCAGACCTATTTAGGATATTATAATTTTGAACTAGGTCAATACTTTGCAGATTTCTTTGGTTTCCAATTGATCGATTATGTAATCATAATCTTATTATCACTATTCATACAAGCGTTTTTCAAAAATTATTTTATAGGATTTTTTATCACGGCACTAGTTATACAGTTACTTCCAAGTGCATTAAATAAATTAGGAATAGAACAAGCTGTCTTCCATTTTAATTCAGGATCGGGTTATAGTTATTCTGATATGGATGGATTTGGAACCGTTCGTGGTTATTTTTACTATAAACTTTATTGGTTACTTTTTGGCTTTGTTCTATACGGATTAACCTTACTTTTCTGGCGTCGTGGAATTTTATCAAGCGCAAAAGAACGCTTACAATTGTTTGCAAAACGTTTTAAAATGCCAATTGGCGTTCCGCTAGTAATTATTACGTTGGCTTTTGTTGGTTTAGGTTATGCTTTGTATTATCAGGCAGTAAAATTAGAACCTTACTACACCGCACAAGAATATGAAAAACAACGGGTTGATTTTGAAAAGAAATACAAAAAATTCGAGAAATACGAACAACCACGTATTGTTGATGTAAAAGTAAACATGGATATTTTTCCGAACGAAAGAAATTATCACGCGGTAGTTAACTACGTTATGGTAAATAAATCAAACCAAGCTATTGATTCATTATTTATTAATTACGGTAAAAATTTAAAAGAAATTACTTTTAGTAACGATTATCAGAAGGTTTTAAACGATACAGTTATGGATTTCGATATTTATCGATTAAATCAACCTTTAAACCCGGGCGATTCTTTAAAAATTAAAATGATCGTTCAAAACAAAGAAAACACGTGGTTAAAAGATCGTTCACCGATTATTGAAAACGGAACGTTTATAAACAACGGCATGTTTCCTTCTTTTGGATACAGTGATTCAGCAGAAATCCAAGATAACGATGTGCGTAAGAAATACAATTTACCGCCACGTGAACGTATGGCTGCAACAGATGATCCTGAAGCACGTAAGAACACCTATATATCAAACGAAGCCGATTGGATTACTTTTGAAACAACGGTAAGTACCGCGGGCGATCAAACAGCAATTGCTCCCGGATATCTCCAAAAACAATGGCAAAAAGACGGTAGAAACTATTTCCATTACAAAATGGATCAAAAAATGTTGAATTTCTACGCATTTAACTCGGCAAGATATGAAGTTAAAAAAGAAAAATGGAACAACCTGAATTTAGAAATTTACTATCATAAAGGCCATGAATACAATTTAGATCGAATGATGGATGCCTTGAAAAAGTCATTGGCTTATTACAGCGAAAATTTTGGCGAGTATCAACACCAACAAGCTCGTATTATAGAATTCCCAAGAACTATGGGAACTTTTGCACAGGCGTTTGCCAACACCATGCCGTTCTCTGAAGCAATTGGTTTTATTGCAAATGTAGATGAAAACGATCCAGAAGGAGTAGATTATCCGTTTTCAGTTGTATCGCACGAAATGGCGCATCAATGGTGGGCTCATCAGGTAATTGGCGCCAATGTTAAAGGTGCAACTTTATTGTCTGAATCGTTATCAGAATATAGTTCACTAAAAGTTTTAGAAAAAGAATATGGTAAATTCCAAATGCGTAAATTCCTGAAAGAAGCTTTAGACGGTTATTTAAAAGGAAGAAGAAACGAATGGAAAGAAGAAAACCCGTTAATGTACAACGAAAACCAACAGTATATTCATTACAACAAAGGATCGTTGGTATTGTACACTATAAGCGATTATTTGGGTGAAAAACGTTTTAACGATATATTGAAAGAATATGTTGCTAAAGTAAAATTCCAAGAAGCTCCGTATACCAATTCTATTGAGTTTGTAAATCATTTAAAAGCAAATACCCCGGCAAACTTACAGTATTTAATTACCGATATGTTTGAAACCATAACGTTGTATGACAATAAAGTGGATAAAGTGGAAGTAAAACCTTTGAAAGACGGTAAATATCAAGTAGATATTACGTTTGTGGTATCAAAATACCGAACTTCTCCTAAAGGAACTCAAATTTATAAAGATGCAAATGGCGGTACTTTAGTTGGTAAATATGATAAAAAAGAGGTAAAATCGTATCCTTTAAATGATTTTGTAGAAGTTGGTATTTTTGGAGAGAAAACAAAAAAAGGCAAACATGAATACGAAAACGAATTGTACAACAAAAAATACTTAATCAATAAAATAAACAATAAAGTAAGTATCACTGTTAATGAAAAACCTATTGAAGTGGGTGTTGATCCATACAACAAGTTAATTGATAGAGATTCTAACGATAACCGTAAAAAAGTTAATTAATAATAAAGCTGTCTTGTAAAAAGGCAGCTTTTGTTTTTTTAATAATAGTTTGAAAATAGATAAGTAAGTAGTAACTTTAAAAACCTAATTTTAAACCGTATTATGATGATTAGAAATACCGAAAAAACGCTTTCAGAGGTAATGCGCATACTTAAAGATCGTGGTTATACAGAAGATTTTAATTTATTAGAAGTAAAAGAATCATATATTAAAAACGGAGAGCCAGTAAACATAGAAGATTTGGTTATTGATAAAATTTATCGTTTTTCTGGTTCAAATGATGTGGGAGATGAAGCTATTTTATATGCCATGCGTAATGTTAAAGACGGTGCAAAAGGTGTTTTTGTAAATGGATACGGTTTATATGTAGACGAAGAGGCTACTGCAATTATTTCTAAAATAACTTACCACGAAATAGATAACGAAGATTGGACAGTAAATGACAATTTATAATAAAGCCATTAGGAGGACTTAATATATTTTGATTTTAAAACGATTCTTATCAATTAATACCATAAAAAACGCCTTCATTTCTGAAGGCGTTTTTAGTATAATAATGTACTCTGTAATTATTTAAAATCTGCGTCTCTTACGCCTTCATTTACTTTAACTTCAGAAACTTTGAATTCTACCGACATTCCTGGTGCTAATGGCAATGAACTTGTATGAGCAACTTTAATTCCTTTTACTTCTTTGTAATCTGAATAAGTAGAAGTCATTACAATAGTTTGTCCTTGCGCTTCCATTGTTTCAGAAGTGGCAATTTTTAATCCCGAAGCTACGCTGTAATATACCGTTTCTTTATCTTTCTTTAAAACATACGCTTCTTCGCCGTTAAAAGTTTCAATACCTGTTAACTGAAATGAAGCTGCATTTTTTAAATCTTCTAATTCATCGAACATTTTTGCAGAAGCCTGAGCGTCTTTTAAGGCATCACCTTTTAAATCTTCTCTTTGGCCTTGCATTGAAGCATAACCCATAGTTGGCGTTACTACCTGTTTTATTAAATCCATACCCATACCGTTAATAACCATCATAGATTGTCCTTTGTTGGTTTGTTTTTGCGTCATGGTTAATTCCATTCCTTGCATAGATCCCTTAGAAACAACGCTTAACGATTTAACTTCTTTCAGTTTTTTCTCTCCACCAATTGCTTTCACATGGTTTTCGATTACTGTTGCAGAAGTTACGCCAACTGGAGCTGCTTTTTTAAATACTGGTTTTTCTACCGGATTTGCATAAGCATCATAATAATTAACCGGATATCCTAAACGATCTAAAGTTCCGGCAACATCTGAACCTTTACCAACAATTACAATACGCTGGTTATCTTTTTTAAAGAATTTGTTTGCTACACGCTGAACATCTGCAACGGTTACTGCCTGAATGTTTTTAATGTAGTTTTCATAGAAATCTGCAGGTAAGCTTTGTGTTTTAGTTCTTAATGCAAAACTTGCTATTGTACCTGGTTTTTGAATTTCCATTACAAAGTTTCCAATGTATTTTGCTTTTGCTAGATCTAATTCTGCTTGTGTAACCGGTTCTGTTCTAATTTTATGTAATTCGTTCACAAATTCAACAACAGCAGAATCGGTAACTACGTTACGAACCGATGCAGATGATGTGAATTTAGATGTATATTTTCCAGATCCTAAAGAAGAATAAGCTCCGTAAGTCCATCCGTGTGCTTCACGTAGGTTTAAAAACAAACGACCTTCACCACCACCACCTAAGATTTGGTTTGCAATTAATCCCGCAAAATAATCTTTATCGGTTAATTTAAGGTTTACGGTATTCATCAATGCAATTTCTGATTGAACAGCGTTTGGCATATCAACAAAATCGATTTGTGTTTTAGCAACTTCCGTTGGTTCAGCATATTTTGCAACTGGTGCAGAAGCTTTTTTCCAGTCTTTAAATAATTTTTCAACCTGTTTTTTAACATCTTTAAACTTTACATCACCAACAACTACCAAATAAGCAGTTTCTGGCACAAAATAAGATGCATAATTTTGTTTAACATCTGCCAAAGTAACATTGTTCAATGTTTGCTCTGTTACAAATTCTCCGGTTGGATGCTCTTTACCAAATAACAAAGCATTATTAACTCTACGAGCAACAGATGCAACAGATTTCTCATCGGCTTTTAAGCCTTCAATAGCTTGTTGTTTAGATTTATCGAATTCTTCTTGAGAGAACAAAGGACTTAATGATCCTTCTGCCATTAATTCTAACAAACGAGAACTGTATTTAGACAATCCGCTTGCAGATGCTCCTGTATTCCAAAAGTTTACATTTGCTCCTAAAAAATCAATTTCATCATTGAATTTTTCTTTAGATGTTTTTGCAGTTCCATTACCAACAACGGCACTTGTTAAACTTGACACTCCTGCTTTTGCACCTTCTACATAAGGTGGTGTATCAATAGTTAACATATAGCTTACGCGTGGTAATTTATGATCTTCTACAACCATTACCTTTAAACCGTTTTTCATGGTAAACTCTTGCGGTTTTTGCACGTTAACAGTAGGCATTGGACCTGGTTGCGGTTGTGGGCGTTTTATTTGAGCTTCGGCACTAACAGTTAGTAACAAAGCTGATGCGAATAATAATATTTTTTTCATTTTGTTTACTTTCTTATTTAGCTGAATCTTCTTTTGCCGGTACGTAATCTAATAATAAACGAGCATTGCTTTGTAAATACTTTTTAGCAACATCGCGAATTTCTTCTCTTGTAATTGAACGATAAATTTCGATTTCTTCGTTAATTAAATTGATATCGCCATATAATAAATAGTTAGTAGCCAAGTTCTCTGCCAATCCTTCTAAATCTGAATTTTGGCTTACGTAACGGTTTTCAAAATCGTTTTGTAACTTTTGATAATCTCTTTCAGAAATTAACTCGGTTTGCAATTTTGTAATTTCAGCATCAATTTCTTTTTGTAATGCCTCACGCGTAGTATCACCCATTGGTAAACCTGCAATTAAGTACATTCCGTAATCTTCTTGTGCGTAGTTAAAAGCAAACAACTGTAAAGCCATTTTCTTTTCGTCAACAATTTTCTTTTGCATTGGAGATGATTTTCCGCCAGAAAGGTATGATGAAATCATATCTAAAACTCTTGCATCACGCGTTTTCATAGATGGTGTTCTATAAGCGGTGATGTACATTGGAATTTGAATGTTAGCATCTTCTGCCGTTGCATGAATTGTTTTTGTGATTGGATCTTCCTGAATGTTTACGCGAGGAACTACTGCTCCTTTTTTAATCACTCCGAAATATTTCTGAATCAAATCTTTAGTTTTTGCAAACTCGATATCACCAGCAATTACTAAAACAGCGTTGTTTGGTACATAGAATTTTTTGTTAAATGCCTGGAACTCTTCTAAAGTAGCAGCATCTAAATGATCCATAGAACCAATTGGCGCCCAACGGTAAGGGTGTTTTTTGAACAAATTTTTCTTAACTTCTGTGATCCAGTTTCCGTAAGGGCTGTTATCTACACGTAAGCGTTTTTCTTCTTTTACAACTTCGTTTTGTGTATCAACACCAATTTGGTTGATAACTGGTTGCAATAAACGGTCAGATTCCATCCAAATAGCCAATTCTAAATTGTTCGATGGAAATACTTCATAATAATACGTACGGTCGTCTGAAGTGTTTGCGTTGTTGTGCCCTCCATTAGAAGTTACTAATTTAAACCACTCACCTCTTTCAATATTTTCTGTACCTTCAAACAAAAGGTGTTCAAAAAAGTGCGCAAAACCAGTACGCTCTGGGTTTTCATCTTTTGCACCAACATGGTACATTACAGAAGTAACTACAACTGGCGCCGATTTGTCTTGATGTAAAACTACATGCAAACCATTGTCAAGTGTATACTCTTCAAACTCAACTTTTTGTGCAACTGCAACACTACTAAGTAAAAGTGCAGACGCTAAAGCCGTTAGAGATTTTCTCATAACTTGGATTTAAATTAATTTGATTTTTTAATTAGTGTGCAATTTCGTGATTTTGTTACATTTATATTCTTATTTTTTTTAATTATTTTATTTGAGTGAATTAATTTTTTAAAAACGAAGTACTTACATTTGATTTTTAGATATTTTTTGTATATTTGCAGTCTTAAAAATTAATCTTAATTTAATTGTTATGTACGCAATCGTAGAGATAGCAGGGCAACAATTCAAAGTTAGCAAAGACCAAAAAGTTTACGTAAACCGTTTGGCAACTGAAGAAGGAGCAAATGTTACTTTTGACAAAGTTCTTTTAGTTGACAATGCAGGAACAGTAACTTTAGGCGCCCCAGCTATAACAGGAGCTTCAGTAGGAGCGAAAGTTTTAAAGCACCTTCAAGGTGACAAAGTTATCGTTTTCAAAAAGAAAAGAAGAAAAGGATACAAAAAGAAAAACGGTCACAGACAAGCATTGACTCAAATCGTAATCGAGGGAATCACTATTTAATCTGTAACTAGAAAGTATTAACAATTTTAAAAACCAAACATCATGGCTCACAAGAAAGGTGTCGGTAGTTCTAAGAATGGTAGAGAATCTGAATCGAAACGTTTAGGCGTTAAGATTTATGGTGGACAAGCAGCTATTGCTGGTAACATCATTGTAAGACAAAGAGGTTCAAAACATAACCCAGGTGAAAACGTTTACATGGGGAAAGATCATACTTTACATGCTAAAGTTGACGGAGTTGTACAATTCGTGAAAAAGAGAGATAACAAATCTTTCGTTTCTATTGTACCATTTGAAGCTTAATCTTCTTAGACTGAAAAAATTAAAAGCATCTCAATGAGATGCTTTTTTTATATAATAATATTAGATTTTTTTTATTATATTGGTTTGATTTTAAAAACCACTCTTATGAAAAATAAAATACTTCTATATATTTCATTGGCTTTATTATGTTTTTGGCTTTTAACAAAGATTGTAAATCTTTATGATTATCCTGTATTAAGTGCTATTTACGAACTTACTTCACTTATAGCTCTTTTATGTACATTTGTAATGCCTATTGTTGTGCTGATCTTTTTACTACGTAGCGAACGTTTTAATAAAAAAAATTATATCGCACCTTTAGCAATATCAGTACTTACTATTTTAGTAATGATATTTGTTCCGTTTTTCTACACAGTAAATCCATAAGTTTTTAAGATAGAAACTAAAAACGTTTCTATCTCCCAACAATAGAATGATACAATTCTAACGCCTTACCATCGGTCAACAACGAAATAAACCTGCATACATTCAATAAACGCAAATACAGACTTTCATTTTCGGTTTGATATTGTTCTGGCAAAAGTTTCAATATCAGTTCGTCGTAATGTGTAGCAGTTCCGTTGAACTTATTGTTTGTTGCAGCAATAAATTTTTCTAATAAGGTGTGCAGCACTTTATAACCAACTACTTCCTTTTCTATCACTTCTTTACTTTCGTAAACGTTAGAAATACTTATGGTGATAATATCTTTCATTTGCGCCACATACGCACATTTATCTGTTAGTGCAAAAGGGAAATTTCCTTTTAAAATTTCTTCTTCGTTTTCCATGAACACACGCACCACATCGTTAATTAAACTGCCAATTGCTAAGGCACGTAAATAACTTACACGCTCTGCTTTTGTTTGTAATTGCGCATATTTTACAGAATTGATGTTATTTTTTACAATCTTAATTAAAAATTCCAACGCGTGTTCTTCAGGAATCCAACCTAAATTAATTCCGTCTTCAAAATCAATAATCGTGTAACAAATATCATCGGCAGCTTCTACCAAATACGTTAGCGGATGGCGTAAATAACGCAACGTCTCCCCTTCTCTTTTCAGCAATCCAAGTGTATCGGCAACATCTAAAAAGCTTGATTTATCTGCTTGAAAAAATCCGTATTTCTTATCGGAAATTTCGTTGGTTGGTTTTTTAGGAAGACTCTCTTTTGGATATTTCATAAAAGCGCCCAACGTTGCATACGAAATGCGCAAACCACCTTCGGCACCCGGACGTGAATCAGTTAAAATATGATATCCGTTCGCATTTCCTTCAAAATCAATCAAATCTTGCCATTGTGCTGGTTCTAAATCTAATCGAAAATGCTCACCTGCTCCATGCTTGAAAAAATCACCTATTGCTTTTTCACCTGAATGTCCAAACGGCGGATTTCCGATATCGTGACACAGACAAGCTGCAGCAACTATGGCTCCGAAATCATTAATCGTGTAGCCTAAATTTGATAATTCGGAATATTTTTCGATAATCTGCGCACCTGCCAACCGACCAATAGATCGACCAACAACCGAAACTTCCAGACTATGCGTTAAACGGGTGTGTACAAAATCGGTTTTCGATAGCGGAATTACCTGCGTTTTATCCTGCAAACTGCGAAATGCGTTTGAGAAAATAATTCGGTCGTAATCAACTTCAAATCCAATTCGTGATGGATTTTCATCTTTACGTTCGCGAACTTTTGTATCGCCAAATTTTTTTAAAGAAAGTAACTGTTTCCAGTCCATTATGTTATTTGCCATTTTTAAGACAATTGTTCGTTTATAATATTTTGTTTCACCTGTTTATAAAAATCGTCTTTCGCTTGTGCGTACGATGCCTGATATAAACGTTTTTTGGGATGATACTTCTCTGGAATCGGAATTTTAAGGGTATCGTATAGATCATCCAATAATTCATTAGATGGTTTTTCGTACGAAACCTGCCATTCAAATCTGCGTTTCAAAGCTTCATCAATCATGTGAATTTGATTTGTAGCTGCAATTAAGATCGATTTCTGCGGAAAATAATCCATTAACTGAATAATGGCATTTACCACACGTTTCATTTCCGAATTATCTTTATTGTCGTAATCACGAATCTGCCCTAACGAATCAAATTCATCTAACAGCAAAACCATACTTTCGTACTGAGATTCTTTAAACAGCAAATCTAAATTTTTAGCTGTTTCGCCCAATTTTGATGAAATAATTGTTGCTAAATTCACAATCATTAATTTTTTGTTCAAATGATTTGCAATCACTTTCGCCGTCATGGTTTTACCGCAACCGCTGTCGCCATACAAAAGCAATTTGTTAGAAATTGGAATTTTATACTGATCGAACAAATGCTTAAACTGCTGTTCGTGCAAAAACGCCATTAAATGACTTTTAATTTCGGGCGAAGCAATAAAATCTTCAAACGAAACATTGCTTCTGTCGATATAATAAAAACTACTCATTTTATATAGATTGTGTTTTCTTTAATCCTTTGTAAGCCATGAAAAAAGCGAAAACCATTAATATTGATGCCAAAACAAACGGTGCGCCCGGAAATTTAAACGGAGCCGAATCGTGTGTAAAGAAATAAAAGATACTTGTCATTACCAATGGTCCAAAAGTCGCTGTGGCACTATTTAAACTAGCCAACGTTCCCTGAATTTGTCCTTGTTCGTTTGCCGGAACATGATTAGTGATTTCCGATTGAATTGCCGGACCTGCCAAACCGCCCAAACAATAAGGAATCAAGAACACAAAAACCATCCATTCTTGTGATGCAAAAGCAATCAACAACAAACCGACCGAATTCACAGAATATCCTATTAAAATACTTTTACCGTTACCTATTCGCGGATTCACAAATCGAACCAAAACACCGTGCACCAATGCTACCAAAACACCAACAACACCTAGCGAAATACCCACCATACGTTCGTCCCAATTGTATCGGTACATGGTATAAAAACTCCAATTTCCGTTCACGGCATGCGATGCAAAATACATAAAAAACATGGCTACAACCAAACCTATAATATTCGGAAACTTTTTTAATCGAGCTAGAGCTCCAATTGGGTTTGCTGCTTTCCATTCAAAAACCCTACGTTTTTCAGGAGTTAATGATTCAGGCAAAACAAAATATCCGTACACAAAATTCACAAAACACAAAGCAGCCGCAGCATAAAAAGGCACGCGTGAGCCAAACTGCCCCAACAAACCGCCAATTACAGGACCAATAATGAATCCGATACCAAAAGCTGCACCAACCAAACCAAAATTCTTGGCTTTATTTTCGGGTGTACTAACATCTGATATATAAGCCATTGCCGTAGAAATACTGGCTCCGGTTATACCTGCAATAATTCTACCAACGAATAGCCATGGTACATTTGGCGCCAATGCCAACACTAAATAATCCACTGCGAATGCCAGCAATGAAATCAACAGAACGGGTCTTCTGCCATATTTATCAGACAAACTGCCCATTAACGGCGCACACAAAAACTGGGTAAATGCGTAGGCAAATGCCAGCCAACCACCTAATTGTGCAGCTTCGCTAATATCGGAATGATTTAATTCTTGTAAAAGTTTGGGAATTACAGGAATAATAATGCCTATTCCTATAATGTCGATTAACATTGTAATGAATATAAAACCAATTGCAGCTGATTTCTTTGAACTCATATTTTTATTAGATATTAGAAAACAAAGCTACGAAAAGCTAACAAAAAAAGTCTTCCCAATTAGAAAGACTTTAGCAATATAAAAAACAATAAAATATTATAATTCCAAAGCTTTTTTAGGATCGTTGTTCATTAACAACTCCATTGGATTTTCTAAAGCTTCTTTAACAGCTACCAAGAAACCAACAGACTCACGACCATCGATAATTCTGTGGTCATAAGATAATGCAATGTACATCATTGGCGCAATAACTACTTGTCCGTTTACTGCAACAGGACGCTCGATGATATTGTGCATTCCTAAAATACCTGATTGTGGTGGGTTTATAATTGGCGTTGACAACATAGATCCAAATACACCACCATTGGTAATTGTAAAAGTTCCTCCTGTCATTTCGTCAACCGTAATTTGTCCGTCACGTGCTCTTGTTGCCAAACGCTTGATTTCTGCTTCAACACCACGGAAAGATAATAATTCTGCGTTGCGAACAACCGGAACCATTAATCCTTTTGGTCCTGAAACCGCGATAGAGATATCAGCAAAATCAAATTTAATTTGCTCTTGACCATCGATCATTGAGTTCACATCAGGAAACAACTGTAAAGCACGAGTTACCGCTTTTGTAAAGAATGACATAAAACCTAACGATGCATTGTGTTTTGCTTTAAAAGCTTCTTTAAATTCGGTACGTAATTTATTTACTTCAGTTAAGTTAACTTCATTAAAAGTAGTTAACATTGCTGTTGTATTTTTAGCTTCAACCAAACGCTCTGCTACTTTTCTGCGTAACATAGACATTTTTTTGCGCTCTGTTCCACGAGGTCCGCCTGTTGGTGTTCCCATTGAAGGTGTTGCGTTTAAAGCATCTTCTTTAGTAACACGACCATCTTTACCTGTACCTTGAACAGATGCAGCATCGATGCTTTTCTCGTCTAATATTTTTTTAGCAGCCGGCGATGCAGATCCTGTTGCATACGTAGCAGCTGGTGCAGATGCAGGAGCCGGAGCAACCTTAACTTCTTCTTTTTTCTCTTCAGCTTTTGGAGCTTCGGCAGCAGGTGCGCTACCCGATGGTTTTGCAGCACTTGTATCGATTAAACAAACTACTTGACCAACAGCCACAGCATCTCCTTCTTCCGCTTTTAAAGTAATAATACCACTAGCTTCAGCAGGTAATTCTAAAGTTGCTTTGTCAGAATCAACCTCAGCAATTGCTTGGTCTTTCTCTACATAGTCTCCGTCTTTTACTAACCAAGTAGCAATTTCCACTTCTGTGATTGACTCTCCTGGCGAAGGAACTTTCATTTCTAAGATACTCATGAGTATATTAATTTAATATTGTGTTATTTGAAAAACTTTCTAAAATTATAAATTTTTATCGAATACTTTAGCAATTGCTTTTGCATATCTTGCTTTAGATCGAACTGATGAACCTGCTGCCGGAGCAGCTGCGGCTGCGGGTGATGCCAAACGGAATTTGACCAAATCAAAATTCATTAGCATATAACCGTAAGCACCCATGTTTTTAGGTTCTTCTTGTGCCCAAACATAATCTTCAACATTCGGGTAAGAAGCAATTACTTCTTTTAATTTATCATTATCTAGCGGAAACAATTGTTCAACTCTTACAAAAGCAACATCGTTTCTGCCTAAATTTTCTTTTTCTGCCTGTAAATCGTAATAGAATTTACCTGAAACAAAAGCCAGTGTTTTTACTGCTGATTTATCTTGAACCTTTGGATCATCTACAATTGTTTGGAACGATCCGCTTGTTAATTCTTCGATAGTTGAAGTAGCTTCGGGATGACGTAACAATGATTTTGGCGACATGATTACCAATGGTTTTCTAAAATCGGTAATCATTTGGCGACGCAACATGTGGAAATGATTGGCAGGCGTTGTACAGTTTGCTACATACATATTGTGGTTTGCACAAAGCTGTAAGTAACGCTCTAAACGTGCCGATGAATGTTCTGCTCCTTGATGTTCATAACCATGTGGCAATAACATAACGATACCGTTTTGGCTTCCCCATTTATCTTCACCAGCAGCGATATATTGATCGATCATAATTTGAGCGCCGTTAGAGAAATCTCCGAACTGTGCTTCCCAAATTGTTAACGCTTTTGGATTTGCCATTGCATATCCGTATTCAAAACCTAAAACAGCATATTCTGATAAATGCGAGTTGTAAATACGCATTTGTCCGTTTTGTGATTTTATGTTGTTTAAAGGTACATATTCTTCTTCGGTTTCTTCGTTTTTAATAACTGCATGACGATGCGAAAACGTTCCGCGTTGCACATCTTGTCCTGTAAAACGAACATCGTAACCTTCTGAAATCAACGTTCCGTAAGCTAACAACTCACCCATTGCCCAATCTAAACGGTTGGTTTCGTAATACATAGTATAACGATCTTTGATTAGTTTAGATATTTTGCTGATGAATTTAATATCTGTAGGCAGTGCTGTTAATGTTGGTGCTACATCATCTAACATTTCGCGCGATACTTTTGTATCATACGTTTGCAACATACGATCAACATTTGCAATATGGTATCCCTCCCACTCTTTTTCCATGAACGGAATAACCACTGCTTTTTCTGTTGCTTTTGCTGCTGTTAAATTTTCTTCTAAAATAGCCTTGTATTTATCTTCTAAAGATCCAACGTATCCGTCTTCAATGATTTTATGTTCAATTAAACGCGCATTGTATAGGTTACGTGCATTTTGATGTTTAGAGATTAATTTATATAAAATTGGTTGGGTAAAACGTGGTTCGTCACCTTCGTTATGTCCGTATTTACGGTATCCAACCAAATCAACAAAAACATCTTCCTTAAACTCCATACGGTACGCCAAAGCAAACAACATTGCTTTAACAGCCGCTTCGGTATCATCTGCATTTACGTGAACAACCGGTGCTGCAACAACTTTAGCAATATCTGTAGAATAAACACCCGAACGTGCATCTTTATAACTTGTTGTAAAACCAACTTGGTTGTTTAAAACCACGTGAATAGTTCCGGCTGTTTGGTAAGCGCGTAACTTGCTCATTTGAACAATTTCGTACACAATACCCTGACCTGCTACGGCAGCATCGCCATGTAAGGCAATTGGCAATACTTTAGAAAAATTGTCTGCGTATAATTTATCTTGTTTTGCACGAACCACACCTTCTATAACCGCACCAACAGTTTCTAAATGCGATGGGTTTGGTGCTAAATTTAAGGTAATTTTATTTCCTGATTTTGTTTCACGGTTAGATGTGTATCCTAAATGGTACTTCACATCACCATCAAACGTATCGGCAACATCGGCATAATCTTTCCCGTCGAATTCTGTAAAGATATTCTGTGCAGGTTTTTGCATGATATTCGCCAAAATATTTAAACGTCCGCGGTGCGCCATTCCAATAACTACATCTTCTACACCTGCTGATCCCGCAGCTTCAATCATAGCATCAATTGCAGGAATGGTAGCTTCTAATCCTTCTAACGAAAAACGTTTCTGACCTACATATTTTGTATGAAAGAAATTCTCGAAAGCCGCAGCCTGAACTAGTTTTTCTAATATATGTTTCTGCTGATCTGTAGTTAAATCGGATACTTTAGATTCAACATATTTAGAAATCCATTGAACTTTTTCTTCGCTCGGGATATACATATATTCAATACCTAAAGTAGTACAATAGGTATTTTGTAAATGATCTATAATTTGTTGTAAAGTACCTTTTGGTATGTGAACGCTTTGTGCAGCATCAAAAGTAACGTTTAAATCTGCTTGTGTAAGACCAAACTTTTCGATAGAAAAATCGGGAGCTTCACCAGTTTTTTCTATTAGGGGATTTGTTTTTGTTAGTAAGTGACCGTGCGTTCTGTAAGCATCGATCAACTTTAAAACCGCAAATTCTTTTTTAACTGAATCAGCTATAACTGCCGATTCTCCAGAACCTTGGTATGCATTTGATAATTGTTCTACCGGACCACCATTGAACTCATTTGCAAAATCGAACCCTTGAAAAAAACTTCTCCAACTTGGTTCAACACTATCAGGACTTGTTAAGTACTGATCGTATAAATCGGCAAAAAATGAGGTATGTGCAGCGTTTAAAAAGGAAAACCTATCCATAATATTTGTCTAATGACTCTTTTTTTCGTTAAAAAATTTTCACAAAAATACAATAGTTTCAATTAATAATACAACATTTCATATAGTTTTATACTTTATTTTTTAGACAAGTGTTTTTTTGAATTACGTTAACCTATCTACTTTAATCATAGTTTTTTAGGGATAATGCTTTTAATCTTTAAAATTTTAGCAACTTTATTATATTACTTACTTTTTTAAAATTAATTTTTCATTATTCGCAAAGTTACTTTTCTAACTTTATAGGTACACTTTTTGTGTGTTAAGATATATTTAACTGTTTAATTAATATATTAGCGAAAATTTAATCCTTATGAAAAAAATATTTTACACACTTACAGCTTGCTTTCTACTTGGATTTAATTCGTTTGCACAAGAAAATCAAGATACCTACCAACCACGTACCACTACTTTTTTTAGCGATGTACAATTTGGTGGCGGTTTAGGCTTGGCTTTCGGCAGCGGTTTTACCAATATTGCGGTTTCGCCAATGGCTTTAAAACCAATTACCGAACAATTTTCGGCAGGTTTGGGATTGCAGTTTAATTATATGAAATCGAAAGGTTTTTACGAAAGCACATCGTACGGTGCTAATATCTTGGGAATTTATAGTCCGGCAGAAATGATTCAGCTTTCGGCAGAATTGGAACAATTACGTGTAAATAATATTTGGGTTGATAACCAAATTAGTTCTTACCATAAAGAAAACTTTTGGAACACCGCATTGTTTTTAGGCGCTGGTTATACTAGTGGAAACGTGACAATTGGCGTACGATATAATGTTTTATATAAAGAAGGTGATTTGGTTTACAACCAAGCTTGGATGCCTTTTATCCGCGTTTTCTTTTAGATTGATTTATTTTTAGACATAAAAAATCCGAAACGTTTGTTTCGGATTTTTCAATTTATACAGTTCTGCTCATTAATGATAAAGCAAATTCTTTTAATTCTTCTTTAAAATGAATCGGAATTTCTAATGTTTCTAATTGCAACAATGCTTTCTGAGTATATTTTTCTATTAAAAGTTGTGTATCGGCTGTTGCATTTGTTTTTTGGAACAATGATTTAACAGCTTCAATTTTTTCTTGCCCGCCCTCTTTTGATGCAAACCAGTTTATCAATTCTGCTTTGTCGGTTTCCGAAGCATTTTCTAAAGATCGTAAATACAAATACGTTTTTTTATTCTCTAAAATATCGCCACCAATTTGTTTTCCAAATGTCGCCGTTTCGCCAAAAGCATCTAAATAATCGTCTTGCAACTGAAAGGCAATTCCTAAATCTCGACCAAAATTATAAATAGCAACTTTGTTGTTTTCGGATGTTTTTGCAACAATAGCCCCCATTTCTAAAGCTGCACCTACTAAAACCGCCGTTTTGTATTCAATCATTTTAATGTATTCGGGAATACTAACGTTATTTCGAGTTTCAAAATTAATATCAAGCTGTTGTCCTTCACAAACTTCTAATGCCGTTTTACTGAATAATTTAGCAAGATCCTTAAAAATAGCAGGTTCGTAATTCTCGAAATACTGATAAGCCAAAATCAGCATGGCATCGCCCGATAAAATTCCGGTATTCAGATTCCATTTTTCATGAACGGTTTTATTACCTCTTCTTAAAGGCGCTTCGTCCATAATATCGTCGTGTATCAACGAAAAATTATGAAACAGCTCAATAGCAACTGCTGCATGAATTGCATCGGTTGGTTTAGCACCAAAAACCTCGGCTGCAAAAAGGGTAAGCAGCGGACGTAAACGTTTACCACCCAAATTGGCAATATAACCTATTGGTTCGTAAAGTTCCTTTGGTTCTTTTTTAAAATTAATTTGATTTATGTAATCAGCGACAGCGCTTTTGTATTCAATGAAATTATTCATAAAAGGTATAAACTTCGTTTCAAGAATACAAATGTAAGCTAATTAATCATGTAAATAAAATTTTAAAAAAAACTTTGGAAACTTTTTTGGTATTTAAAGTTTCCTGCCTATCTTTGCCGAAACTTTTTGACTAATGAAAGAGACGGTATTAAAGAAATCTTTAGAACTATTCATTCAAAACGGCTTTAAAACTGTTACTATGGATGATATTGCTAAGGAGTTAGGAATTTCAAAAAAAACTATTTATCAGCATTTTTCGGCTAAAGATGAATTGGTTAAAGCAACGGTAGATTATGTATTTTTAACAGCATCTGATAAAATAAAGAATATTGCAGGGAACTGTAAAACTCCCATACACGAACATTTTGAAATGAAGAATTGTTTAGGTGATTTGTTTGGACAAAATATTCAAGCGAGTACTATCTATCAATTTAACAAATATTACCCAAAACTAGCTGAACGTATCCAGCAAAAGAAACACGAAAATTACGATTTTACCATTCTAAGAAATCTTCGTGACGGCGTGGAACAAGGTTATTACCGAAGTGATATTGATATTGATTTTGTAGGAAAAATCTTCTTTGCAAGCACCACTGCATTTTTTAGTGATGAAGTGTTTATTAACCTGCAAAGCACACAATCTTTAGAGGAATTAAACTACAAATTATTAGAATACCATTTAAGGGGAATAGTTACCCCAAAAGGATTAGAAATATTAGAACAATTATTACAAAAATCATAAATACCAATGAAATATAGAATTTCAATTTTATTAGCGTTTTTAGGATTCTTTGCCCAAGCGCAAGAACGTTTAACGCTTAAAGATGCGGTTAATTACGCCTTGCAAAATAAAGCAGAGGCTGTTAAAGCGCGTTTAGATGTAGAAAATAGCGAATACCAGATAGATGAAGTTCGCGCTAATGCTTTACCACAAATTAGCGCAAACGGTACATTAACTTATAACGCTATTTTACAAAAAAGTGCTTTACCTGGGGATATGTTAGGCAGACCCGGTGAAATTATAATGATTCCTTTTGGGCAGCCATGGCAATCTACAGCAGCAGTTTCGTTAAATCAGCAATTATTCAATCAGGCTGTTTTCACAGGATTAAAAGCTGCAAAAAGTACAAGAGAGTTTTATAAAATAAACGCTCAGTTAACCGAAGAACAAGTGATTGAAAAAGTTGCTAATAGTTATTATGAAGCTTATAAAACAGAATCACAATTAACAACAATTGATAAAACAATTGACAATACAAGCCGTGTTCGTGATGTTATTAAAAGTTTGTTTGATAACGGTTTGGCAAAAAAGATCGATTTAGACCGTATCGATGTTACTTTAAATAATTTAAAAGGCAACCGTCAGCAGTTAGTTAATGCGTTGCAGTTACAAGAAAACGCTTTGAAATATTTGATAGGTATGGATATGAATCAGGATATAGAACTACCTGAAAACACTTTTGAAATAACAAAACATGCGTTGGTAGATGATTCTGTAAATATTGAAAATAGAACCGAAATTAAGTTATTAGAAAAACAAAGCGAATTATTAGTCTTAAACAAAAAAGCTATTAATGCACAAGGTTACCCAAGCTTAAGCATGAATGCTAATTTTGGATATTTAGGTCTTGGATCTCAATTTCCGTGGTTTGCAAAACCTGCCGATGGTGTTTACTGGTCAAGTTATTCGGCAATAGGTTTAAATTTAAACATACCTATTTTTAACGGTGGATCGGTTAAAGCAAAAGTTAAGCAGGCACAGATTGATATTGAACGTTTAGAAGCAGACAAACGTGACACTCGCTTGGCATTAGATATGTCTTTAAAAAATGCCGTAACCCAATTAAACAACTCTTTAATCACCTTAAACGTTCAAAAAGAAAATGTTAATCTGGCTAAAGAAGTATTAACAAACATAGAAAACAATTACAAATTTGGTTTGGCAACGTTAACCGATTTGTTAGATGCAGAAACACAATATGCCGATGCACAAAACAATCACACAAACGCTTTACTAGATTATAAAGTTGCCGAAATACAGCTTATCAAAGCAAAAGGAGAATTAAAATCATTAACAGAAGAACAAAACTAATTGCATTTACACATGAAAAAAGTAATAATAACAGGAATAGTAATAATTGCAGCTTTAGCAGGAATTATGTACGTTTTAAATAAAAACAAAACACAAAACGAAGAACAAACAGCTATTGTAGGTCAAAAAAATGCTGCTGTTGCAGTGCGTGTGGAAGTAGCCGATTATAAAGATGTTAATGCGCAATATATAGCCAATGGAACTTTTGCACCAAAACAAGAAGTAATGCTTTCTGCAGAAACCGCTGGTAAAGTAACCCGTGTATTGGTTCAAGAAGGTGCGCATGTACGCGCCGGACAAACTTTAGCTGTAATAGATGGCGATAAGCTAAATGTAGGCTTATCTAACGCACAAGCTGTTTATAACAATGCAAAAGCAGAAGTTGCCCGTTTTGAAGGCGCTTATGCATCTGGCGGCGTAACTAAACAACAATTAGATCAGGTTAAATTACAGTTAGAAAACGCTAAAAACAATTTACGTTCTTCACAATTAACAGCATCTGATGTTAACATTACAGCTTCATTTGCAGGTGTGGTTAATAAAAGAAATATTGAACCAGGTTCTTATGTATCACCGGGTCAACAACTATTTGAAATTGTAAATGTAGGCACATTAAAATTACAAGTAAATGTAGACGAAAAAAACATTGGTTTTGTAAAATTAGGTCAAGTTATTAAAGTACAATCACCAGTATTAGTAGATCAAGAATTCGTTGGTAAAGTATCATTCATCGCTCCTAAAGCAGATGGAAGTTTAAATTTTCCTGTAGAATTAGAAATTAAAAACAATGCAACCAACGATTTAAAAGCAGGTATGTACGGTACGGCATTTTTTGGAAGCGAAAAATCTGCTAACGCTTTGGTTGTTCCTCGTAATGCATTTGTTGGTAGTGTTAGTTCAAACCAAATATTTGTTGTTAAAGATGGTAAAGCGGTTTTAACAAAAGTAGTATCAGGAAGAACTTTTGGTGAAAATATTGAAATTATTTCTGGAATTACAAAAGGTACACAAGTAATCACAACCGGACAAATTAACTTATTAAACGGCACTGCTGTTGAAATTATTAAATAATTAAGCGAAGCTTTAAATGAAAATATCTGAAATATCAATAAAAAGACCAAGTATCATCATTGTAGTATTCTTATTACTTATTTTTGGTGGTATCGCGTCGTACTTTAGTTTAGGATATGAATTAGTTCCTAAATTCGATGTAAACGTAATTACTGTACAAACAGTTTATCCGGGTGCTGCACCGAATGAGGTAGAAACATCCGTCTCTAAAATTATAGAAGATGCAGTTTCATCGCTAGAAAACGTTAAGAAAATTGAAACGAAATCGTTCGAAAGTGTTTCGGTTGTAATGATTACGCTAAACACTGGTGCCGATGTTAACTTCTTGCTTACCGATGCCCAGCGAAAAATTAACGCCGTTATAAACGATTTACCCGAAGATGCCGAAACGCCTTCTTTAAGTAAATTCTCTTTAGACGATGTTGCTATTATGAACCTTTCGGTTACTTCTAGTTTATCAGAAAAAGAGCTGTATGATTTATTAGATCAAAAAATACAACCCGTTTTTGCACGTATTACCGGTGTTGCTAAAGTAGATTTAATTGGTGGTGAAACACGCGAAATTCAAGTTAGCGTAAACCCTGAAAAATTACAAGGTTACGGTTTAACTATCAGTCAAATTCAGCAAATTATCGCTGCATCTAACTTAGATTTCCCTACAGGTAACGTTAAAACACGTGGTAGCCAAACTACCATTCGTTTATCAGGTAAATTCACATCGTTAGATCAAATGCGTAACTTACCAATTACAACACCTTCTGGCGTTGCAATTCGTTTAAGTGATGTTGCCGATGTGCAAGATGGTATTAAAGATATTGAGAAAATTTCTCGTATCAACCAAAAAAATACCATCTTAATGCAGGTTTTCAAACAATCTGATGCAAATGCCGTAGCAGTTTCAGAATTAGTAAGACAAACAATTGCTGTTAAAGATAAAGACGGAAATGTTGTTAGCGGTATCGTAAAAGATTATGCCGATAAAAATATAGATATTGAAGTAGCAAGTGACTCTACAGAATACACCATTAATTCTGCTAACAACGTAATGCACGATTTAATGATTGCTGTTGCATTAGTAGGTTTCATTATGTTATTCTTTTTACATAGTTTGCGTGATGCAGGTATTGCGGTTATTGCAATTCCGTTATCGCTAGTCGCTACCTTTATTGGCTTATACTTAATGGGTTACACCCTTAACTTAATGTCATTACTAGGACTTTCGTTAGTTGTTGGTATTCTGGTGGATGATGCCATTGTGGTAATTGAAAATATTCACCGACACATGGAAATGGGTAAAAACAAAGTACGCGCTGCTTATGATGGTGCTGCAGAAATTGGTTTTACCGTTGTTGCTATTACCTTGGTAATTGTGGTAGTATTCTTACCTATTGCAATGTCTTCTGGTTTAGTATCAGACATCTTACGTCAGTTCTGTGTTACTGTGGTAATTGCCACATTATTATCATTAGTTGTATCGTTTACAGTGGTGCCATGGTTGTATTCACGTTTTGGTAAATTATCACATATTTCTAAACATTCATTCTTTGGTAAGATATTATACGGATTTGAAGCAGGTTTATCTGCATTAACAGATTTCATTACTAAAATTTTAGAATGGTCTTTAAAAAACCGCCGAAACAAATTAACCTCGCTTGGTTTAACAGTTGTTCTTTTCTTTGCATCAATTATGCTATTAGTAAAAGGATACATTGGTACCGATTTCTTCCCAGGAAATGATAAAGGAGAATTTTATTTACAATTAGAAATGAACAAGGATGCTTCTATAGAGCAAACCAACTTCATGACACAAAAAGCAGAATCATATTTAGCCGCTCGTCCAGAAATTGAACGTGTTATTACAACCGTTGGTCAAGCATCTGATGGTATGATGACCACATCTGGTACAAAATACAAATCAGAAATGCAGATTTATTTAGCCGATGGTTACAATAAAAAAGAGCCAACTAAGGTTTACGCAGCTAAATTAAAACGTGAAATGGAAAAAGTTTTAGTTGGTGCTAAAGTAAAAACAGTTGCTATTGGACTTATGGGTGCAGAACAAGCTCCACTTATGTTAACCGTTATTGCTTCATCTACAGAAGATGCTTTAGAATACGCAAACAAAGCTGCCGATTTATTACGTAATATCCCAGGTTCATCAGAAGTTAAATTAACTTCAGAAGATGGTAACCCAGAAATCAACGTAAAGCTAGATCGTGATAAAATGAACGCCTTAGGTTTAAATGTAGCAACCGTAGGTATGACCATGCAAACTGCTTTTTCTGGAAACACAGACACTAAATACCGTGGTGGCGATACAGAATATGATATCAATATTCGTTATGACGAAAGTGGTCGTGGTAGTATAGATGATGTTAAAAATATTAAATTCATAAACCAACAAGGGCAATCTATTTCGTTAGAACAATTTGCCGACGTAAGTTTTGGATCAGGACCTACCTTGTTAGAACGTCGCGATAAATCACCGTCTGTATCTGTACAATCACAGGTTGTTGGTAAACCAGCCGGTACACTTGCAACAGAATGGCAAGCCGAGTTTGAAAAATTAAAACTTAAACCTGGTGTATCGTTCAAATGGGGAGGTAACATGGAAAACCAACAAGAAGGTTTTGGTACTTTAGGTTTTGCTTTATTAGCAGCAATTGTATTAATGTACTTTGTAATGGTTGCGTTGTATGATAGTTTTGTAACACCATTTATTGTATTATTCTCAATCCCATTATCGTTCATTGGGGCGTTATTAGCATTAGCATTAACAGATCAAACATTAAACATCTTTACCATTTTAGGTATTATCATGTTAATTGGTTTGGTTGCAAAAAATGCCATTATGTTAGTAGATTTTGCCAACCATAAAAAAGACGCAGGTTATAATACTTATGATGCTTTAGTGGCAGCGAATCACGCACGTTTCCGTCCAATTTTAATGACCACTATTGCCATGGTATTTGGTATGGTACCTATTGCAATGGCACAAGGTGATGGTGCCGATATGAACCGTGGATTGGCAATTGTAATTATTGGTGGTTTATTATCATCGTTATTTTTAACGTTGGTTATTGTACCCGTTGTTTATTCTATTTTCGATGGAATTGGTCGTAGATTCAGAAAAGGCAAAAAAGCCGATTATGCAGAATTAATGGTAGCTGATTATGAAGAAAACCAGAATTTTGTTGACGAATTCGCTGAAAAACAAAACTAATTTTTTCTATATATTTTAAGAAACGACCTTCGGGTCGTTTTTTATTTACAATATTTTTAACAGCTTCCTTACATTATATTTCATAACTTTAGTATTATTAATTTTAAATCATATTGCTATGAACAGATTAGAATTAGAAGGAAAATGGAACAAAATCAAAGGATCCGTTAAACAAAAATACGGAGAATGGTTTGATGATGACAAAGCTTTTGCCGAAGGTAAATTTGATGAATACATTGGTAAAATTCAAGAAAAAACCGGCAGAACAAAAGAAGATATTGAACAAGAAATTAGAGATTGGAAAGACGAAGACAACCATCTTTAAAAGTTCAGTAAATAGTTAAGTATAAAAGAGATAACAAATTGTTATCTCTTTTTGTTTTTAAAATCATTTTTTTGTTACTTTTAATAAACAATAAAAAAAACAATGGGCGAATACACACTTGCTGCTTTTGTTGAAAAAACACGACAAAACGAAAGAGAACATGACTATTTTGAGTTAGAAAAACCTCAAATGTTAGAGATTAATCTAAACAACCAATTTGTTTGGACAAAAAACGGAAGTATGGTTGGATACGTTGGAAACATTAAGTTTGAACGTGAAGGTATGCTTTCGGGTGGCTTAGGAAACTTGTTAAAGAAAACACTTACAGGCGAAGGTGCAAAATTAATGAAAGCCAGCGGAACCGGTCGTTTATATGTTGCCGATTCTGGTAAAAAGGTACAAGTTTTAAAGCTGGAAGGCGAATCGATTTGTGTAAATGGGAACGATATTTTAGCACACGACCAAAGTATTAAAAACGAAATTACGATGCTTAAAAGCATTGCCGGAATGATGTCTGGCGGATTGTTTCAAGTACGTTTAACAGGAAACGGGCACGTAGCAATTTCTACACATGGCGATCCGTTAACGTTATTGGTAAAACCGGGCGAACCCGTATTTACAGATCCTAATGCTACCGTAGCTTGGTCGGGCAATTTAAAGCCTGAACTAAAAACCAATGTTTCGTTTAAAAGTTTATTAGGACGCGGCAGTGGTGAAGAATTCCAAATGATGTTTCAAGGCGAAGGCTGGGTTTTAATTCAACCTTACGAAGAAGTATATTTCCAACAGAAATAATTATAAAAACAAAAAAACCAGCTTCTCAGCTGGTTTTTCTATAAAAATATTATCCTAAAAACGGATATCTGTAATCTGTATCTGGTACAAATGTTTCTTTAATTGTACGTGGAGAAACCCAACGCAACAAGTTAATCATAGAACCTGCTTTATCGTTAGTTCCCGATCCTCTAGCGCCACCAAATGGTTGTTGCCCTACTACCGCTCCTGTTGGTTTATCGTTAATATAGAAGTTACCCGCTGCATTTTCTAAAGCTTTTGTAGCTGTTTCAATTGCATAACGGCATCCAGAAAAAATTGCGCCTGTTAACGCGTATTCCGATGTACTGTCGACCAATTTTAAGCTGTCCTCCCATTTATCGTCTTCATAAACATAAACAGTTAAAACCGGACCAAACAATTCGCGCTCCATTGTATCGTACATTGGGTTTGTTGTTACAATAACAGTTGGTTCAATAAACCAGCCTTTAGATTTATCGTACCCACCACCAACAACAATTTCTGCTTCGCTTGATGCTTTTGCATCATCGATTGCTTTCGCTAATTTATCAAAAGAAGATTCTGAAATCACTGCCGACATAAAGTTGCTCATATCTTCTGTAGATCCCATTTTAAAAGACTTTACATCTTCAATCACAAAATTCTTAACATCATTCCATAACGATGCCGGAATATAAGCACGTGAAGCTGCAGAACATTTTTGTCCTTGATATTCAAAAGCACCACGCGATAAAGCCGTAGCTACTTCTTTTGCATTTGATGTAGGATGTGCCCAAACGAAATCTTTTCCGCCGGTTTCACCTACAATTCGTGGATATGTTTTGTATTTGCTGATGTTGTTTCCTATTGTTTTCCAGAAATCGTTAAAAACACCTGTTGATCCTGTAAAGTGGATTCCTGCAAAATCAGCCGATTCTAAAATAGTATTCGTAATCATAGAAGAATCGCCATAAATTACGTTGATAACTCCGTCTGGTAAACCTGCTTTCTTGAAAATTTCAACAATAACATTAGCAGAATAAATTTGTGTTGCAGCTGGTTTCCAAACCACAACATTCCCCATCATTGCTACACAAGAAGGTAAATTACCTGCAATAGCCGTAAAGTTAAATGGTGTAATAGCGTAAACAAAACCTTCTAAGGGGCGCTGTTCTACTCTATTCCAAATTCCTTTTGATGAAATTGGCTGTTGTTTGTAAATTTCGGTCATGTATTGCACGTTGAAACGTAAGAAATCTATAAACTCACAAGCAGCATCAATTTCTGCCTGGTGAACTGTTTTTCCTTGTGCAATCATTGTTGCTGCATTTAATTTTGCGCGGTAAGGACCTGCAACTAATTCAGCAGCTTTTAAAAAGATCGCTGCACGGTGTTCCCATGCCATTTGCGACCATTTAATGCGTGCTTCTAAAGCAGCATCAATTGCATCTTGAATAAGATCTTTTGTTGCAGTATGGTATGTACCTAAATGGTGTTGGTGATCAAACGGAGGAAAAAGATTTTTTGTAGATCCTGTTCTTACTTCTTTTCCACCAATGTATAATGGAACATCAACCGTTGATTGATACATTTCTTTAAATGCTTGTTGCACTTGTTCACGCTCTGGTGTTCCCGGAGCATACGTTTTAACCGGCTCATTTACAGCCACTGGAACGTTAAAAAACCCTGTTGACATTTGATTTATTATTTTAGTTATATATATACGGAACACTCATATTAAACAAGGGTATCCTTACATGAAATATTTGCGATGTACTAAAGTTAACAAAGGTAAAGTAGCCTTGCATACTGCCTATCACGCCTTGAATGTATGATCCTGACGTGTACTGAAAAGTTTCGTTTGGATTTACAATAGGCTTTTGACCGATTACGCCGTCTCCTTCCACTACTTCATCATTATTAAACGAATCTTTTATAAGCCAATATCTACGTAAAAGCTGCACTACATCGTTACCTTGGTTTTCTATACTAATTTCATAGTTAAAAAAGTTCACAAGATTATTTAAATGCAAACTTTGTTTAACATACTGCACTTTTACAATAATTTTTATTCCCCTTGTGATTTTTGAAACCATTTTTTAGAATTTATCCAAAATTACAAATAAATTTTTAATTGGTAATAAGTTTACTATCGGCTTTACCCATACCAATAATTCTCTCGTACCGATCGCTTTCTGTTTTGTAATATATTAATGCGTTGTACTGATTCTCAGTTTCAAAAAAGTTCCCATCAGGATTTAATTCATCTAAAATTACTCCGTTTTCATTAGCAATTACATATTTATAATTGGTAAAACCTTGTTTTAAAAGCAATGCGGTTGTGTATGCTTGGGAAGCTTCGTCAAACTTTAATTCGTAATCTGATATTAATTGATAGTTGTTAAACATCCCTACAATATATAGTTTTTGCGAAGCGGGCAGTTTATCTAAATGATAATTAAAATAAACCCAAGCATAATCTGCTTCGGTATTATGGTTTTGGCGCAGCGCATTTCTACTTTTAAATCCGCCGTTTATATCTTGATAAAACGTATAGAATTTGCTTTCTTTTAAAGGGTATTTTGCATGCAGCATAACTTCAAACAAATCGTTTCTAGTTATTTTTGCAACATTGTGGTTTACCAATTTTATATCACTGTTATCTAAAAAAAGATATTCGTTACCTGCCCAAAAGTTAGTTTCTTCATCATACTGATATTTAAATTGATTACCTATAACATATTGCGGTTCTAAATTAGTTAGGGCATTATGCCATTGACCATTTTGTAAAATAAGAACATTTACGTTTTTTTTAGGATTCTGAGCCGTAAAATTATTAAAATCAATAGTCATGTACACATTTTGCTTTACAGGTGCAAATTGTAGGTTACGTGTTTTCTTTATTTCTAAGGCAACAGAAACCAAATCTTCGTACAATATAAAGCGGCGCTCTATAACTTTTTCATTGGCTTCATCATAAATTTCTAACTTATAGTTACCTGAAATCATAAATTTGGTATCGCGGTTAGGCAAAGTAAGTTTGTAATGCACAAAAGCTTGTAAGGTGTTAAACGAAGTTTCAAACGTACTTATCCGCAAATTCTGCATTCCTTTTAGATATTCTGTTACTTTTAAATTCGATGGTTTCCAATCACGCGTGCAATGAACAATTTTATAATAGTAGTTGCTTTCACTCCCCATTAAATCATCAAACGAAAATTGAAACGGTTCATTTAATCTAAAAATGGGAATTAGCGATTCATTTCCTTGATTAAAAGAAACCGATTTAATATAGTAAGGATCCTTAGCAGCACTCACATTAATGATTGATGTTAAGAACACTATAAAGAATAATATTTTTTTCATAAAACAATTCCATTAAATGTAAAGATACTAATCATTTACAAAAGTTATAATTTAAATTTTTTTTTTCTATTTTTCACCAAGTGATACTAAAAAGTTATAATTTTGTTGCTAAATTTTAAAAATAAATATTTATTATGAAAAAAATCGTTTTATCATTAGCAGTTATTGGTGGATTAGTTTTCACATCTTGTAAAAAAGATGCTGCACAAGAAAATTTAGACAACACATTAGATTCTATCACTAACCAAGTAGAAGATACATTAAATGTTGTAAAAGAAGAAGTTGCTGATACAGTAGAGTCTTTAGATGCTAAAATTAAAGAAGCTGAAGCTGAATTGAAAAACGCTGTAACTGTAGAAGAAAAACAAGCTGCAACTAAAAAATTAAATGAAGCAAAAGCTGCATTAGCTACTTTAAAAGGCGAAGCAATTTCTACTGCAGAAGAAGTAAAACAAGAAGCTACAAACGCTGTAAACAAAGCTGGAACTGCTGCAAAAAATACCGTTAAAAATGCTGAAAAGAAAGTAGAGAAAGCGAAAGAAGAAGTTAATAAAGAAGTTATTTCTTCTAAAGAAGATCTTAAGGAGATCAGCAAAAAAACGATTCAGGATGTTAAAAGTGGAAAGAAAAGTATAGAAAAAGTTAACTAATTTTTTCACCTATAAAAAATGAAGCCGTCTCAATATTAAAATTTGAGGCGGTTTTTTTATTAGAATTAATTTCCAA
>NZ_RQTJ01000014.1:0-23071 GCF_003858535.1 Paenimyroides viscosum
CAATACAATATACTGATTTTTAATCTTTTGAGCAACTTTTTCTATAATGCACTACGGGTTATATTATTACTTTTTTACTCATAATAAATTGTAAAAGATATATTAATTCTACATTTATAAAATCATTTTTTAGTTTATAAATATCTTATTTCATTTAATTGTTAGTTATTTTAAAAAATGCTTATTTACAAAATCTTTAAAAAAGTATATTTATATACATTTAATCTTTACAAAATTCGTGCTTTTATAACTGCTCTATTCATTTTCTAGTGATTGCTGAGTTTCTTTTTAATAGAATTACTAAACTCTTTAGGTTTTTAGATGCTATGAACAACATTGATTTACAGTTTATTAAGATGTTTATGGCTTATTATCTATTTTATAACATGAAATTAATTTAAATAATAATAAAAATATAAAATATAGTATAATAATATACTATATTTTTTTTGTGTAGCAAAAATCTTAACATCGTGATTAATTTAATCAAAATGTAGAAATTTTCCACTATTTTTTTTATCTTAAAATTTATTATCAATTATTTACTTCTATTATACTATATAAGTTCAATAAAGAATAGGCTATATATTTGAATCACACATATTTCATTATTGTTTTTTTAACAAAAACACAACTGAATATTAAACCTATTGATTCTTGTTTTTTAAAGGAAATAAAGAGTGGCAGAAATAAAATTAATCGCTTCTATGTTTTTAGAGGCGATTTATTTTAATTATAAGGCACCAATTTCGGCTTGCCATAATCGAACTGTTGCAGGTTGAAATTGGTGTTTCGCAGGTTGTTGGTTTTAAAGATATTGTGCCCGTTTCCTGGAATATTTGGATAAAAAGCCAAAGAGAATTGGAAATTGTTAAAAACCAAGTAATCGTTACTTATCACAACACCCAAACCAATTTTACTGTACATATCTTTTGTTACAAACGTGTTGTTGTTATCGCCCATAAAACCTATCGAAGTGCTAAAAAACGGACTAAATCTAAAGCCCAACCACTCATACGGAGCGTATGATTGCACTTGTAAATTCAATAACACTTTTTTGGTTCCGCGCAATTCATAACTGTCAAAACCATCAATCCCATAAACTCCGTTTAAGGTAATTTTATCCATGGCATAATTCCATCGGTTTAATCCAATAACAATTTCCGGATTAAAAAAATGTCTAAAACCCCAACGTCCTAAATGGTATAACTTTGAAAAATACAATCCTTCCATTCTAAAAACGCCTTCTTCAAATCGCTTGTTGTTAATAAACGTTCCCCACTGTATTTCTCCGCCAAAATAACCGCGTTTGGTGTATTTTCCCAAAGCAAACTGCGCACCTATATACGGACGGTTTATATTGTTTTTCTGCTGCATTCCGCCAGTAATCATAAATGTTTTTCCCACCGCAATATCTTCAATCATATCATAATAAAAAATATAACGGTCTTGTACGTAGTTTATAGATGCCAAACCAGCAGTAGCCAAATACATTTTTTGATTGGTAAAATAATTATGCGGATCGTATTCACCCAGTGGACGTTCTAAATAATTTTTAGAATAATATCTTAACGATGTTACTAAGTTTGTTTGAACTTTATGCAGGTTGTTGTAACGGTAATACAGCGGTTTAGAATGACCAAGCCACACATCAAAATCATTTGATTTAAAACTTTCCAACTTGCGAATACCTGCTAAATTAGGAACCGAGTCGCGAGCTAATGTTTGATACATTGTAATTCCACCAGCCCAGCGTGTCATTGGTGTATAAAACCTACGGTTGGCATAGATTTGTTTTGTGTAATTTTCGGCTAAATCTAAATTATAGTAAACCCCAGCATCAATAAACGATTGCCCAATGTTATTTATTTGATATTGTGTGCGATACGCGTGCCTGCCTTCTTTAAAACGTGTGCGGTATTGGTTGTTAAAATAATGACCTAATCCGCCAAAATTGCGTGTTGTAAGATTTAAACGTGCACTTGATGTTGATAATGACCCCGAAGGATACCAGCTCCAAGCATCTAAAACCTTTATGTGAATATCTACAGAATCAGAATCGGCAGAAATGCTTTCGGGTTTAACTGAAACTCTACGAATATAACGTTGAGTACGCAATAAACGTTCAGATTCTTTTACTTTTATAGAATCTAAAGGTTGGTTGCGTTTAAAAAGCAATAAACTACGTACGGTAAATTTTTTAGTTTTAAGATGTAATCTGTTTCCTAATTTTTCGATTTGTTTTTTAGGAACCTGAGAAGTATCTTGAATAGAAAACCCAAAAGGATCGTAAGTATCAATAATAATATTTCGAATTACTTTTCCTTGAAATTTTTCAAAATCGTAATCAATATCGGTTTGTTTAACCGCTTGTACATTTGTATTTACATTGGTAGGTTTTTTGCGTACCAGCAATTTGTGTAGTTGCCTTGTAAATTTTCCTTTTTTAGAAAGATCCTCAAGTTTCTGCATTTGCTGTGCAGTTGTTGAAATGCTGTCTTTCGTTTGCGAAAAAGCACTGCAACAACAAAGGCAAAGTATTATAATTAAAAACTGATGGTATCTTTTCAAAGCTTTGTTTTAAAAATATTAAAGTACTAAAAGTTTTTAAATGAGCCATTTTGTTAAGTGTTAATTTCTAAATCTTTAATATAATCTTCGTATTCGTAGAAAAACAATTCAAAATTGTTCATTTTCTCTGCAAAAAAATCATAAATCTCTTGCCAAGTTTTTTTATTGTTTACACTTACGCTTTTGTCGATATCAACCCAAATTCTACTAATTAATTTTCCGTTAGGCAGATAGTAATTACGTTCAAAAATGGCATCTGGTAAAAATTCTTCCAACAAAATAGCTTTTAACGATTCTACTTTTTCAAAATAAATGGTGCGTTTTTCGTCATCCTTTGGTTCAATTTCCAATGCAACTTGTGCTGTTTTGTTATCTACAAAAAATTTAAAAGTAACGTCTTTTATTTTGGTGTTATGCAACAACCATTTACGCGGATGTGCCTCGGCAAAACCCGTCCAGAAATCTTTTTTTATTTGTAGCGCTTCTTGTTTACTAAACATTGCTTATATTTAAGATATTTTTGTGTTATGCAATTTGAACAGTTTTATAATAGATTAAGTGCAGTAGCAAAACAACCGTTATTTGCCTTGGATGCTCATTTAAAAATGGCACCGTTAGAGCGTGTTCAATACCTTCAAAATTACGATTATTCTGCAAAAAATCCTAAAGCATCGGCAGTTTTAAGTTTGTTCTATCCTAAAAATGGTTTAGCACATTTGCTTTTAATTGTTCGATCGTCTTATCCTGGTGTGCATTCATCGCAAATTGCTTTTCCGGGTGGCAAAAAAGAAGTAGAAGATGTAAACCTGCAACAAACCGCCCTGCGCGAAGCAAACGAAGAAGTAGGCATTAGTCTGGCAGATATTGAAATTGTGAAACAATGGAGCGATTTGTACATTCCGCCAAGTAATTTTATGGTTTCTGCGTTTATGGGAATAGCGCAACAACCGCAAAATTTTGTGTTGCAACCCGATGAGGTAAGCGGTATTATTGAACTTTCTGTGGCAGAGCTGCTAAACGATTCGTTGGTGCAAAACGTTCGCATGAACACATCGTATGGAAGCGATATTTCTGTTCCGGCTTTTGTAATTAACGATCATATTGTTTGGGGCGCAACTGCCATGATTTTAAGTGAAATTAAGGAAACTTTTAAAAGCGTTTTTTAAATTTCGGTTTGAAATGAGTAAAATCTATATTTTTAGCGGGTTAGGAGTTGATAAAAGAGTGTTCGATTACATTAATTTTTTTGATTTGAACGTGGTTTTTATTGATTGGATCGATCCGTTAAAAAAGGAAACATTTGAAAGTTATGCGCAAAGAATTTCAAAAGATTTTGAAAAAGACAGTATTTTAATTGGATTATCTTTTGGCGGAATGTTAGCTGTTGAAGTTTCTAAAATCATTCCTATTAAAAAGGTTATTTTACTGGCATCTGCTAAAAATAAAAATGAATTACCTAAATGGTTTCTGATTGCCGGAAAACTAAAATTAAATAGAATTATTCCATCTTCATTATTAAAATCAACGAATTTTATTACAAATTGGCTATTCGGAGCAAAAACTTCAGCAGAAAAGCTATTATTGAAAAATATCATAAAAGATACCGATTCGAATTTTTTAAAATGGGCAATCAATCAAATTGTTAACTGGAAAAATACAGTTGTACCGCAAAATTGTATTCACATTCATGGCACAAACGATCATATTCTTCCTGCAAAATATTTAAAAGTTGATTACAGCATTAAAAACGGCGGGCATTTTATGACGGTCAATAAAGCAAATGAGATTGAAAAGATTATTAAAATGCTTTGTTCTTAATGATTTTCAACTATTTCGCAGTTTGTTAAAAACTCATAAATTTTGATCTTTAAAATGTATCTTTGTTATTTCAAACGAAAATATGAGCTTGTTTAAAAAGGATCCGTTCGGACATATAATATTCATTAAAAAGTGGTTAATTAGAATCTTTGGTGTTCTTACACATAAACGCTATCGTGGATTTAACGAATTAGTGATTGATGGATCCGAAGTGATAAAAAATCTTCCTGAAAACAACGTCCTTTTTATATCGAACCACCAAACATATTTTGCCGATGTTGTGGCAATGTTTCATGTTTTTAACGCTAGTTTAAAGGGTAGGGTAGACAGTATTAAGAATGTACTTTATCTGTGGAATCCAAAAATGAACTTGTATTACGTGAGTGCCAAAGAAACTATGGAATCGGGTATTTTACCACGAATAATGGGCTATACCGGAGCTATTACGGTGGAAAGAACCTGGCGCGAAAAAGGTAAAGACGTTGCAGAAAAAAAAGCCGTTAACCCCAACGATACCGAAAATATTAAAAAAGCATTGCAAGACGGCTGGGTAATTACTTTTCCACAAGGAACCACCAAATCGTTTAAGCCGGTGCGAAAAGGAACGGCACATATCATAAAAGAGCACAAACCTATTGTGGTGCCGATTGTTATTGATGGTTTTCGACGTTCGTTTGATAAAAAGGGATTGTGGTTGAAGAAGAAAGGCATTCTACAGACATTTACCATTAAAGAACCCTTGCAGATTGATTATGAAAATGAAACTATTGAACAGATTGTTGAAAAAATCGAGTATGCAATTGAACAACATCCGTCGTTTTTAAAAGTAATCCCAACCGAAGTGATTGAAAGTGATAAAAAACTGAATAAAGACCGCCATTTTCCGTTTGATTATTAATAGAATAAGATCTTTCCACTAGCTTTTATGAAACATCTTCACTTCGAGTGGATTTCGTAAAATAAAATACAGTGAAATCGTATCGAGAAGTTTAGTTTTTCTAGATAACTATATCTGTGTATCTGTGGGAAATAAATGCTGAATGTTTACCATCTGTAACCATTAATACGTTATTTGTTTACGAATAACATCCATTTTTACCATATAACTATTGGTTAACCAATAATTGTGTAAAAACAGCTCGCCGAAAATTTATCTAAAATAGCAACTAGGGGGATGCTCCATAGATAAAGCATAGCAAAGGCATAGATAGTGCATGAAACACATTTTCGGGAAAAATGTGCGTAAATAGAAAATTCGACTATCTCTTTGTGAAATAGCCGAATTTTTTACTTTTTATAGTGTCATTCTTAAATTGAATAATTCTTATTTTTTTAACAATTGTTCCAAATACGTTGTCTTCTCTTTTTCTGCTTGTAAAAGGCGCTTATAATTTCTTGTTTTCATCATACGCTTCTACCAATTTATCTATAGGATTGAAGGTTGGATTGAATAAATTCTTCACCGCAGAAGAGTCATCTTGAAAAGTGTTATTAGAAATTATATTTATCATTCTTTCATCAGAATATTCTTTGATGGCGTTTGCTGGTACATCTAATGCTTTGGCAATTTCGTTCAACTTGGTGTCGTCTAATTCTTCTGTATTTTCTATAACCGACATTTTCTGTTGGCTGATACCGAGAATCTCGGCAAGGGTTTCTTGTTTCATTCCTTTCATTTCGCGTATGCGGCTGATGTTGCGTCCTAAATGCTTTTTGCTTGTAGTCTCCATAAGGCCCCTTTTTTTTGATAAATTCAAATATACTCATTTTTCTGATAATAAAAAACTATGCTGCAGTCAGCATGGCTATATTATACCCACTGATGCACAGATTTTTATTCATTATTCCAGGCAAATCATAAAATTATGCAACTTATTGAATGCAACGCATTCAAAATCTGTGAAAATTTAATTAGTCATATGAGTTCGATTAAAACCAAATAGGCACCTAGAAAGATAGCGTTAAGCAACAGATGATAGAACTTTAACCTGTAAAAATATATCTGTGTATCTGTGGTAAAAAATCACTGAATAGCATTGTTAAGATAAACTTATATGGAAAAGTTAATTAAAAAGCATTCAACGGAATATTAAATCCTAACGAAAAAGTAAAGCCTTTAATTGGTTTTAAGTCTTGCTTTGTTTTAATATCAAAGCCGTATCCAAAACCAAACTCTACAATACTTGCTATAGATAATCCTATTTTGGGCGTGGCAGTGTACGGAGTTAATTCGCCTTCTACAAACGGAACAATTAAATTGTTAAACGTGGGGTAAAACGTAAAACTTCCTTCGGGAAATACCAAAAACTGATCTCTAAAATATGCAAAATTAGCATTAGCTTCTAATTTTATTCCTACTGCATTTCCTGCCAACGGCTGTAAATAATAACCACCCACTTTTAGCATGTTTCCTGCCTGCGACTGATAAGCCACCGACGGACCTACTAAAAAATCTTGTGCATTAACCTGCGTTCCAAATAATAAACCTATTGTTAAAAGTATGTTTTTCATAGCTACGGTTAAATTTTACGAGAGCATATTATTAAATTCAATATAAGCATTTGTTTTCATAATATCGATTTTAAAATCTCCATTTTCATCTTTCAAAATTATAACGCTATCAAAACCTAATTTGTCTAGTTTTTCCATTGTTGCAAGTTGTCCTTCTTGTAGTTGTAAAACTTTACGCAAAAGCCAATCAGACAAAGCTTTGTTAGGATTTGTCATTAATGCTTTTGAATTTTCTTGGCAAACTTTTGCAGAAAAAATATCTCCCGTAGGAATTTGCAAGTTGAAAATTTCATCTCTTGGTGGAAAGAAATCTGGATGTTTTTTATGAATTTATATTGGTATTTGAATGTAAATTTCTCCAAAATCTCGCTTTCTTCCATTTGCGTTCCATTGATTTAATTCATTAGCCATAAAATTGATAGAAAATAATATTTTTTAATTCATCCTCGTGTTCATGTAAAACCATTCTACTTACAACTTGCTCAACTTTATTTTCTATATCTAATTTTGACTTGAAAACATTTAAGAATTTTAAATCAGACTCATTTTCAAAAAAATAAAAATATATTTCATTTTTCATTATATCGGAATAATTTTCATTTTCTTTTTCAAGATAAGATTTAAATACATTGACTTTATCTTCAAAACTTAACATATATCTGATAATAAATGATATTCAATAGTTGGTTTAGAAATTCTTTCTTCTTTTTTAAACTTTAAATTATTAGCTGGATTTTCAATTGTTAAAAAACTGGCAGATCGTTCATATTTAGAACTAAAGTAACAAAATATTCATTTTTATATTCTAATGCTTTGTTATACTCATTTTCTGTCATTCTAAAACGTCCTTTATTTGCTCTAATTCCTTTAATTTCTGCTAAATACAAACTTTTATTTACATTAATTTGAAAATCATATCCATCTCCAAATAATCTTGCATCTTCTAAAATTCCATTTTTAAATTTCTCAATAGAATTGAAATTATTCATAAAATAAAGTTCAGCTTCTAATCCAGTTTCTTGTAATTTTTTAAATCTTGATTTTACAATTGGAGTAACTTCAACAAAAATTTCATTGACTTTATAGTTTTCTTTAAGATATAGTTTTACAATATTTGCATAGCTGTTTACATTTTCATTTCCGAAAAGACTATCAATCAAATATTTTCGATGGATGTAAGCATCGCCTTTTTGCCACCAACCTTTTCTTCCATTATTTGGAAAGAAATGGTCAAACAAATCCATTCTATTTTTTACAGTTCCGATAGTTTCTGCAATACCAATATTTACACAATATTCATAAAAAGCAGTTTTGGTTTTTAATCCAAATTCTTTTATAAAATCATCATTAAATTTTGATAATCCATAACCAATTAAATTAAGAATTTCGTAATTTTCGTGTTTATTTCTCTTACTATCCATCATGATTTATTGAAAAAGAATTTAAAAAATGATTAAAACTATTGTTTTTCATTTCTATGTTACCACAAAAATATCATTTTATTCTATCTTAAAATGACGTTTTAAATTAAACGAAAAATTAATATATAAAATCCGATTGTAATAATTTATATATTTAAAGTGATTACATCGCCTCAATAATCGCAGTAAAATCTGCTGTGTTTAAAGCCGCACCGCCAATTAAACCACCGTCAACATCGGGTTGTGAGAAAATGGTTTGTGCATTGTCTGGTTTTACGCTGCCACCGTATAAAATGGTAACATTGTTTGCTAAACTGCCGTAATGGTGTGCAATTTGTTCGCGGATAAACTGGTGCATTTCTTGTGCTTGTTCCGGCGTAGCAGTTTCACCTGTACCAATTGCCCAAACAGGTTCGTAGGCAATAATAATGTTTTCCCAAGCTTCTTTTGGTAAATGAAACAAAGAATCTTTTAACTGATAAAACACCACGTTTTGAAACTGTTTGCTTTTACGGTCTTTTAATTCTTCGCCAACACAAAAAATTACGCGCATTTTATGGCGTAAAGCGGTATCTACTTTATTTGCTAGAAGTGACGGAGTTTCCTTAAAATATTGTCTGCGTTCGCTATGTCCCAAAATAACGGTTTGTACCCCTACACTTGTAAGCATATCGGCAGATATTTCGCCTGTAAAAGCACCGCCTTCTGCTTGGTGCATATTTTGTGCAGCTACCGTAATATTGGTGTCTTCTAAAATTTGCGTTGCCAGCATTAAGTTGGTAAATGGTGGTGCAACCATAACTTCAACCTCTTTGCCGTTTGGCATATTGTTGACTAAATCGTTTAAAAAAGTTGTTGTTTCTGCGGCATTTTTATGCATTTTCCAGTTTCCTGCAATAACTTTATGTCTCATATTAAGGTTGTAATTTATCTAATGTTTTAATTAAAAGGGTGTCGTTTGCTACAATGGCTTTTTTTAGCGCGATGTTTCCTTGGGCGTCGACTAAAATATAACGTGGAATCCAATCTAATTGAATTGACTGACCAAACTCGTCTTTCATTTTTTCGTTCAGATAATAATGATCGCCTTTTAAATCATATTTTTTGATCGCTTCGGTCCATTTGTCTTTTGTTTTATCTAATGAAAGAAATACAAAAGCGGTGGTGGGATATTTTTCTTGCAGGTTTTTTAATTCCGGAAAACCTTTGATACAATCGGGGCACCACGATGCCCAAACATCTATAACGATAGGCGATCCTTTGTGCTTCTCTAAAATGTTTTTAAACGAAATTTTGTTTCCTGCAACATCGTCAAATTCCTTGTTCAAGGTTATTGGACTGAATTTTTTATCATCAACCGAAACGGTATCTTTTTTAATAGATAAGGTATCTTTTAAATCTTCTATCTCGTGGGCAATTTTCTCGTCAACTTTTTTGGTATCGCAGCTAATTGCGATAAAACCCAAAGCTAAAAGGGTTATAAAAATCTTTTTCATACTATTTCAATTTAATTCTTGGGTCTAAATAAGCGTAGATTAAATCTACTAAAATGGTAATTAATACAAAGGTGGTGGCTACAACGATTACCGATCCCATAATCACCGGAAGGTCTAAATTGTTCAGCGCATCGACTATTTCTTTACCTAAACCGTTCCACCCGAAAATATATTCAACAAAAACCGCACCAGCCAACATTGATGCAAACCAACCCGACATTGCCGTTACAACCGGATTCATCGCATTTTTCAACGCGTGTTTGGTGATGATTTTATAGGTTGATAATCCTTTGGCTCTTGCGGTACGAATGTATTCTTGATTCAACACTTCTAACAATGAATTTCGCATTAATTGTATTACAACGCCCAACGGACGAATGCCTAAAACTACTGCGGGCAGTATCGCATTTTTCAATGCTAAATGCGTGCCTTCGCCAAAATCGTCTACTTCGTACAAACTACCTGTCATGTTTAAGCCGGTGTAATTGTGCAGTACGTAGCCAAAAATCCATGCGAATAAAATGGCACTGAAAAACGATGGAACGCTCATACCCAACGTACTGATTAATGCAATTAATCGATCAAAAAAACTGTTGGCATTCAAAGCCGATAAAACACCCAAAAACACTCCAATAAGTAATGCAATTACAATAGAAAGCACGGCTAAAACTACGGTGCTTGGCAGGGTGTGTAAAATAATATCGGTTACTTTTTTGCCGTTTTTCTGAAAACTTTCGCGCAGATAAGGCGTTTTTAAAACGATATCGTAATTTTTTGTGCTGAATAAAACGCTTCCGCCATATTTTTCATTGGTATAAAACGTATAATGATCGTTTTGAGTTTTATGAAACGATATCGGCGATAAATCGTTCAAATAATATAAATATTGCGTTGAAACGGGTTGGTCAAAACCATATTTCTTTTTAATTAAAACCAATTGTTCCGAGTTTTCGTTTTGATCTAACATCATTCTGGCAGGATCGCCCGGCAAAATGTTGAACAATATAAACACAACGGTTACTACGCCAAAAAGCGTGAAAAACGAATAGCCTAATTTATTTAGAAAGTATTTAACCACTATTTTTTAATTTCGGAATAGTTCTTTTTTAAAACAGATTTTAATTCTGAACCAACAAATTTTTGCTCGTTAATTCCGTCCCATTCTTTAATTTTGTTACCATTCCAAAAATAAATGATACCAGGCGTATCTTTTCTGTCGCCCAACAATTTCCAAAATGGAATTACTTCAATTATTTTATATGGAAAAGTAGCTCCGGCAAAAGCAAAGAAATCAGGGATTTTCTCTGGTTCTTCGTTCATAAATACAACTTGAACTTGCGGGAAATTTTTATCTTTTGCTTTCATTTCTGTCAGTTCCTTAGCTACATCTCTACAATGTTCACAACCTGGAACAAACAATGCCAATATTTTTTTACCTTGATCGATGTTCGAAAAATACTGTGCGTAACCCGATTTTACTTTTGCAGGCTCATCAACAACAACTGGTTTTGGAGTTTCTTCAACAGCAACAGTTTCAGCTGTATTTATAGCAACAGTTTCAGTTGTTTGTGTTTCGATTGATTCTGAGTTTTCTAAAGGCGTTTCAATTTCTTCTGTAGCAACTTCTACTACTTTAGGCTGAATTGGAGCCAACATAAACAATGCTAAAATGGAAGCAAATGTTATGGTTGATAAAACCCAGAAATTGTTTCCTTCTTTTACTGTTTTAGGTGTAACGTATAAGTAAATTATCAATAAAATAATAGCAATAATGTTCTTGATAATAGCTTCGATGGGTGTCATTGGCAACAAACTTCCGAAACAGCCACAGTTACCAGAATTTCCTCCGGTTTGAATGGTATCAATACCCAAATGAACTGTAAAAACCACCAACATTAATAGGGTAGAAGGAACAACAATTCTTCGTAAGAAATTATTTTGAAGTAACAAAATACCTAAAGCTAATTCAATTCCAATCAAAATTCGAGAGAAAAATACGGCAAAATCTTCCGAAAAGCCAAGTGGATATAATTGCTTAACTTCAAAAGTCGAAATTGCAAAATACGGACTCGGGTATAATTTGGCAACGGCAGAGATTAAGAACAAAACTGAAATAATGATTCTTATGGTCCACGGTAAATATTTTTTAAAATTTTCCATTCTTTTTATTTTTCAAAATAGGGTTTGTAAATTATTATTGGGCAAAATCCATTAAAATTAGTGCAAAAACAGCGTAATTGATCATGTCTTGATAATTGGCATCTAAACCTTCTGAGACAATAGTTTTTCCTTCATTGTCTTCAATTTGCTTAACACGCAACAGTTTTTGCAGAATAATATCGGTGTGAGACGAAATACGCATATCGCGCCAAGCCTCGCCGTAATCATGGTTTTTATTCAGCATTAATTCCTTGGTAATTGCCAAATGTTTATCGTACAAATCAATAGCTTCCTGGTTAGATAAATCTGCTTCTTTAGAAACACCTTTTTCCAGCTGAATCAACGCCATAATGCTGTAATTGATGATTCCAATGAATTCCGAAGTTTCATCTTCATCAATTTTTCGTACATCATTTTCTTGTAAAGATCTAATTCTGCACGCTTTAATGTAAATTTGATCGGTTAACGACGGCAATCTTAAAATGCGCCATGCACACCCGTAATCTTGTAATTTTTTAATGTATAATTGTCTGCAAATGGCAATTATTTTATCATATTGTTCCGCTGTAGAAAGCATATTCAAGTATCTTTGTATAAATTTTATCAAAAATAACAATCTGTTTTCACAATAAAAATTAAAAGCAGGTAATTATTCCAATAATAATGAAATCGATCAACTGTAAAGGCAAATTAATCACGTTTGAAGTTCCAAAAGTAATGGGCATTTTAAACGTTACACCCAATTCTTTTTTCGATGGCGGATTGCATAATTCGTTAGAAAAAATCGAACAGCAAACTGAAAGAATGTTGCTTGAAGGAGCTGATATTATTGATGTTGGAGCGTATTCTACCCAGCCTAATGCGCCTTTTGTTTCGGAAGAAGAAGAGTTGGAACGCATTGTGCCTGTTGTGAAACATTTGGTGAATAAATTTCCCGATATTATTTTATCTGTTGATACTTTTCGTTCCGAAGTTGCCAAACAAACTTTGGATTTGGGTGCAACAATAATTAACGATGTTTCGGCAGGAAATTTAGACGATAAAATGATGCAGGTTGTAGGTAGTTTTAAAGCGCCATACATTATGATGCACATGAAAGGAACGCCGCAAAACATGCAGCAGTTTACTAGTTATGATGATGTAATGCACGAAATGATTTATTATTTTTCTGATAAAATAGCACAGGCACAACAGCACGGAATTGTTGATGTTATTGTGGATCCGGGTTTTGGATTTTCGAAAACGTTAGATCAGAATTACGAAGTTTTAAATAAGTTGGATTTATTACAAAACTTAGACGTTCCAATATTATCGGCACTTTCAAGAAAATCGATGATTTATAAATTTTTCGAAACCACACCGCAAGAAGCGTTAAACGGAACAACAGTTTTAAACACCATTTCATTAATAAAAGGAGCTAATTTGTTGCGTGTACACGATGTGAAAGAAGCGGTAGAATGTGTAAAACTATATAAGAAAACCTATAGTAACTAAAATTTGCCACAGATTCACAGATAAATAAAAGCGTATTTTACTTAAAAAGAATTATTAAGATTTTTTAACTGAATGTGCAATTTTAAAACAACCACAGATTTATGGATTTACACAGATTTTATATTTAGAAAATAGATTAAACTGTATTTGAGATCAGTAAAAATTTAAATCTGTGCATCTGTGGTAAAAAAAATATTTATGATTATGAAAACTAAACTATTTACCTTGATTTTTGGTGCGATTTTATTTGCATCGTGCCAACAAAAAGAAATGAAAATCAGTCGATCTGATTTTTCTGTTGTAACCGAAATGACCGATTTTAGTCCAGCTTATATTATTAAAAATGAAGAAGGAAAGGTTGAAATCAAAAAAAACAGCTTGATAGGAAATACGCATTGGGTACTTTCTGTTGATAGAGATTTAACGTTGAATGAAGTTGCTCCGTTTTTACAAGAACTTACAGCAAAAAAACATAAAAAAGGCGGTATGCACGAAGACACCAAAGATATTTATATGGTTTACAGCGATACCGTTCACAAGCAAAATGCGTGTGTAAAAATGCCTTTTAAAAGTTTTGCTTTAGGCGAACAACCTGTTTATGAATTGGGAGAAGGTGTTCAAAGTTTGCTTTTAAAATCGGTAGCTGATGCTAAAAATACTTTCGATAAAACACAAACTTATTTAGTGCGAATAGATAAAAATATAAGTGTTGAAACTTTTGTAAATATTCTAATTGAATTAGAAAAACAAAATGTTTCAGAAAATGTGAATAGTGAGGTTTATGTGAATTAGGTTTTAATTGTCACATCGAGCGAAGTCGAGATGTCTAAAACTTATCAAACAATAGTTTCTTATGAAAATCTAAAAAGACTTTAGTCACATATTAAATTTGGCTAAAGCCTTTTCTATCTGCTATCATAATCATCGAACTAAAGTTCGACGTAATTTAACTTTAAACCTTAAACTTCAAACCAACAAAAACTATTGATGATGATACGGTTCATTTTTTAATAGTAAAAAAGATAGTTGTGCTTTTATAATTTAATTGTAATTCCGTACTCTATCTCTGTGGGTAGTACAAACCCTTCAAGTATTAAACCAGTTTCTTTGTCAATTGTTGTGCGAACTTTGTTATTTTCCTTCAGATATTTTTCTCGATCTTTTTTATCTTGAGTTAATTGTTTAATTTGATTATCAAGTTCAATCCATTTGTAATCAACAGAGAAATCCCATTTTGTTCTTGTTGAAATACTAACTTTTGCTTCATTATAATTGAAAGTTTTTTGTCCTGTTTTTGTTGCTTTATCTAGTGCTGGACTTTTTAAGCATTGAATGAGTTCTTTGAGATAGGTTTCGTATCGTTTGAGTTCCACGTAAACTTTAAGCAAATCATATTTTCCATTGTCAATAACAGCATGAGCATTTTCCATTGCTAACTCAGTAATTTCTTGTTTGTGTAAATGCTTTTCTATTGTACCTAATTGTTTGACTATTTTCCCCATATAGTTGGTTTTTAAAATGATACATAACCAAATATACGAAATCTATTGAACGAATAAACAAAAACTACTGATGATGATATTGTTCATTTTTTAAAATAGCTCATCCAACTAAAGTACAACGCAATTCAACTTTAAACCTTAAACTTCAAACCAAAAACTTACTGATGATGATAAGGTTCATTCTTTAAAATGGTAAAGCCACGGTAAATTTGTTCAATAACAAACAAACGAACCATTTGGTGCGAAAACGTCATTGCTGAAAGTGATATTTTTCCGTTGGCTTTTTTGTAAACTTCGTCAGAAAAACCATAAGGTCCACCAATTACAAACACTAAGGTTTTAATACCGGCATTCATTTTCTTTTGCAGTTCATTGGCAAAACCAACGCTCGAAAAAGTCTTTCCGTTTTCATCTAACAAAATTAAATGATCGGTAGCAGTGAGTTTACTTAAAATCAGTTCGCCTTCTTTTTGCTTTTGCTGCGCTTCCGAAAGGTTTTTAACGTTTTTAATGTCGGCAATAACCTCTAAATCAAACTTAATGTAAAAGCCCAGTCGTTTGGTATATTCGTCAATTAATGCTTGCAGATTTTTATTATCGGTTTTACCAATTGCCAAAAGTTTGATGTTCATAAGAAATTTGTTTTTGCAAAAATAGCTTTAGTACACAACAAAAAAAACAATGATGTTAAAAATCACACGATTTAACAACATAGACACATAGTTTTTACATTTTAAAAGGCAAGATAGTTTTAATCTTTGACGAACCACATAGTGCAAAAAAATCTATGTTTCGTCAATGACGAACTATAAAATCTTATACATTATTTATAGCTATGTATCTGTGCGTTTTGAAATTATTTTAATCGTGTACTATAAAAAATAGTTTAGCCAATTGCCAAACCATTTTCTACAGCTTTTCCCGGAGCCAGCAACGTAACTTCTTTATCGCTACCAACAACGCCTAAAACCAGACATTCGCTCATAAAATCGGCAATTTGTTTTGGTGGAAAATTAACTACGGCAACTATCTGTTTACCAATTAAATCATCAATACCATACAAAACGGTAATTTGTGCCGATGTTTTTCTGATGCCAATTTCTGATCCAAAATCAATCCACAACTTATACGCCGGATTTTTAGCTTTTTCAAACGGTTGCGCATCAATTATTGTTCCTACACGCATATCGATCTTTTCAAAATCGTTCCAAGTTATTTCGGTTTTAATCATGTTCTTTATTGTTGTTATAATCTGTATCCTACACCTATTCTAAATTGATTTGCGTTGTATTTAAAATTGGTAATTGTAAATTCGTTGCCAAATTCTGTAGAAGGAACTTTATTTTTAAAGTCATTTCCTAGAGCTTGCATAATGCGATATTCACCAATTAAAGACCATTTAGAATTAAAATGATACGAAATACCAAATCCTGCATTATATCCTATATAAAAAACAGAAGAATAGGCACTTAAATTTTCGGTTTGACTATATGCAGGAATTGTATCAAACGGCGGCATGTTTTGTGTAAACGAATCGTAAGAGTAAGTGGCTTCGGGATCTTGTAAATGAAAATTCAAAGTAATTCCTGCATTTGCGAAAAATTTCCATTTGTGATAATCAACACTGTATCTTGCCATTAACGGAATTTCTAAAATCGAAGATTTTAATTCTTCTTTTTTAGTTATCCGCCACCTATCATTCCTGGGGCGTCTTCTTTATAAAAATCTAATGATTTATAGTTGATTTCGCCTAAAAACGAAATGTTTTTTGTATAATGATATTGAATAAAAACTCCTCCGTCTGTAAATAAATTTTTCTGAATTTCACGATCGTAGTTATACTTGAAAGTACCGGAATGATTGTTATTATGGAACGATAAATGTGCTCCAATTTCCCAATTAGATTGTTCCTGCGCTAATGCTACAAAAGGTAGTAGAAAGATTGTTAATAGTATTTTTTTCATTTTGAATTAATGTGATTTGGTAAAAAAATCTCAAAAAATTGTACTTTAGCACTAAAGTATAAAAAAATGATTACAAACGAACAATTTAATAAAGAACTGGAATTAATTATAGAAAATGCTATTCGCGAAGACGTTGGCGATGGCGATCACAGCTCGTTAGCTTGTATTCCGGCAGATGCTATGGGGAAAGCAAAATTATTGGTTAAAGACGAAGGAATTTTGGCTGGAGTTGATTTTGCTAAAATGGTGTTTCATTATGTGGATCCCGAAATGCAGGTCGAAGTTTTAATAAACGATGGAACTCCTGTGAAATATGGCGATATTGCTTTTTATGTTACAGGTAAATCACAATCGATCTTAAAAGCAGAACGTGTGGTTTTAAATTCCATGCAACGAATGAGTGCCATTGCTACTAAAACCAAGTTTTTTGTAAATTTAATTGAAGGAACAAAAGCAAAAGTGTTGGATACCCGTAAAACTACACCGGGAATTCGCGCTATTGAAAAATGGGCAGTAAAGATTGGCGGAGGTGAAAACCACAGATTTGCATTGTATGATATGATTATGTTGAAAGACAATCATATTGATTTTGCCGGAGGAATCACGCAGGCAATTACTCAAACAAAGCAGTATTTAAAAGACAATAACAAAGACTTAAAGATTATTGTTGAAGCCAGAAATTTAACCGAAATTGAAGAAATTCTTACAAATGATGGTGTTTATCAAATTTTAATCGATAACTTTAATTACGATGATACCAAAACAGCCGTTGCAATGATAAACGGTAAGTGTTTTGCAGAATCATCGGGAAATATCAACGAAAAAACCATTCGTAATTATGCAGAATGTGGGGTCGATTTTATATCAAGCGGTGCATTAACGCATTCTGTTTACAATATGGATTTAAGTTTAAAAGCTGTTTTATAATTGGGTAAATCATCAGTCAAAATAACAAAACTGCCGGTTATTGGCAAATTGATTAAGCTTTCTATGCGGACAAAATTGCCCGGTTTAGAAGGCTTAACTTTATATGAATTACTGCGAATTTATATTGCCGGAATCGTAGAAGGTGCCTTAAATTACAAAGCTGGATCTATTGCCTTTACTTTTTTTATGGCGCTTTTTCCATTTGCGTTATTTTTGCTGAACCTTATTCCTTATATACCTATCGATAATTTTCAGCAGAGTTTTTTGTTGTTTGTAGAAGAAAATGTTCCACCGAATACCTACGATGCCATTGAATTAATTTTGGTCGATATTATGAGTAATTCTTACAAAAGCTTGATATCAACAGGGGTAATTATGTCGGTTATTTTCATGGCAAATGGTGTAAATGCTATTATCAACGGATTTCAGTCGTCTTCTCATTTATCAATTTCCCGAAATTTTTTCAGACAATATTTAATAGCCATCGTTTTATCGGTATTGTTAAGTTTAATGCTGGTGCTTTCTGTTGCCGTGTATTTATCGGTAGAAGTTTTGATGCATTTTTCGGAATATCCGTATTTGGCAGATATTGGTCGAAATATTTTTGTGGTTTTAATGATCTTGCTCACCGTATCCATTCTTTATAAATTTGGATCAAGAGAAACCAAACATTTAGCATTTATTTCCTACGGATCTGTTTTTACAACCGTGCTAATGTCTTTAACTTCCGTAGCTTTCGGGTTTTATGTATCAAAATTTGCAAAATATAATGAGTTGTACGGATCAATTGGTACACTTTTGGTTATAATGATTTATATTTGGATTAACTGTATGATTTTATTGTTGGGTTTTGAATTAAACGCAGCGATTTATACAGCCAAACGAAGAAATTTGTATATTAGTAACAGTAAAACAAAAAATAACGTATGAAAAATGTAATTGCAACTTTTGTATTAACAGCTTTTGCGGCTTTAAGCATGCAGGCGCAAACAGTAACAGGTAAGTGGAAAACAATTGATGATGAAACAGGTAAAGCAAAATCAATTGTAGAAATTTCAGAAAATAACGGAAAACTTTACGGGAAAGTGATTGAAATTTTAACCGATAAAAAAGATGCCAAATGCGATAAATGTCCCGGTGCCGATAAAGGCAAGCCCATTAAAGGTTTAACCATTATTAAAGGACTAAAAAAAGATGGAAAAGAGTATTCTGGCGGCACAATTACCGATCCAGGAACTGGTAAAGAATATAAATGTGCCTTAAAATTAAACGGAACCGATAAATTAGATGTTCGCGGCTACGTTGGTATCCAAGCTTTAGGGCGTACACAAACGTGGGTTCGTGTTAAGTAATTTTAAAATAAATAATTTAAAAGCACTTCTTTAACATATTTTAATGAAGTGCTTTTTATTTTTAACAACAGTTTATATTTCTACTTATAAGATATTTTACCTAAAACATTAGATTTGTCGTAACCTTTTAAATACTTAAATTATGACAAAATATTTGTTTGGCTTACTATTCCTGTTTGACTACTCTTTTAGCCAAAATATCAATTATCCTATAAATAAAAACATAGCAACTTCTATTCCTAATGAAGTTAAAATTGTTGGTTTAGGAGATCCTACGCATCAAGAAAGCACCATAACAAAATATCGGATAGATTTAATTAAAGAATTAGTTCAAGAAAAAGATTTTTCTATCATAGCTATTGAAGGAAATTTCTATGAAATTTATCATGGTTTTAAAAGTTTCTTACAAACTAAAGATTATTCGTATATAGAAAAAGCAATGTACAGCCAATTAAATGCTGATATAATGATAGAGTTGTACGACTTTTTATATGAACAGAATAAAAATGGAAAAACCGTTTTATTTACTGGGTTCGATGTGCATTTTTCAGGATCTGTATTTAGCACCTATTTAAAAGAAGATTTAAAAAAAGTAAACAGCTTATCTGCAGAAGAAAAAGAAGATTTTGTCAATATAGTTGAGAAAGGCTCACATACAGATCTTAGAGCTCTTTTAAGAAATAATAAAAAAGTTCGTACTAAAATTCGTTACTATTCTAAAAGAATTCTAGAAACTTTTAATCCTGTTAGTATAGATGATAAGTATTTTGTTCAGGCACTTACCGTATTATCTTATGATCCTGAAAAACTATCTGGAGATTCTGATAACAACAGAGATTTTATGATGGCAAAAAATGTAGGCTTTTTAAGAAAAAACTTTGCAGATAGTAAAATTATTCTCTTTGGATCAAGTTCGCATCTAGTTAAATCACCTAAAGATATTTATACTCCGGGTTATTTGAATAACAGATATCCGTTAGGTTGGTATTTAAACGAAACATTTTCTTCAGAATACTATTTTATAGCCTATTCAGCATTATCAGGCAATAAATTAAGCATGTTTAATAAACCAGTTGAAATCGATAAAGTAATAGATAATTCAATTGAAGGTTTTATTAGTAAAGAAGGTAAGCGCGAAAATTTTATAACTTCACAAAAGTATCCACTTAAAAATACTATTCATTCAAGATTATTGGGACATACTTTTTACAATATGAATTTATGGAATGTTGTAGACGGATTAGTGTTAATTGGTAATGTTGAACCTTTTAGAATTATAAGATAAAGTAATTCTAGCATAAAACAATGTTAGTTTTTTCTTATTATTATATCTTTGTTTTATGGACTATTTTATAGATGTTATTGTGCCCATAGCAGTAACAACTACTTTTACATATAGGGTTTCGCAGGCAGAATACAATTTTTTGCAGCCGGGCATGCGCGTTGCCGTTCCGTTTGGCAAACGTTTGGTTTACACCGCAATGGTGTTAAATAAACACAGCCAAAAACCACAGGTTTACGAACCTAAAGATATTCATACCATTATAGATGAACAACCGCTGGTGACTAAAACTCAATTGGAGTTTTGGCAATGGATTGCGCAATATTATATGTGTTCGTTGGGCGAAGTTTATAAAGCGGCATTACCAAGTGCTTTTTTGTTGGAAAGTGAAACAATTTTGAGTTTTAACCGAGATTTGGTTGTTGATTTAAAATCATTGTCTGATGATGAATTTTTATTGTACGAAGCCTTTGAACAGCAGCCTATTCTTCGGTTTGATGAGGTTCAGAATATTCTAAACAAAAAGAAAGTTTTCGGCGTTATTGATGATTTGCTTAAAAAAGATATTATCTATTTAAACCAGCATATTTACGAAAAATACAAGCCAAAATTGGTTAAATATGTTTCGTTACACGATAATTATAAAGAAGAAAAAAACTTAATAAACCTTTTAGACAACGAATTAAAAACCGAAAAACAGCGTGCGCTTGTTTTAAAATATTTTCAGTTAAATAGCCAACAAGCACCAATCGAACTAAAAGAATTACTAAAAGAAGCCGAAGTTTCTACTGCCATTTTTAATAATCTGGAAAAGAAACAGGTTTTTACGATTTATACATTAGCCGAAGATCGTGTGCAGTTTACCGATGCTTTTTTAAACGATATTCAGTTTACCGAAGCACAAACAACAGCTATTCAAACAATAGAAAATCAGTTCGAAAAGCATGATGTAACCTTATTAAATGCCGTTACTGGTGCCGGAAAAACCGAAATCTACATAAAGCTGTTGCAGGAATGTATCGAAAAAAATCAGCAGGCATTATTTCTTGTGCCCGAAATTGGCTTAACTACACAGTTGGTACAGCGTTTAACGGCTTATTTTGGAAACAAAATTGCGGTTTACAATTCTAAATATTCTGAAAACGAAAGGGTAGAGGTTTATCAGCATGTTTTGAATAATACCGAAAACGCGCAGATTGTTGTAGGTTCGCGCTCTTCCATTTTTCTTCCGTTTAAAAATCTGCAGTTAATTATTGTTGATGAAGAACACGAAGCAAGCTACAAACAGGTCGATCCCGCACCACGTTTTCACTCGCGCGATGCTGCTATTGTGCTGGCGAAAATGTTTAATGCGAAAGTTTTATTGGGATCGGCAACGCCAAGTCTGGAAAGTTATTACAATTCGTATCAGCAAAAATACGGCTATGTAGAATTAAATCAGCGTTTTACAAATGTGCAGTTGCCCGAAATTGTTTTGGTAGATTTAAAAGAAGCTCGAAAAAAGAAAGAAGTAAACGGAATTTTCAGTGTAAAATTGATCGATGCCATTACCGAAGCTTTTTATAACGGCGAGCAGGTTTTATTGTTTCAAAATCGTCGGGGTTTTTCGCCTGTTTTAGAGTGTTTAACCTGCGCAAACGTGCCGCATTGTACTTCGTGCGATGTAAGTTTAACCTATTATAAACGTCAAAATTATTTAAAGTGCCATTATTGCGGTTATACCATGTCAATGCCCACAAAATGCCACAGTTGCCACAGTACCGAATTAACGACCAAAGGTTTGGGAACCGAGCAGATCGAAGATGCGTTAAGATCGATTTTTCCAAACAAGCGAATTGCGCGAATGGATCAGGATACAACCCGAGGTAAATTTGCTTTTGAACGATTGATCGATGGATTCAAAAACCGTGAAATTGATGTTATGGTTGGAACTCAAATGTTGGCAAAAGGACTCGATTTTGATAATGTTTCGCTTGTGGGAATCATGAATGCCGACAGTATGCTGACCTTTCCAGATTTCCGAGCGTACGAACGTGCGTATCAGTTAATGACACAAGTTGCAGGGCGTGCAGGCAGAAAAAACAAACAAGGCAAAGTATTGATACAAACGTATAATCCGTACCACAACACCATACAGCAGGTTACACAAAACGATTACAAAGGAATGTTTAAAGAACAGATGTACGAACGTTTAAACTTTAAATACCCGCCTTTTTACCGTTTGATTCGCTTACAAATGAAACACGTTGATTTTAATAAAGTTAAAGAAGCATCGAACTGGCTGGCTGCAAATATGCGCAACAATATAAACGGAATTTTAGTTTTAGGTCCGCAAGAACCATCAATAAACAGAATTCGAAATCAGTATATTCAGATTGTTTTAATAAAGTTACCTATTAATCAACCGGTAAATACTTTAAAAACAGCAATTCAAAAAAGCATCAGCAGTTTAGAAACCATTGGCATGTATAAGGGAGTGAAAACAACCATAAGTGTTGATTTTTATTGAGATGTTTGATGCAGGATGTTTGATGCAGGATGTTTGATGCAGGATGTTTGATGCAGGATGTTTG
>NZ_RQTJ01000014.1:23081-70209 GCF_003858535.1 Paenimyroides viscosum
ATGTTTTTTTTATTGTCTTCATTTTAAATATAGTTATCATGAGTTTTAAATTTGAAAAACTACAAATTTTGCAAAAGGCTATGAGTTTTGGAGAGGATATTTATAAACCATCCTTACAGTTTCCAAAAATTGAAATCTACAATTTATCATCTCAAATAATTCGTGCTTCAGATTCTATAGCCTTAAATATCTCTGAGGGTTCAATTATGCAATCAAATCCAGAATATAATCGCTTCTTAAATTATTCTGTTCGATCATTAACAGAAGTAGTAACATGTTTATATAAGGCAAAATACAGAGGATATATTGATGATCAATTGTTTGAAAAACACTATAATGAAGCATATTATTTAATGAATATGATTATTGCATTTAAAGCAAAACTCAAAAATTAATATGCCTACAAAGTTTAGCTTCAATCAAACTGACACCCAACACCCGACATCAATTACCCTTCACAAAAATAAATCCCGAAACCATTTGCTAAAAACAATAAACTGTTATATATTTGCACCCAATTTTATAACAAATTAAATATAATTATTATGAATCATTATGAAACTGTTTTCATTTTGAATCCCGTTTTATCTGAAACTCAGGTAAAGGAAACAGTACAGAAATTCGAAGATTTTCTTGCTTCAAAAGGGGCTAAAATGATCTCTAAAGAAGATTGGGGCTTAAAAAAATTAGCTTACGAAATTCAAAACAAAAAAAGTGGTTTTTACCATTTATTCGAGTACACTGTTACAGGTGAGGCACTTATTAGTTTAGAAACTGAATTCCGTCGTGACGAAAGAATCATGCGTTTCTTAACTGTAGCTTTAGACAAGCATGCTATTTCTTGGGCAGAGAGAAGAAGAGAGAAATTAAAAACTAAAAAAGCGTAATTTATCATGTCAACAATCGAACAATCTGCAAAAGGTAAAAAAGACGGAGATATCAGATATTTAACGCCTTTAAACATTGAAACTAACAAAACTAAAAAATATTGTCGTTTCAAAAAATCTGGAATCAAATACATCGATTATAAAGATGCTGATTTCTTATTAAAATTCGTTAACGAGCAAGGTAAAATTTTACCTCGTCGTTTAACTGGAACTTCTTTAAAATACCAAAGAAAAGTATCTGTAGCTGTAAAACGTGCGCGTCACTTAGCTTTAATGCCTTACGTTGCAGATTTATTAAAATAATAACAAATTAAAGTTGTTGCCTCGCTACTGGCGGGCTAACTTCTTATTAAAAAGGACAACAACATGGAAATTATCTTAAAACAAGATGTTCAAAAATTAGGATTTAAAGACGATTTAGTAACTGTAAAACCAGGATACGGTCGTAACTATTTAATTCCTCAAGGTATGGCTGTTTTAGCTACACCTTCTGCAAAAAAAGTTTTAGCAGAAAACTTAAGACAAAGAGCTCACAAAGAAGCTAAATTAATCGCTGACGCTAACACTATTGCAGAAGCATTAAAAGCTTTAGAGATCAAGATTGCTGTTAAAGCTGGTGGTGAAAAATTATTCGGTTCGGTAACGAATGCTGATATTGCTGCTGCTTTAGAATCTAACGGTCAATCAATCGACAAAAAATTCATCACTTCTGGTACAATCAAACGTTTAGGTAAATATGCTGCAAACGTACGTTTACACCGTGATGTAATTGTTGAATTACCATACGAAATTGTTGCTGCTGAGTAATTAGCTGCAAAATAGTATATTTGAAAACCTTCTTTTTACAAGAAGGTTTTTTTATTAAATTTATCGAATGAATTGTACAGATCTAAACCAGAAACTTACAGGTAACTCAAACCAAATTTTTATAACAACCTATCATTCTCCGTTGGGCTTGATGTTTTTGGGTGCTACTGAAAAAGGAATTTGTTTGGTTGAATTTTATGATCGAATTCATTTGGAAAAAACACTTTTAAAATTAGCCGAAAGTTTAAAGGCACATTTTGTTGAGGAAGAAAATGAGCATCTAAATCAATTAAAAGAAGAACTTAGCTTATATTTCGATAAAAAACTTCAAAAATTTACAATTCCGTTGGTTTTTACAGGAACCGATTTTCAACAGAAAGTATTTCAATCATTAATTAAAATTCCGTACGGAAGCACATCAACCTATAAAAATCAGGCAATTGTTTTGGGCGATGTAAAAGCAATTCGTGCCGTTGCTACTGCCAATGGATTGAATAAAATTGCCATTGTTATTCCGTGTCACCGAATTATTGGAAGCAATGGTTCAATGGTTGGTTATGCAGGTGGAATTCACAGAAAACAAGCGTTATTGCAGTTAGAAGGCGCTTTACATCAAAATCAATTTAGTTTATTATAGTTTATGAGTGAGCTTGATGTAAAGAAATTCAACCGTATTTTAAGTATTTATGTGCAGTTGCAATCACGAAACTGGATTACGGCTAAACAATTTGCCGACCGTTATCAGGTAAGTGTTCGAACAATTTATAGGGATATAAAAGCCTTGGAAAATGCTGGCGTGCCTATTTATAACGAGCAGGGTAAAGGGTATGCTTTGGTTGAAGGATACAAAATTCCGCCGACTATTTTTACAAAAAACGAAGCGTATAGTTTTGTAATTGCAGAAAAGTTGATGGAAAACTTTGCCGATAAAAAAATGAGTTTTCATTTTTCGTCTGCTTTGCACAAAATGAAAGCTGTTTTGCGATCGAGCGAAAAAGAAAATGTAGCTTTAATTGAAGATCAATTTTTAATTTTCGATACCACATCAAGTAAAACTACCAATGAAATGCTTTCGGTTTTGTTAGAAAGCATCGTTTCAAAAAAACAGATAAAAATTTTATACCAAAAACCCGGTGAAAGTAAACCCGATGAACGACTTTTAGAACCAATCGGAATTTTTTACGAACATGATTATTGGTATTTCATGGCTTTTTGCTATTTGCGAAATGATTACCGTCAGTTTAGAATTGATCGGGTTAAGCAGATTGTAAACATAAATAATCTTTTTAATCGAGAACACAAACCATTAGATTATTTTTTGAATGAAAAAAAACAGATGGAAGTTCAAAAAACAACGGTTAAAATTTTAGCTCCTAAAAAATCGGCACATTATTTTAATTGGGATCGAAATTCGTATGGTTTTGTATCAGAAAAAGAACAAAATGATAAAATGGAATTGACTTTTGAAACCACTACGAATTTACAATATTTTGCCCGTTGGTTTTTAATGTACAGTGTAGAAGCCGATATTGTTGAACCACCTGAATTAAAACAATTAGTAGCCGATTTATTGAAAAAGGCTATTGAAAAATCATAAAAAGTTGCCCTAAAAACCAAATAAGTGCATGGTATGTCATTCCGACGGAGGAGGAATCTTCAGTAATCAATAACTCAAGATTCTTCACTCCATTTTATTTTGTTTAGATTGACACTTTTAGGACATCCTCTTTTTTAGTATCGGTCCCAGAAAAAAGGTGGTTCTATATTCAAACTTCTTAAATAAACGTAACCTTGTCCGCGGTGGTGAATTTCATTGTCAATAAAATACAGAATATTCTGAATAACAGGAAATTTATATTCACCAAATAAATTAAATTCTTCCTTAAAACGATTTTCAGAAATTTGCATAAATAATTCATTGATTTTAGGTGTAGCATCGTCCCAAGCGTTTAATAAATCGGCTTTTGTGGTAAGTGGCAAATTGTGGTTATAACCTTCGGTAGAATTGTTCACAATTCCTTCCAATCCAGGAACGGCAATAGACAATAATTCTTTAACCAAATCGGCAAATGTTCGCATACCGCCAATGTTGTATTCAAAAAGTTCTTTTTCTGGAAATGCTTCAATCACTCTACGTGTTAAAGTTCTGTGACCTTGCCAATGAGTCAATAATTCTTCGTTTGTTAAAATGTTTACTTTCATACTAATTGATTTAAATATTATTTTCAGTTCAAAATTATGAAGCAGGTTTGACAACTGTGTGTCATGCGAAAAATTAATTTTAATAAGTTTTAATCTATTTTGATGCAACTTTACCATTGGTTGTTAAAACATTAAATAAATTCAGTTAAATGCACAGATACCTTTATCTTTGCAAAAAATTTCATTAATGAAATATATTTTATTTATCATTGTATATGCTTTGTTGTGGTGTGTGTCTATACTGCCGTTTCGAGTATTGTATTTACTTTCGGATTTTTTTTATTTTCTGGTATATAAAGTAATTAAGTACCGCGTTAAAACAGTTCGATATAATTTAGAATTGACATTTCCACAATTATCATTTGCCGAAAGAAAAGAAATTGAGAAGAAATTCTATGCCCATTTATGTGATATGTTTCTTGAAATGATAAAAACCATCACCATTTCGCCAAAAGAACTCGAAAAACGCTTTGCCTTTTCAAATTTAGAATTGATTGAAGAATACGAAAAAAAGCAAAAAAGCATTATTTTAATGTTACCACATTACGGAAATTGGGAATGGATTGTAGGTTTAAATAAGTTTTTAGATTTTAAAGGTTTCGGAATTTATAAACCGTTGAAAAATAAGTATTTCGATAAACTTGTTAGGGATATTCGTTCGCGTTTTAATGCCGAATTAATTTCTACGCACGATACAACTGGTGTAATACGTGAAAATCAGTCAAAAGGATTTTACGGAACTTATTTGTTTTTAAGCGATCAAACTCCGGTATTAAGACCAAATCTTCATTGGGAACTATTTATGGGAGTTGAAGTACCTGTACACATGGGCGCCGAAGGTTTAGCACGCAAGTTAAACATGAATATTTTGTATATAAAGATTGATAAAGTGAAACGTGGATATTATCAAGCTACTTTTTCTGAAATTACTGATGATATTAGAAATGAACCTAAATACAAACCCACCAGAATATTTTTAGATAGGGTAGAGGCACAAATAAAAGCAGCTCCCGAATATTATTTCTGGACGCACAAACGTTGGAAATACAAAGGCCAAAAAGAGCAATATGAAACTAAATAAAAAGAGTCGGAATTTACTTAAATTCCGACTCTTTATTTATTACTGTTTTTTAGAAAATTTCATTTTAAGCTGATCTCCTGAAAAAAGATGCAGTTTATTATCAATAATTTTATAATTGGTAATGCTTGGCAGTTCTTTTAAAAATTCAGTTTCCATATTTTCGTGCACACACATCATTCTGGTTGATGCAATGTTTGCAAACCGTATGGTTTCATTCTGAATAAAAATACCTCCTTTAATACCGTTACAACTCGCATTGCCGGACATGTAAGCTTCTTCACTTTCAAACTGAATAAAAGGTGTTTTTAAGTATTTGTTGGCTGGTATTTCATTTCCGTTAAAAGAATTTAGCTCCCAAGTAGCCTGTAGTTTTTTTGGTACGATAAAATTACCACATCCGTTTAGCTCTAATATTTCGCCAGTTGCATCGGTAAGTTCTACTTTTGTTTTGTATGAAAAATTGTTGTCAGACATTCCATCTGAACAATCTTGCTGACTAATGGTAACTTGTATTTTGTAAGTAGCATTTTCAGATCGAATCAATTGTACGTTGGCATCTTGCGCTTGATCAATTCTTTCAATAGGAAAAGCTTCTCTGTTACCGTCGATATCTTGGTAAACTACAAAATTATTGTCCAATTCAATATTCCAGAAAGGTTCGGTTCCTAATCCTTTAAAATGCGGATCAAATGTTTGTTCGTTAAATTTTGTTATAGACGAAGAAGTAGTATCAGCGGATTTTTGCTTGCTTTTACACGAAACCATAATGCCTAATAAAGTAACAAAAAGTAATAGATGTATCTTTTTCATGATATTTTTTATTAAAGATACAAAATATAATAAAAACCCTTTAGTGTTTCATAACTAAAGGGCTTAAATTCTTTGTATAAATAATTGTTATGTTAGCATTCCGCCATCAACATTTATAACCTGTCCAGTAATATAGGTCGCTAAATCTGATGCTAAGAATACACATGTATTTGCGATATCTTCTGGAGTTCCGCCACGTTTTAACGGAATCGCATCTGTCCAACCTTTAACGGTTTCTTCGCCTAATTTTGCGGTCATTTCAGTTTCGATAAATCCTGGAGCAACCACATTACAACGAATGTTTCTTGAGCCTAATTCTAAAGCTACTGATTTTGAAAAACCAATAATTCCGGCTTTTGATGCAGCGTAATTTGCCTGTCCTGCATTTCCTTTCACACCAACAACAGAACTCATGTTAATAATAACACCGTTTCTTGTTCTAAGCATGGTTTTTTGCACGGCTTTGGTCATGTTAAAAACCGATTTTAAATTCACATCCATTACGTTGTCAAAGTCGGCTTCGCTCATTCGCATCAACAAATTGTCTTTAGTAATACCGGCGTTGTTAATTAAAACATCAACAGTTCCAAAAAATTCCAACACCTTATCCACTAAATCTTGTGCTTCGTTAAAATCTGCTGCATTAGATTTGTATGATCTTGCTTTAACACCCAATTTTGTTAATTCTTTTTCTAAAGCAATGGCAGCTTCTTCAGATGAACTGTATGTAAATGCTACATTCGCACCTTGTTGTGCAAAGGTTAAGGCAATTCCTCTACCAATTCCACGAGTTGCTCCTGTTATTATTGCGGTTTTTCCTTCTAATAATTTCATGTAATAGTTTTTAACACTTTTAGGCAAATATAAAATAAAAAATTATAATTCGGTAGGATCTTTAAACTCGTATTTTTTATGATTTCTCCACGAAGCGCCAATTCCTGCCTGAATTTTATGCGGAGTATTTTCTATACTTGTTCCACCAAAAGCATCAATCTGTAAGTTTTGGTTAATTTTATAAGTTAAACCGCCTTTTAAAGAAGCATCATTCATAAACGGAACCGCAATATTATTGTATTTACGATCGATAATTCCTTGATGTTCGCCAAAAATGCTCCATCTGTCGCTTAAACCCAACGATGCAGTTACAATGTAACTAATGTTTCTAAATTCTTCTTCGGTAACATTTTCGCCAATAAAGTTATAGGTAATGCTGAAACGTTTGCTTAAATGCTGTTGCGCAATAAGCATGCTTTTTAAGCCAATTTCGGGTAATTCGGGATAATAAATATTGTGTTTAAAATTAAATTGTCCGCCTGCATAAATCGAAACAGCCGGAATCAATCTTCCCCATTTAAAACGCTGATTTGCTTTCCAGCTGTAAACATTTCGCTTTTCAACGTAGTATTTGTAATGATCGTAAATTAAAAATTTAGCTCCAAAGTTTAGCTGACGAAAACCACTGTTGTTGACATTTAAATTATAATCGGTTTGATTGTAGCTGCTAAAATATAAATCGGCAATAAATTCTAAGTTCTCTAACATATCACCGTAACGTAGTTGAACCTGAAAATTGTTATGTTTATTTATTTTTTCGGTATGAAATTCATCGTTTTGAAAGGTATATCCACCTTCAATCTGAAAAATACCTTTACTAACGCTGTAAGCTCCCATAGAAGAACTTGGGCGATTGGTATTGATATCTTTGGTATATTGCGCTTTTGCAGAGATCGATCCTAACAAAACAATAGCTATATAAATGTATTTTTTCATTTTAGTTTTTGGGTTATTATTAAATGATTATGACCGTACAGTTTCTTAAATTCATGAACTGTAAAGTAGCGTTTTAAATTTTCGATAAATTTATTGTTACGCACTTCATGCACATCACTTAAAATAAAGGTATTAAAAATTATGTTGCCATTCAATTTCAAAACGGCGTAAATGGTTTTAATAAACGTTGTCTGAAAAACAAATTCAGGTATTTCTGTGTCGTTAAAAAGATCAACAATAATAAGGTCGTAGTTTTCTTTAGTGTATTTTAAAAAAACATTGGCATCTGCATTTACAATTTCAAGTGTGCTGTTTGGGATAATATCAAATTCGTTTAAAGCAATTTCAATAATAACTGGGTCAATCTCAACAGCAGTAATGGTAGCTTGTGATTTAAAGTTACTGCGTAATTGTTTAACAACATCGCCACCGCCCAAACCTAATATTAAAACAGAAGCATTTTTACTTTGATAATCACACGTAATATTATTTAATCCTTTACGTAAAACCTTCCCCAAATTTCCGTACGAATAATTGGTGTTTTTAGTATCGAGAATTTTTTTACCATTTACCCAATTAATTTCTAACGTACCATTAAAAGTACTTTGGTAGGTGCGTTCGGGAATTACGTTTAAATAACTAAAATACTTTTTTAAAATACTCATTTACGGATTATACTTTTTAAAACTTCCGTCGTTGTAAAAAATAACGATACAGTCAATTTCTTTAGATTGGAAAGATAAAATGTTTTCTTGATTCTCTGTTATATTTTGATTGATATTTTTAGATTCGCTTTCTTCTGATTCAATTTTAATTTGATCTTCCTTTTCGATTTCATTCATAGTTTTAACTTCTAAAATTTCATTTAAAACAGTTGTTTCAGTTTGATCTTTTTCAGTTTGATTTTGATAAATGTCTGTTATCAAAAAAGGCTCTTTTTCATAAATCAACCATTCTAAATTTAGGGTAGGAAAGGTGGTATGCAACTTCATTATAAACTCTAAACTAGGTTTGTTTCGTTCTGAAATAAGATGCGAAATAGTTGCCTTTGGAACCAAAATCTTCTCTGCTAATTCGGTTGTGCTTAAACCAAAATGCTGCATTATTTTTTGTAATTGTTTGCTGAATTTCATAATAAAAAGGTGATTTTTAAACCAAATTTAACTTTACATTTGTAAACAAACGCATTTTTACAAATGTAAACTAAATAATTTTACAAATGTAAACTAATTTTTACATATTAAATATATAGTTTAATTAATATGATTTATTTATCTGATATCAAGTGTATAGAGAATAGTTTTATTTGTATTGTAAGCTCGTGTGCGTGCCGTTTGTTTACAAAAATAAACAGCTGTTTAAATATGTTATTTGTTGTATTGATAGTATATTTGATAAAAATTACAAAACGCACCATGCTATTTTTAAAACAACAAGAAATTAACGAACGATATATTACAAATACCGACTTAGAAAATGTTTTAGAAAGTCTTAATAAGGATATTTTTAAAGTGGCTGTTGCCGGCAAAAGTGTCTTAGAAAAAAATATTTATCGAGTAGATTTTGGAACAGGAAATTTCAAGATTTTGTTATGGTCGCAAATGCATGGAAACGAAACTACAACAACAAAAGCGGTTTTTAATTTCTTAAAAAGTATCCACGCAAACAGTTCGTTACTTACTCATTTTTCGTTTACTTTTTTGCCTATTTTAAATCCAGATGGTGCCGAAGCTTTTACGCGTCTTAATGCGAACAAAGTTGATTTAAACAGAGATTCGGTTGATCTTTCCCAACCCGAATCGCAATTACTTCGGTCAGTATTCAATACAATAAAACCTTATTTAGCTTTAAATATGCACGATCAGCGCAGTATATTTTCTGCCGGTTCAGAATCAAATCCTGCAACATTATCCTTTTTAGCTCCGGCATTTAATGAAGCGTGTGACATCAATGATGTTCGAACCTTTGCCATGCAGTTAATTGCTAATATGAACGATGTTTTAAAAAATCATGCACCAGATAATATCGGCAGGTTCGATGATTCTTTCAACATAAACTGTATTGGCGATCAATTTACACATTTAAACGTTCCTACAATTTTGTTCGAAGCCGGTTTTGCATCAAACGATTATCAAAGAAAAAAGGCTCAAAAACTAGTAGAAATAAGTTTACAAACCTTGTTTAAGGCTATTGTTTCTAAAGAATACGAACAATTTAATGTAAACGATTATTTGTCGATCCCTGAAAATGAAAAAAACTTTGTTGATTTAATTATTGAAAATTTTTCTACTACAAACTCTGAATTAATTCAAAATAAGACCTTACCTGTTGTTTTTAAAGAAGAAATTAATGCAGGTTCGCTTGTTTTAAAACCAACAATAGACTTTCACTCAGCACCTAACTATAAATACGCTCATTATACATTAAATGTGAATAATCAATTAATTAATAATGAATCGGATATTGAAAAAGCGTTACAGAATGTGATGATATCGTAGTTTTTGGGTTCTTAGTTGTTAATCATTTGCTAAAAACTAAAAAATATTTATGCTTTATTGTATTTTTTATAATAATTCATTGTATTTTTGCTTGCATAAAATTCTAAAAAGTAAAATAGATAAAAATTGTTATATGAGTAAGTTTCGATTAGATGAAATTGATCACCAGATTTTAGATATGTTGATCGATAACACAAGAGTGCCTTTTACAGATATCGCGAAGAAGTTGTTAATATCTGCAGGAACAGTGCATGTACGTGTTAAAAAAATGGAAGACGCGGGCATTATTCAAGGGTCGTCTTTAACCTTGGATTACGAAAAATTAGGGTATTCGTTTATTGCTTATGTAGGTATATTCTTGCATAACACCTCGCAAACTAAATTTGTTTTAGAGCGTATTAACGATATTCCTTTTGTTACCGTAGCTCACGTTACCACTGGTAAATTTAATGTTTTCTGTAAAATTCGTGCAAAAAATACACGCCATGCAAAAGACGTTATTTTCATGATTGATGATATAGAAGGTGTTTACAGAACAGAATCTATGATCTCATTAGAAGAAAGCATTAACGATAAAAAACGTTTAATGCATACTATTTTTAAAGATATGTAATAAAAATATATTGTATTTTTGAACTGCTCATTCACAAAATGAGCAGTTTTTTTTATGGATTCTTTTACCCAAGTAATTTTAGGCATTGGTGTTGCTCATGTGGCACTTAATAACAGTGTTAACACTAAAAAAATAGTAATGCTAGGTGCGATTGTTGGTACCTTGCCCGATTTAGATATTTATATTGCAAAGTTTTTTAACGATCCGCTTACAGAAATCGAAATTCATCGGGGATTTTCTCATTCTATCATTTTCTTTTCGTTGTTTAGTTTGCTAATTATGTACCTAATTAAAAACGTATTTAAAGAAATTACAAGAATACAACTCTTTAAAACAATATTTCTTATCTTGTTAACCCATTCATTGTTAGATGTTTTTACAACTTGGGGAACACAACTTTTTTGGCCCATAAAAGATAAAATAGCGTTGAAATCTATTTTTGTTGTCGATTTGTTTTACACCATTCCATTGTTAATGGGAGTTGTTTTAGGTTTAAAAAACAAGCGAAAATCATTCACCTATGCCGGATTTTTTTTAAGTTCACTGTATTTAATTTGGGGGTTAATAGCACAAAACATAATCAAAAACAAAGTGGTAGATGATTTTAAAAATCAATATACAGAAAAAGTTCAGCATATTACGGCGAAACCTACTTTTTCAAATAGCTTTTTATGGAATGTCATCATTGAAACCTCTAATGGATTTTATCTTTCCGATCGATCGATTTTAGAAGAACACAAAGTGAATTTTGATTATTTCCCTCGAAACGAAGAATTAATTCAGGATATTTCAGATGTAAATATCAACAGATTAAAAGAGATTTCCGAAAATCAATACATCATTACAGAAAATAAAAACGGATTGGTTTTTAATGATTTACGCTTTGGATTGTTGAAAAACGAACCCGATGATGTTCAATTTGCTTTTTCGTATCAACTAATTCCTACAAAAAACGGATACAGTATTAAAGAACTTCCAAAAGACAAACGTGACGGAATGCAGCTTTTAAAAAATATTTGGTATCGAATTTTTTGATAATTGAATGAAAATATGAAATCAACCAAAAGAAAAGAATTTGTATTTAATAGTTAAATTTGAAGAAAAGTTAAAAATGAAAATAATTATATCACCAGCAAAATCATTAGATTTCGAAACGCAATTGCCTTTAACTACGCATACAAAACCTGCATTTATAAAACAAAGCAAAGAAATAAACAGCGTTTTAAAGAGGTTGAAACCAGTAGATCTAAGTAATTTAATGTCCATTTCTGATAATCTGGCAGATTTAAATTGGCAACGTAACAAAGCTAGAAAATACAAATTAACCGAGTTGAATACTACTGTTCGTCAGGCAGTTTTTGCTTTTAACGGCGATGTGTACACAGGTTTAAATGCTTATACTTTAAGTGAAAAAGAAATCAATTATCTGCAAAATAACCTAAACATTCTTTCGGGTTTGTACGGTTTACTGAAACCTTTAGATGCTATTGAAGCTTATCGTTTAGAAATGGGTATAAAACTACCAATTGACGATAAAAAAGATCTATATGATTTTTGGAAAGATACTGTTACTGCGGCTTTAAACAAAGATCTTAAAAAAGACGATGTTTTGGTGAATTTAGCCAGCAACGAATATTTTAGTGTGGTTGATAAAAAAGCATTAAAAGCAAAAGTTATTACACCAGAATTTAAAGATTACAAAGACGGAAAGCTTAAAATGATTAGTTTTTTTGCTAAGAAAGCACGTGGATTAATGGTTCGTTTTATGGCAGAAAATAACATCATAAATGTAGAAGATATCAAGCAGTTTAATGTTGATGGGTATGGTTTCGATGCTAATTTATCAACTGAAAATAAATGGGTTTTTACGAGGTAGTTGAATAAAAATAATGACTTAAGTAATGATTGGAAATTTAGATAACCAAGAGGCTCTCATTTGGAAAGAAGCATTAGATTATGCTTATAAACAAGATGTTAATCTTTGGAAGAAAACAAGAAATTTTGTTAATTATGCTATTGAATTTAAAGGTGTTTTATATCCGAATAAATTTATAATCCACTATTGTATAGAATATATTGAAAAAACTTATCCTGATTTTGAATTTGTAGTTCCAGATGTGGTTGGAAAGGAGCTTAATGCTTATTTGCAGAGAAAAGGAGCAAATCCCGTTGTTATAAAAGAAACCAATATTAAAGCTAAAAATACTATGAGTGATATTGTAAATAAGATTCCTCTCAATCAAATTCTTTTTGGTGCTCCGGGAACAGGAAAAACCTACAACACAAAAAGAATAGCTGTTGAAATTATCAATGGAGAAAAACAAAGAACCCGTGAAGAAATCAATACAGAATACGAAGATTTGGTAAACACAAAACAAATTGTATTCACAACGTTTCATCAGAGTTTGAGTTACGAAGATTTTATTGAGGGAATAAAGCCAATTATTTTTGAAGATAGTGATGAAAACAAATCTGTTGTTTATGAAATAAAAAATGGCATTTTTAAAGATTTATGCCAACAAGCTCAAATTCAGTCAAAAGTCATTAAAAATGAAATTGAAAATTATGATTTCAATAGTGCTTGGAATGATTTAGTGGAAGAAATAAATAGTTTTATACAAAATGAAAAAATCTATGAACTCCCAATATTGACTCTAAATAAAAGTCTGAATGTTACAGAAGTCACAAATAATGGAAACCTTAGATTGAAACCTAAAAGTAATGCTGAGGCATTGGAATATACTGTTTCGTACAATCGTGCAAAAAAATTGCAAGAAGCTTTTCCTGATTTAACTTTAGTGAAAAACATTGATAAAGAATTCCGTTCTGTAATTGGAGGTTCTAATTCTACAGCCTATTGGTCTGTTCTAAATTATATTAACAATAAAATTAGTTCCAATTCAAAAAGTAGGACAGCCGAAAAAATACTTCCTTCTAAAAAACACGTCCTTATCGTCGATGAAATCAACCGTGGAAATGTTTCGGCAATTTTTGGTGAGTTGATAACACTTTTGGAAGAAGACAAACGAAAAGGAAACAAAGAGCAAACTGAAGTAATTTTGCCATATTCCAATGAAAAATTTTCAGTTCCAAATAATGTTTACCTAATCGGAACAATGAACACAGCCGACCGAAGTGTAGAAGCATTAGATACCGCATTGAGAAGACGTTTTTCATTCATTGAAATGCAACCAAACCCGGAAATACTATCGAATTCTGAATATAAAGATGTTGATTTAAAACAATTGTTGACAACTATTAATCAACGCATTGAAGTATTGATTGACAAAGACCATCAAATCGGTCATTCTTATTTTATCGGTATTCAAAATTTAGAAGAGTTGAAATTGGTTTTCAAAGACAAAATCATTCCGCTTTTAGAAGAATATTTTTACGGCGATTTTGGGAAAATCGGTTTGGTTTTGGGAGCAAGTTTTATTTATCAGGAAGAAAATACGGCAAAATTCCCGAAAAACTTCCCATACGAAAACGACTTTTTAGAAGATAAAAAAGTATATCGCTTCACTTCGTTTGAAAATTGGAACGAGCAGACTTTTATTTCTGTTTACAAAGAAGACTAAAAAATACTGTTTTATGTCATACACAAAAATTTTATATCATATTATTTTCCGGACAAAGTACAGCGAAAAAACAATTCCGTTAGAACTAGCACCTGAATTGTATCGCTATATGTGGGGAATTATTACGAACAAAAATTGTGTGTTGTATCGCGTCAACGGAATGGAAGAACATGTGCATTTATTGATAGATTTACATCCTTCGGTAGCTTTGTCTGATTTTGTAAAAACGTTGAAAGTATCATCTTCTAAATGGATGAAAGAATCAGGGTTTTTTCCTGATTTTAAAGGTTGGGGAATTAAATATTGTGCGTTGACTTATTCCTTGAAGGAAAAAGATATTTTGATTAATTACATCAAGAATCAGCAGGAACATCACAGAAACGAATCTTTTCAGGAAGAGATTCATAAGCTGTGGAAAGAAGGTGATTTTGAAGATGATGTGAAGTGGTTTTGGGTAGATAGTTGAACTCCTACGGAGTTCCTTCCAGTTCTCGTATTCATGTCTAAACCCCAAACTGCGCTTCGCTTGTTTAGGGTAAGGCACGTTCAGACTCCGTAGGAGTCGCATTTACATTACCTCGAACGCAGTTCGGGGATCAAAGAAAAAAAATGAAACACATACAAGTATTTGAATATCAAAAATTGCGATACGATGATTCTGGATCATTCCGAAAACATCACTTTGATGCTATGGTAAAATTCAATGAATTACACCAAAACAAATACTTTACAATCATTCACAAAGGAATTCGTTTCGGTAGTTATGTTGGTGTGATTCAAATTGGTGGTTTAACGATTGAAATTCTTCCCAAAGCCGACAACAATGAAAATGCAGACAAAAATCTTTGGCAAAATGTGTTGCTCAATATGCTGAAAGTCTGCAAGAAAATTCAAGTTGAATCTATTTTCTGAAACCCAACTAAAAAAATGATATCATTCTATTTTAGATGTTTATTTTGAGCTTTATCTGAATGAAGTCGAAAGATTGGTAAAAAAAGGATTGATTAAGAAATATAGAAAAAATCAATCCAATCAAAACGCACTAAAAGGCAAATTGCTTTTTGCTCAAAACATTCAGCAAAATTTAGTACATAAAGAACATTTTTACTGTGAACATCAGGTTTACGATAAAAATAATTTGTTACATCAAATTCTTTATAAAGGATTATTGGTGTTAAAAACTTTTGTAAATGACTCTTTGAAAGATAAATTAAACCGATTGTTTTTTGAATTTCAAGACATTGAAAATGTCAATATTCAGAAAAAGCATTTCGATAAAATCATCATTGACCGAAAAAATAACGATTATCAAAAAGCCATTGATATTGCAAAAATCATCATTCTGAATTATTCGCCAAGTTTGAATTATGGAAACGAGAATTTACTTACGCTTTTGTTCGATATGAATGCTTTGTGGGAAGAATATATTTTCCGTATTCTCCAAAAACACAAAACTGAAGAAATAGAAGTGTCATTTCAAAATTCCGACAAGTTTTGGGAAAATAAACGCATTCGTCCTGACATTGTGTTGAAAACCAAAGACCAAACATTTGTTATTGATACCAAATGGAAAATCATTGAAGCCAATAATCCGTCAGACAATGATTTAAAGCAAATGTTTGTTTACAATCTGCATTGGAAAGCAGAGAAAACATTGTTGCTCTACCCTAAAACCAACCAAATAGATAGTGAATTTGGAACATTTCATTATGACAATTTAGGCAAGAAATGCAAATTGGGTTTTGTGGATATTACCAACACAAAAACTATGAAGAAGAGTCAGATTTTAGCAAATGAAATTTTTGCTAAAATTTATTATTAAGCTATAATTCCCTTAAAACATTTTGATTTATAGATTAGTTTTAAGAATTTTACGTTTCAATAAAATAAATTATGTCTACAACTTATTATATAAGTAACAATACGTTGAGTTTAGAAGAGTTAAACACAATAATTGTAACAAATCAAACCTTGGCTTTATCAGAAGAAGCCATTGCAAACATTAATAAATGCCGTGAATATTTAGATAATAAAATGCAGACCGAAACCAATCCTATTTATGGAATAAACACTGGTTTTGGATCGTTATACAGCGTTAAAATTTCAACTGAAGATCTAACAACGTTACAAGAAAACTTAATGAAATCGCATGCGTGTGGTACAGGTGACGAAACACCCCACGATATTGTGAAAATAATGTTACTTTTAAAGATAAAATCATTGTGCTACGGCAATTCGGGCGTGCAATTAGTAACAGTTGAACGTTTAATCGATTTTTACAATCACAACATTTTACCGGTTGTTTATACACAAGGTTCGTTAGGCGCATCGGGCGATTTATCTCCGTTGGCGCATTTATGTTTGCCGTTAATTGGCGAGGGAGAAGTTTTTATGAACGGAAACCGTATTACTACAAAACAAATGTTAGATGAAAAGGGCTGGGAAACCATAACGTTAAAATCTAAAGAAGGTTTAGCATTGTTGAATGGTACGCAGTTTATGAGTGCTTATGGAGTTTATATGCTTATAAAATCTTTAAAATTATCAAAACTTGCCGATGTTATCGGAGCTGTTTCTTTAGAAGGTTTTGATGGTAGAATTGATCCATTTAACAATTTAATTCATATTGTACGTCCACACAAAGGTCAGGTGAATACGGCTGTTTATATTTCTGAAATTTTAGAAGGATCAGAATTAATCAAACAGCCTAAAAAGCACGTGCAAGATCCATATTCGTTCCGCTGTATGCCACAAGTTCACGGTGCTTCAAAAGATGCAATTGAATATGTAGAAAAGGTTTTTAAAACCGAAATTAATTCCGTAACCGATAATCCTAATATTTTTGTTGATGAAGATTTAATAGTTTCTGGCGGGAATTTCCACGGACAACCATTAGCCTTGGCTTTAGATTTCTTGGGAATTGCCTTGGCAGAATTAGGAAGCATTTCAGAACGCAGAACCTATCAGTTAATATCAGGTTTGCGTAATTTGCCTCCTTTTTTGGTGAACAATCCTGGATTAAATTCAGGTTTCATGATCCCGCAATACACTGCAGCAAGTATTGTTAGCCAAAACAAACAATTGGCAACTCCAGCAAGTATCGACAGTATTGTATCAAGCAATGGTCAAGAAGATCACGTGAGTATGGGCGCCAATGCAGCTACAAAAACACTGAAAATTGTCGAAAATTTAGAACGAGTTTTGGCAATTGAATTGTTTAACGCCGCACAAGCATTAGAATTCCGTCGACCAGGAAAATCGAGCAATTTTATAGAAAACTTTGTAGGGGAATATCGTAAAATGGTACCAACTGTTCAAGAAGACCGTATTTTGCATTACGATATTATTAAAAGTATCGAGTTTTTAAGCGAATACCAATTTCAATAAATAATAAATGCACTTTTAGTTATGTAAAAGTGCATTTTTCTTTTACGAAAATGGTTATATTTGCCTGAAATTACAATAATAAACAATTTTGACATCCGAAAATAAATTAAAAATTTTAAACGACCCTATTTATGGCTTCATAACCATACCTACAACATTGTTGTACGATTTAATTCAGCATAGGTATTTTCAACGTTTGCGTAGAATTAAACAAATGGGATTGTCTTCTTTAGTTTATCCGGGAGCCGAACATACACGTTTTCATCACGCTTTAGGCTGTATGCACATGATGCAAAAAGCTGTTCAAGTACTGCATTTTAAGAATGTAGAAATATCAAAAGAAGAAGAAGAGGCGCTTTATATTGCCATTTTATTGCACGATATTGGTCACGGACCTTTTTCGCACGCAATGGAACACAGTATTGTAGAAAATATTCATCACGAAGAAATTTCGTTGCTTTTTATGGAAGCTTTAAATGAAGAATTTGAAGGAAAACTTTCGTTGGCAATAGAGATTTTTAAAGGAAACTATCCGCGTAAATTCATGATTCAGTTAATATCGTCACAAATGGATATGGACCGAATGGATTATTTAAAACGCGATAGTTTTTACAGTGGGGTTGCCGAAGGAAACATTAATTCCGAACGATTAATTCAAATGATCAACGTTCATAACGATGTGTTGGTAGTTGAAGAAAAAGGTATATATTCGGTAGAAAAATTTTTGGTAGCACGCCGTTTAATGTATTGGCAATGTTATTTGCACAAAACAAGTGTGGGGGCAGAATTGTTGTTATCTAAAATATTAAAACGTGCCAAGCAATTAACTTTGCAAGGTATAGATTTGCCGGCTAGTAACGCATTGAATTTTTTCTTGGAAAACTCTGTTTTAAAAGCTGATTTTAATAAAGAAGTTTTAAACAATTTTGCATTATTAGATGATGCAGATATTTACACTGCGTTGAAAAATTGGCAATTTCATACCGATAAGGTTTTGTCTTATTTAAGCAATGCAATTGTAAATAGAAAATTGTTTCACGTAAAATTGGTAGATAAAAATGAATTCGGTTCAAAATTAGGTTATTATCAATTGTTATGTAAAGATAAACTTCAAATAGATGAAGAAGTTGATTACTTTGTTTTTGGCGATAAGTTAAAAAATCAGGCGTACGATTTAAAAGCCGAGCCTATTAGAATATTTACCAAAAACAACGAAGTTATTGATGTGTTAGAAGCATCAGATCAATACAATTTAAAGGCTTTGTCAGAGCCTGTTTATAAATACTTTATATGCTATCCAAAAAGCATTCATAAAGTTGATTAAAAATTAATATTTTTGTATTCAATGAAGATTACAGCAGAGCAAATTGCCGAAGTTTTAAATGGAAATATTGTGGGCGATTCTACGGTTGAGGTTTTTAAGTTAGCCAAGATCGAAGAAGGCGAACAGGGGGCTATTACCTTTCTGTCTAATTCAAAATACAACCATTTTTTATATACAACCAAGGCGTCAATTGTAATTGTTAATAAAGATTTTCAACCGTTGCATGATGTTAAAGCAACCATGATTCAGGTTGATGATTCTTATCAGGCATTTACAAAAATATTAGAATACGCAAACCAGATCAAATTAATGAAATCAGGTATCGAACAACCGTCGGTTATATCGGAAGGTGTAACGTATGGTGACGATTTGTATTTAGGAAGTTTTTGTTACATTGGTAAAAACACGATCATAGGGAACAATGTGAAAATTTACCCTAATTCTTTTGTGGGCGATAACGTAATAATTGGCGATAATACCATACTTTTTGCTGGTGCTAGAATTTATTCGGAAACGGTAATAGGAAAAAACTGTGTGATTCATTCAGGCACTATTGTAGGATCAGATGGTTTTGGATTTGCTCCGAATACAGACGGAACCTATGCTAAAATACCGCAAATTGGTAACGTAATTATTGAAGATGATGTGGAAATTGGTTCATGTACAACCATTGACCGCGCTACATTAGGATCAACCATTATAAGAAAAGGTGTAAAATTAGATAATCAAATACAAATTGCGCATAATGTAGAAGTGGGCGAAAATACCGTAATTGCTTCTCAAACAGGAATTGCAGGATCTGCCAAAGTTGGTAAAAACTGCGTTATTGGTGGGCAAGTTGGTATTGTAGGTCATATTGTAATTGGCGATAACGTGCGTATACAAGCACAGTCCGGTGTAGGTAAAAGTGTTAAAGATGGTGAAATTATTCAAGGCTCACCAGCAATGACTTATAACGATTTTTCAAAATCGTATGTCTATTTTAGAAAATTACCAAATATTGTAAAGGATATCGATCAACTAAAAAAAAATAAATAACATATATTTAAGTAAAAATAATTATGGTTAAACAGAAAACCATCGCTCAAGAAGTAACGATTAATGGAGTAGGTTTACATACAGGTCAGCAAGTTGTTATGACTATAAAACCTGCCCCTGTTAATAATGGTTTTACTTTTGTGCGAGTAGATTTACCGGGAAGTCCTGTTATTGAAGCAGATGCTAACTATGTCGTTTCTACAGAACGTGGAACAAATTTAGAACATAAAGGCGTTCAATTGCATACTACAGAACATGTTTTAGCTGCGTTTGTAGGGTGTGATTTAGATAATGTTATTATTGAGCTAAATGCTTCAGAACCACCAATTATGGATGGTTCATCTAAATTTTTTGTTCAAGCTGTAGAAGAAGCTGGTATTATAGAACAAGATGCAGAACGTAGTGAATATATCGTTAAAGAAGTAATATCTTATGTTGATGAAAGAACAGGCAGCGAAATAATTGTTATGCCTGCTGATGAATATCAGGTTACTACAATGGTAGATTTTGGTACTAAAGTTTTAGGTACACAAAATGCTACGTTGAAAAACATGAACGATTTTAAAGAAGAGATTTCAGAAGCAAGAACATTTAGTTTTTTACATGAAATTGAAACTTTATTGGCACATGGTTTAATTAAAGGCGGCGATTTAAATAACGCAATTGTTTATGTTGATAAAGAAATATCAGACGAAACATTACAGAACTTAAAAGTTGCTTTTGGTAAAGATAATATCGCGGTTAAACCAAACGGAATTTTAGATAATTTAACGTTACATTATCCTAACGAAGCTGCCAGACACAAGTTATTAGATGTTATTGGCGATTTAGCTTTAATTGGCACTCGTATTCGTGGAAAGGTTATCGCAAACAAACCAGGGCATTTTGTAAACACACAGTTTGCTAAGAAAATGTCGAAAATTATAAAAGCAGAACGTAGAAATCAAGTTCCTGTTTTCGATTTGACAAAAGAGCCTTTAATGGATATCAACAAAATTATGGCAGTTTTGCCACATAGATTTCCTATGCTTTTGGTTGATCGTATTATGGAATTGTCTGATTCTCATGTAGTAGGTATGAAAAATGTAACTATGAACGAAGAGTTTTTTCAAGGACATTTCCCTGGCGCACCTGTAATGCCTGGTGTGTTAATTATAGAAGCAATGGCGCAAACAGGTGGTATATTAGCGCTAAGTACCGTTCCTGATCCGGAAAACTACTTAACCTATTTCATGAAAATTGATAATGTACGCTTTAAACAACAAGTTTTACCAGGCGATACATTAATTTTTAAATTAGATTTGATAAGTCCTATTCGTAGAGGAATTTGTCACATGCAGGCTGTTGCTTATGCCAATGGTAAAATTGTTACCGAAGCAGAATTAATGGCGCAAATAGTTAAAGCAAAATAGTAATTAATAATTAGTTAGAATGAATCAACCATTAGCATACGTTCATCCAGGAGCAAAAATTGCTAAAAATGTGGTAATAGAACCTTTTACAACCATTCATAACAACGTTGAAATAGGCGAAGGTACTTGGATAGGGTCAAACGTTACCATCATGGAAGGAGCACGAATAGGAAAAAATTGTCGTATTTTTCCTGGCGCAGTTATTTCAGCTGAACCTCAAGACTTAAAATTCGAAGGCGAAGAAACTACTGCAGAAATAGGAGATAATACTACAATTAGAGAATGTGTTACCATAAACAGAGGTACAAAAGACAGATACCGTACAGCTATTGGTAAAAATTGTTTAATACAAGCATACAGCCACATTGCACACGATTGTATAGTGGGCGATAATTGTATCTTTTCAAACTTAAGCACATTAGCAGGGCATGTAACTGTTGGTGATCATGTTGTTTTAGCAGGTATGGTAGCGGTGCATCAGTTTGTAACTATAGGGTCACATTCATTTATAACAGGTGGTACACTTGTTCGTAAAGATGTTCCGCCTTATATTAAAGCTGCACGTGAACCAATTTCTTATGTAGGAATAAATTCTGTTGGATTAAGAAGAAGAGGCATCGATTCGGAAAAAATAAAAGAGATACAAAATATTTACCGCGTATTGTATCAAAAGAATTACAATAATTCACAAGCAATAGAAATTTTAGAAACCGAAATGGAAGCAACTCCAGAACGCGACGAAATTATTCAGTTTGTACGTAATTCAACCCGTGGTATCATGAAAGGTTATACCGGAATTTATTAATAAATAAAAATAAAGCATATTTATGGCAAGTACATCAGACATTAGAAACGGTTTATGTATTAAATTTAACAACGATATTTATAAAATTGTAGAATTCCTACATGTTAAACCTGGTAAAGGACCAGCGTTTGTAAGAACAAAAATGAAAAGTGTAACTTCTGGTAAAACATTAGACAATACTTTTTCTGCAGGTCATAAAATCGATGTAGTTCGTGTAGAAACACATACTTTTCAGTATTTATACAACGAAGGAAACGATTACCATTTTATGAATAACGAAACATTTGAACAAATTACCTTAGAGAAAAATATCTTAGATGCTCCAGGATTATTAAAAGAAGGAACAAACGTAATGGTTCAAATTAATGCAGAAACAGAATCTCCATTATCTGTAGATATGCCTGCATCTATCGTTTTAGAAGTAACGTATACAGAACCAGGTGTAAAAGGTAATACAGCAACAAATGCTACAAAACCTGCTACAGTAGAAACTGGTGCGCAAGTTAACGTACCTTTGTTTATTAACGAAGGCGATAAAATTAAAATTGATACAGCTTCAGCAAGCTATATCGAACGTATTAAAGAGTAAGTATAAATGAGATTTCCTAAAACGTATCATTTAGAAAATATTGCAGAAATAATTGGGTGTACCTTTGTAGGAACTCCCGATTTTCCTGTTTTAGGAATGAACGAAATCCACGTAGTGCAACCCGGTGAAATCGTTTTTGTAGATCACCCGAAATATTACGATAAAGCATTAAACTCAAACGCAACAATCATTTTAATTAATAAAGATGTTGAGTGTCCTGAAGGAAAAGCTTTGCTGATTTCAGATGATCCTTTTCGCGATTTCAATAAATTGTCGGTTTATTTTCGTCCGTTTCAGGCTTCATCAAATGCAATAGCAGCTACAGCTCAAATAGGCGAGGGAACCATAATTCAACCGAATGTTTTTGTAGGTAATAATGTAAAAATCGGTAAAAACTGTATCATTCATGCAAATGTTGTATTGAACGATTATACGGTAATTGGCGATAACGTAGTTATTCACGCAGGAACCGTTTTAGGTGCCGATGCTTTTTATTTTAAGAAACGAACCGGTTTTTTTGACCCTTTGGTTTCTTGTGGTTCTGTTGTTATAGAAGACAATGTAACGTTAGGCGCTTCGTGTACGATAGACCGTGGTGTAACTGGCGAAACCCGTATTAAAAAAGGAACAAAAATTGACAATCAGGTACACGTTGGGCACGATACCGTAATTGGCGAAATGTGCTTAATAGCAGCGCAATGTGGTATTGCAGGTTGTGTAATTATAGAAGATAACGTAACTTTATGGGGACAAGCAGGAACTACCAGTGGAATTACTATTGAAGCAGGTGCGGTGATATCTGCAAAATCAGGAGTTTCAAAAAGTTTAAAAGGCAATAAGGTGTATTTTGGTACACCGGCAGAAGAAGCCCGCGAATATTACAAGCACGTTGCAAAAGTTAAAAATTTAGTAAAGTAGGTAATAATGGAAAGTGCATTAGAAATAGTTAAAAAGTTTTATGAATCGGCGGGTATTTTAAACAAAACCTATTGTTTAGAGGTTTTTCATGAAGATATTCAGCTAGAATGGTACAGTTCTAAAGGACATTTGTTTTTAGAACATGCCGATCTTTTAGCGCTTTCTAAAGATTTAAAGCTTTCTTATTTTAACTTGCGTGCCGAAATTCACGATATAATAAGTGAAGACGATAAAGTAATGATTCGATACACTTATTATGTTAGAACATTTGAAAATCCTGAGGAAGAAATGATTCTTGCTACCTTTTTTACCGTTTGGGAATTAAAAGAAGGCAAACTGTTTAAGGGCGTTCAAATGAGTCAACTATCAAATTAATAAAAATTTAAAGCAAAAAATTTTAATATTATTCATTAAAACTTATTTTTGTAAAATATTTCAAAAAACGATAATTATAAAAAATCATGAGTGTATTAGTAAACAAAGATTCTAAGATAATAGTTCAAGGATTTACAGGAAGCGAAGGAACATTCCACGCCTCTCAAATGATTGAATATGGTACAAACGTTGTAGGTGGTGTTACTCCAGGTAAAGGCGGAACTATGCATTTAGATCGTCCTGTATTTAATACAGTAAAAGATGCTGTTGAAAAAGCAGGTGCAGATACATCTATTATTTTCGTACCGCCAGCATTTGCTGCCGATGCGATTATGGAAGCTGCAGAAGCAGGTATTAAAGTAATTATCTGTATTACAGAAGGTATTCCAGTTGCAGAAATGGTTACTGCATACAACTATGTAAAAAACAAAGGAAATTGTCGTTTGGTTGGTCCTAACTGTCCAGGTGTAATTACTCCGGGTGAAGCTAAAGTTGGTATTATGCCAGGTTTCGTTTTCAAAAAAGGAACAGTAGGTATCGTTTCTAAATCAGGAACATTAACGTACGAAGCTGCAGACCAAGTTGTAAAACAAGGTTTAGGTATTACAACAGCTATTGGTATTGGTGGAGATCCAATTATTGGAACAACAACTAAAGAAGCAGTTGAATTATTAATGAACGATCCAGAAACAGAAGCAATTATTATGATTGGTGAAATTGGTGGACAATTAGAAGCAGACGCTGCACGTTGGATTAAAGAAAACGGAAACAAAAAACCAGTTATCGGATTCATCGCAGGTGAAACAGCTCCTAAAGGACGTACAATGGGTCACGCAGGTGCAATTGTTGGTGGTGCTGATGATACAGCAGAAGCTAAAAAACGCATCATGAGCGAATGTGGTATCCACGTTGTTGATTCTCCGGCAGAAATCGGTAAAAAAGTAAAAGAAGTTTTAGGATAATTTCTTTTCTACATAACAAAAAAGCGATGATTTAATCATCGCTTTTTTGTTTATAAGAGATTTTTAGATATATATTAAACCAGCACCAAAAATATTTGCTATATTATTGTTTGTTTTTTATAAAATCTTGTTTATTGTTGATTTCTCCTTTTTATCTCAGTGTTTAACTTACCTAAATGAACAAGCATCGGTAAAAAGAATACTGGTAGCATAAAAGCTGGAATTGTTGATGTAGATGGCATATCTTCAAACCCATTTGTTATAAAAATATACAGTAAAATACCAATAGCTGTAATTGCTACAATTCCTAAACCAATTGATACTCCTTTAAGTAGATCTCTTCTTTTAATTAGTTGAGCAGTTGATAAATGTTCGAAAACATCTTTTTTCATGTCTGTAAATGTGTTTTTTGATTAATAATTTATTTCCTAACCGCCTTTGGAACCAACAAACTGTAATCACCATTATTACGGATAAAATCGCGCACAATACTCGAGCTGATAAACGAGGTATCAACAGCTGTTAGCAAGAAAACCGTTTCAATACCCGAAACCAATCGGTTGGCATGTGCAATGGCTTTTTCAAACTCAAAATCGGCAGGGTTGCGTAAACCGCGCAATAAAAAATCGGCTTTTTGTTCTTTGCAATAATCAATCGTCAATCCTTGGTACAAATCAACTTTCACTTTAGGTTCGTTGGCAAAAGTTTCTTCAATAAAACGTTTACGCTCCTCTAAACTAAACATATATTTTTTCTCGGCATTGGTACCAATGGCAATGATAATTTCATCGAACAAAGGCAAAGCGCGGGTAATAACATCTACGTGTCCGTTGGTTATAGGATCAAACGAACCTGGAAAAACTGCTTTTTTCATTAAAAATGTGTACGGTTTAAAGCTAATTCAATAGCGTTGTCAAACAATTGGTTTAAAGAAATACCCGCTTCACGCGCTTGTTGAGGTAAAATACTTTCGGTAGTTAAACCGGGTACGGTATTCATTTCCAATAAAAAAGGTTCACCATTCACCAAAATAAATTCCGATCGTGAAAAACCATCCATTTTTAAAATAGTATAAATGCGCTTGGCAACATCTTCTACTTTTACTTTTTCATCTTCTGATATTCTTGCAGGCGTAATCTCGCTCGATTTTCCTTCGTATTTCGCTTCGTAATCAAAAAAGTCGTTTTCGGTAACAATTTCGGTTATTGGCAACACAATGGTTTCATTTTGATATTTTATAACACCAACCGAAACTTCAGTTCCTTTTAAATAACTTTCAATAATAATTTCATCGTCTTCGGCATACGCTTTTTCAATCGCAGGTAACAATTGTTCACTGTCTTTTACCATCGATATTCCAAAACTAGAACCCGATTTGTTTGGCTTTACAAAGCAAGGCAATCCAACACGCTGAATAATTTGATCTTCTGCAATAACATCGCCTTGATTCAGGTAATATGAAATAGCCGTTTTAATTCCGTAAGGTTTCAACACAGAAAGCATATCACGCTTGTTGAATGTTAAAGCCGATTGATAATAATCGCACGAAGTTTGCGGAATATTTAATAGTTTAAGGTAAGCTTGTATCAATCCATCTTCGCCAGGTGTTCCGTGAATAGCGTTAAAAACAACATCAAACGTAATTTTTTCATTGTTTACTGTTACCGAAAAATCGTTTTTATTCACAACAAAACGATTGTTTTGTTCGTCAACATAAAACCAACCTTCTGTTAAAATGTGTATTTTGTATAAATTATATTTTGTTCTATCTATATGATTATAAACAACTTCGCCGCTTTTTAAGGATATTTTATACTCGCTAGAATATCCTCCCATAATAATTGCTACATTTTTCATTTAATAATGTATTTTTATATTTTATTTTTGTAAGGTGTAAATACTTTACATTAAAACAAATTTATAAAAATACACGTTACATAATTGATAACTTTGCTAAAATAAATAACTCTATGGGTTTTACATCATTCATAAAAAGTAAACAGTTTTTTTTCTCGTTAATAGGGGCGGTTGTAATTATTGGTTTGCTTATTTTTGGAAGCTTACAGTTTTTAAATATCTATACACGTCACGGCAATGAAATAACCGTACCCGATTTAACTAAAATGAAGGTTGAAAAGGCTATGGATGCTGTTGCTGATAATGGTTTCGAAATTATTATTATTGATACTATTGATTTTAATCCAAAATACCCACCTCTAACAATATCAGAACAAGAACCTAAAGCCAATGATGCTGTTAAACTAGGACGTAAAATTTATGTAAAAATAAATGCCAAAGGATACTCATCTATTCGTTTGCCTAACTTAGAAGGAAGAACTTTGCGTCATTCAACCGCTATTTTAGAATCTTTAAGCTTGGTAAAAGGAGAAGTGAAATACGAACCAGATTTTGCCAAAGATGTTGTTTTAAGAATAGAACAAGACGGCAGAATTTTAAGAATGGGTGATAAAGTACTCAAAAACTCAAAAATCGATTTAATTGTAGGCGATGGTATGTTAGGATACAAGCCAGAAACCGATTCGTTAGGTGAAATGTATGAAGACATCGCACCAGCAATCGATTCAATTTTTTAATGGATGATAGACGATAACACAATATTAGAAGACGAATTATACGAACACCACCGTTTTGAAGCTGGTAAAGGTCAATCGCCGTTGCGTGTTGATAAATTCTTGATGAATTTGGTTGAAAACGCAACCCGAAACAAAATTCAGAAAGCAGCCGATAATGGAAATATTTTTGTAAACGACGTTCCTGTAAAATCAAATCATAAAGTAAAAGCAAACGATGTAGTACGCGTTTTAATGGAACAACCTCCGTTTGAAAACATTATTATTCCAGAAGATATTCCGTTGGATATTGTTTACGAAGACGATGATTTACTGGTGATTAATAAACCTGCAGGTTTGGTGGTACATCCGGGGCACGGAAATTATACTGGAACTTTGGTAAACGCATTGGCGTATCATTTTGAAAATTTACCTTTAAACAGCTCAGAACGTCCTGGTTTGGTGCACAGAATCGACAAAGATACCACAGGTTTACTTGTTATTGCTAAAACCGATTGGACAATGAGCGAACTGCAAAAACAGTTTGCCGAAAAAACTACCGAGCGTGAATATGTTGCCTTGGTTTGGGGAAATGTCCAGGACGATGAAGGGACTATTGAAAGTTACATTGGTCGCCATAAGGTAGATCGTATGCAGATGGCATCGTTTCCCGATGATTCAACCGGAGCGAAATATGCAGTTACACATTATAAGGTGATTGAACGTTTAGGATATGTAACTTTGGTTTCATGTAAATTAGAAACCGGTAGAACACACCAAATTCGCGTACACATGAAAGCAATTGGGCATACCTTATTTAATGACGAACGTTATGGTGGAAACCGAATTCTAAAAGGAACCACTTTTACAAAATACAAACAGTTTGTAGATAACACTTTTAAAACGTTACCCCGACAAGCTTTACATGCGAAGACATTAGGTTTTATGCATCCTGTTAAAAAAGAATTCATGCGTTTTAATACAGATGTACCTGCCGATATGGTTCAATGTATCGAACGTTGGCGAAACTATTCAAGCAACCACGAAATTGTTGAAGAAGAAGATTAATCTGAATTATGACAATAATTAAATTAAGAGGTGTAAAAAATTTAGCAAGCGATATTAGATTAAATCAGCTTTACAATCAGTTTGAAGTTCTTTTAAGCGAATTAAGAAAAAGAGCATTACCTGATACTATTGCAGAAACAATCAATAAAGAAGTTGAAGAAATCAATACGTCTAATTCTTTAACTACTAACGATTTAAGAAAGGTAATAAAGAAAAAGCAAACTGCAATTTTAAGACTGATCGAAAAAGACTTAAAGTTAGTTCCTAAAAATTATTACAGAACGCTTTGGTTAGCTCTTGGAATGACCGTTTTTGGTATACCAATAGGTATTTTAGCCGGAACCTTGTTAGGAAACTTTGGTTTGTTTGCTATAGGTTTACCTGTTGGCGTCGCTTTTGGTGTAACCGTTGGATCAATAATGGACAAAAACGCAGTTAAAGAAAACAGACAATTAAACGTAGAAATTAAGTATTAATCGTTTTAAAATAATATATGTTAGTATTTGTAGGCAGTAACTCATCAAAATCAATCAACGAACAGTTAACCAAAGCGGTTTTAAAAGAACTGAATGTAACGCACACGTTTGTTGATCTTAAAACATTAGATATTCCTTTATTTAGTGAAGATTTAGAACGCGAAATTAAATCGCCACACGACATTATTTCTTTAAAGGATCAAATCGATACTTTTGAGCATATTTTCATAACCACAAACGAACACAACGGAAATTTATCGGCGTTTTTTAAAAATATTATAGATTGGTTGTCACGTGCCGATAAAAGTTTTTTGCAAGGAAAAAAGATCTTTATTTTAAGTACATCAAACGGAAAACGTGGTGGATTAGGTGCGAACGAAAGTTTACAGAAAATGATTGAACGTTTTGGGTGCGAAGTGTATGAAAGCTATGCTTTTGCATCTTTCTCAGAAAACTTCAATAAAGAAACACAGCAAATTACAAATAAAGATTTCTTACAGGAAATTGATACTAAACTAAACAGAATTTTAAAAAGTTAATGCAACGGTTTTCAAAAACGTATCAAATAGAAAATATTCCAGGTTTTAAAAGACAAATGCTTCAGTGGGCACAACAGTTTCGCGAAGTTGTTTTTTTAGAATCCAATAATTATAAAGCCAAATACAGTTCACACCAAGCTGTTTTGGCTTTTGACGCTTTTACGCTACTACAGACCGATTATTTTAATGCATTCGATCAGTTAAAAGAATATCAAAACAATACTAATGATTGGCTTTTTGGTTATTTAACGTACGATTTAAAAAACGATGTGGAACGGTTGGAATCAAATAATTCTGACGGATTGAACTTTCCCGATTTATTATTTTTTCAGCCAAAGAAACTCATTTTTTTCGAAGATGATTTGGTTCGATTTGAATATTTGGGAATATGTGATGATGAAATGGATGATGATTTTCAGCAGATAATTTCAACCGAAATAAAACAAGCAGATCAGCAACAAAAAATTAAAGTACAAAGTAAATTAACGTTTAATGAATACGAAAACGGATTTCAAAAAGTAATCAATCACATTCAACGGGGCGATATTTACGAAGCAAACTATTGCATGGAGTTTTTTGCAGAAAATGTTCAATTGAATTCAAATGATTTATTTTGGAAACTTAACGAAATTTCGCAACCGCCTTTTGCCTGTTTTGCAAAGTTCAATAAGCATTTTGTACTAAGTGCGTCACCGGAAAGATATATAAAGAAAGACGGTTTAAAAATAATTTCGCAACCCATTAAAGGTACAGCAAAACGTGGAGCTACTGCCGAAGAAGATTTGCTTTTAAAAGAAAATTTAGCTTTAAATAAAAAAGAACAGTCCGAAAACGTGATGATTGTTGATTTGGTTCGAAACGATCTATCAAAAACTGCAACAAAAGCTTCTGTTCAAGTCGAAGAATTGTTTGGAATTTATACTTTTAAACAGGTTCATCAAATGATTTCTACGGTTGTTTCAGAAGTTTCGGCAGATCAAAATCCAGTCGATATAATTAAATCAACCTTTCCAATGGGAAGCATGACTGGCGCACCAAAATTATCGGCAATGAAAATTATCGAAGAAGTCGAAAAATCAAAACGCGGTCTGTACAGCGGTGCTATTGGTTATTTTACACCCAATAACGATTTCGATTTTAACGTAGTTATCCGCACAATTTTATATAATCAAGAAGAAAATTACGCATCGTTCAGTGTGGGTAGTGCTATTACAATAAACGCAAACGCTACCGACGAATACAACGAATGTTTGTTGAAAGCACAAGCAATGCAAAAGGTTTTAGAACAATGTTAGATCAATTTAAACAATATATCGCCCAAAATTTTCCGGAATTATTGAATGGAAAAACCTTATTGGCTATAAGCGGCGGAGTGGATAGTATGGTGTTGTTGCATTTGTGTCATTTTTTAAAATTAGATTTTGCTGTTACTCATTGTAATTTTCAGTTACGCGATAAAGAAAGTGATTTAGATGAAGAATTGGTCGCTAATTTTTGCAAAAAAAATAACATTCCTTATTTTGTTGAACGATTTGATACGATGCAGATTGTTGAACGCAGAAAAATTTCTATTCAAATTGCAGCGCGTGAATTAAGGTACAATTGGTTTAAACAAATTTGTATCGATCATAATTATCAGTTCATTGCAACAGCGCATAATTTAGACGATCAGGCGGAAACATTTTTGATCAATTTTACACGCGGAACCGGAATTGATGGTTTGGTTGGAATTCCTGAAAGAAACGAAAATATTATTCGACCGCTGTTGAATTTTTCTAGGAATAAAATTCTGAATTATGCTACTGAAAATGGAGTAGAGTGGAGGGAAGATCAATCAAACGCTACAACAAAATATTTGCGAAATAAAATGCGCCATTTGGTGCTTCCGGTCTTAAAAGAAGAAAATACAGAATTTTTAAAATCGTTTCAAAATACACTTCATCATTTAAAACAAACACAACTTTTAGCAAACGATGCAGTTGTTTTTTTTGAGAAAGAATGTGTAAAGATGAACGAAGATCAACTGGAAATAGATTTAGATAAAGCGCAGAATTTCAACAGTAATAAATACTATTTACTACATGTTTTAAAGAGATACGGTTTTGATTCTCTTAATGAAATTGAAAAGATATGTTCGTCTGAAGCTGGTAAAATGTTAAAAAACAATCAGTTCACAATTTTAAAAGATAGAAATAAATTGATTGTTTTTAAAGAAAAGTCAACAAGTAATGATATATATTCCATAAATAGCAAAGAAGATGTTTTAAACTTGCCTTTTTTTATGAATATATTAGAAGTTGAAAAAGAGGAATTTAACGCAAACTTATCTACTATTTTTGTAAATTCGAACCTTTTACAATGGCCGTTGGTTTTAAGACGAAAAAAAACAGGTGATGTTTTTCGACCTTTTGGAATGGGCGGAATGAAAAAAGTGTCAAAGTTTTTTAAAGATGAAAAACTATCTAAAATTCAAAAAGAGAATACTTGGATTTTAGAAAATGGCGACGGAAAAATAATCTGGATTGTTGGTTTACGTGCCGACGATCGATTTAAAATAACAAATGCCAATCAAAAAAATTATAAAATAAGTTTAGAAAAATGAGAAATTTACTCACGGCACTGGTTTTATTTGTAACCAGTTTGGGGTTTTCGCAGGTGCAAGATCCTGTAAAATGGAAAACAAGTATCGAAAAAATTTCAGATACAGAATATCAAATTAAATTAGATGCGGCAATTGAAGGCGAATGGCACATGTATTCGCAGTTTACACCAGAAGGCGGTCCGCTTCCTTTAGAATTTCTTTATAACAATGCCCAAGGTAATTACGAGCCACAAGGTAAAGCAAAAGAAAGCGAGTACACTAAAAAATTCAATGATGTATTTGAAGTAGACGAATATTATTTTGCAAAAGAAGCACATTTTACACACAACATAAAAATTACAAATCCTGAAGTTAAAACAATTCAGTTAGAAGTTTTTTATCAGGCTTGTATTGATATGTGTATTAATCAAACTAAATATTTTGTGTTTGATTTAGCAACGGTTTCATCAAAGGAAGTATTAAATTTTGAAGATTTTGCAGCTGCATCAACAACATCAAACGATACGTTAGCTAAAACCAAACCCATAACAGAAGACGTAAAAGTTGATAAATCAGAACAAAAAGGTTTATGGTCAATCTTCATTATTGCATTTTTCTCGGGCTTTGCTGCATTGTTAACTCCGTGTGTTTTTCCAATGATTCCAATGACGGTAAGTTTCTTTACCAAGCAAAGTAAATCCCGTGCTAAAGGAATTAAAAACGCAATTATTTACGGTTTATCAATCATTATTATATATGTACTGCTAGGATTAATCGTAACCAAAGTTTTTGGGGCCGATGCGTTGAATGCACTGTCTACAAACGTTTGGTTTAATGTTGTTTTCTTTGCATTGTTAGTGATATTTGCATCATCATTTTTAGGAGCGTTCGAAATTATGTTGCCTAATTCATGGGCAAATAAAGTTGATAAACAAGCTGATAGAGGAGGTATGATTGGCATCTTTTTTATGGCATTGGCGTTGGCAATTGTATCCTTTTCATGTACCGGACCAATTGTTGGAACGCTCTTGGTAGAAGCGGCTTCTAAAGGTGGAACAGCTCCGTTAATTGGTATGTTAGGTTTTTCATTAGCATTGGCATTACCATTTATGTTGTTCGCAATGTTCCCGGGCTGGTTAAATTCTATGCCGCGTTCTGGTGGATGGATGAACACTGTAAAAGTTTCATTAGGATTTTTAGAATTAGCCTTGGCTTTCAAATTTTTATCGAATGCCGATTTGGTTTTGCAAGCACATTGGATAGAACGCGAAGTATTCTTGGCAATATGGATCGCTATTTTTGGAGCATGGGCAATTTATTTATTTGGAAAAATTCAGTTGCCACACGATTCTAAAATCGATAAAATATCGGTAGGCAGACTATTCATGGCATTGCTGGTATCAACTTTTACCATTTATTTAGTTCCGGGATTATGGGGAGCACCGTTAAAATTAATTTCAGGTTTCCCACCACCAATGACGTATGCTGAAAGTCCGTATGGTGTAGGAAATTCTAAAGGAGGAACATCATCTTTAAGTGAAATTCCAGACGGTGCAAAAGAAGGTCCGCAAGGAATCATCACTTTTACAGATTATGATAAAGGTATGGCTTACGCAAAAGAGATCAACAAACCAGTTTTGTTAGATTTTACAGGACATGCATGCGTTAACTGTCGAAAAATGGAAGAACATGTTTGGTCTGAAACCAATGTGTTAAATATTTTAAACAACGATGTAGTTTTAATATCTTTATACGTTGATGAGAAGAAGGAATTGCCAGAAGCTGAACAATACATTTCTAAAACAACAGGCAAGAAAATAAAATCGGTAGGTAATAAGTGGAGTGATTTTCAAATTGAAAAATATCAGGCAAATGCGCAACCTTATTATATTGTTTTAGATAACGATGGAAATTCGTTAAATACGCCGGTTGGTTACACACCAGAAGTTTCAGAATATGAAAATTGGTTAAAAAAAGGAATTACAAACTATTCAAAATAATTAAAAATGAAAAAGTTATTATTAGCAGCTACATTATTTGTAGCAATGCAAGTAAATGCACAAATTAAAACACCACAGGCTAGTTTAAAAGCTGAAGTGGAACAAGCGGTTGGTTTAACAAATGTTAGTGTAGATTATTTCCGTCCGGCTAAAAAAGGTCGTTTGGTTTTTGGAGATTTAGTTCCTTACGGAAAAATGTGGAGAACAGGTGCAAATCAAAATACTGTTATTGAAATTGATACAGATATCGAAATAAACGGTGAAAAATTACCAGCAGGTAAATATTCATTATTCACTTTGCCAAAAGCAGAATCTTGGGATGTAATTATTTACAAAACTACCGATAATTGGGGATTGCCTCAAAAATGGAACGATAGCGATGTGGTTGTAAAAACATCTGTAAAACCTGAAACATTAACTAAAGATGTGGAGTATTTTACAATTGATGTTACACCACAAAACAACGAGCAAGGAACAATTGATATTTCATGGGAAAAAACAATAGTGCACATTCCGTTTAAAGTACCAACGCACAAAATAGCAATGGAAAGCATTAATTCTAACATTAACGAAAACTCTAAAGCTGCAGATTATTATGCTGCGGGTGTTTATTTGTTTACTACAAAAACCGATGTTAAAAAGGCTTTAGATTATGTAAATAAATCAATTGATATGCAAAACGGCGAAGCTCCTTTTTATATGTTGCGTCAAAAGTCTTTAATTCAGGCGGCAAACGGTGATAAAAAAGGTGCGGTAGAAACAGCTAAAAAATCGTTAGAAGCTTCAGAAAAAGCAGGAAACGAAGATTATGTAAAAATGAATAGAAACTCTATTTTGGAATGGAGTAGATCATAAAGAAGAAAAGAAGCAGAAATGCTTCTTTTTTTATGCCTTCAAAATAAAATAAGTTTTTTTAAACTGTAAAACCTCAGTATATTTGTTACCTTAAAAATATTGCAACTATTTATGTTAACAGAATTAAATGCTATTTCACCTATCGATGGTAGATATAGATCAAAAACAGCTCCATTAGCAGATTATTTTTCGGAAGAAGCCCTTATAAAATATCGCGTTTTAGTAGAAATTGAATATTTTATTGCTTTGTGCGAATTGCCATTGCCACAGGTTGCAAACGTATCTAAAGATTTGTTTTCTGAATTGCGAAAAATTTATAACAATTTTTCTACAGAAGATGCGCTTTGGATCAAAAACACCGAAAAAACAACCAATCACGATGTTAAGGCTGTTGAATATTTTATAAAGCATAAATTCGATCAATTAGGTTTACAAGAATATAAAGAGTTTATTCATTTTGGTTTAACCTCTCAAGACATCAACAATACCGCGATACCTTTATCAACAAAGCACGCTTTTGAAAAGGTGTACATGCCAACTTTTATCCAATTGGTTAACAAGTTAAAAGAGTTAAGTGTTGAATGGAAAGATATTCCAATGCTGGCGCGTACGCACGGGCAACCTGCATCGCCAACGCGTTTAGGAAAAGAAATTCTGGTTTTTGTTGTTCGTTTAGAAGAGCAGTTGCGTTTGTTGAACAACATTCCGTTTGCAGCTAAATTTGGTGGCGCAACAGGAAATTTCAATGCACATAAAGTTGCGTATCCACAAAATGATTGGAGAGTTTTTGGTAAAAATTTTGTTGAAGGAGTTCTGGGCTTGAAACATTCATTCCCTACAACACAAATTGAACATTACGATCATTTTGCCGCTTTTTGTGATGCTTTAAAGCGCATTAACAATATAATTATTGATTTAGACCGCGATGTTTGGACGTATGTTTCAATGGAATATTTCAAACAGAAAATAAAGGCTGGCGAAGTTGGATCATCTGCAATGCCACATAAAGTTAACCCGATCGATTTTGAAAATTCTGAAGGAAACTTAGGTATTGCCAATGCAATTTTAGAACATTTATCGGCAAAATTACCTATTTCTCGTTTACAGCGCGATTTAACTGATAGTACGGTTTTAAGAAACATCGGTGTACCATTTGGGCATACCGTTATTGCATTTGAAGCAACTTTAAAAGGTTTGAACAAATTATTGTTGAATGAAACCAAGTTTGCAAGCGATTTAGAAAACAACTGGGCGGTTGTTGCAGAAGCAATTCAAACCATTTTACGTCGCGAAGCTTACCCAAATCCTTACGAAGCTTTGAAAGATTTAACACGTACCAACGATGTAATCAATCAAAAATCAATTCATGCTTTTATTGATACATTAAATGTTTCGGTTGAGGTTAAAAATGAATTAAAGCAAATTACTCCAAGTAATTATTTAGGAGTTTCAATTTAGAGATATATGAAAAAAATTATTGTTACTTTATTTTTGGTATTGGCATTTGTTGGGTGTAATGATGACGACAATCAGGTTGATGTTTTGGTTGGAAAATGGTATCCGCAAGTAGTAATCATTAATGGCGAAAGCACACCGTATCAGGAAAATTCGAACTGTGGAAGAGATTATTTGCAGTTAAACGAATTTAATTCATTTGAAATTGTTGACTATGTAGAAAACGATGTAGAAGCAAAAACTACACCTGCACCACCATGTCCGTTGCAAAAGTTTTATGGTTCGTATACCGTCATTAACAATGAATTAAAGTTTCACGGATCTAACTTTTTTCAAGGTGGAGAAATCGTTGAGAAATCTGCAGATCAGTTGAAATTAAAACGAATGATCGATGTTAATGGCGATGGGACAGAAGATGAAGTAATAGAAGTTTTTGTAAAAAATTTAGCTGAATAAAGAATAAAAAATCGAACGTAACGTTCGATTTTTTATTCCTCAATATAATTTTCATTTTTAGGAATTTGGCTAATCAGCTTAACAATGTTTTCAGGCAAGATGGTCAGCTTTCTTGTTTTTAGGTCAAACCAAGCGCCATCTACGTTAACCGTTGCACTTTTGGTACCATCGGCTTTATAAACAAAATGAGTGATCGAAAAACGATTGTTGGTAATGGTGTGTTTCGTCATTTCAACAGCTACAGAAATTTTTTCATCCATTTTAATTTCTCTGTGAAAAATAGTTTCTTCCCTAAAAAGAATAGGAGCAATGCCATATTTGGCACATTCATTTACCGATAAACCTATATGAATCATTAAATTATTACGAGCTTGTGTACATAAATCACTGTAAGCAGAATGACGTAAATGTCGGTTTGCATCAATCATACTCCATAATACCTGACCTTTAAAGAAAATATTTTTCATAATTTTACCAAAGTTTCAAACAAAATTACAAAAATATTTAGAAAGATATTTTTTTGGCACGATTAATGAAATGAAGATTAATATAAAAGATTATTTAACACATAACAACAATACATCATGAAAAAAATAGCACTACTTTTAACAGCATTCATAAGTTTAACAGCTTTACAAAGCTGTACTATTGAAGAATATTACGATGAGAACTATAACGAAGGATATTCACAAGTTTTTGAATTACCAAACGAAACTTTAAGCACACAAGAAGATGCTTATACTTATTCTGCAACTTGGAATTTTACAAAACCAATTTATAACAGTGATAATGTGTTACTTTACAGATGGCAAGGGAATTCTTGGACATTGGTTCCAGTTTCATATAATTTAGGAGGAAATGATCTTGTAAAATATGATTATGATTTTACACGTTACGATGTAAAAGTATATTTTTCGGCTAATTTTCCTGTAGCAGAATTGTCAAGTGCAGAATATAATGAGTTTGTTTACCGCCAAACATTCAGAGTTGTTGTAGTACCAGGTGGTTTCCAACAAAAAATGAATTTTAGCGATTACAATGCTACCATATCAGCATTAGGTTTAGAGAATGCCCCTATTAAAACAATGACTTTAAAAAAATAATTAAATGTTTTTTTTAAACACCCCCTAAAATTTAGGGGGTGTTTTTATTTTTATTGAATTTTTTATTTATTTTTGCATGGTATAACTACACAATACAAAAAATTATGGCAACTTTTCGTTTCGAAGCTTTAAAAGCAGCAAGTAACCGTCCGCCGGTAGCGGTTTCTGAAATTGGTAAAAAATCAGAAATATTCGGTAGCAATGTATTTAATGATAAATCAATGCGCCAGCATTTAACTCCAGAAGCTTACAAAGCAGTTCGTTCTGCAATAGATCAAGGTGTAAAAATTGATCGTAGAATGGCAGACTATATAGCTTTAGGTATGAAAGAATGGGCAATGAGCAAAGGTGTAACACATTATACACACTGGTTTCAGCCTTTAACAGGAACTACTGCAGAGAAACATGATGCCTTTTTTGAAACTTCTTTTGATGGTTCAGATCCTGTAGAAAAATTTAGTGGGTCATTATTGGTTCAACAAGAACCAGATGCATCTTCTTTTCCAAACGGAGGAATCAGAAACACATTCGAAGCTCGTGGTTATACTGCTTGGGATCCTACATCACCAGCATTTATTTTTGGAACAACATTATGTATTCCAACCGTATTTGTATCGTACACAGGTGAAGCATTAGATAATAAAGCGCCTTTATTAAGAGCATTGTCTGCAATTGATGATGCTGCTACAGAAGTTGCTAGATTCTTCGATAAAAACGTTAAAAAAGTAACTCCGACTTTAGGTTGGGAACAAGAATATTTCTTAATTGATGATGCATTGGCAGCATCTCGCCCTGATATTTTACAAACGGGTAGAACATTATTAGGTCACGTTTCGGCTAAAGGACAACAATTAGAAGATCATTATTTTGGATCGATCCCAACAAGAGTTTTAAACTACATGCGCGATTTAGAAAACGAATGTATGTTATTGGGAATTCCGGTAAAAACACGTCATAACGAAGTTGCTCCAAATCAATTTGAATTAGCTCCAATTTTCGAAGAGACTAATTTAGCGGTAGATCACAACTCCTTATTAATGGATGTGATGCAAAAAGTTGGCGAGCGTCACCACTTTAAAGTGTTATTCCACGAAAAGCCATTCAAAGGCGTAAACGGTTCGGGTAAACACAACAACTGGTCGTTAGCTACTGATACTGGTATCAATTTATTAGCACCAGGCAAAACACCAAACAGCAACTTACAGTTTTTAACCTTCTTTATCAATACCATTAAAGCGGTTTCAAACTACGAAGAATTATTGCGCGCCTCTATTGCATCGGCATCAAACGACCACCGTTTAGGAGCAAACGAAGCACCGCCTGCAATTATATCAATATTTATTGGTCAGCAATTAACCAAAGTATTAGAAGAATTAGAAGGTGTATCAACAGGAAAATTATCGCCTGAAGAAAAAACCGATTTAAAATTAAACGTAGTTGGTAAAATTCCAGACGTTTTGTTAGATAATACCGATCGTAACCGTACATCGCCATTTGCGTTTACAGGAAATAAATTCGAATTTCGTGCCGTTGGATCTACAGCTAACTGTGCTACATCAATGACTACTTTAAACTCGATCGTTGCAAAACAGTTGATCGATTTTAAAAAAGAAGTAGAAGCATTGGTTGAAAAAGACGGATTGAAAAAAGACGAAGCGATTTTCAACGTATTGCGTGAATATATCAAAGAAACCAAAGATATTTTGTTTGAAGGCGACGGATACAGTAAAGAATGGGAAGAAGAAGCGGCGCGCCGTGGATTGTCAAACCATAAAACAACTCCGGCTGCATTAAAAGCAAAAGTTTCTAAAAAAGCTTTCGATTTATTTGGCGAATTAAACGTAATGAATCATATCGAAGTAGAATCGCGTTACGAAATTGAATTGGAAGATTATATTAAGAAAATTCAGATTGAAGGTCGTGTTTTAGGTGATATTGTTCGTAACCATATTATACCTACCGCTTTTAAATACCAAAACTTGTTAATTGAAAATGTTAAAGGTTTAAAAGAAATTTTTGGTAAAGATTATGAAGAATATGCTACAGAGCAAATCTTAATTTTAAAGAAAACGTCAATGCATGTGAATGAGCTTAATGCGAAATTACACGCTATGATGGATGCTCGTAAAGAAGCAAATGCTTTAGAATCGGTTGAAAAAATGGCGCATGCTTATTGCGATAACGTAAAACCATATTTCGACGAAATTCGTTACCACGCAGATAAATTAGAGTTAATGGTTGATAATGAATTATGGACGTTGACTAAATACCGCGAATTATTGTTTACAAGATAATTTTATATTTATTTATACAGAAAAACCTCCGTTTTGAATAATCAATTCGGAGGTTTTCTCATTTATTGGATTAGATTTATTGAAATTATCTGTTGAAATTAAATACAAACGTATTTCCACCGCCAGTGTAGGCTCTGCGTTCCCACATTCCAAACTGATCGCGGGTTAAAATGGTTCCCAAATCTCTGCGTAACCTGCGTTCGTAATCACGCGGACCATAGTTGTTGTTTACCATAAAGTTTAACGAAACCTGTAATTGAGATCTTTGTGCACGCGATAATCTTAAAAAATCGTATCGGCTCATTTCACGATCTACATGATAATGGTAATCTCTGCGGTCATCATATCTAACAACTCTTCTTTGGTTGTGGCGGTAATTGCGGTCGTTATCTCTATGATGTTTGTGCGCGTAATGTTTTTTGTGCTGTTTTTTATGTTTTTGGATACCTTTATGGTGTCCTGGCTGCGCACTTGCAATTGTTGTTAGGGCTAAAAGTGCTAAAGTGAATAACGTTTTCATAACAAATTGGTTTTAAAGAATTGATAATTGTTGTTATAAGGTGATTTTCAAAGTGCGTGCCAAAAAATGTTAAGAAATAAAAAAGGCGCTACTTTAACAGTAGAGCCTTTAAATATTAAATTTGAAGCGAGTTTAATTCTGCTTTTTTACATATTTCGTAAGAATTACAATCTGCTGACCATCAATTTTTCCTTCTATTTGCTCGGTATTATCATGAACCAAACGAATATTTCTTACCGCAGTACCAATTTTTGCGTTTAAAGTAGATCCTTTTACATCTAAATCTTTAATTAATGTTACGGTATCGCCACCAATTAAAATATTACCGTTGCAATCTTTATGTAAATCAATACTACCATCGCCTTCGTGATCTCCGGTTTGTTTAGCCCAATCTAATGTTTCATCATCTAAATACATCATATCAAGCAAATCGGCAGCCCAACTTTCGTTTCTAAAACGGTTAAGCATTCGCCAGCTTACAACTTGTACCGGAAGATTTTCGTTCCACATAGAAGTTGACAAAGATTGCCAGTGACCTGCATTTAATTCTTCTTTCTTTTCAATTTGATTTAAACAAGTTTCGCAAGCTAAAATTTCTCGATCTGATAAATTACTTGCTGTTGGCGGAACATCGTAAATTGATAAATTCTCTGTTGCTGCACATAATTCGCACTGATTGCCGCTGCGTGCCATTAATTTGTCTAATGTTTTCATGGAGTATATGTTATAAATTTTGGCAAATATATCAATTCTGTTTATTATTTTGTATAAACTGAATCAAATCAATCAATCGAGAAGAATATCCAATTTCGTTATCATACCAACCCACAACTTTTACCATTCTACCCAAAACTACAGTCAGTTGGGCATCAAACAAACAAGAATGTGTATTTCCAATAACATCAACAGAAACAATAGGATCTTCGGTATATTCAATAATTCCTTTCAAACCATTTTCTGAGGCTTTTTTGAAGGCCTGATTGATTTCTTTTTCGGTTACATCTCGGTTAACATAACAGGTAATATCGGTTAAAGATCCATCGGGAACAGGTACGCGAATACCACCTCCGCCAATTTTTCCTTCAAATTCTGGGAAAATTTTAGTCAATGCTTTCGCTGCGCCTGTTGTTGTTGGAATGATCGATTGTGCTGCGCCACGTGCCCTGCGTAAATCTTTATGTGGCTGATCGTGTAAACTTTGATCGGTGGTGTAAGAATGTACAGTGGTAATAAACGCCTTGTCTAATCCACATAAATCTTTAATAACTTGGATCATAGGAGCAGCGTTGTTGGTTGTACAACTGGCGTTAGACACAATTAATTCAGATCCGTCTAAAATATGTTCGTTTACACCTAAAACAACTGTTTTTATTTCGTTATCGTCGGGCGGAACCGAAAGAATTACTCGTTTTGCTCCGTTTTTTATATGATGCTGCAATAAATCTGCTGTCTTATGTTTTCCGGTAGCTTCAATGACAAAATCAAGATCAAAAGGTTTCCAATTTAATTTTGTAATGTCTTTTTCGTGCAGAAACGTAATTTTGGTTTCATTTACAATTATATGATCTTGGTCATGCGAAATAGTTTCCGATAATTTTCCATGCACACTGTCGTACTTTAACAAATGCGCCATTGTTGCGGTATCGGCTAAATCGTTAATGGCAACAACCTCTATCTGCGGATGATGAATCAGTAAACGGAAAAGGTTTCGACCAATGCGACCAAATCCGTTAATAGCGATTTTTATTTTTTGTTCAGGTTTCAAATTTCCTGTTGTATTAGGAGTTTAAAAAATCATTTGACTTTTTAGCGGTAATCAATTTATATATAAGTAAAATTCCACCAATAACTTCAACAAACATACCCATTGTTAACATACTATTTCCATTTAAAGGTCCAATTTCCATGTGGATAATCTTTAAAACAGCTCCAATTAAAATTATAAAAAAGCCAATTGCTAAAATAATTAAGATGTGTTTTGTTTTCATTATATAAGTGTTTCTAAATTATTAAAAGTTCTCGACTACGCTCGAACTGACGTTTGACTTTCGACTTGAAGACTTTCGACTATAAAATATGTTTTTGTGCTTTGTAAGAAGATCTAACCAAGGCACCACTTTCTACATGGCGGAAACCAAGATTTAAACCTATTTCTTCGTATTTTTTGAATTGATCTGGCGTAATGAACTCCTTTACAGGCAAATGCTTTTTACTTGGCTGCAAGTACTGCCCAATTGTTAAAACATCTAAACCAACATTTCGTAAATCGTGCATGGTTTGTATAACTTCTTCTTCGGTTTCGCCCAAACCAAGCATAATGCCTGATTTAGTTCTTTTAGCTCCGTTTGCTTTTAAGTAACGTAAAACTTCCAAACTACGATCATATTTTGCCTGAATACGCACTTCGCGGGTTAATCTGCGAACGGTTTCCATATTGTGCGAAATCACTTCGGGAGCAACTTCTAAAATACGGTCGATATTTCTTTCGATACCTTGAAAATCAGGAATTAATGTTTCCATTGTAGTTCCCGGACTCATTCTGCGAACTGCTTTAATAGTTTCAGCCCAAATAATTGAACCACCGTCTTTTAAATCATCACGATCAACAGAAGTTAAAACCGCGTGTTTAATATTCATTAACTTTATAGAACGGGCAACTTTTTCAGGCTCATCCCAATCTACCGTTTCAGGACGACCGGTTTTTACACCGCAAAATCCGCAAGAACGCGTACAGATGTTTCCTAAAATCATAAAAGTAGCAGTACCTTCGCCCCAGCATTCACCCATATTAGGGCAGCTTCCCGATGTACAAATAGTGTGAAGCTTGTATTTATCTACTAACCCCCTTAATTCTGTATATTTTTTGCCGGTTGGTAATTTTACACGTAACCATTTAGGTTTACCAGTAGCCGGTTTGCTTGTGTCTAAAACCGATTCCATAATTTTTTCAATCTAATAGGCAAAGTTAATGAAAATTGATGGCATATAATTGTAAAAGATTGAATTTGTATAAGTGCCGCTTTGTTTTGATCTATTTGATAGCGGATTAATAAATTAACATGAACTTAGTTTGCGTACTTTTTAAAAAAAGTTAATTTTATCATAATTTTAAATTTATAACCAATGAAAAAACTTTTACTTGTTGCTTTTATAGCATGCAGTCTTATGAATCTGCAAAGTTGCGCAAATTATGGAGATGATAATGTTGCACCAAGCGGTGGTGGTAACAACGGGGGTGGTAATAATGGAGGAGGAAACAACGGTGGTGGTAACAACGGTGGTGGTAACAACGGTGGTGGTAACAATGGGGGTGGCGGTAATACTACTACAGCAAATCTTCCTGTAAAAATCACAACAGGAGATGATATAATTGAATTTAAATATAATAACGACGATAGGTTTACTCAAATAACAAAAAAAAGAAAAGGATCTCTTTACGAGAAAACGGATTTTGAGTATTCTGGTGATACACTAAAGTTTGTTAAAAAACTTGGTGTTAACGAATCCTATACAGTTGATTTTAATTATTCAAAAGATACAGTTTTTATTACAAGAAATTCATCAAATAAAAAGTATGAAGAAAAGTATATAATTGATAATCAAGGAAGTCTTTTAGAAATTAAATCATACTCTACCACATTTAATAGAATTTTTAATAATGATTCTAACGGTAACATTATTTTTTTTAATAATAATGGACATCAAGCCAATCTTAAACATGATAATAAAAATGGTATCTTTAAAAATGTTAAACTTCCATATTGGGCTAAAGCATACATAGCTGCTTACTATATACATTCCTCAATTAACTACAATTACTCAAATAATGTTGTTAATGTTGATTATGTGTCTAACGCCTGGAATGATGAACATTTTACTTATAGTTATAACAAAGATAATTTTCCATCTCAAGTATATCATTCTTATTCTAGTTCTGTTGCATTTCAAATAGAATATAGCAAATAATTTTTTAAATATAATCAACTCAAAATACTTCCTAAACAAATCATAACACAATAAATTTCAAAGCTAACAAACCGTTAGCTTTTTTTTATCACATCTTATTTTATCTTTGCACAACTTATTTTTATAAAATGATTACAGTAAACGATATTGCCGTAGAATTTGGCGGAACAACACTTTTCAGCGAAGTAACTTTCGCCATTAATGAAACCGATAAAATTGCCCTTATGGGTAAAAATGGTGCGGGAAAATCTACCTTACTTAAAATTGTGGCGGGTGCAAACAAGCCTACACGCGGAAATATTTCCGCTCCAAGCGATGCCGTTATTGCATATTTGCCACAGCATTTATTAACCGAAGACAATTGCACGGTTCTTGAAGAAACTTCAAAAGCGTTTTCATCGGTTTTAAATATGAAGAAAGAAATCGACGATATTAACGAGCAGTTAACCGTTCGTACCGATTACGAAAGCGACGAATACATGAAATTGATCGAAAAAGTTTCAGAATTATCTGAAAAATATTATTCGATCGAAGAAGTAAATTACGAAGCCGAAGTGGAGAAAATCTTAAAAGGTTTAGGTTTTGAAAGAGAAGATTTCAATCGCCCAACCAAAGAATTTTCGGGCGGATGGAGAATGCGTATCGAATTGGCAAAAATCTTATTGACAAAACCCGATTTGATTCTGTTAGATGAGCCAACCAACCACTTGGATATGGACAGTATTGAATGGCTGGAAGATTTCTTAATCAATCAGGCAAAAGCCGTAATGGTAATTTCGCACGATAGAGCGTTTGTTGATAACATTACCAACAGAACAATCGAAGTTACTATGGGAAGAATTTACGATTACAAAGCAAAATATTCTCATTATTTAGAATTGCGTAAAGATCGTCGTGTGCATCAACAAAAAGCCTACGATGAGCAACAAAAATTTATTGCAGACAATCAGGCGTTTATTGATCGTTTTCGTGGAACTTTTTCTAAAACCGATGCCGTTCAGTCGCGTGTTCGTATGTTAGAAAAAATTGTTCCTATCGAAGTTGATGAAGTGGATAATTCGGCTTTAAAGTTGAAATTTCCGCCATCGGTTCGTTCGGGTCAGTATCCGGTAATTGTGAAAGATCTTGAAAAATCGTACGATGATAAATTAATTTTTAAAGATGCCAATCTGGTAATCGAACGTGGACAAAAAGTAGCTTTCGTTGGTAAAAATGGCGAAGGTAAATCAACCATGATTAAAGCCATTATGAAAGAAATCGAAATTAATGGTGGTTCGGTTGAAGTTGGTCACAATGCTCAGATCGGATATTTCGCTCAAAACCAGGCAGCGTTATTAGATGAAAATGCGACTATTTTTGAGACGATAGACAGAATTGCGGTGGGCGATGTTCGTACGCAAATAAAAAATATTTTAGGTGCGTTCATGTTTCATGGCGATGATATTCAAAAGAAGGTTAAAGTACTTTCAGGTGGTGAAAAAACACGTTTGGCAATGATTAAATTGTTGTTAGAACCTGTTAATTTGTTGATTTTAGATGAGCCGTCAAACCATTTAGATTTAAAAACCAAAGACATTATTAAAGATGCCTTACGTGATTTCGATGGAACATTGATTTTGGTTTCGCACGATCGTGATTTCTTGGATGGCTTGGCTGAAAAAGTTTTCGAGTTTGGAAACAAACGCGTAAAAGAACATTTTGAAGACATTAAAGGATTCCTCGCAAACAAAAAAATGGAATCTTTAAAAGAGATAGAGAAATAATAAAAGGAGTGGTTCGGTTAGAATCACTTTTTTTTTTTTGCTTCTCGCTTGGGCGTTACCCGCCTTTTAATGGGCGGGTCGGGCTTTTTGCTCATAGCTTTTGTGGCATTAAAGCCACAAAAGGCTAACCGCTGCAATCCCTAACGCACTTCAAAACCTTAATTAAAGATATATCTGTCTTCGTTTTTAAACTTCATTATAATCTCCAAATGTTAAAATTATATTCTAACCACTTAACAATAAAGTATCTAAAAAGTAACAATAAAAAAAGGTTGAAATTAATTAGGAAAGTCGCAAAAGTAGGGGGTATCTTTGCACCGTTGAAAAACAGAAACGTTCTTTTAAACATTAGAAAATACTAAAAATTTATCAAAAATAAATTTGGAAGTTATCAAATAAAGGTTGTAGTTTTGCAATCCGTTT
>NZ_RQTJ01000015.1 GCF_003858535.1 Paenimyroides viscosum
CAATACAATATACTGATTTTTAATCTTTTGAGCAACTTTTTCTATAATGCACTACGGGTTAATTTATTTAACTTTATACACAAAGCTAAAAATTTAATCTGCAAAATCTGTGTCATCTGTGTGCTATTATTTGAACACTGATTAACTATGATCTTTCTATCTTCAATCTTTACGTGATAAACCTATAATCTGCAATATCTGTGTCATCTACGTGCTATTATTTGAACACTGATAATGCTGATTAGTTATGATCTTTTTATCTTCAATCTTTACGCGATAAACCTATAATCTGCAATATCTGTGTCATCTGCGTACTATTGCTTTGAACACTGATTAACTATGATCTTTCTATCTTCAATCTTTACGTGATAAACCTATAATCTGCAAAATCTGTGTCATCTGTGTACTATTATTTGAACACTGATAACGCTGATTAGTTATGATCTTTTTATCTTCAATCTTTACGCGATAAACCTATAATCTGCAAAATCTGTGTCATCTACGTGCTATTGCTTTGAACACTGATTAACTATGATCTTTTTATCTTCAATCTTTACGTGATAAACCTATAATCTGTGTCATCTGCGTACTATTATTTGAATTCTGATAAACAATATTATTTCTTTTTAAAATAATCGACTACCTTTTGGGCTTTACTTTTACCTACTGCTTTCACGATTTCCTCTTCAGGAGTTTCGCCTAAACGTTTAATTGATTTAAACTGAATCATTAATTTTTCCATGGTTTTTGGTCCGATGCCCGGAATGGTTGTTAAACCACTATCAATCGCATTTTTACTGCGTTGATTTCTATGAAAGGTAATTCCAAAACGGTGTGCTTCGTTTCGTAAATGCTGAATAATTTTTAAGGTTTCAGACTTTTTATCCAGATACAACGGAACACTGTCGCCAGGATAAAACAATTCCTCCAAACGTTTTGCAATACCAATAATGGCAATTTTTCCGCGTAAGCCTAAAATATCCAGACTTTTTAAGGCAGCACCCAACTGACCTTTACCTCCATCGATAATAATTAAATCGGGCAATGGTTCGCCCTCATCCAACAATCTTCTATACCGACGAAAAACGACTTCTTCCATCGACGCAAAATCATCGGGACCTATTACGGTTTTAATATTAAAATGTCGGTAGTCCTTTTTGCTTGGCTTGCCATCTTTAAAGACAACACAAGCCGCCACAGGATTTGTTCCTTGAATGTTCGAATTATCGAAACACTCAATATGTCGTGGTTCTTTACTCAATCGTAAATCAGACTTCATCTGCGCCATAATCCGATTGGTATGCCTGTCCGGATCTACAATTTTTATCTGCTTTAACTGATCTAATCTGTAATAACGTGCATTGCGTTCAGATAATTCCAACAACTGTTTTTTATCGCCTAATTTTGGAACGGTAATGGATATTTTCTCGCCTAAATCAACTTCAAACGGAACAATAACTTCTTTTGTCAATAGCTTAAAACGCTCGCGAATTTCAACAATTCCCAAAACCAATAATTCATCATCGGTTTCATTCAAACGCTTTTTCAATTCCAAAGTATGTGATCTGATAACAGCCCCGTGCGCAATCTGCAGGAAATTTATGTACGCCATGGTTTCATCTGATACAATAGAAAAAACATCAACATTTGTAATTTTTGGATTTACAATGGTAGATTTCGCCTGATAATTCTCTAAAATCTGCATTTTTTCTTTAATCGCCTGTGCTTCTTCAAACTTCATTTCCGAAGCATACTGCAACATCAACTGCTTAAATTCTTTCAGGTTTTCCTTAAAATTTCCCTTTAAAAGCTGACGGATATTTTGAATTTTACGCAAGTATTCTTCTTCGGTTTCATGTGCTTCGCAAGGTCCCAAACAATTCCCAATATGATACTCCAAGCAAACCTTATACTTTTCGTTTTTTATATTCTGAACACTTAAATCGTAATTGCAATTTCGCAACGGATACAATTCCCGAATCAAATCTAACAAGGTATGCAAAGTTCTACCGCTGGTGTATGGTCCAAAATATTCAGATCCGTCTTTAATAAAATTGCGGGTAGAAAAAACTCTTGGAAAACGTTCGTTTTTAATACAAATCCACGGATAGGTTTTATCATCACGCAATAAAATGTTGTAACGCGGCTGCAGGTTTTTAATTAAATTGTTTTCCAACAACAGCGCATCGGTCTCGGTTTTAACAACAATGTGCTTAATAACCACAATTTTTCGAACCAAAACATTTAAACGCGCATTGTCGTGCGTTTTGTTAAAGTACGATGCCACCCGCTTTTTTAAATTCTTTGCCTTACCCACATACAATAACTTCTGATCTTTATCAAAATACTGATAAACACCTGGTAGTTGGGGTAATGTTTGCAATTGTAAAGAAATATCGGAATTTGTTGTCATAGCGGCATTGGGTTGCACAACAAATTTACATTAAGTTTTTGTAATTGTTATCGATTAAAAAAGTATCTTTAAGTTATGATTTTCATAAAATTTAATAAATGCACTTTACTACCCGTAATTTTGAAATTTTAGGCAAATCGGTTATACCGGGCGAAACAAAAACCATTGAACTAAACATTGCAACACTACATACAATGACGGAATTAAAGATTCCGATTATTGTTTCACGATCTGTTTACGACGGACCAACCGTATTACTTATTGCTGGACTTCATGGTGATGAACTTACAGGAATTGAAATTGTACGACAACTGATTAGTAAAGGAATCAATTACCCGAAATGTGGTACCATTATTTGTGTGCCGTTGGTTAATGTGTTTGGCTTTGTAAATCAATCGCGAGATTTTCCTGATGGTAGAGATTTAAACCGAGTTTTTCCAGGATCGCAATCGGGTTCTTTAGCAAGCCGTTTTGCGTACCGAATTATGCAGGATATTATCCCTACAGTTGATTATATCATTGATTTTCACGCCGGTGGTCGCGGTCGATTTAATGTACCGCAGATTCGTATCGAACCAAACAATGAAGAATTAGATACATTGGCAGAAGCTTTTTCTACGCATTTTATTCTACATTCAAACAATATCGAAGGTTCTTTCCGTGCAGCGTGCGATAAATTAGGCAAGAAATATATTTTGTTTGAAGGTGGAAAAGCATTAGATATCAATAACGATGTAATTGAAGAAGGTCTGCAAGGAACCATCCGTTTTTTAGATAAACTGCAGATGCTTAACAACAATTTTGCTGTAAAAGAACCGACCCGCGAAATGGTTTGTATAGAAAATTCTACGTGGATTCGGGCACAATATTCCGGTTTACTGCATAATTTTGTACGTCCGGGAACCTTAGTAAAAGCCGGTACACAACTAGGAAAAATAACCGACCCGTATGGTTTGGTAGAAGAACCCATTTTAGCACCTAACGATGGATATATAATTTGTAAAAACCAAGCTGCTATTGTCTTTCAGGGCGATGCTGTTTATCATATTTCAACTAAATTAAAAAATGACCAAGAAAGAATTACGCAAGAAATATAAAGAATTACGGAATGATTTAAGTTTTGATGTAATTGAAGATTTAAGTCTGCAAATTGCAAATCAAGCCTTAAAACTACCTATCTGGAATTTTGAAAATTACCATGTTTTTTTAACGATACACGAGCATAAAGAAGTTCAGACAGATTATCTGCTGCATATTTTAAACGGAAAAGACAAAAACGTGATTGTTTCAAAATCTGATTTTGAAACCCGAACAATGAATCATGTTTTATTGACTGATAATGTAACCATTAAAAAGAACGAATGGAATATTCCCGAACCACAAAACGGATTTTCGGTTGCAGATAATCAGATCGATGTTGTTTTTGTTCCATTATTAGCTTATGATGTTTTTGGAAACCGCGTGGGTTACGGCAAAGGTTTTTACGATTTGTTTTTATCAAAATGCAAACCTAATGTAGTAAAAATAGGTTTTTCATTTTTTAATCCGGAACCTGTCATTTCAAATGTTTTTTCAGAAGATATACGGCTCGATTATTGTATTACACCAACAAATACAATAAAGTTTTAATCTATGAAAAAGTTATTTTTAGGCAGAACAGCTCGCTATTTAGGTATATTTATGATCCTTATGGCGTTTTCGTTATCACTAACAAGTTGCGTAGTACACACACCTTCATCGCATCGCACCACACATAAACGCATACCGCCTGGGCAGCATAAAAAGTTACACGGCGATAAATCGGCAAAACGCTATACACCAAAAAAACAAAAGAAACATTATAAAAAAACGGGTAAGCCAAACCACATGAAAAAAAACAATCACAAACGCGGAAGATAATTTCGCCTTTTTTTATTAACCTATATTAAGCACAATAAACATTAGGCTTCTTATCTTTGTAGTATAAAAACAAAAACAAACTATGGAATTAATAAATGCGTTAAACTGGAGATACGCTACAAAAAAAATGAACGGAGAACAAGTTGCCGACGATAACGTGCAACAAATTGTTACAGCAGCGCATTTAGCGCCTACGTCATCGGGTTTGCAACCTTTCGAAATTATTGTAGTAAGCAACAAAGAATTAAAAGAAAAAATACAACCTATAGCATACGGACAATCACAAATTATTGATGGATCTCACCTATTAATATTTGCTTCGTGGGATAAATATACCGATGGACGTATTGATGGTATTTTTGACCATATGAATACCGAGCGTGGGTTGCCATTAAACACAACCGATGAATACAAAGCTACTTTAAAAGCACAATTATTAGGCATGCCCCAAGAGCAACAGGCAGCACATACAGCAAAACAAGCTTATATAGGTTTTGGTACCGCTATTGCAGCAGCAGCTATGTTAAAAGTAGATGCTACGCCAATGGAAGGCTTTGTAAATAATGATTTAGATGAATTATTAGGATTAAAAGCAAAAGGATTAAAATCGCAGACCATATTGGCATTAGGCTATCGCGCTACAGAAGGCGATTGGTTACAAGGTATGAAAAAAGTGCGTCGGCCAAAAGAAAAATTTGTTACCGAAATTAAATAAACCGGTTTTAAAGATATATTATAAAGTGGTTAGGAAAAATCCTAATCACTTTTTTTATACACAAAATATTAGTTGTGAATGATACAAGTTCTGATGATTTGGTATTAGAATCACAAAAAATTTTATCTTTACCTAAAAACAAAACAATATGAACTATATTACAGAAATACTTATTTTACTGTTTTTGGCGGTTACCTTTTTGCAATCGGGTTACGATAAAATAATTGATTGGAAGGGAAATGTTGGTTGGTTAAAATCGCATTTTGCAAATACTTTTTTAGGCGATAAAGTTCCGTTTTCGTTAGGAATTATCCTGATTCTCGAAATTATTGCAGGAATTTTAGCATTAGCAGGAATCTGGTTTTTATTTAACGATTGTAAAGAAATTGCTTTATACTCGGGAATTGTTTCTTGTATTACCTTGTTATTTTTATTATTAGGTCAGCGTATTGCAAAAGATTACGACGGTGCACGAACTATTGTCATATACTTTATGCCTGCTATATTTTTAGTTTTTCTATTAAAATAGCACTTTGGCACACTTATTGATTAACCAACATAAGTTATGAAAAAGAAAATTTATTTTGGTTAGTTTAGTTGTAAAAAGTCCCGCAAATGCGGGACTTTTTAGTTTATTTATTTCTTAAAAAAGTAAGTACACTTAATGATATACTTTAAACAATGTAAGAGTTCCAAGAAAAAAACAATAAAAATAAATTTTATTTAGATAAGATCTATCATAACACATTTCACTAAAAAATAAATTGTACCTAATATGGTAACAAATATTGTGAGTAAAGCACCCATTTTGTAAAAAACCCAATAAAACAAAATCTCATAAAAATGAGATTTTAGCTAATACCCAAAATAGAAAACAGCAAGCAATAATAATACTTAAAACTCTATCTGTTTGTTGATACTTATTTAAAATCATCTAATTTTTATAAAAAAGATGATTATGCTCCACGCTAGCGCAAACATCTTGTTTGTATAAATAACAAAACTTTCTTGCAATAAATATTAGTTGTGCGCAAATAAATTCTGCCATTCCGTCACTTTAATTGCATTCATTCACGTCAAAAATGGGCGAAAATGTATTCGGAATAATTATTGTTAACTAATCTTTAGTCAAAAGAAAAATAACAAAGTATATCTTTGTAGTAACGAGAATCTTATCTCACAAAAAACAAAAAAATGACAATAGAAAACAACCATGTAGTTGCAGTTAACTACAAACTTCATACAATTGAAGCTAACGGAGAAAAAGTATTTGTAGAAGAAACAACTGCAGAAAACCCATTATCCTATTTACACGGTGTAGGTATGATGATTCCTAAATTTGAAAACGAAATGAACGGTTTAAGTGCTGGCGATAAAAAATCTTTTACTATTGCACCTGAAGAAGGTTACGGTGAAAAAGATCCAAATGCAGTTGCACAATTACCTTTAGATATGTTTAGTGAGTCGGGCTTACCACCAGTTGGTGCAATGTTACCCTTAACTGACGATCAAGGAAACCAATTTCGCGCTGTTGTGGTTGAAGTAACAGATAACGCAGTTGTTGCCGACTTAAACCACCCAATGGCTGGAAAAACTTTAGAATTTAATGTAGAAGTGATTAACACACGCCCTGCAACGGAAGAAGAATTAGAACACGGACATGCTCACGGAATTGACGGTACCGAAACACATTAATATATTTAAGCCTTACACTTTGTAAGGCTTTTTTTTGCTAATCTATAATCGATTTAACTTGATTCACTTTGTTATAATTACTAAGATAATTATTTAAAACGATATATAACATAATATAGTTTACAACGTGTATTAGCCAAAAAATATAAACCATGAGGTTGTCATTATTAACCAACAAGTTAATGGGTAAGTTTAATATGGCGCCAACAGTAAAGAATAATATTAAAAATAATTTAACTTTAACGCGTTTATGGATTATTTCTTTTTTTAAATTATTTATTACTTTATTTATTGTAATAAATAACAAAAATATACAGTTTACAGTTCTTGAATAGGTGTGGAACGATTTAAAATCATAGTAATCTATAGTTACAATCTCATATATATTATAAAGTAATACAATAGCAAAGAACAAATTATAATTTTTATGTAAATTACTAGAAGACACTTTTAAAAAACCAAAAAGACAAAGCAATTCAATGATGTTTGCTATACTAATAAATATAAGATTCGATAAAAAAAAATAGGAATAAACTCTACTGAAAACATCAATAAGAAACTGTAAAGTCAAATAAACAAATACAATTTTATACGGAGAAGTAAAAAACCTGTAATTCTTAAATTGCCATATTATACCAGAAAGCAAAACAAGAGGTGAAAGATAAGTTGCGTAATCAATTATTTGGTAAATACCCTGCATTTAAGTTATTTAGTAATTTTGTTAACATCACTTACTTAAGTTTGTATGTTAAAATCAAAATATTTTAGTGCAATTTAATATTTTTTTAACTTATAACAAACAAAGGTTTGTGTATTGCCTTTAATTAGAATGGATATTTACTAATAAGCGAAAGTTTACCTATCTTTGAATAAAAAAAATGACACATAAAGACCCATTACACGGTATGAAACTTCAAACTATTTTAGAAGAAATGGTAGCGTTTTTTGATGGATGGGATGCAATGGGTAAAGAAATTCCTATTAATTGTTTTACAAAAAATCCAAGCATAAAATCATCGCTGACTTTTTTGCGTAAAACGCCATGGGCTCGCGAAAAAGTAGAGCATTTATATCTTAAAATTTATCCACACTTAAAGAAAAATAAGCTGTAATAGATTAGCTTTTTGTCATTTCGACAATAGGAGGAATACCTTTTTAGATGAGATTCTTCACTCCATTTTATTTCGTTCAGAATGACAATTTACTTTTATAGAATTAGGTGTTTAAAACCATTTCAATAAGCAGATCGGTTTCATCTTTAAACGAAATATCTACAATATCGTTGCTGTATAACCAGCTTTTTAATTTACCTACCTTTAAATCTTCGCTTCTGTTTACGCCCAATTCTTTCAACGCCAAATAATTGCAGGATTGTTCAAACTGACTTTTAATCGGCACCACATAAGCATTTTTTTTTAACAGGTTTATTTAGTGCTAGTTACATCAACAATATTTTTGTAGGCACTTGGACTGATTATCAAACCAAAGAAGCAAAAATTTGTAAATGGGCAGATTTCCGCGTGCCCGATGTTTCTGCCGATTTTGATTTAGGTGCAGGTGAAGTCAGTCCCAATGAAAAGTACAACAATAAAGGTTGGGAAACCTATAACAATGCATACTTACGAAAAAACAAATCTGCATTAGCTGCCGAAGAAGCTTTTTGGTGGGAATAAATTACATAAAAAAACACCCTTAAAAGGGTGTAAATGTTATTCTTTTTCTTGAGCGTAAAGTTCATAAAATTTTTGAAACTCATTAAAACGAAGCGTTGATAAAAGTGCTATTTTGTTTTTTTCTGTAATCCAAATACATTCAATATCATCTAATTCATCAATTTTATCCACAAAAGAATCATTAAATATTTTTACTAAATCGTCTTGTTTTGTATAAGTTGGTTCACCATATAATTTTACCATGGCATTGTAAAGAACATCTCTTCCTTTTTCAAACTCTTGTTGTGTATAAGGCCAAGATTTATATTTCCAAGAGTAAGATGCTCCTGCAACTTTTTTTCTATTAACTACGCTGCCAGCATATTTAGAGCTTACATTTAATACAAAATTATTGATAGAATTTGTGTAGCTATTACTTTTGGTTTGTGGGTCGCTCCAATCTATATTAAAAAAATCATTTGGATTAGTAACACCAAAGGTAACTGCATCTAATGTTTTTTTTGTTCCGTTTTTATATCCTATTAATTTAGCTTCGTGCGCACCAATACTTATAAAAGTGTGGTACCAGTTTTCAACTTGATATTCTGCAGGATTGCCAATAGGATCATTAGGATCTTCATAGCCAATTCTAAAAACACGAAATTCTTCTTCTATGCCCGAGACCGAAAATGTAATAGAATCATACAAATCTCTTTTAGCTAAACCATCTGTCTTTACAGTGTAATAAAACTGAACTGTTTCTAATGAAGTTACATTTACCTTTGAAGGGTATAATTTATCTACATTTGTATCATTCTCTTCTATTATTTCTTCATTATGTATGTCAGTTTCAGAAGAATCTTCGCAAGATGCAAATAAAAATGTAAAGGCAAACAAACCTGTTAAAAAAATGTTTTTCATAATTAAATGTTTCTTACAAATATACAATAAACATGAATCTAAACAAACTGAATTAAACTTCCGTCTTCATCGGTTTTAGTGATCTGTAAAGCAACGGGAATGCGCTCTTTTAGTTCTTCCACATGCGAAATAATTCCTACAATACGGTTTTCTTTATGCAAATTGTTAAGGGTTTCAAACACAATATTAACCGATTCGGTATCTTGCGTTCCAAAACCTTCATCGATAACGAAAAAGTTCTTATTTGCTAAAGAATTTGCCTGCACACTTTCTGCCAACGCCAACGCCAAACTCAATGAAACCTGAAACGATTGCCCACCCGAAAGCGTTTTCACACTGCGCGTTCTGCCTTCGTTTAAATAATCAATCACTTCAAATTCGTTTGCATCGTTAACCTGTAAACTCAGTTGGCTTCGCGTCATTTTTCGGAAACGCACATTAGCATTTTCGCACAATTGTTTAAGATAGATCGATGATACATATTGAACAAAACCGGCAGCCTTAAACAAGTTGCTCATTGTTTTTAAATTTTCTGCTCGTTTTTTAAGTTGATCTAATGCTGTTAAAAGTTCTTTTTTCTCACTGAAAGCTTTTGTTAATCGATTAATTTCTGCGTTGGTTTTGGTAACATTTTCGGTTGCGATTTTTAAATCGATTTCGGCAGTTTCAAAATCTTTTTCGTGTTGCAAATAATCATTTTCATTGAAAATTTCGTTTTTTAACTTCGCTTCTAAGTTTTGGATTTCATTGCTCAATGTTTTGTAAGCAACCGTAAATTCTTCAATTTCATTTCGAACAAATTCCACATTCAGATTTAAATGAAGTATTTCGACAACTTTTTCTTTGTTTTCGATATTTTGATTGATCAGATTTTTGTTGAATAAATCGTTTAATTCTTCCAGATTTTTATTAAGATCGAACAATTGTTTTTCAGTTGATAAAATTGAAGCTTTTTGAACCTGAATTTGTGTGTTTAACTGATTAAACTGCTGATTATATTGGTTAAAATCGGCTTCCGTTTTTTGATTGAATCCTTTTAAATCTTTTAATTTTTGTTTAATTTCTGCTACAGAAAACATACTAAAATCGGCATAAACAAGCGTTTTTAAATTGCTTAAATTCTGATTGATCTGCGCTTGCTTTTCCGCTTCATCTAACTTAAATTTCTCTAACGCTTTTTTATATTTTTCTGCTGTTTCCTGCTGATTTTCTAAGTTTAATCTTTGTTCAGAAATGAATTTGTTTTTACTTTCAATTTGCTTTGTTAAATCAAACGATGCTTGTTTCTTATGTTGAAAATCATCAAAATTATCTGCGTTAAAATCTGTCCAAATAAAGCCGATATTGTGTTGAACTATTTGACTTTTCAAATCTTCAAAATGATTGTTTTCCTTTAAAAATTGATCTTCAAGAATGCTTAACTTCTGAATTTTTTGTCGAATTTTATTAGCAAATTCAGCAGAATTATTCTGCTTTTGTTCGATTAAATTTATTTCGATTTCAATTTCGTTTAAATTGGAAGCAACATCATTCAACGTTAAAATTTCAGGATGTTCTAACGATCCACAAAGCGGACAAGCCTCGCCGTTGTGCAAGTTGTGTGTAAAATGTGTCAGTTCTTGCTGTACCTGAAACGATTGCAGTTTTGTATTTAATTCCTTCTTTTGTTGCGAAAATGTATCGTTTAAAGCTTTTACATCATTTTCAAAAGTTGAAACATCAATTTTATCACTGATTAATTCGTTTTTAATTAATTGAATATCACTTTTTAACTGATTACTTTTTTCTGCTTGCAGATTCAACTCTTTTGCTAAATGTTGTTTTTTGTTAAACCAATCGCCAACATTGATTAAAACAGTAGTTTCAATCTGGTTTTTAGTAAAGTCGTTTATTTCTTTTTCAGTTTCTTTTATGGTTTGATGAAGTTGATTAACAATTTGCGCTATTTCATGAACTTTAGCTTCGCCGTTAGAAGTTCGTTTTTTCAACTCCACAACATCAATAGTAAACTGAAGTATTTCAGCAATAAAACCTAAATCATTTTCCTGTAAACGCTTGTTTGGCATATCATCAACATAGGGTTTTAGTTCGTTGATGGCAGTTTCAATTTTAAGCAATTCTGCTTGTGAATGTTGTAAAAATGTTTGGTCTTTTACTAATTGATCGGTTTTTTCTTGAAGGTCACGCTCGGTTTTTTTACTATCAATCAACAACTGATTAAACGTTTTGTAAACACGCTCGTAAATTTCTAAATCCGATTTTTTTTGATCGATTATTGGTTTTTGATTGTTGAATGCTTCAAACAGATTTTGCTTGTTTTGCAACAATTCAAAATCGGTTTTTATACTTTTTAAATGCTGTAATTTATCGTTTATAGCTTTAAATACCGCTTGTTTTTCGGTTTGAATTTCAGTTTCAGCAGTAAGTTTCTCATTTAAAATGGAAATATTTACTTCGGAAACTTCATCGTAACCCGATAATTTTCCTTCTAACTGATTTAATTCGGTAAGATTTTTACTGTTTAAAACCGAAACTTTATCAGACAGATCAAAACGATGCAACTTAAAAATCTCTTTCATCATCGTTGTTCTTTCCGTAGGTTTCAATTCAATAAATTCTTTAAATCTACCTTGCGGAATAATGATGGTTCGTTTAAAATTATCGTAACTTAAACCAATAACTTTTTGTGTATTACTGTGGTCTAGCGGAATCCAATCGTCATTTATCTTTTCGTACAAAACAACAGTTGCTGTTTTAATATCATCAAAACGTTTAGAATTTCGTTTAAATTCACGAGTAATACGAAATATCTTGTCTTCGTAATTATAAAAATCAAAACAAATATAAGCTCTGTCCGATTTTAAATTCATCATGTTGTATCCCCGTTTATCAAGCTTGTTTAAACGCTCTGTTTCGCTATACAACGCAAAGGTAATGGCTTCTAGAATTGAAGATTTCCCCGAACCAACCGATCCAAAAATACCGAACAAACCTGCATTTATCAGGTTTTCAAAATCAATAGTTTGCCTTTTTTGATAAGAATACAAACCTTCTATTGTAAGTTTAATTGGTATCATAAATTAGTTGTGTAAGCGATTGAACAAAGATTAAAGATGATAGAATAAAGACACTTTTATTTTTCTTGATTATTTAAAACTTCGTTAAACAAATCCATTAATTCATCATTTGGTTGCTGTTGTGCGTTTTTAGACTTGAAATAATCTTTAAACAAATCTTTAATATCCTGATTTAGGTTTATTTCTTTTGCTGAAATTTCATTTGACCCACTATTTTTCACCTTCGGAATTAAATGAACAATGCCCGAATGTGCCTGAAAAATGGCTTTTCGTTCCTCGGTTGTTAAAAAAGTATCGGTTTCCATCGTTAGTTCTACCAACGTATCCGGATTTATCAATAACCAGTTTATAGCATCATTAACCAGTTGAAAGGTTCTACGAACCAAGGCTTTTCCTTTTGTCAGATTTATTTTCGTAAGATTTACATCTTGATTTGGCTGCGCATTTATGATAGATACATATTTGGTTTGACCAGCTTCGCTAAAACTGTAGCACAATGGTGAAGAAGAATATACAACGGGTTTTTCGGCTGTACCAATGTTGTTAAACGCGTGCAAATGACCAAGCGCAGTGTATTGAATTTGCGGCGGAATACAATCGGAATAAACCATATCTGCATTGCCAACTTTAATGGGTTTTTCTCCATCGGGTTCTTCTAAAAGTGATGCTCCACGTTTGTTCATGTATAAATGCGAAAGTAGTAGATTTACACCTTTGTCATCACAAAACTCATCGGCAAGTTTAGTCCATTGATCTTTTAAAACACTGTTTAACTGCTCTTCTTTTTCTTCGCCAAAATACTGTTTTAAACGAATTTCGTTTGCATAAGCTGTATGAATGATTCGGATTGGAAAATCAATATTTTTTATATTTATTTCAATAAAACCTTCGGTAGATTGTGCGATTTTAAAATGATCCAATTCAAACAGATTTACCTTTTCGTTTGGATAACCAATCAGCACAATTCCGCATTCACGCGCCAAAGGATCGGGCGCATTGATACGATCGGGCGAATCGTGATTCCCAGCGATAGCAATTACAGGTCGTTTTGCTTTGTTTGTAAGTCGCTTTAAAGTTTTGTAGAACAAATCAACCGCTTCAACCGCCGGATTAAAAGCATCGAACAAATCACCAGCAACCAAAATCAAATCTACCTTTTCACGATCGGCAATTTCCACGATTTCATTCATAACATCGATCTGTTCGTCAAATCGACTAAAACCATCTAAACGTTTTCCTAAATGCCAATCGGCTGTATGCAGAATTTTCATGTTACTCTTCTTGTAAATCTTCGTTGTTTTGCTGGTTGAATTGTTGCTGAATCTGCTTTAATTTTTCTTTTCGAAGCGCATCGGCATTGCTTGCTTTATTCTTTTTTTGATCGACCTTTTTCTTGTGTGCCAATCGGTTGGTTTCGTTTCTTCTTCCCATATCAAATATACATTCAGGTTAAGACATTAATTGTCGTTTAGAAATTCGCCCGAAACATAATACCAACGATCATTCATTTTTTGAAACACCGATAATTCATGATGCAGTTGTTCTTTTTGATTTTGATCGATATAAAAAGCTTTAAATTCCACTTGGTTTACTGTAGGAACATTTACGATTTCCAGTTTAATCCATTGATTGATTTCGCCCCATTCCTGTAATTCATCCTTAGTATGAAATTTACGCTTTGCTGGTAAAGTGGTGGTCATTAAATAGTCGCCATTTGGAATGGCGAATGCAGAAAAGCGAGAACGCATTAAAGCTTCGGCAGTGGGCGCGTATTTTTCTTTAGTGTGGTAAGGTTTACAACACTCTGTATAAAGTTTGTTGGAACAGCACGGACAATTCATAGTATATTGTTTGTTCAAAAATACGCATAAAAAAAGAGGTTAAAAAATAACCTCTTTGTATAAATAGTAATTAAATTATTCTTCTGCTTGTAACGCTTCTGGATCGCCATATTTCATTACCAAACCTTCCATTGTAACATTTGCCTCTGCTTGTAGTGCCATTATCTTTTGCTCCAAACTAGGAGCATCTATTGGTACAATTTGAGCAATTTCTTTGCTTTCGGCAAATTTTTTATTTGCCTCTTGAATATCAGAAGCTTTGTAACCTTCATCAACTAATTTAGAAAATCTACTAACAAAATCAGTTACCATTGCATCAAAATCTTTATTAAAATTTTCAACATTTTCGGTAGTAATTATTGGTAAAATTTGTTGTTTAATTCCTTCAATTTGTGCTTTAACACCCATGTTAGTTACTAAAGTTTGGGCATCTTTCGTTTGTGCAATTCCTGTTTGTATTGCAAAGAACATTAATGTTCCATAAATAAACTTTTTCATGATTTGAATTTAAAATAGAAAACTAAATTACACTTTTTTTAAATTAAACAAACAAAACTTAACATTTTTAAAACAAAAAACGAGGCTTATTAAACCTCGTTTTTATAATTATTGCATGTATTTCATTAACAATCCTTGAAGTTGCATTCCCCATTCTTCACCCGCTTTCATTTGATCTTTCGTGATTTGTTTTGCGTTTTTCTGCATCTTTAAACCTACAGGCGAATTATAGAACTCTAACATTTTTTTTATATCATCGTGCGAATAATATTTAATCATAGAATTTGCCATACTTTCGTATAAACTTGGTAAGGCAGCCTCGAATTCTTTTTTAAAATCTGCACGTTTTTCTTCTGGCATTTGTTCCATTATTGGTTCTAGTACTGCTGTGATTCCAGCTGCTGCTCCTGATATTTTAATGGCTTCAATAGCATCCTTTTTAATATCTGCCGACTGTGCCGATACAAACTGTACCGATAACAACATTGTTGCAGCTATAAATAAATTTTTCATGTGCTGTATTTTATAAATTAAAGTTTATTCCTTGTGCTAATGGCAATTCGGTACCGTAATTAATGGTATTTGTTTGTCTGCGCATGTACACTTTCCAAGCATCAGAACCAGATTCACGTCCGCCACCTGTTTCTTTTTCACCACCAAAAGCTCCACCGATTTCTGCACCCGATGTACCAATGTTTACGTTTGCAATACCACAGTCAGATCCTGCTTGCGATAAAAACAATTCTGCTTCACGTAAATTATTTGTAAAAATTGCCGATGACAATCCTTGTGGTACCCCATTTTGCATATCAATAGCTTCTTCAATTGTGCTGTATTTCATTACATATAAAATTGGCGCAAAAGTTTCTTCCTGAACAATTTCGAAATCATTTTTAGCTTCAATAATGCATGGTTTTACATAACAACCGCTTTCGTAACCAGCTCCTTCAACCACACCGCCATCAACAACTATTTTACCACCTTCGGTTTTTGCTTTTTCAATTGCTTTTAAATAATCTTCAACAGCTTTTGTATCAATAAGCGGACCAACGTGATTTGCAGCGTCTAAAGGATCGCCAATTCTCAACTGTCCGTAAGCATTTTTCAATGTTTCGATTGTTTTGTCGTACACACTTTCATGAACAATTAAACGACGAGTTGATGTACAACGTTGACCGGCAGTTCCTACTGCTCCGAAAACGGCACCAACCAATACCATACTTAAATCTGAATGTTCTGATACAATAATGGCGTTATTTCCACCTAACTCTAAAATAGTTTTACCAAAACGTTCTGCAACTGTTTTTGATACGTGACGACCAATACGTGTTGATCCTGTAAAAGAAACCAACGGTACGCGCTTGTCGTTATTCATTAAATCGCCCGAAGCATTTCCTGTAACTAAACAGCTAACTCCTTCTGGTACATTATTTTTTTCGAATACTTTTGAAATGATATTCTGACATGCAATAGCACATAATGGTGTTTTAGAACTTGGTTTCCAAACACAAACATCGCCACAAACCCAAGCCAAAGCTGCATTCCAAGCCCAAACAGCAACCGGGAAGTTAAATGCAGAAATAATTCCTACAATTCCAAGCGGATGATACTGCTCATACATGCGGTGCATTGGTCGTTCTGAGTGCATTGTTAAACCGTATAACTGGCGAGATAAACCTACTGCAAAGTCACAGATATCGATCATTTCCTGAACTTCACCTAAGCCTTCTTGTAAGCTTTTACCCATTTCGTACGAAACCAATTTACCTAAAGCGTCTTTGTTTTCGCGTAATGCATCACCAACCTGACGTACAATTTCGCCACGTTTTGGTGCAGGAACCAATCTCCATTCTTTAAAAGCTTTTTCGGCAGTGCTCATTACTTTTTCGTAATCACTGTTTGATGATGTTTGAACCGTGCCGATTAACGAGCCGTTTACAGGTGTGTATGATGAAATTTCTGATCCGTTTGCAAACCACTGTGTTCCTGTTGATGAACCCAGGTTTGTGCTGTTTAAGCCTAATTGCGATAAAATTGTTTTCATTGCTTTTTTATGATAATATTCTGTTTTTATATAGTTTTTGTAAGATACTAAAATTATGTGGATTAACCAACAAAACGCTCGTCTGCTTCCATAACCGTTCCGCATTTTTTGCAGGTACGCAAATCTTCCGACGTATAGAAATATTTAAAATGAGGCAGAAAATCGGTTTCGATATTTTCTAACGGAAAATAAACTTCGTACAGTTTTTCGTTACAGTTTTCGCAAAACCAAAGCAATCCGTCTTTAGCATCTGCGTTTGTGCGTTTCATTTCTACAACCAAGCCAACCGATCCTTCTGTTCTAATTGGTGAATGTGGTGTTTTAGCTGGTAAAAGAAAAACATCACCAGCATTCAACTGCATTACTTCTTTACCATTTTCGGTTTGAACTGCGACTGAAATACTTCCTTCCAACTGAAAAAAGAACTCGTCGGTTTCATTGTAATGATAATCTTTACGGGCATTGGGTCCGCCTACAACCATTACAATAAAATCGCCCGATTCTGTATAAATATTCTTGTTTCCAACAGGCGGTTTTAGCAACCCTCTGTTTTCATCGATCCAATTTTTTAAATTAAAAGGTTTCTTCATTTCCATAATTATTTAGCGCTTAACCACGATTGCGGGTTGTTGTAATCACTGTTTTTGGTAATAAGGAATTTTAAAACCGAAGCCCCTTCAAAATTGGTTCCAACGGTTCCGATTTTTTGTTTGGTTGATACTTTTTGTCCTTTTGATACACTAACCGTTGCAAGGTTTTGGTATACCGAAATATATTCTCCGTGGCGGATAAACACCGTACGCGAATTTCCGATTACCTGAACTTGCGAAACTTCACCTTCAAATACACTACGAACGGTAGATCCTTTTTCGGTACTAATTTCAATTCCGTGGTTTTCGTATTCAATATCGTATTCGGGATGTTTCACTGTTCCGTAACGCGAGGAAATGTATCCTTTTTCAACCGGCCAAGGCAAACGTCCGCGGTTATTGCTAAAGCTTGTTGCCAAGGCTTTTTCTTCAGGTGTCATATCAAACTTACCGGCAGTACTTGTTTTCGTTACCGTAGGTTTGGTTGTTGTTTTAGTACCCGATTTTGCGTTTCGAGCTTCTTCTTCACGTTTTCTTCGCGCCTCTTCTTCCCGACGCTTACGGTTTTCTTCTTCAATTATCTTTTTAACAGTTGCTTGAATCTCTCTGTCAATTTTCTTTGTTTCTTGTTGTTTTTTGCGAATTTGGTCAGAATACTTTTTTCCGTCTTTTTTAACTAACGCCATTAATTCGCTTTGTTTTCCGCGCTCAACCTCTAATTCTTTACGCTGACCTTGTTGATCGTTTTGTACTTTTTCCTGTTTGTTTTTTTGCGATTCCATGTGAGCAGAAATTCGTTCTAACTCTTCGAATTTAGATCGAATTTCATCACCTTGTGATTTGCGGTATTTTGCGTACTGCTTAATATACTGCATACGTTTATATGCCTGTAAAAAATTGTTACTCGATAAAATGAACATGATGCGGTTTTGTTCCGATCGAGATTTGTACGATTTCACGATGGTTTTTGCATAATCATCTTTTAAAACACCTAATTCGCGTCTTAATTTGTTTGATGCCAATGTGTTCACATATATATCGTTCGCTAAGGTTTTTATTTGTTTTTGCGAATTGTTGATTAATTCGGTTTGAAGTTTTATTTTTCTGTTTTGTTCGTTTAATTCCGCCAAAATATTACGTTCCTGCTTTTTATTGGTGTTAAGCAGGGTTTGGTATTCTTTAATTTCTTTTAATATTTGGGCTTTACGTTCTTCTAATTTACGCTGTTGTGCTTCGTAATCTTGCTGTGCGAAGGTGGTAACGGAAAATAATAATAGTATAACTGATAAAATGCGGCGCATTACATTGAATTTTGTTCAAAAATAACTAAATTTTAATTGCTTTGGAACCACTTGGGATTTTATATTTAAAATCAACCGATTGATTTACCGAAACTTTTTTGTAATCGATCCTGATTTGTACATCGTCTTTACGCATTGCGTGAATCTTTATTTCTTTTGGAAGATAGATGTTCTCGCTTGACTGATACGACGGATATTGAATAACCAGTTTATCGGCAACGTTATCTTCGGTAACTTCTGTTGATGCTACCTGATTTTTAGATCCCAAGACCAAACGCATTAAAAACTGGTTCAGTTTTAACTCTAATTCATTACTCTTTATTTTTTGATAATCGTTTGTGTTTAAATCGTAAAAAGCCTTACCTAACAACAAGTTTTCAACGTTTTCGTAAGTAACTTCGGTTCCTAAAAAGTCTTTAATAAATTTATAATCGCCATCGTAATGCGATCCCGTAATTTCGTAATAACTGGCACGTTCAGGTGTTAAGTAAACTTTTGCAACAGTGACACCAAAAAGTGCTCTTACGCTAATCAGAATTTGTTTTCCTTTTTGAATCTTAATATCAGCTGTTGGCGACTGATCCATGTTTTTGTCTTTATAATCAACATCGGCTGTAATACTTAACGTATTAAAATCGTTAAACAAGGCATAATGATCAACGGCGATTTCGGCAATAGCTTTCTTATTTGCTTTTTTTGAGGTGTTTTCGGGTTTTGGTTCTGCAATAATAGATTCCGCAGTATTTTCGGTTTGATTTTCCGGTGCAGACGTATTTTTCTTTGACGATTTACACGAAACCGCAAAAAAAGCAATACTTAATATGATAAAAATTTGTTTCATTCTTGAAATTAAAACTATAAAGAAACAAAAAAATCCGCGAACACGGATTTTTTTATGATTATTCTAACACACTGTAATCGCCTATACTTATGTTGGTAAACTTACCGTTAAAGCTTGCGAAATTACCAATCATTGCATTGTCTAAATCGGCATTTTTTACGGTGGCGTTGGTTTGTATCAAACTGTTTTTAATGGTAGCGTTTTCTACTTTAGAATTATCGCCCAAAGAAACATTTGGTCCCACAGTTGCGTTTTTAAGAACTACATTTTCGCCAATATAACACGGTGGAATAATAGTTGAATTTTCTATAATGGCTGTTGATGCCACTAGGTTTTCATTATCGTTATGCAAAAAGTTCAACATACGGTTATTGGTATCAACCGTTACGTTTTTGTTTCCGCAATCCATCCATTCATCAACTTTACCCGGAACAAAACGCAAACCTTTCTGTTTCATGTTTTCCAAAGCATCGGTTAACTGATATTCGCCGCCTTTTTCAATTTTATTATCTAAAAGATACTCTAATTCGCTTCGTAAATTTTCGGCAGATTTAAAGAAATAGATTCCGATAATTGCTAAATCAGAAACAAATTCTGTTGGTTTTTCAACAAAATCAACAATCTCGTTTTTATCGTTCAATTGAACTACTCCAAACGCCGATGGATCTTCCACAGCCTTCACCCAAATAACGGAATCAGCAGAAGCATCTAATGTAAAATCGGCACGGAACAATGTATCAGCATACGCAACCACAATTGGTCCCTGCATACTTTCTTTGGCACATAAAATAGCATGTGCTGTCCCCAATGCTTCGTTTTGATAACAAATAGTTCCTTTAGCTCCTAATTTTTCTGCAATTGCAATTAAATCTTTCTCTACGTTTTTACCGAAACTTTTGTGGATGATAAACGCAATTTCGTCGATTGGCTGATTAATTACTTTGGCAATATCCTCTACCAAACGGTGAACGATTGGCTTGCCTGCAATTGGAATTAATGGTTTTGGCGTTGTTAATGTATGTGGACGCAAGCGTGAACCACGACCTGCCATTGGTACGATTATTTTCATTTTCTTTTTTAGTTTTGAATTTCCTGCAAGGTCTAACAGACCTTTTTAGGCATATAATTTTTGAAATCCTACAAGGTTTTAAAAACCTCGCAGGATAAGTGTTTTATTTTACTCCGGTACTTCCAAATCCGCCTGCACCGCGTTCTGTTGTTGATAATTCTACTGCTTCTACCCATTCTGCACGTTCGTGCTTTGCAATTACCATTTGTGCAATGCGTTCGCCGTTTTCTACCACAAAAGTTTCTTTTGATAAATTGGCTAAAATAACACCGACTTCTCCACGATAATCAGCATCGATTGTTCCTGGTGAATTTAAACAGGTAATTCCTTTTTTTAATGCCAAACCACTGCGCGGACGCACTTGTGCTTCGTAACCAATTGGCAATTCCATAAACAAACCTGTTGGTATTAAGGCTCGATCCATAGGTTCTATAACGATTGGCTGTGTTAGGTTTGCACGCAAATCCATACCTGCCGAAGCAATGGTTTCGTAGCTTGGTAAGGCGTGTTGCGATTTATTGATAATATTTATTTTCATTTTTTTAAAACAGATTTTAATATACGTTGAATCATTACTTTTTCGTTGTAATAAATCAATGCTACGAATATAAGAATGAATGTTATTCCCACGAAATAATTCTCTCGGAAATTGTAAAAGTATCCAAAAGAAAACAAAACGGCGGTTCCTAAATAAAGTGCGATTGCTTTTTTATCGTACGGAATTGGATACGATTTTTGTCCCAACACAAACGAAATAAACATCATTGTTGCGTAAGCAGCTAAAGTAGTTATTGCAGATCCGATTAAACCAATTTTTGGAATTAAGATATAATTTAAAACAACTGTTACAATGGCTCCGAAAACCGAAATATATGCTCCGATTTTAGTTTTGTCTTGTATTTTGTACCAAACTGATAAATTGGTGTAAATACCCAACATGAGGTTCGCTAAAATAATGTACGGAACAATTTCCATAGCAAACCAGTATTCTTCTTTCGGTATATAAAATAACTTGATTAGATCAGCAAAAACAACAATTGTAATCATTGCAAAACTTCCGAAAATGATAAAATATTTTGTAATGGTTGCATATTTTACAGGAGCATCATCGTTTTTAGCATAACTAAAAAAGAAAGGTTCAATTCCCAACGAATAAGCCATACGAAACAAAACCATAAAAACACCAATTTTATAGATCGCTCCATAACTTGCCAATCCTAAATCTACAAAACTTTCGGGTAGTAATTCTTCTAAAAAAACTTTATCAAACGTTTCATTTACAACAAATGCCAACCCGCCAATCATAACCGGAAAGCTGTACATAACCATTTCTTTCCAAAGCTTTTTGTTGAATTTTAACTGCAACTTTAAATAGTAATTAGAAAGCAGTAAAATTGTAACTAAACTGGCAATTATGTTAGATAAGAATAAATACCCAACCTGAAAATCTGTCTGGTAATAGTTTTGTAACCAGGAGCTTTGATTGTTTTCTAAAGATTTAGGTATAACGTATAAAAACAGTACCGATAGCGTTGTGTTTACTAAAACATTTGTAATTTTTATAAAACTGTATTTTATTGGTCGTTGTTGTGCGCGCAATATAGCAAACGGAATGACCGCTAAACTATCTAAAACCAAAATCCAGAAAAGGTAACTTACAACAGTAGGTGAAATCCCAAAATAAGTATCGATGTAACTTTTAAAAGCATACACGCTAATTAAAAATACAGCGCAAACAGCCATTAAAAATAAAATGGTGTTATTTATAACTTCTGGTTTATTTTCTTGCTTGTTATAAAATCGGAAAAAAGCCGTTTCCATACCAAAAGAAAGCACCACGTTAAAAAACATCATCCACGAAAAAATCAATGTATAATCGGCATAAGCATCTTTAGGCAACCAATCAATATGAAGTGGAGCCATAAAAAAACCAATCATTTTAGGAACAACCGTGGCTATTCCGTAGATTAAAGTGGTTTTAAACAGATTTTTGTAAACGCTCAAAATAATTAATTTTTAAAGTAAAGTGGGTTTAAAAAACGTTCTACTTGTTGTTTAGGCAGTTTTATAACGGTTGATCCTTGTACATACGGCGCAATTTCGTACGGATTGTAATGTAAGATCCATTCATTTGTGGTTTGATAAAAATTTCCGGGAAGTTTAAACTTACTATTTTCAAAAGTAAAACCAGCATCGTTCAAATTACCCGAAATATTCAATTGCTTTTTAAATTCGGTTTCGGCATACCTTTTAAATCCTTCATAATTAATGAACAAATCTTTCTTTGGAATGGTATCACCTGTAGATAAATCAAACAAAAAAACCTTTGCAGCCTGTAATCCGTGTGCGCCACCCGTGAAAATATAATAATCCCAAACCACTTGATAAACTTTAGGCGATACCGCTTTATGATTCACCTTAAAATTGGCTTCCCACGCAACAGCATTGTCAGGATATGTTCTGTAAACTTCGTTGTAATTATGTACGAAATTTATCGCAAGTGTATCGTACGAACTGGTTTTTTTATCATTCTGAAAAGCCACAATACTTTCAACAAACTTAAAAAAACGATCGTTCATAGCTTTTGAAACCGCTTGGTTGCCCGATACCGAAGGAATTTCAAAATGAACATACGTGCAATTTCCAACCGAACAATCCAATTCAGATTTTAGATCGTAGGTTTTAGTAGTAATCTGTAACGGAATTTCTTCCTTACAGCTTACAAAACCTATTGATAAACAAATAAATAGTAAATATTTTATCATTAAAAAAAGCGCTTCTAATTTTAAACAAATCTATAAATTTTAGTCGGTTTTAAGTGGTATCTTTGTTCATATTTTTTAAAATTAAAAATTATGAAATTCAACACCAAAGTTATACACGGCGGGCAGCATCACGACCCATCAACCGGTGCGGTAATGCCGCCGGTTTATCATACATCAACCTTTGCACAAACTAGTCCGGGCGTTCATACAGGCTATGAATACAGCCGTGCCGACAATCCTACACGTACTGCTTTAGAACACGCTTTAGAAAGTATTGAAAACGGTGCACGCGGTTTGGCATTTTCGTCTGGTTTAGCAGCAATTGATTGCGTTATGCGCTTGTTGAAACCGAATGATGAAGTTATCGCAATGGACGATTTATATGGTGGAACGTATAGATTATTCACTCGTTTTTATCAGGATTTAGGTATTAAGTTTCATTTTATCGACATGAACGATTTAGAGTTGTTTCAGTCAAAAATTAACGATAAAACCAAATTAGTTTGGATTGAAACACCTACGAATCCGTTAATGAAACTGGCAGATATCGAAGCTATTGCAACGATCACCAAAAAGCACAAGATATTATTTGCGGTTGATAATACTTTTGCAACTCCGTATTTGCAAAAACCGTTAGATTTGGGTGCAGATATTGTAATGCATTCTGCTACAAAATATTTAGGCGGACATTCGGACGTTATTGCCGGAGCTTTGATTATTAAAGACGAAGAATTAGGCAAACAATTACATTTTACTCAGTTTGCAACCGGTGCAACTTTAGGTCCGCAAGAATGCTTCTTGGTTTTGCGCGGAATTAAAACCTTGCATTTACGTGTAGAACGCCATTGTTTCAACGGACAAAAAGTTGCTGAGTTTTTAGAGCAACATCCATTAATTGATAAGGTGTTATATCCTGGTTTGGCATCGCATCCGCAACACGATTTGGCTAAAAAGCAGATGACAAAAGGTTTTGGTGGAATGGTTTCGTTTACATTTAAATCGGAAGCAAAGGCAGATGCTATTTCGTTTTTAGAGAAATTGAAAGTGTTTACTTTGGCAGAATCGTTAGGTGGTGTAGAATCGTTAGCAAACCATCCTGCTTTAATGACACACGCATCAATTCCCGCAGAAAAACGAGCAGAAATTGGCGTTACCGACGATATGGTACGTTTAAGTGTTGGTGTGGAAGATATTGAAGATTTAATTGCCGATATTGATCAGGCTTTGAAATAGTATAAAAATCATTAATTATAAAATGTCCCTAAAAATTGAAATTTTTAGGGACATTTATGTTTTAATTGAAAAGATTAATGTGCGTTAATTTCTACTCATTAACAAACGTAGTACATACCAAAACAACAACATTAACGACGAAAACAAAGACAAAGCTGCCGCAATGTATTGGTTAGTTCCAAAGTCGTTTTTAATCTGGTGTGTGTTGTATAAGATAGATCCTGATGCTAAAACGATCATTCCGACAGAAAACCATAAGCCTAAATCGAAATTAAACAACATACCGGCAACGATTGCGCCTATTGCTACGAAAAATCCAATCGCTAAAATGCTTCTTAAAAAAGAAAAATCGGCTTTTGTACTAAATACCACAAAGGTTAATCCTAAAAATAAACTACCTGTAATAATAGCTGCCTGCGTTAACAACTCGTAACTTCCGGTGTAATAAATAGCAATGTAAAGTATCGGCACAAAAATAATTGCCTGTGCAACAATGTAAAGAAAATATCCTAAATACTGCTTTGCCAAACTGGTATCGTTATAAGCCATTTTTTGTGCGATATACGAAACGCCCATAAATCCGCCTAATAAAACCAACCATAAATAACCTTGTGTTAAGCTTAACATGAAATCTACCAAAGGTTCTATACGTAAGAAAATAGTTTCTAAAATTACAAAGGCTACCAAACCTAACGCCAAATTAAGGTAGGTTTTTTTATAAAAAATAGCTTGTTCTTTCTTGGTTGCCTGTGCGGCTAACTGAAATGCTTCCATAAAATTTATTTAGTTTATTTTTTTAAAGATAAAAAAAGATTTCTGTTTGAGCAGAAATCCTATTTAAAAACTTTTTGATTGAACACAATTAATAGTCCAACACCTACTGAAATGGCTACATCGGCAACATTAAAAATGGCGTTGAAAAAAGTGAAGTGCTTCCCGCCCCAAACAGGCAACCAATCTGGCAAATAACCTTTCCAAATAGGAAAATAGAACATATCTACCACTTTACCGTGAAACCAACTTCCGTAAGGCTGATCGCTGAACATTGTTGCAATTTGGCTGTGGCTGTCGTTAAAAATTACACCGTAAAAAACAGAATCAATAATATTACCAACCGCACCCGCTAAAATCAAGGCAATAGCAACAATTAAGATATTTGAACCTCTTTTTTTTATTGAATCATGCAACCAGTACAAAATTCCGCCAACTGCAATAATTCTGAACGAAGTTAACAACAACTTACCGTAATTGCCCGGAAGTTCAACTCCCCAAGCCATTCCGTCGTTTTCAATGAAACGAATTTGAAACCAATCAAAACCTCCTACTTTTACAAAATCATCAATTGCAAAATTGGTTTTGATATATATCTTTGAAATTTGATCGATAATAATAACTACAATCGCTAAAAATAAAGCCTTGTTAAACGACATAATATGCAAAAATTTTGCACAAATGTAAGTTATTTAAAACAAAAAACGCTCTTAATTAAGAGCGTTTTATAAATTAACGTTGCTGTAATTTAGCCTCCATGCTCATTGTAGCATGCGGAACCAATTTAAGACGTTCTTTTTCGATTAATTTACCGGTTACACGGCAAATTCCGTAGGTTTTGTTTTCAATTCGCACCAAAGCATTTCGCAAATCGCGTAAAAACTTTTCCTGGCGGGTTGCCAATTGCGAGTTTGCTTCTTTAGAAAGCGTTTCGCTACCTTCTTCAAACGCTTTAAATGTAGGCGATGTATCATCGGTACCATTATTTAAATCGTTCATATAAGCGCTTTTAATCAAATCTAAATCTGCTTGTGCTTTCTCTATCTTTTTTAAGATGATTTCTTTAAATTCAGCTAAATCTGCGTCTGCGTATCTAACTTGTACATTTTCCTTTTCCATAACTAAACAATTTTATTTTGAAACACTAATTTTGGTTATCATATCGTCAAACTCAATTTCTGTACCATTTTTCAAATCATCAACAAATTCAAGCGTTTCTGTAAGTGTTTCTGCCTTAATATATTCAATGTTTGCTGTAACGGCTTCTTGGATAACCGAGTTTTGCTGCATTTTAATTTTTACTTTATCGGTTACTTCAAACCCTGAATCTTTACGTATATTCTGGATTCTGTTAACCAATTCGCGCGCTATTCCTTCTTTCTTTAATTCGTCGGTTAAGGTAATATCCAAAGCAACTGTAATTCCGTTTGCGTTTGCTACTAACCAACCTTCAATGTCTTGTGATGAAACCTCAACATCTTCATTTGTTAATTTAACCAGATTTCCTGATATTTCCAAAGATATTTCGTTGTTTTTTTCGATCTCACTAATTTGTTCCTGTGTAAAATTTTGAATAGCTTTTGCTATATTCCCCATTTCTTTTCCGAAACGTGGACCTAATGCTTTAAAATTCGGTTTGATTTGTTTTACCAGAATTCCCGAAGCATCGTTTAACAATTCTACTTCCTTCACATTTACTTCTGCCATGATTAAATCTGCAACTGCCTCAATTTCTACCTTTTGATTTTCGTCTAAAACAGGAATCATTACTTTTTGTAACGGCTGGCGTACTTTAATCATTTCTTTCTTACGCAATGATAATACTAAAGATGATACGGTTTGCGCTTTTTCCATTTTACTTTCTAACGACTTATTAACAACTTTTTCATCGTAAATAGGAAAATCGGCCAAATGTACAGATTCAAATGATTCTTTTGCAGTTGCCTGTGTTAAATCTTTGTAAAGCTTGTCCATAAAAAATGGCGCAATTGGTGCAGACAATTTTGCAACTGTAGTTAAACAAGTGTACAAAGTTTGGTAAGCAGCAATTTTATCCTGTGCGTATTCACCTTTCCAGAAACGGCGGCGGCATAAACGAACGTACCAGTTACTCAGGTTTTCCTGAACAAAATCAGATATAGCGCGTGCTGCTTTAGTTGGCTCGTAATCTGCATAAGCTTCGTCAACCGTTTTAATCAACGAATTTAATTCTGATAAAATCCAACGGTCAATTTCCGGACGATCTTCCATAGGAACTTCGTCTTCGCTGTAGGTAAATCCGTCGATATTTGCATATAAGACAAAGAACGAATAGGTGTTATACAACGTTCCGAAGAATTTACGACGAACCTCGGTAATTCCGTCTAAATCGAATTTTAAATTATCCCACGGATTGGCATTCATGATCATGTACCAACGCGTAGCATCGGGACCGTGATCTGCAATTGTTTGGAAAGGATCAATGGTGTTGCCTTTACTTTTAGACATTTTGATACCGTTCTTATCTAAAACCAAACCGTTCGATACTACGTTTTTATACGCTTTTTCGCCAAAAACCAACGTTCCAATTGCGTGTAATGTATAAAACCAACCACGTGTTTGGTCAACTCCTTCTGCGATAAAATCAGCAGGGAAGTTTTCGTGATTGTCGATATATTCTTTATTTTCAAACGGATAATGCCATTGTGCATAAGGCATGGCACCAGAATCGAACCAAACATCAATTAAATCGGTTTCGCGTTTCATTGGTTTACCCGATGGAGAAATCAGTGTGATACCATCAACCACATTTTTATGCAAGTCGATTTTATCATAGTTTTCCTCACTCATATCGCCCACCACAAAACCATCGAACGGATTTTGAGTTTGAACGCCTGCTTTCATTGCTTTTTCAAGCTCGACAACCAATTCTTCTACCGATCCAACGATTAATTCTTCAGTTTTATCTTCGGTTCTCCAGATTGGCAACGGAATTCCCCAATAACGTGAGCGAGATAAATTCCAGTCGTTGGCATTTTTAAGCCAGTTTCCAAAACGACCTTCACCTGTTGCTTTAGGTTTCCAATTGATTTCTTCATTTAAATCGAACATTTTATCTTTCACTTCGGTAACCTTGATAAACCAAGAATCTAAAGGATAATATAAGATCGGTTTATCGGTTCTCCAACAATGCGGATAACTGTGTACGTATTTTTCTACCTTAAAGGCTTTGTTTTCTTCTTTTAAACGGATTGCAATTTCAACATCGACCGATTTTTCAGGTGCTTCGCCATCATTGTAATATTCGTTCTTAACATATTTTCCTGCCATGTCGCCCATTTGTGCAACAAAACGACCTTGCAAATCTACCAACGGCACTGCGTTTCCGGCATCGTCTAAAATCAACATTGGCGGTACTTCTGGTGTTGCTTCTTTGGCAACCTTAGCATCGTCTGCACCAAAAGTAGGCGCGGTGTGTACAATACCCGTTCCATCTTCGGTTGTTACGAAATCGCCTGCAATTACACGGAAAGCATTCTCAGGGTTTTGATACGGCAATGTGTACGGCAACAATTGCTCATAACGAATACCGACCAAATCAATTCCTTTAAATTCTTTTACAATGAAATAAGGAATTTTTTTATCATTTTCTTTGTAATCTGCTAGTTCAGCTTCGGTTTCAACAGCAATATATTTACCTGCAAACTGCTTTGCTACTAAAGGTTTTCCTAAGATTACCGTGATAGGTTCAAAAGTATATTGATTGAATGTTTTTACCAACACATAATCGATTTTTGGACCAACAGTTAATGCGGTATTACTCGGTAACGTCCACGGTGTGGTTGTCCAAGCCATGATATCGATTTGTCCAAATCCTTTTAAAAATTCAGGTAACGAATTTTCTATGGTTTTAAACTGCGCAACAATGGTAGTATCGGTAACATCGCGATATGATCCTGGCTGATTCACCTCATGCGACGACAAACCTGTACCCGCTTTTGGCGAATACGGCTGAATGGTGTAACCTTTGTACAGCAAATCTTTGTTGTAAATTTGCTTTAAAAGCCACCAAACGGTTTCCATATATTTGGGTTTGTAGGTAATGTACGGATCGTTCATGTCTACCCAGTAACCCATTTTTTCAGTTAAATCGTTCCATAAATCGGTGTAGCGCATTACAGTACGTTTACACGCTTCGTTATACTCTTCTACCGATATTTTTGTTCCGATATCTTCTTTGGTAATTCCCAATTCTTTTTCGGTACCTAATTCAACAGGCAAACCGTGGGTATCCCAACCAGCTTTACGCTTAACCTGAAAACCTTTTTGGGTTTTGTATCGGCAGAAAATATCTTTAATAGCACGAGCCATAACGTGGTGAATACCAGGTTTTCCGTTTGCAGAAGGCGGACCCTCAAAAAACACAAACGATGGGTTGCCTTCGCGAGAAGTAACCGATTTATCAAAGATGGACTGATCTTTCCAATACTGTAACATTTCGGTTGCTACGGTTGGTAAATCTAATCCTTTATACTCTGTGAATTTGGTGCTCATGATACTGTTTTTAAATTCAATGTGCGAATTTAAGGAATTTAGGTTAAACAATGTATTATTTTAATTTCTATGTTTAAGGTTCTTGTTTTTTAATTGATTGATAGTATGGGAATAATACATTTATATGTTATTTGGTGACGAAAAAAATTATGATAGGAAATTTTTCATTTATTTGTAATAAAATTTAGACAAAATCTTTTATGAAAAAAATAATGCTTTTTTTGCTGTTGGTATTTCTTTTTAATAGCTGTGAAAAAGAATGTGTACCTCATGAATATAACCGCTCTTTAATGACTGACGCTAGTAAAGAATATCTTGATGTTACTAAAAGGAATGTGAGTTTTTTAAATCAAAATCAAGAAGAAGTTGTTATTTCTTTTGAACAAGGAGATATATCAATAAAGAAATTTGATGCTGGAGATGATGAAGGTTGTGGATATTTTACTGTTGAAAGTGGTGAACAATTATTTAACTTTGGTAACTATAGAGGAAAATTTGAAATTGGACAATCTTCATTATCGATATCAATATCTAATTATGTAAGCTATAATTTTAATGTATTAGATTCAAATGGCAAAGAGTTTAATGATGTAACGGAATCATTAGAACTAAATGGCTTTACTTTTACCAACGTTTTAGTATTACCAAATATAAATACTGATGAAAATTCAATTTGGGATATTAATAAAATTATTTACAGTAAGAACAACGGCATTGAGTTTATTTTATTCAGAGATGGCAAATGGTTAAAACAAATTAAATAAACATGAAAAAAATTCTTTTCTTAATATTAGTAATGATTTCTTTTAGTTGTGGAAGAGAATATGAACCTTGCTATACTAGCTTAAGTCCTGAGGCAAAAGAAATAAATCCTTATTCTATTAATCAAACCATTAAATAGGAAAACCAAAACGGTATAATAATAGAAGGTAAAATCACTGAACAAAAAACTGAACGATTCATACCATCAACACCTGGACAAGAATGTGAAATGTCTGACAACGAAGATTATATCACAACAATATCTTTTAACAATTTTATCTTTAATGTAAAAATACGCAGTACAACTACCGATAAAATTTCATATAGCTTTGAACAAAGAGAAAATAATTATCCAAAATACGTTTTTGACGTTTATGAAATTCCAGTAAATGCTTTTACAGATTTTTATTTTAAAAATGTTTTATATCAAAATGCAATTGTGGCATATGGTTACTCTGGAAATGACGAAGGTCCAAGAATTGCTATTTTTTCCAAAGAAAAAGGAATTGAGTATGTTCAATACTCAAACACAAATTGGTACAAACGTGTAGATTAACTAAAAAATCCCAAGCATTTGTTTGGGATTTTGTGTTCAACATTTATTAGCAATATAAATGATAAAGCTATTAAATATTTTATTCTTCGCTCTTTTGAAGCAGAAATTTATAAAGCAAACCACCAATAATAGCTCCTGCAATTGGTGCTGTCCAAAATAGCCAAAGTTGCGACAATGCTTCACCTTGTACAAAAAGCGCTTGTGAGGTAGATCGTGCCGGGTTTACCGATGTATTGGTGATGGGTATAGAAATTAAATGAATTAACGTTAACGTTAACGCCAAACCAATAGCAATACCAGCAAATTTACCGTTTACCCATTTATCGGTAGCTCCTAAAATAATAATTAGGAAAAAAGCTGTTAACAAGAATTCTGTTAAAAAAGCAGCAGCCATACTGTAACTTCTTCCTGCGTATCCTTCCATTTCGTAGAAGTTTGTGGCAAATGCTCCAGCTCCTTCTGTGCTAAAAGCTCCAGCTCCGTTTAAAATTAAATACAAACAACCTGCTGCGGCTGATGCACCCAATACTTGCGAAACAATATATGGAAGTAAATCTTTAGCCGGAAATCTACCGCCTGCAAACAATCCGAAAGAAACCGCCGGATTAAAATGTCCGCCCGAAATGTGACCTACGGCATACGCCATTGTTAAAACGGTTAAACCAAACGCCAGTGAAACACCCGCCAAACCAATACCAATTTCTGGTACACCAGCCGCAAAAACTGCTGCACCGCAGCCACCAAATACTAACCAGAAAGTTCCGAAGAACTCTGCAAATAATTTTTCCATAAAACTTGATTTTTCTAAAATTCTTGTTAAAACTACTGTTTTAAAATAGAAAATCAATGTTTGTATCTGCAAAATAGCAAGAATATGCTACTGTTTAATTGTTGACTTTTTGCAGCATTGCTTCGATGGTTTTAGCACTGTTTCCTACGAATATCTGGTCATTAAAAATTATAACCGGACGAGCCAAAAAGGTATAATGTTCTAGAAGATATTTTTTATAATCGGCTTCGGTTAAGTTTTTATCTTTTAAGCCTAATTCTTTATACAATTGGGCGCGCTTGTTAAACAATGTTTCGTAACTGTTTGTTAAAGCGTACATTTCTTCGAGTTGTTTCTCGGTAATTGGATTGGTTTTAATTTCTTGTAATTCAAATTGATCTAAATTTTTAATCTGTTTTAAAATTCGTTTGCAGGTATCGCAGGTTTTTAGGTAGTAGATTTTCTTCATTTTTATAATTAAGAGTTAATAATTTTTATAAGTTTTTCTTTATTATCCTTGTAAGCTTGGATTTTTCCTATGTTTTCTAAAGTAAATGAAAGTAGTGCATTATTGGGTATATTCCACTTATTTTCTTTTTTAACTTTGTAATTCCTATAAATATATACAGGTGTTTTAAAAAATCCCGACGGAAACCCCCACCAACCTAGCAAAGATGTTGAAAGCATTGCTTTATTATTTTTCTTATTTAAACATTGTGGACAAGCAATAAAACATTCAGTATTATTGATTGAAAACAAAATAAAACTCTTTACTGTATAAATAATAGTGCCATTTAATTTTTGATGTGTTGACCCACATTCAGTACAAGGTAAATTGCGAAGTAGTTCTGCGTAATATTCTATTTCCTCAATGGAAAATTCTTTGTTTTGAACCTCTATGCTATCAAATAACTTTGGATTCAAATTTCTTTTTTTTATTTCTTTCTTTATAAGATCATAAACTTCAAGACGTAAACCGGAACCTCTTGTAGTAATAAGGTTGATGAATTGGCTGTCCGACATTTTTTCATAATGTTTGGCTATATCTTCTAAATCCATTATTATAAATTAAAAAGCAAGTTAGTAAATACCAACTTGCTTTAAAATATTTTTATCTGTTATGTTCTTATTTTTAAAGATTCTTCATTCCACTTTGTTACATTCAGAATGACAGAGAACTGAAATTAGCTTTATTAATTCTCTTTTTTAATAAGATATAGTTTGTCAGACAAACGAATACGGAACGGAACGGCAAATGTAATTTTATCATCGGTTTTTGCTGTTTCTGCATTTAGTCCGTTTACTTTAAAAGCATTTAAAACCATACGCTGTTCTCCGGTTGATGGACCTGTAATTAATACTTCATCGCCTACTTTTACTTCACTGTTTGTTATAGTAAATTGGGCTATCGCTGCTTTTGTAAAATAGTGCGCACCCTGACCAATCAATATTTTACGCTCGTGCTTTTTCTTACGGATTTCGGATACAGTTGCTACTTTTACCGGAACAACTTCTTCAAAAACATTACGCTCTTTTTTGAATTTCAACGCATCGGACTTTCCTTTTTTAAAGATTAAATTTCCTTTTTGGATGCCCTTACGTATTTCTTTTTGTTTATCTATGGGTAACTGAATGATTTCTAAACAGGGATCAGAACAACATCCGTGCATTTTTTCGTGGCATTCATCACACTGAATAAATAGTAAATGGCATGCTTCATTTGCACAATTAATATGGGTATCGCATGGTTTTCCACATTGGTGACAGTTGGCAATAATATCATTCGTAATACGCTCGCCCAAACGGTGATCAAACACAAAATTTTTGCCTATAAATTTGCTTTCTAAACCCTCTGCTTTTACTTGGCGCGCATATTCAATAATTCCGCCTTCTAACTGAAAAACATTTTCGAAGCCCTGATGTTTAAAGTACGCACTGGCTTTTTCGCAACGAATTCCGCCGGTACAGTACATTAATAATTTTTTGCTTTGTTTTTGATCTTGTAATTGATCGTTTATAATGGGCAACGATTCGCGGAAAGTATCAACATCGGGCGTAATGGCTCCTGTAAAATGACCCACTTCGCTTTCGTAATGATTACGGAAATCTACCAAAACCACATCGGGATCGTTCAACATTTCATTAAATTCCTTGGCGTTTAAATGAATACCTTTATTGGTAACATCAAAAGCAGCATCATCTAAACCATCGGCAACAATTTTATTACGTACTTTAACTGTTAACTTTAAAAACGATAAATCGTCTTGCTCTACCGCAACATTCAATCGAATTCCTTTCATAAAATCATAGGCTTCTAAAGTTTCTCTGAACGCTTCGAAATTTTCTGCAGGAACACTCATTTGTGCATTGATTCCTTCATATGCAACGTAGGTTCGTCCTAAAGCATCTAACCTAGACCAAACTATGAATAAATCGTCTCTGAATTTTTTAGGATCTTCAATATTTGCATATTGATAAAAAGATAAGGTAATACGGTTTTGTCCCGCTTCTTCGATTAACTGCGCACGCTGTTCGGCGCTTAAGGTGTTATACAGTTGCATGCTATAAACATTTAAGTGATAAAAATAAACCAGACTCTAAATGGAAGAATCTGGTTGCAAAGTTATGATTTAAATTTCTAAAGTTCAAATGACGAAAATTATAGAATTTTAAAGTTTTTAGTATTGATAAAGAATTGGAGTTTTCCATCCATCAATATTTAATTGTACTTTATTTTGTCCTACCCATTGAAAATCTGTTAAATCAAATGAAACTGTCTTTTGAAAAACTGCCAAACAAGCCTCATTGTTTATCAACTCTACTTTTACACCTATATGTGGAGGTGATACTGCGGCTAAACTTTTTGCACCTACAAGATTCATTGTCCAATTATCAGGATTACATCCACTTGAAGAAATGGTAACCTCTAAACAATCGCCGTTTAAAATCACATTAGTAATTGTATAATTACTTGTTGAAATTTGATTAAGTTTTACAGCATCTTCAACAGCACTTTTATCACAGGTTGTTGTTATTGGATTTTTTATATGATCATCTAAAAAATCGCAAGAAACAAAAAATACGCCCAAGAAAAGCATTAAAAAAAACCCAAATATATATGTACTTTTTTTCATAATCTGTTTATTTACAAGTTTATAGATGTAAATGTAATAAATAAATCCACTGAAAAACAAAAACTATTCAGTGGATTTTAAATTTTATTATATAGTTATTAAACTTTTTCTAAATAAAAAGAATATTACTTACTTTTTACCTTCCATAAAAGCTTTGGTATCATTCATTGGTTTTGTAGATCCGCGATGACAGGTTGCGCATTGTATGGCATTTTTATATTGATCGCCAATTGGCGCAAATTCTTTTGCATTTAGCTCGTTTGTGAACTTAATCATGTGGCGGGCAATTTCTTTTTCATGTTTATCGTCTGATGATTTATCCATGGTATGACAATGATTGCATTTTACGCCCAATGCTTTGTTATAGCCTTTCATTAACGACATTAAACTGTCTTTTGAAATATCTTTCGGAAGGATTTTCAGGTTTTTAAAACCGTCTTTAGATATTTTCTCATAATTTTCTGTACGGAAATTGTTGTTGAAAGACATTAATACAAAGCCCACCAACAAAAAACTGAATATATAAATTAAATTCTTTTTCATAACTAATAATTGTTTTACTAAAGTTACAAAAACATGTTTAACCTATATATTCAGCAATGTAATTTGAATTTAATCTAATTTAACCCGTATTATTTTATGATGACTTTTTTAGTGGCTTTTCCTTGATTGGTTGTTGCTTCAACAAAATAGATTCCTTTTGCTAACTCACTAACATTGATAACTTCATGATTAGTTTCTTTTACAATTTGACCTAAATTGTTATAAAGAACGGCTTTCTCAAAAACTATGTTATTTTCTAAACTGATATTCAAGATATCTGATGTTGGGTTTGGATATATATTAAAGCTATCTAATACAAATTTGTTTGATGATGCTGTTGTTAAATCAAACACTCTTACCAGACCTGAATCCCAACCATTATCATCATTCGAAACAGCCCCTGCCGCTACAGTATTACCGTCAGATGAAAGACAAACACTAATTCCCATTTGATCACCTGGTTTAACACCTTCAATATCATTTCCAACTTTTAACCAATTGCCAGATATATTACGAAAAATTTTCACAACACCTGATGGTTGATGCCTATTTGCCCCAATAGCTATTGTTTTAGCATTACTAGAAAGAGATACTTTAATCTCCCCATATGTAGGTGTAACCGGAATATCTTGACCTACTTGCTTCCAAGAACCTAAATTATATTCATAAACACGGGCTAATCCAATTCGAACTCCATTTAAGATCCCCATATGAGCTCCTCCTGCCACAGTATTTCCATCTGCAGAAATTGACACATTTCTTCCAAAAAGTTCAGTAGCAGCTTTACCATCAATATCCTGTCCTAGTTTTACCCATGTTCCTGATTCATTTCTGTAAACTCTAATATGTCCAGCTCCGGCATTGCCATTTGACTCATTCACATCGGCACCAATAGCCACAGTATTTCCATTTTCAGATAGTGAAACGCTAATTCCGCTTCTATCACCAATTGCCTCACCAATAATATCCTGTCCAACTTGAGACCATACACCAGCATTGTAATTAAAAACTCTTGCATAACCAGCCTTATTTAGCGGTGCTGCATTTGCACCAATAGCAATTACATTTCCGTCTGCTGAAAGTGATACACCAATTCCGTTATAGTCATTAGTTGACAATCCGTCAATATCTTGTCCTTTTTTTATCCAAACATTAGACGTGTTTAATTGGTAAATCTGTACTTGACCTGAGTTGGTGCCATTAACCGAACTATTGGGTAACCCAATTGCTAAAACACTACCATTTGCAGAAAGAGAAACTAGACCAAAACGCTCACCATCAATATCATTGCCAATTTGAGTCCAACTCCCATTTACATTTCGAAAAACCCTTACATAAGTAAGTTGAAGGTTATTAGGGTTACTTAATGTTTTTCTGGCAGCTTTAACAGCTACAACTTTACCATCATCAGAAAGAGCCAGAGTTCCACCAAATGATTCAGAGGCGACATCTCCGTTCATATCTTTTCCTATTTGAACTTGTGAAATAGAAAAGAAAGGAATTAATAAAAAGAAAAATAATTTTAATTTCATAATTTGTTAATTAAATGGTTAATAAACCATAAATATAACAAATTAATTAATAGTATCCTTAACAATTTTTAAAGTATCCGCATTAGGTTTAGCACCTGATTTAGATTTGTTATACTCTTCACGGATGGTTTGTTGATTAAAAATTTCAGCCAAATAAGGCTCAACAATAGCTTCTAAAGCACTTTTTGAAATGGTAGTTACGGTAGGATCTTCTACCAATTGATGCCAGATACCTTTTACACCAAACTTATAATCGCCAAAAACAATTACCGGATTACCTTTAACTTTTACGGTTTTCTTATCAGCCAAAACCCACTGATCTGCCCAATTGTACAGCCACTGAGCATCGGCATCTAACAAACGTAAGCAAGAATGCGAAGCCGGATAACCTGGTAACGCATACTGATGCCAACCCACACCACCGGAATTACTTATGTTGAAATTCCAGTTTAAAATCCATTCATCATCAACGGTACTTGTAACTTTACGTCCTTTCCAATTGGTAAAAAACAACCCTCGCGGAGTTTGAGCCGATTTTTTACCCATATTTGTTGGTCCCCATTTAACAAGATTTCCTTTTTCGTACACGGCATAAGCTTGTATTGGGTACGAGAAAATTACTGTTTTAGGAACTTCCGCTAAATTATCTAACTTACGTGGAAACGGAGTGTAATCCATAAAAGTTGCTTTGAACTCGTTTGGTACAATTAAGGTATCGCGCGTTTTAATATGGTCGGTATCAATTCGGTTTAATGCCGCTATGGTATATTGTTGCTCTTTAGTAAACGTGTTGTAAAAAAGTTTGCGCAACGAATCGCTGGCTTTTATTGGCCAATAACTAAACGCATCGCCTTTGTAAACGGCATATTTTTTTGATTTTTTACTTTTCTCTAACTCGGCTTTTTTAACCGCTGCCACAGAATCTTTCTTTGCCAATTGAATAGAATCGTTTCTTTTTATAGCGATAGAATCTACTTTTGTTTCGATATTCTGCTGAATGGTAGTAGAATCAATTTCTGAATCTTGTGTCTCCACTTCTTTTTTACAACCCGCTAAAAACAGCACAGTTACAAGTAAAACAATAATTTTTTTCATTTCTAATTTTTATACGAAATTAATAAAAAAACCGATTGTTAAAATAAGATTTTCGTTCGTTAAAAATAAATTATATTAACCCATTGGGTGTAATTATTTCCACCATATAGAAACATAGATTTTTCTTATGTTTTAAAAGATCATGATAGACGTTTTACTTTTCGCATAGCAAACTATGTAAAAAAAAAGTATTATTTTCTATCTCATCTTACCAATTAGTTATAATTCTATGCGTCTATGTGGTTAATTTTTTTTATTTTGAATTACACCCAACCGGTTATAATAACTCTTTTTTGTCATACTGCACTTCAACTAGGCTCAGTGACCAGTTCAGCATGACCACTGACTGCCAATTATAAACTATTATTTTGATGCAGAAACTGCCTCACGATTTTGCTGTTCTTTTAGAATTTCAGCCTGATATTTACCTACAATTCCGTTTAAAGCTTCAGCCGAAATATCGTTTGCATGACTGTCTTTTGCTAAATCTAACCAAGGTTTTCTTCCATCGAAATTATAACTTCCATAAACAATCACAGGCGTTCCTTTGGCTTTTACTGTTTCTTTATCGGCTAAAATCCATTCATCAGCCCAATCGTACATCCATTTTGCATCGGCTTCTAACAAACGTAAACATGAGTGTGACGCGGGATAACCAGGTAATGAATATTGATGCCACGCAATGCCTTCTTCGTTATCTAAATTAAAATTCCAACGTAAAATCCATTCATCATCAAACGTACTTACGGTTTCTTCGCCTTTCCAATTACAAAAATAAAGTCCTTCTGGTGTTTTATGCTGTTTCGATCCCATGCTCGATGGTCCCCATTTTACCAATTCGCCGTTTTCATACAATCCGTAGGCTTGAATAGGATATGAGAAAATTGCCAGCTTTTTTACATCTTTCGCACTGCTTAATGTGTACGGAAAAGGCGAATATGCCAAGAAATCATCATCGAACTGATCAGGAATCAACAAAGTATCAACCGAAGCAAACGTGCTTTTATCAACACGATTTAATGCTACAATTGTTGTAAGTTGCTGCGAGGTGAATTTTTCTTTAAAGATTTTTCGAACAGAATCGTTACTCTTTAAAACCCAATTGGTGTAGGTGTAATCTTGCGCTTTATCATATTTACGCTCTAATTTTTTTTCTAACGACTTTTCTTGTCGTTCTTCTGCTGTATCTTTGCAACCAATAACAGTTACAAATGTTGCTAATGCAGTAATTAAAATGGTCTTTTTCATAGCTTAAATTTTAATTATAGTTGTTAAGTTACAAAAAACAGCTGTTTTACCAAAATTTGATTATTTAAAATTCACAAATCAATTTATAATTCAATAAAAAAAGGTATTTTTACTTTTACAATATAGAAAAGAATATGAGTGCAGATAAAGAAGCAAAATTGAAAGCTTTACAGCTTACATTAGATAAATTAGACAAAACGTACGGAAAAGGAACCGTAATGAAATTGGGCGACAGTGCGGTGGAAGAAGTAGAAGCAATTCCGTCGGGATCATTAGGATTAGACCTTGCTTTAGGGGTAATGGGATATCCGCGTGGAAGAATTATTGAAATCTACGGACCGGAATCGTCTGGTAAAACAACCTTAACATTACACGCCATTGCCGAAGCGCAAAAAGCTGGTGGAATTGCCGCTTTTATTGATGCCGAGCATGCGTTTGACCGTTTTTATGCGCAGAAATTAGGTATTGATATTGATAACTTGATTATATCGCAACCTGATAACGGGGAACAAGCATTGGAAATTGCCGAAAACTTGATTCGTTCAGGTGCCATTGATATTGTGGTAATTGACTCTGTTGCTGCATTAACGCCAAAAAGTGAAATTGAAGGCGAAATGGGTGATTCTAAAATGGGATTACACGCCCGTTTAATGTCGCAAGCCTTACGTAAATTAACCGGAACCATTTCTAAAACTAACTGTACCGTGTTTTTTATTAACCAGTTGCGTGAAAAAATCGGCGTTATGTTTGGAAACCCAGAAACTACAACGGGTGGTAATGCGTTAAAGTTCTACGCATCGGTTCGTTTAGATATTCGTAAATCAACACAGATTAAAGACGGTGACAATGTAATGGGTAACCGTACTAAGGTTAAAATCATAAAAAATAAAGTGGCGCCGCCTTTCCGTACCGCAGAATTTGACATTATGTATGGCGAAGGAATATCGAAAACCGGTGAAATTTTAGACATCGCTGTTGATTTTGAAATCGTTAAAAAATCAGGATCATGGTTTAGTTATGGCGATACCAAATTAGGTCAGGGTCGTGATGCCGTTAAAGCGTTAATTAAAGACAATCCCGAACTTCAGGAAGAATTAGAAGACCGTATTAAAGCACATATTAAAGAACAACAAAGTTCATAAAACAAAAATTCCCTTTCAATTGAAAGGGAATTTTTTTATTTGTAATCGTTTGGTTTTACAACATATTCGTCAACAAAAGCACCATTTTTGTCTTTATAATAATATTTAAAGGTAACATCTCTTTTTCGTTGAGGTTCCATAGAGGGATTTGTTTTGATATTTTCTAAAATACCTGGATACACATATTTACGTACAGTATCTAGATTAACTTCAGATTTATCTAAACCAATCAACTTGTAATTGTATTGGAAAATCTTTCCTGGCAACGCCACCGTATTTTCTAAAACAGTATATTCATCCACTTGTACGGGGCAGGTTTTATTAAGTTCGTCTGCCACAGCTTTCATCTCCTTATCAATAGAATTATCATTATTAAAGAAAAATTGAACCAGAAAAAATGTTGCAAAAAAACCTAATACAGTGCCTATTACAACAAGCAAATTCGATTTCTTTTTAACAACTTTCTTCTCTGTTTTGGGATGTATAACTTCTTCTATCGGATTTTGTTTTGGCAAAGAATACCCACAACTTTTACAAAATTTAGCATCAAAACTATTCTCCGTATCACAATTTGTACAAATATTACTCATGTTTTTTTTGCAAAAGTATTTAATATATATGTAAAAACCTTTCTCAATCCAGAAAAAATCATCAATTTTGAGCCAGCAATGGGGTGCCGATTATTATTGGCTGAGATGATACCCAAGAACCTAGTTCTACACCTGATCCGGATAATGCCGGCGTAGGGATTGTAACTTTATCATCTCATCATTTAATTTATTTATATGATGCAGGAAATTTTAAGTAAAACCAGCCTTTTAGAATGGTTTGGTGTATTTTTTTCGGTTGTGCAGGTTTTGCTGGCACAACGCAACAACATTCACAATTATCTTTTTGGAATTGCTGGTATTGTTCTGGCTATGTTTGTTAAGTTCAACGCCAAGCTGTATGCCGAGTTTACCCTTGATTTTTACTATCTGGTAATGAGTGTTTACGGTTGGCTGTTCTGGAAATTTGGCAAACAACAATCCGAAACGCCAATTTCGTTTACTACAACTACCGAAAAATATAAATCGGCAGGTATTGTCGTTACTGCCTTTTTAATTTTCTATATTTTTCTAACCAATTTCACAAACAGCGATGTACCGCTTTGGGATTCTTTGGTAACCGCTTTTGCCTGGGCAGGAATGTGGCTTATGGCGAAACGCAAAATAGAAAACTGGGTACTGCTAAACATTAGTAACTTTCTCGCTGTGCCGCTTTTAATTCATAAAGAACTGTATTTGTATGCTGCCTTAACCGCCTTTTTGTTTATGGTTGCCATTTTTGGATACATAAATTGGTACAAAATTTTAAAGCAGCAAAAAAATGCATAGTTCCACCATTCAGCAAAAGTTATTGGGAGCAAAGCAAATTCCTGCCGATGTTATCAATCATATTTATAAAGAACGCTGGCTGCAAATCTGGGTTCCTAAAATGTATGGCGGTTTGGGTTTGAACTTTACCAACGGACTACAACTTTTAAAATCATTGGCTTTTATTGATGGTAGTTTAGGTTGGATGGTTACTTTATGTGCCGGTGCCAATTATTTTTCACGAAACCTGAAACCCGAAATTGCTAAAGAACTTTTTAAAGATCATTTTACATGTTTTGGCGGAAGCGGAGCTATTGGCGGAACTGCTAAAAAATTGAACCACCTTTACTTAATTAATGGCAGATGGACGTTTGCAACTGGCGCGCCGCATTTAAGTCATTTTACATTGAATGCTGTGGTTATAGAGAACGATCAGCCGGTTTTAGATGAAAATGGCAAAGAATTGATTCGATCTTTTATTATTCCGAAAGATCAGGTAGAAATTATTGCCGATTGGAAAGCTATGGGAATGCAGGCTACCGGAACGTTTTCGTTTACGGTTGAGAACGTTTTGGTTGATGCCAATCACAGTTTTATTTATAACGAATTTTATACCGATGCGGTTTTAGATCGAATTCCGTTTCGCATTTTTGCCGATTTAACCTTACTGGTAAATTATCTGGGAATGGCTGAACATTTTTTGGACGAAGCAGAAAAAATAAGACCTCTCTTAGATTTATCAGACTTTAGAAACAATGTTATTTCAGAAGAAAATCAAACGTATTTATTTGCAGATAAAATTGAAACTCTTTTAGAAAAACAGCAAGAAATAGCAGACGAAATTCAAACCGAAATTCATCAGTTTGCTGAAACGTTGGTCGCCAATATATCGCACAAAATTTTAGATTTGTATTTTCAGTTAGGTATTAAAGCATCGCACACAAACGAACCTATTCATCAAATATTTCGCGATTATTTTACCGCAACACAACATGCTAATTTTAGAAAAGTGTATTCTTAATTATATTGCTACTGACTGGATTTATATTTTGTAGCACCCGATTTGTATTTTTTAGCACTCGATTTGCATTGCTACCGACCCGATTTGTGTTTTGCAGCACCCGATTTGTATTTTGCAACACCCGAGTGCATGCTACTAACAAAAATGACTAAACATCTCACATTAAATATGCTATTTTTAAGGTTATGTAAAGTTTTTTAATCAAAAAAAGGTATAATTGCGTATATTTGAGAGTTAGCAGAATTAATATGGCAACACAACCGAAACATAACATAACAACCGAAAGGGCGACTGACTTATTAAAAGACGGAAGACCTTTGACCGACTGTTATGTTGACGGAGAGCTAAAAATTGAAACATCAGACACTTGGTATAAAGAAGTTGTATTTGAGAATTGCGTTATAGAATATTTTTCTGGTAGTGTTACGCATTTTGACAAACCAGTAATACTGAAAAACTGCCATTTCAAAAACTGCCAATTCGTTTTTACTTACTTTTTGGGCGGGCTGACAATAGACAATTGCACTTTTGCCAACTACTTAGACTTTCAAGCAGGTGGACATAACAAGACAGGAAATCCGGTAATCATAACTAACAACGACTTTAAAGACTTTGTAAACTTTTTTGATTGTTGGTATGAAAACGATGTGACAATTAGCAATAATAAATTTCATAGAGGGACAAATTTATTAGGCAAACCGCATAATATTCCAGTGACTTTTGACGTAGAACCAATAATTTACAATAATATTGGAAAACTTGATATGAACAATGAAGGTGAGGGAAATTAATAAAAAACAAAACTCCCCGCTACGCAAAGTCTCCTGACTTTGCGCCTACATAGAAAGATTTATGAAGTTTATCTCTTTCTTGTGCGGTCCTAAATCAAGTTCAGGATGACTAGTCGCATTACTTATAATAAATCCTTAACAAAATAGGTTTTTTGCTTTTATCAATAATCTTTTCTAAAATTTTAAAGGTTTCGTTACTTACCATTGGGCAGCCTTCGCTATTAATAATGGGCACCAATTGCTCTTCGTGCGGCATAAAAGTATAGGTATGTAAAACCACGTAACGTGCAAACGCTTGGTCGTTGGTTTTATCTAAACCATGCAGTTTGTACGACTTTCCAAATCTGCCTACATAATCTACTCCCACTTTATAGTTTCCTAACGATGTCATATTACTGCCTTCTACATTACTAAACTGCAGTTCATCGTAGATTCCGGTATTCGATCCTTTTTCCATGAGCCACCAAACCTTTGTGCAAAATACTGTCGTTCTTTACATCGTACACATAAAAGCGGTTGTACCGACTTTTAATAGCCATATCTGCCAAGAAAACAACGTCTTGATTAAAATCGGGATTTTGGTTTAGGAAATCTTTTGCTTTATCGGAGTTCAATATAAACCTGACAGCCATTTCTTTTAAAACTTCGTGTTGCAGTCGAACAAATTTAAGTACTAGTAAAACAGCAGCAGCTAATAAAACAATTGCTATTAAACTACGAATGATTATTTTTTTCATGCTTTAATAAAGGTTGTAAGATCAATTCACGCACTTGGTCTTTTAATTCGGGTTTATCGCGTTGGGTTAATCCTTTGGTTTCAACAAATGGATGCTGGTAAATGAACACATTTCCAGGATATCCTGCAAAAAATCGGAAAGGAAACATCTTTTTTAGCCCGATAAACGTCATAGGAACCACCGGAATTCCAAAATCGATCGCCAAACGAAAAGCTCCGTCTTTAAAATCATCTAAAACAATCGATTCGTCATGTGGCACACCGCCTTCGGGAAAAATACAGACACTTAAACCACTTGCCAGCTTTTGTGCCGCAGCAATCATAGTTTTTTGTCGGCTTACCGAACTTGTTCTATCTACCAAAATACAAGCTCTTTTATAGAAATATCCAAAAATGGGCAACTTTGCCAGTTCTTTCTTTCCAACAAAAACAAACGGATTTTTAACTAGAATAAGCATCAGCATAATATCCATCATCGAAGTATGGTTTGCCGTAAGCATATAACTTTTGTTTGGATTGAAATGTTGTTTGGTAACGATAGATTTTCTAAAACCTGTTCCGTAAAACACCGCATACGCCCAAATTCTCGCTAAAAAGAAAAAGAATCGGTAAAATTTATCGGTTGATAATGAAATGATTAAAAAAGGTGAAAGCACCACAATTACCACCAATATAATTAGGTAAAACCATATTTTCCATAAAAACCAGATGGTGTTCTTTAAAAAGTTCATGTTTTTTTTGTTAGACACTGCAAATTAATAAATAAATAATTTTAACAACTAACGTTATAAACTTTTAAATTTGTAAAAATTAATTTTAAAAGAATGGCAAAAGTATTAACAGGAGTTCAAAGTACCGGAACCCCACACCTTGGAAATCTTTTAGGAGCTATTTTGCCTGCTATTGAAATGGCAAATAATCCTGAAAATGAAACGTTTTTGTTTATCGCCGATTTACATTCGGCTACACAGATTAAAGACGCTAAAATATTAAAAGAAAATACATACAGTGTGGCTGCAACCTGGCTTGCTTGTGGGTTAAACACCAACCGTGTTACCTTTTACAAACAATCGAGTGTGCCGCAAACTTGTGAGCTTACCTGGTACTTAAGCTGTTTTTTTCCGTTTCAGCGTTTAACGTTGGCACATTCGTTTAAAGATAAATCGAGTTATTTGGAAAATGTAAACGCCGGTTTGTTTACTTACCCAATGCTTATGGCTGCTGATATTTTATTGTACGATGCCGAATTTGTGCCAGTTGGTAAAGACCAATTACAACATTTGGAAATTACGCGTGATGTGGCATCGCGATTTAACAACCAAATGGGAGAAACGTTTGTATTACCGAATGCTAAAATTTCGGACGATATTATGACCGTTCCCGGAACTGATGGCGAAAAAATGAGTAAAAGTCGCAACAACTTCATTAATATTTTTGAAGACGATAAAAAGCTACGCAAGCAAATTATGGCAATTGTTACTGATGCTACTCCGTTAGAAGAACCTAAAAACCCTGATACCTGCAACGTATTTGCTATTTACAAGTTATTAGGAACACCAGAGCAAACTGCGGAAATGCGTGCTAATTATTTAGGTGGGAATTACGGTTACGGACATGCAAAACAAGCCTTGTTTGAATTGATATGTGATAAGTTTAAGGACATACGCGAAAAATATACGTACTATATGAACAACTTGGAAGAAGTGGACCAGTTTTTAACAGAAGGTGCTGCAAAAGCCGCTGTTATTGCAAACGGAACCTTAAACCGAGTTAGAGAGAAGTTGGGGTATTAAAATAGATTTTGTATAAAACAAAAATCCCAGACAATTCAATGTCTGGGATTTTTAGTATTCTAAAGCTTAAACTCTGCCAATGTTTAAAACTTTGGCAGAGTTATTTGAATTTTATTCTTTTACTTTAAAAACTTTTCCGGGTAAACCCACAACGATTCCGTTTAGTTCCAGCATCATTAATTCAGCGTTTAAAACAGACATATCCAAGTTTGTTTGTAAAGCAAGTTCATCAATATGCAACGGTTCATTTTGTAAACTCTTTAAAATAGTTTGTTGCAATGCTGTAAAATCATTTAGGTTGATTTCTTTTTTAACTTCCGCTTGTTTCTTTGGTTCTGCAGTTGTATTCCAATTTAAATCGGCAATTAAATGATCAAAATTATAAAGCAGTTGTGCACGGTTTTCGTGTATCAATCGTAAACAGCCTTTACTGAAATCATCGTTTATCTTTCCCGGTACAGCATAAACTTCCCGAGCATAATCGTTGGCAAAATAGGCAGTTGATAACGATCCACCTGTTTCTGCACTTTCAATAACTACCGTCGCATTGCATAAGCCGGCAATAATTCTGTTACGGCGTGTAAATAATTCTGGTACCAACATATTAAAACCGGCATATTCGGTGATAATTAATCCGTTACTAAATAAATCATTATAAAAATTCTTGTGCATTGCAGGATACAGTTTTTTAAAACTGGTTCCCATAATTCCTACAGTTGGTAAATTGAATTTTTTAGCTTCGTGATAAGCCGCGATATCAACTCCATAAGCCATTCCGCTTACAATTGTGGGTTTATAAGGTTGCAAATGTTCCATTAATTTTGATGTAACTTCTTTTCCGTAGGCTGATATTTTTCGAGTTCCAACAATCGCCAAACAATTATTATTTAAAAGAGAAAGATCGCCTTTATAAAACAAAAGTATAGGCGCATCGGCACATTCCTTTAAAAGTTTCGGATAGGTATCATCTAAAATTCCAACACATTGAATATTGTTCTTTTCTATAAACTTTGCTTCTGCTTCAATCAAATCATTTTTATCAAACTTTAAAAGGGCATTCTGTATTGATTTCGGAATATTAAAATCTGCAAAAAACTGCTTGTTGCTCGCATCGAACAAACTATTTACATTTTTAGAAAGATCAAGCAATTTTCGGGCAGACAATACACCAACCCCATCGCAAGCCAGTAGTTTAAGGTAAGATGTTAAAGTTAACTGATTCATTTACTTTTTTGATTATCATTCTTTTATAAATATAAATCTTTTTTTAAATTTGATAAATACGAAATGCATTCAGCCTTAAAATGTTATCAACAAAAACCAAAAATTGTTAATAACATTTGTGAATAAATTTCTTTAAAATGTATTGATTGGTTATTTTTGCCTTATGATGATCGAAAAACATATTTCAGCATTATTATATCGTTACCAGTGCGTAACGGTACCTGGTTTTGGTGCTTTTATTACCGAAACTGTTTCTGCACGCTATAACGAAACAAGCAATACGTTTGCGCCACCAAAGAAAACCTTGTTGTTTAACAGCTTGTTACAACAAAACGACGGTTTATTGGCAAACCACATTGCCTTAGAAGAGCATATTTCTTTTAACGAGGCTGTTGTTTTAATACAAGAACAAAGTGCTTTATGGAAAGACGATTTAAGCAATAAAAAAGTTGTTTACCTTAAAAACATTGGAGAACTTTCTTTAAATAGCGAACAAAAAATTCAGTTTGAACCAGTTGGATCTACTAATTATTTAACAGCTTCTTTTGGACTAACCGCAGTTATGGCAACCGCTTTAACTCGTGAGCAACAAACCGAAACTAAAGTTATTGAATTAGCAACTACAACCAAAAACAAACCACGTTTACAATGGATGCGTTATGCAGCAGTAGTTGCCGCGGCAGTTGGTTTGTATAGTTCGGTATCAACTTACCAAGAATATGAAGTATATCAAGAGAAAAAAATAGCCGTTGAAAAAGATGTTCAAACTCAAATTGAACAAAAGTTACAACAGGCAACCTTTGTAATTGAGGCTCCGCAAATTATTAAAGAAAAAGTTGCTGAAGTTACTAAGCCTAACAAACCTTTTCACATTGTTGCTGGCGCTTTTAAAACCGAAGCTAAAGCGCAGATTTTAACAGACGAACTTAAGGCAAAAGGTTACACAAATGCAAAATATTTATCAAAATCTAAACACAATATGCGCCAAGTAGTTTACAACAGCTACACATCGCAAGAAGAAGCGCAAAAAGATTTACGACAAATACATGAAAAAGTAAATAAAGACGCTTGGATTTTTATTGAAAATTAATATTTAAAGACCCTTTCTGGGTCTTTTTTAATATACTATTAGATTATTTTCTGCTACTTTTGTAAAAAAATTAATATGCAGCCTAAAACTCCTAAAGATTCCATTACTGTTTTAACCGATATAGTACTTCCGGGTGAAACAAATCCTTTAAACAATTTATTTGGCGGCGAATTACTTGCCCGAATGGATCGTGCCGCAAGTATAACCGCACGTAGACATTCGCGTAGAATTTGTGTAACAGCATCTGTAAACAATGTTGCGTTTAACAAAAGTATTCCTTTAGGAAGTGTGGTAACTATTGAAGCGAAAGTTTCTAGAACCTTTAGAACTTCTATGGAAATTTTTCTTGATGTTTGGATTGAAGATCGCGAATCGGGTAACCGCCAAAAAGCAAACGAAGCTATTTATACCTTTGTTGCTGTTGATGAAATGGGTGCGCCAATTGAAATACCAACGATAACACCAGAAACCGAAGAAGAAATTAGTCGCTTTGAAGCAGCTTTACGTAGAAAACAGTTAAGCCTTGTTTTAGCAGGTAAAATGAAACCTAGTGAAGCTACAGAACTAAAAGCTTTATTCAGTTAAATACAATAAAAAAGAGTGCTTTTCAGCACTCTTAATTTTTTGAATAATTTTTATTTATCTACCCCCTCTAGTCATTCCGCCACCTGATGAACTTCTACTGCTACCACCTGATGTTCCGCTGCTTCTGCTCATAGATGGAGCTGAAGATCTGCTCATACTTGGTGATGAACTACGACTCATTGATGGAGCCGAACTTCTGCTTGAAGAAGATGAAGAACTTGGTTGGCTAAAACTTCTATTTGGTTGTGATGAAATACGTGATGAACGTTCAATTCTAGAGCTTGCCGGAGCAGCTTCTCTGCTTATTGTTGAATTACCAGATCTAATTCTACTATTATTATTTTGAATAGTTGCTCTGTCTGATCTTAATGTTGCATTAGAAGATCTGTTTCTTGAAAACTCTTCGCTTGAAACTCTTTGTCTTCCTGAATTTACAGTTGTAGCTCTTCCTGAAGAAATAGTTCTACTATCTGCATTCTGAACTCTACTAACATTTTCACTTCTGTTTACTCCTCTTGAGTTTCCTTCAGTTATATTATTTCTGGATCTTGAATTATCTCTTGTAGTTTCTAAAGCTCTACGGTTTGATACATTTTCATTACGGCTTGCAAAAGATCTGTTAGGGTTTTGACGCTCTAAAGAATTCCCTCTTACATTGCTATACATACGATCTGCACGAACTAATCTACGGTTATCTGTGTAAGAATATCTGTTTCTGTGATTAATGTGCGAATAGATATGGCTATGGTATCTAAACACCGGCATTGGTCGCCAATATGAATAATATGTTGGATAATACCCCCAATACCAAGGTGAATAATACGGACGGTAAGTTGTTAACCAAAACATATCAAAAAACATTGGTGTTGTATGATAAAAAGGTTCATAAATATAGTTAGGTCCGTAAATGTATGAGTTACCAACTACTTGTACGTGCACTGTTTTATTTCGTTGACGCTCCATTTCTATAGTTGCCACATCTTGAAATTGATCTTGACCTAAAACTGCCTGAATTACAATTACACGAACATCGCTTTCACCAACTTCAACCACACGTAAATAATCAACATAATTATCGTTATTTAAATCTAGGTTTGATATTTGTGCCGATGGATCGTTTATTCTACGCTCAAAATCTTCTAAATCTCTAGATTCACCAAAAATAGATGCTACTGCCTGCAAATCCAAATTATCAGAAATATCGTAATTCTGAGCTACAACAGTTGCATTACCCCTGTTGTTTTGCGCAATACCAACACTTGTTGTTAACATTGCTATTGCTATTAATGCGAATCTAAATATTTTCATTTTTAAATTGTTTTATGTTTTATATATACAAAATATCAAGTACTGTGCCAAAACTTTAAATAAAGAAAAAGACCTCAAAAAATGAGGTCTTTTTAACTAAATAATAGGTTGTTACTATTTTTGTGTAATAATAAATTCTGATCTACGGTTCATTGCGTCTTGTTCTGGTGTACAATCTGCACCACAATCAACTCTTGGTACGCTTTCTCCATATCCACGAGCTTCTAAACGAGCAGCATTAATACCTTTAGATATAACATACTGTCTTGTAGCACGTGCACGATCTTCTGATAATCTTAAGTTGTAAGCATCGCTACCTTTATTATCGGTATGTGCTTCAATTTTAATTCTCATATTTGGGTTACGTTGCATAATTTGAACTAATTTGTTTAATTCAAACGCACCTTGTTGTGTAATGTTCGATTTATCGAATTCGAAATAAATATCACCTAAAATGATTTTAATATCATCTTTAATCAACATTTCAATTGGGCGTAACTCCACATCGATCGGATATTTACCATCTCCCCATTTCTGTAGCTCTACATCTTTACTTTCGTAGCCTTCTGAAGTTACTTGTAAAGCAAAAACTTTGTTACAGTCGGTATCATAACGTACAATTCCGTAAGCATCTGTAAAACGTGTTTCAATTACATTTTTATCATAATCTAAAATTGCAACCTGCGCATCTTTTAAGATAGCTCCTGTTTTTTGATCTTTAACTGTAATTACCATTTCGGTAACACAAACAGGACGCACTTTATAAATATCGTCACGGCCTACACGGTTTGTTGATAAGAAACCAATTCCTTTGTCTGAATAATAAGATAAATGAAAATCGTCTTTTGCTGTATTAATTGGGTCACCAATGTTGCGCACTTTTGCATTTGGATCGGTTAAATCAAACATATACAAATCTAAACCACCAAAACCTTTGTGTGAGTTAGATGCGAATATTAATTTATCATCATCTGATACAAACGGAAATGATTCACGACCTTCTGTATTAACGATTGTTCCCATGTTTTCAGGAGTCCCATAAGTACCATCTTCATTTAAAGCAACACGCCAAATATCCATATCACCTACAGTTCCAGGCATATCAGATGCGAAGTATAACATTTTACCGTCTGGTGAAACAGCTGGGTTACTTACCATATAGTGTGGTGAATTAAATGGAACAGGTTCAATATCTGTCCATTTTTTTCCATTGTACTTTGCACGGTAAACACTTACTTTACCTTTCTTTAAACGGTTTTTCTTGTCTCTTTCAAACTTTCCGCCACGGAAACTTTCTGTAGCAAAAAACATCGTTTGCCCATCTGCTGTTACCGTTGTTGGTCCATCGTGATGTTTTGTATTTAATTCACCCACTGGTTTAATGTCTTTGAATTTATTTTCATCGGACACATAGGTTGCAGCGTATACATTCAAGAAAGGTTGATTATTCCAACCATATTTCTTTTTAGATTCATCGCGTGCAGAAGCAAAATAAAATGTATTATCGGTAGTTAAAAATCCACCAAAATCAGAAAATTCAGAATGGTTCATTCTGCTGTCTTCAAAGGTAAAAAGTGCTTCTTGGCTTCTTAATGCAGGAATGTAATCTGGATCTTGCATAAAATCAATAGCACGTGAGTCTTCCGGTTTTAAATCGGCAAACTTCTTCATTATTTTGTTAGAAGTATCGTAACGCCCACTTGCTTTAAGCATTTGTGCATATTTATAGTAAACTTCGGCATCTTGATTTGGGTTTAATTCAATTGCCTTTGCATACCACTTCGCAGATTCTACGGTATTAAATAAATTGTAATAGGTTTCAGCTAACTGTACTACCACATAAGCATCGGTTTTTTCGCCGCGCACTAATTTTTTATAGTGCTCTGCTGCTTCAACAAATTCATATCTTTTAAATAAATTGTCGGCATGCTTTAAACGCTCTTCAGGTGTACTGATAAATGCTGTGTTTTGTGCTTGCGCTGTATATAAAGAACCTATTAATAAAAGGGATAAGTATATTTTTTTCATAATTATTATTTAGCAGCTGTTAGAAGAAACGTGGTGAACTAGATACTTTTTTCTTGTAGAAGATATCAAACAATAATATTACTTCATGAGAACCGCTTGTTGAGTAATTTAAATCAGATGTAATATAATCGTAAGCGTACCCCACTCTTAATTTTGGTGTAATTCTGTAATTAATCATTGCACCAAACGAATCTTGTAAACGGTACGTAACACCCATTTCTAACTTATTATCGTATAAAGCATTTGCAGATATATCAACAGAAACAGGAGACTCTACAGCCATTTTTAACATAGTAGATGGTTTAAACTTCCATTGGTTATTTATATCAAACACATAACCACCTGTTAAAAACATGTGTGCTACATCTGTTCCAAATTTCTTGTTATTCTTTTCTAAGTAAGTATTTTGTAATAAATTAGTAACACTAAAACCTGCGTAATACTTATTTGTAAAATAAAAAGCACCTACACCTGCATTGAATAATGTTGAGCTACTATCTTCAGCGAAAACTATGTCATTTTGTTCAGGTAATGTATTATTAATTTTACTAAACAAGCCTATTTCTTGCATTGTAACACCACCTTTTACACCTAATGCTAAACTGTGACCTTGCCCTAAACGAATGGTATAAGAAACATCTACATTAACAGAATTCTCGGTAACTGGACCTATATTATCATTCATAAAAGACAAACCAACACCAAGATTTTTTGCAACTGGCGTATGTAAAAATGCGGTTGCCGTTTGTGGAGCACCTTCCATTCCCAACCATTGCGATCTATACAAAATACCTGTTGACATATAATCATTTATACCCGCATACGCTGGGTTTAATATACTTTGATTGTACATATACTGTGTATAGTGAGGATCTTGCTGAGCAAGCCCTTTAAAACTTCCTAGTAGAATACAAACTACCGCAACAATACTTTTATTTATTTTCATAAAGGACATATTTATGTTTTCAATATTACAAATATAATTTTATTTTTCAACTTTTATTAATGCTTTTGTTTCTCTTCAAAACAGCCTCTGTTAAGAAATTACTAAAATAACAATATTAATTTAATATAATCAAGATTTTTTTCAATATTTAAAAAAAAACAACTATAGCATTAACTTACAGCAAACTATTACGTGGTATTTTAATAAATTTGCATTAAACCTATATATCTCATTAAAAAAAATAATGTTAGAAAAAGAAGAAATTAATTACGAAAAAGCCGTATTGGTGGGAATTATCACCCAAAACCAATCCGAAGAAAAACTTAATGAGTACTTAGACGAGTTAGAGTTTTTAACACAGACCGCAGGTGGGGAAGTGGTTAAAAGGTTTACGCAAAAAACGGATAAACCAAACCCTAAAACATTTGTAGGTACTGGAAAATTAGACGAAATTGAAATCTACATCAAAGAAAACAAGGTTGATACACTAATTTTTGATGATGAGTTAACGCCTGCCCAGCAAAAAAACTTATCACGACAATTAGATTGTAAGGTATTAGATCGTACCAATTTAATTTTAGATATTTTTGCCCAGCGTGCACAAACGTCATACGCTAGAACGCAAGTTGAATTAGCCCAATTTCAATATTTGTTGCCTAGGTTAACGGGTATGTGGACACACTTAGAGCGCCAGCGTGGTGGTATTGGTATGCGTGGACCTGGTGAAACTGAAATTGAAACTGACCGACGTATTGTTAGAGATCGTATTGCTTTATTAAAAGAAAAAATACGCACAATTGATCGCCAAATGGCTGTGCAACGCGGTAATCGTGGAGCTATGGTGCGCGTGGCATTGGTTGGTTATACCAATGTAGGAAAATCTACCTTAATGAATGCCATGGGAAAAAGTGAAGTTTTTGTAGAAAACAAGCTCTTTGCAACCTTAGATACTACTGTTAGAAAAGTAGTTATTAAAAACCTGCCTTTTTTACTATCGGACACAGTTGGTTTTATTAGAAAGTTACCTACACAATTGGTAGAATCTTTTAAATCGACCTTAGATGAAGTACGCGAAGCAGATTTGTTATTACACGTTGTAGATATTTCGCATCCGGAATTTGAAGATCATATTGAATCGGTAAATCAAATTTTAAAGGATATTAAAAGTGATGACAAGACAACTATTATGATTTTTAATAAGATTGATGCGTACAAAGCTGAAAAATTTGATGAAGAAGATTTAATGATTGAACGATCGTCTAAACATTACTCTATTAATGAATGGAAAAAAACATGGATGAGTAAAGTTGGCGAAAACAATACCGTTTTTATATCAGCTACAGAAAAAGAAAATTTTGAAGAATTACGCCATAAGGTATACGAAGCGGTAAGACAAATTCATATTACACGCTTTCCGTACAATAACTTTCTTTATCCTGAGTATACAGAAAACGATGCAACAGAAGAATAAAAAGAAATCGTTTCACAACTTCAGAAGAAACACAAAAGTCAATAGGAAAATACAGTGATTTAGATTATTTTTTGTTGATTAAAAATAAAAAGAGGAAGCTTCACCACTAATGAGACTTCCTCTTTTTATTCTTGTTTTATTTGTCATGTTATAGTTTATGAATAAGAGGAAGGAAAAATAATCTTTAACGTTGTTCCTTTTTCTACGTGTGTACTTACAGTAATTTTAACTTGTAGTATTTTGGCAATGTCACGAACAAGATGCAAACCTAAACCTGTATTAATTCCTACTAATAAATCTTCGTTAAAAAGAGGCTTAAATTGGTTTTGTTCCGCGCCTTTTCCGTTATCAGAAATTGACAAAACAACTCCATTATTTTCTGTATATAATCTCCAAACTATTTCGGGGTTATGGGTTGCCTCCACTGCTTTTATTGCATTCGAGGTTAGGTTTCGCATAATTGTTTTTAGATAATCTTCATCTGTTTTTAATGTTAACTTATCTAGATTTTCGAACCTTAAAGAAATGGTACTATAATTTACAAAAAAAGCAGCTATGTCTTTAAAAACAATACCGGGGTTTACTTCTTGAAATTTAGGTTTAAAATTGACCTTTTGCCCTTTACCCCATATCAGTAAATCATTCATATTGTCTAATAAATTCTCTGCTGATGTTAAAGTTTCTTTTTGCAGGTTGTATTGCTCATTAATATCTAATTTAAATTTAGGGTTTTGCTGTAAGTAAATTAGTTTAATAATGTTAGATATTGGCGCTCTTAAATCATGATTTAGAATATTTAACAACCGTGTTTTAACTTGATTACTAACCCTTAAATCTTTATTAAGATTCATTAATTTAGAATTATGTGCTTTTTTGATACCATTTTGGTAGTATAATAAAGAACCAATTATTGTTAACAGAAGAATACCTATAAGAAGATACCAAGTTTGTTTTGCTGCATTTTCAATTTTTAAATCTTTTAAAGCTAACTCTTTTTCATTTTCAACGCGCAACAGTTCTTCTTTTTTTTCAAATTCATATTGCATTTCAATTTTGTTTAACTTACTATCGCGTTCACTATTAAAAAGACTGTCTTTATAAACAATGTGCTCTTTATAAACCTCCATCGCTTTTATATAGTCACCTTTTAATTCATGTGCTTGAGAAAGGTTTAACGCATATGCTTGATATCGTCGTAAATTATTTAATTCTTTAAAGATTTTTAGCGCTTTGTTAAAGTTAATTATTGCTTTTTGTAAGTAATTATTTCTGCTTTGAAGATTGTCTCGTGACATTGCCAAATACATTTTACCTAAATCGCCATAATTAATCGCAGCCGATTCTATATTATTGGCTTCATTACTCTTTAAAATTGCCTCATTAAAATATTTTTCTGCAATTTTATATTCTTTTCGCTTTGCATGAACCGACGCTAGATTACCAATATTTACTGTATATATGCGCGGATCGTTATATTTTTTATTGTATTCATTAGATCTTTCATAATGTAATTGCGCATTATCTAAATCATTTAACTCAAAATAAGTTAAACCAATATTCGTTTCTAACATTGCGTCAATACTAACATTAATATTGGGATGCTTTTTTAGCAATTCAATGCCTTTTTTATAATAATGTAATGCTTTTTTAAAGTCACTTTGTTGATGAAATAATATACCTATATTATTATATAAAAAAGGGACGTTTTCATACATAGATTTATTTTCAAAATACTTAAGAGCATCTAAATATAAGCTTATAGCACTTTCGAAATCTCACATTTCGTAATAAATATAACCTATATTCTGTAAGATTTCTAATCTTTGCTTGTCCTTATTCTTTACAGATTTTGACAAATCATGAGCTTTTAAATAAAACTCTAAGGATTTTTGAAAGTTTTGATCATTTAAATAACTACTGCCTAGGAATTGATAAGCATATAAGATTTCGCTTTCTAATTTTTCTTGAGTTGCTAATGCTAAAAATTTATTAATGTATAATAAGCTAACCATTTATAAACTTCAATTCTTTGCTTATCATTCGTAGCTTTCTTTAACTCAACCCTAAGTGAATCAATAGTAGACGTGGTTACTTGCGCATAACTAAGTAAACAATTTAGCAGAAAAGTTATAAGTATAAGTGATTTCATACACTAAATTTAATTATTTTTTTAACACAGCGCAATTCTTTTTAAAAATTAAAATAAAACAAATTAAATCTTAAAAAAATTCAAAAACACAGTAAAAAAGCGTTAAAAATAGCGAATTATTTATTAAAATACAATCTCTTATATCCTATAATAAAGAATACCAATGCAGTAGCAAAAGATATAAAACCAACGTTTACTATAAAACCCAAAGCAAAACAAATTACCCACATTAATTTTTCGCCAGCAGGCATTTTTTCTGATTTAAATATCATAAAGTACGCAAGGGCAATATAAATAACCGATGAGATTAAGCCAATGGTAATTAAACTGTTTCCGTTTAAAAAACCCAATTCTATATGGGTGACTTTAACTACCGATCCTATAATTAAGATTATAAAACTTACTACAAAAGCTATTCTGTAATATTTAAAAAGACTCATAAATTACATTTTTACAAATTTAAGCAAACTGAAATCTTTTTTCTGTTTCTTTAATACTTTGATTTAAACTTGGTTTAATTACTCTATAAAATACAAACATTAAAATGATTTGCAACACGACAAAAGTAGTTAGAAAATAAATTCCTGAATTTGAAATATTTAAATTTTGAGCAAAAAGTTGATTAACTATTGAGAAATAACCCCCACTTAAACCCACAGTTGGTAACGAAAAAACAGAAAATGCAACAGATTGTATCAACCAACTACGTCCTTGTTTCTTTTGTTCTTTTTTTATTTTGAAAATAAATCTGAATCCATCAACCATAAAAAATAAGAACGAAATTACCAAAAAGCCTAAAGTAATTACTTCACCTAGCGAACCAGTGTTTTCGATAAAAAAATAGATTACTAAATACAATGCAGCTGTAATAATTACTTTGGGTAACGATATAAACCTCAACACTTCACGCAACAACATTTTGTTATAGTGTTTATGCAATTGTGCCTGTTTTTGTTCAATTAAACCAGTAAATCCAAAAATGCCAAATTTCTTAAATTCAATTTGCAACGCATCTTCAAACGAAATGTTTGGATTCGTTTTCCATTGATCTTCAATAGCATTTGCCAAATGATCTACCAATTCTACCTGAACATCATAAAACTCGACATAATGCTTTTTAGTAAAATCGAAGATTTGATTGATTTCTTGTTCGGTTATTTTTCTCATAACTTACTAAATTTAAGTTCTGTTTGATTGATTTCATACTTCAGAAGAGGAATTATTTTTGTGTACAAAATCAAAAAAAATAAGATTAATATTTGTGCAAACACACTAGATAATACTATTTTGAAAAGTGAAGGGTCTGAGTTGACCGGTAGATTGGTTCTTAAATAGAAAAGAGCAAAAATAGGTAAACCGTATAAATAATTTCCAACGCTATTTAAAAGAAACTTCTTGTTTTTAGGTATCTTCACTCTCTGATAAATGTAAATTCCCAATGTTAATACAATAAATCCTATACGTATTAATAAATCATAATTGTACAAAAAAGAATTTGGGTTAGAATATAATTGAAACAATACATAAAACATTACCACTGTAAGAATTATTTTAGGAATAGAGAAAAAACTGATAAACTCCTTCTTAATGATTCTCCAATAATGACTTTGCAATGCGGCTTGTTTTTGCTCTACTAATCCGGTAAAACCAAAGATCCCAAACTTTTTAAACTCGGTTTGTAAAGCGTCTTCAAACAAAATGTTCGGATTTTCTTTCCATTGATCTTCAATAGCATTTGCTAAATGATCTACCAATTCTACCTGAACATCGTAATGTTCTACCAAATGTTTTTTGGTAAAATTAAATAGTTGATCTATTTGCTGATTTGTTAAGCGCTTTTCCATTTCTTAATGTTTTTGATCATTTTTAAATGACGAAAATAGTTGCAGTACTTTATAATAAACATGAAATAAAATGCATTGAAGAATACCAATACACCTAACCAAAATCCAATATTGTCTAAATATTTGATTTCTCGTTGCATAAAAATCAATGAAAAAGCCATTAAGCACATGGCTGCTAGCGTTTTTTTATTTAAAATGCTGCAATTTGTCCGTAAACAGTAGTGTAATTTCCACTTTTGTACTTATCTAATGTATATTTATTCAGGAAAACAGCTACTGCAAAAACCACTATCTTATAAATAAAAACGGTAGAATTAATTGTTTCTATTTCCATTGAATCTTTAAAAAGATAGATCAACACTGGAGCTAGCAACGAAATTACAACCCAAATAATTAGATCATTTCTAAAAGTTGAAAATAGCTGATCTTTATAAAACAAAGGCATTTTTATTTTTCCGTACAAATGCATTCCGGTCCATTCAACTTCTCGCAAACGATCATGCCAATTTTGAAAAGCTTTATCAAAAGATGCTTCAAATGAATTGGTTTCCATTTCTTCTTCAATTTCCGAAGCTATGTGATCTATTACTTCATGCTTTGCATCATCATAATAAAAATCATAATCAACATAAAGTTTCTCTTCTATTTGGTGTATTTGTTCTGCTGATAACTTCATTAGATCACTTTTAAAAGTTGGTTTTCAATTTTTATATTTTTCCGCATAATAATAGTTCGTACTGCAAACACAAGTGTTGTATGAATAACCACAAATAATGCAGGACGAGATAATAAATCACCATCGCTATAGTTTGCATATATGTTGAGTATTATTGCAAAAAGAAAAAGACCAACGTAAAACTTAATTTTATTTTTAGCGTACTTACTTAATACAGTGTTGAATTGATTTTTTCTAAACAAGTTCAATAAGTAAATACCTAAAACAAGCCCAATACATGCAATACTATACATTGCATATGTAATCCAAACTTCTTTTATAAAGGGAATAGATCCAAAAGTAAGTATAGCTGTTAGTGGCAGAACACAAATGTTGTATTTCCAATCAAGTTTTTTCCAAAGATTCCCGACTATTTTTGGAACATTATTGTAAAATGAACTTCTATCACAAGCTATTTCATCGTTCCATTTATGTAAAACATTAGGTAAAGCCTCTTCAAAAGTGATAGAATTCTTTTCAATTGATAGTTCTACATCAGATGTGATGTGATCTAATAATTCGATACGTAAATCATCGAAATGTTCAAATGAATAGTCATTTCTTAATACGTAATCTATATGATTGATTTGATCAGTAGTTAACTTCATTAAAAATCAAGTTTTAAATTCGGGTTTACAATGGTTTGCATATTTCGAATGAAATTCTCTAATTCTTCCATACGCGAAACTGTTTCTTTTACACCACTTTCTGTCAGTTTGTAATATTTACGAATACGCCCATCCACACGATCCATTTCAACATCTAAAAAACCATCGGCTTCCATTTTGTGCAATGCCGGATACAAAGCACCTTCGGTAATATTCATTTCTCCTTGAGTAATTTCTTTAACTTTCTGGGTAATTTCGTAGCCGTACATTTTACCTTGTTGTTCAAGAAGTTTCATAATAATGGTATTTAAACTTCCTTTATATAATTGTTGTTGCTTTTTCATATACTTATGACTTTTAGGTATGGCAAATATACATAATTTTTTTATGCATCAAATTTTTAGGTATAAAATTGTTTCAGAAATGATAAATATCAGTAGTAAGCCGTTGTAATTTTGTATTTTTGCATAAATTCAATTCAAATGTCAAAATTCAATCCCTTAAAGGTTAAAGAAATAAGAAGAGAAACGCCATTGGCTGTTTCGATTGTTTTTGATGTTCCTGCCGATTTAAAAGCAGATTATCAATTTCAAGCAGGTCAATATATAAACATCAAAACAACAATAAATGGTGCAGAAGTTAGAAGATCATATTCTATAAGTTCTTCACCAAAAAGTAACGAATTAAGAGTTGTTGTAAAAGCGGTAGAAAGCGGTTTGTTTTCTAACTACGTTACACAACATTTACAAGTAGGCGATGTATTAGAGGTTGCACCGCCCGAAGGTAAATTTATTTTAGAGAACACAAATGCTAAAGTAATTGTTGGAATTGCTGCCGGAAGCGGTATTACACCTATTATTTCATTAGCAAAAGATACGTTAGAAAGCGGAACTGACTCCACTTTTATTTTAATTTACGGAAACAAAACGGCAGAAGACACTATTTATTTTAGTGAGATTGAGGCGCTTAAAAATAAATATTTAGGTCGATTTTTTGTTCACTACACATTTACAACAGCTCAAGTAGAAGGATCTTTATTTGGAAGAATTGAACGATCTACCATTAATTTTGTTCTTAAAAACAAGCACAACGATAAACGTGTAGACGAGTATTTCTTATGCGGTCCGGAGGATATGATTAAAAAAGTGACCGATGTTTTAAAGGAAAACGGAGCTAACGAAGAGCAAATTCATTATGAATTGTTTACCACAAGTTCTACCAACGGCGAAATTCCAGTTTCGGGCGAAGGTATGGTAAAAGTGACCGTTTTGGTTGACGATGTTGAAACAACTTTTAACATGCCACGTACCGAAAATATTTTAAATGCGGCATTAAAACATGGTATCGACGCTCCGTATTCTTGTCAGGGCGGTATTTGCAGTTCGTGTATGTGCCGTACAGTTAAAGGATCGGCAGAAATGAAAACCAATCATATTTTAATGGACGATGAAATTGAAGAAGGTTTGGTTTTGGCTTGCCAGGCTTACGTAACATCAGATGAAATCTATGTTGATTTTGATGATGTTTAAAATCATTTCTTAAATTATAAAACCCCGTCAGAATTTAAAATTTTGACGGGGTAATTTTTTTATGAGACTCTGAAACAAGTTCAGAGTGACAAAACGTGCGTTTTTACAAATCAAAACCTAAATCGGTTCTGTAATATTTTTTGTCGAAGTTAATTTTTTCAACGTTTTTGTATGATTGCTTTAGAGCTTCACTAAAGTTTTCTCCGTACGATGTCACAGCAATTACGCGTCCGCCGTTTGTAACAACAGCTCCGTCTTTTTTTGTAGTTCCTGCGTGAAAAACAATAGAATCTTCCACCTGATCTAAACCAGTAATTACTTTTCCTTTTTCGTAATCTTCGGGGTATCCGCCCGAAACAATCATTACTGTTGTTGCCGTTCTTTCATCGGTTTCTAAAACCGCATTTGCCAATGTTTGGTTTGCAACTGCTTGAAATAATTCTACAAGATCTGATTTTACACGCGGTATAACCACTTCGGTTTCCGGATCGCCCATACGCACGTTGTATTCAATCACAAACGGATCGTTTCCTACTTTTATCAAACCAATAAAAACAAAGCCTTTGTATTCAATAGCATCATTTTTTAAGCCGTTAATTGTTGGTATTACAACACGTTCTTCTACCTTTTGCATAAATTCTGCATCGGCAAACGGAACCGGAGAAACAGCACCCATTCCACCTGTATTTAAACCAGTATCGCCTTCGCCAATTCGCTTATAATCTTTAGCTGTTGGCAAAATTTTGTACGATTTTCCGTCGGTTAAAACAAAGCAAGACAGTTCAATTCCGTCTAAAAACTCTTCAATAACCACTTTAGACGATGCGTCGCCAAACTTAGCATCAATCAACATATTGCTTAACTCTTGTTGCGCTTCGGCTAAATCGTTTAATATTAAAACACCCTTGCCGGCAGCCAACCCATCGGCTTTTAAAACGTAAGGTGGGTTTAGTGTGGTTAAAAATTCATGCCCTGCTTCAACCGTATCTTTTGTAAAAGCTTCGTATCGGGCTGTTGGAATATTGTTTTTAACCAAAAACTGCTTGGCAAATTCTTTACTTCCTTCTAACTGTGCGCCGTGTTGTGACGGACCAATTACGGGAATGTTATTTAATGATAAATCATTTTTGAAAAAATCGTAAATACCTTTCACCAAAGGATCTTCTGGACCAACAACGACCATTTCTACAGCATTGTCTAAAACAAACTGTTTAACAGCATTAAAGTCTGTTGGGTTTACCGCAACATTTGTGGCAATTTGCGCAATACCCGCATTACCAGGTGCTACAAATAATTGACTGCATTTGGTACTTTGTGTAATTTTCCATGCCAATGCATGCTCTCTTCCGCCTGATCCTAAAAGTAAAATATTCATGTGTTGTTGTGTTGTATTTTAAATTGCAAAATTAAGATTTAAAACTGATTAATACGCCTTTTTCTCGCCTTTGATTGCATTTTTAATAGTTAAGTATATAATTTTTAAATCGAGCAGTAACGACCAGCTTTCCATGTAAAAAATATCGTATTTAATGCGGTTGATAATATCGGTATCGTTTTCAATTTCGCCTCTATAACCGTGTGTTTGTGCCATGCCGGTAATTCCTGGTTTTATAAAATGTCGTGCTTTGAACTTATTGACTTTTACTGCGTATTTTTCTGTAAAATTCAGCATGTGCGGTCGTGGACCTACAACAGACATGGTTCCAACAAAAACATTGAAAAATTGTGGCATTTCATCGATACTTGTTCTTCGTAAAAAAGCACCAATTTTGGTTATACGTGGATCGTTTTTAACGGCTTCGTCTATATCTGCATTATCGTTAACAAACATTGATCTAAATTTGTAGCAATTAAATTCTTCGTAATCTAAACCATTTCGTTTTTGTTTGAAGAAAATAGGTCCTTTTGATTCTAACCTTATTAAAATAGCTATTAAAGGAGTTAACCACGACATAATTAAAATGATAACTAACGATGAAAAAACAATATCGAAAACACGCTTTATAAAATAATTTAACGGATCGTTTAAAGGTGTTGTTCTAGAAGGCATAACGGGAATTACACCATAATAATCTACCTTTAAGTTTGCCGAAAGTAAGTCTTTACGAGAGGGTAAAAACTTTAAAAGTTTTAGGTTATTATCTACATAATCAATAAAAAAGGAAACCTGATGGGTTGTTGTTTTTTCTAAACTTAAATAAATTTCATCTACATCGTGTTCGTTACAAAAAGCAACAATTTCGCTAGATCGTGTATTTGTAAGTGAAAAACTTTTGGTTAACGAATAACCATAATCATCGTTTGTTGTTACAAAATTTATAAAATTATTGGTTAATTCATCATGACCAATAATTACAATTCTACGTAAATTTCCTTTATAATATTTTCTAAAAATTTTAAGCAACCAAAAAACAAAATATTTTACAATACCAATTATTACTGCGGTTGTTAATAAGTAGTAACCAACAACACTGTATTCTTCTGTTAAAGTAAACAAGCCGTTCAGAGCAAATAAATTAAGGGCAAATACAAAATATTGCTTCATTATTTTCTGAGCTATTTGTATAAGTTTGGTAAAACGGTAAACTTGGTAAAATTTTGTAGTAATAGATATAACAATCCACGAAAAAGTAAGGTACAAATAAAAATACAAACCTTGAAAATGGTCTGGTAAAATCCACATAGCAGTAAGTGCCAAAACAATTAAATCAAAAGTTATGGTTATGGGCCTTAAGTACTTAGAATATCTACCTATTTTACGTTGCACTAATAAATGTATTTAGAAAAATCTTTGTGTTCTTCTTTTTGTAATTCTTCTGCTGATAAAGTTTTAAAGTACTCAAAAGTTTTTTGTAATCCAACTTCTCTGTTCACTTTTGGTTCCCAATTTAATATTTTTTTTGCTAACGTAATATCTGGTTGACGTTGTAACGGATCATTTTCTGGCAATGGCTTATAAATAATCTTTTGATTTGTTCCGGTTAACTTAATAATTTCTTTTGCAAAATCATTAATAGTGATTTCATGCGGGTTTCCAATATTCACAGGTAAGTGATAATCGCTCATTAACAATTTAAAAATTCCTTCGATCTGATCATCAACATAACAAAAAGATCGTGTTTGGGTTCCGTTTCCAAAAATAGTTAAATCTTCACCACGCAACGCCTGACCCATAAATGCAGGAATAACACGCCCGTCGTTCAAACGCATTTTTGGTCCGTACGTGTTAAAAATACGTACAATACGCGTTTCTAAACCATGAAAATTATGATACGCCATAGTTAACGATTCTTGAAAACGCTTGGCTTCGTCATAAACTCCGCGAGGACCAATAGTATTTACGTTTCCGTAATAATCTTCGGTTTGTGGATGAACTAAAGGATCGCCATAGACTTCGGATGTTGATGCGATTAAAATTCGAGCATTTTTAGCTTTTGCCAATCCTAACAAATTATGCGTTCCTAACGACCCTACCTTTAAAGTTTGTATGGGAATTTTTAAATAATCGATTGGACTTGCCGGCGATGCAAAGTGCAGAATGTAATCTAAATTTCCGGGTACGTGAACAAACTTGGTTACATCGTGGTGATAAAACTCAAAATGCTCATTTTTAAACAAATGCGCAATGTTTTTTAAATCGCCGGTAATTAGGTTATCCATTCCAATAACATAAAAACCTTCATTGATAAATCTATCGCATAAATGCGAACCTAAAAATCCTGCAGCGCCTGTAATTAATACCCGTTTCATTGTTAAAATGTTTGGTGTAAAATTAACACTTTAAAACTAAAAGTATCTAATTATTTTAAATGTAAGTTTATGAATTGTAAAATATTCTCACGGAATTTTTTTTCAGAAAACTGTTGCGCATGCTCATGTATTTCTCTATGATTCCATTGAATTTTTTCAAATTTTTCAATACATTTATTCAAAGATTCAGAATTTTGTTCTGCAAAAAATAGTCCTGATTTATTATCGTTAACGGTTTCTATTATTCCTCCTTTTTTATAGCAAATAACAGGCGTTCCGCAAGATTGTGCCTCAATAGCTGCAATACCAAAACCTTCAACACCCATTTGTATAAAAGCCTTGGCATTTTGAAGATAACTTGACAAAACATCAACATTCTGAAAACCCAAAAATTCAATATTTGGAGAATTTGCAATGCTTTTTAAATGCTTTAACTCTTCGCCGTCACCAATTACAATTAATCTTTTTTTATTGATATTAAATGCTTCAATCACTAAATCAAAACGCTTTATAGTTGCCATTCTACCGGCAATTACATAAAAATCTTGTTTTACTTCTTTAAAAGGAAAAGCTTGCAGGTTTACAGGTGGATAAATTACAGTAGATTCACGATTATAGTTTTTTTTGACCCAATTTTGTACAAATTTTGAATTACAGATAATAAAATCTGGATTTTGCGCATCGTTATAATCCCACTTTCTAAAAATAGGCAAAATCCATTTTACTAAAGGATAGGCTTTTTTAAAATATAAAGGAGCATCTTGCCAAATATAATTAGAATTAGGTGCCTGAAAATAACTTATATGTAGTTGATTTAGATTAGATTTTTTTACTCCTTTTGCAACTGAATGTGAACTTGAAACGATTAACTGAACATCGTTTGAAATTTTAAGTTGTTTTATTGTTTTAAAAAAGAAAGGATATAAAAACCTAAATTTAGATCCAAACAACTGTAAATTTGTAGTTTGAACTTTTTGTTTTTTAGGAAACATTTTATTTTTTTCGGTTGTATTCATCACATCAACCAAAGCATGTACTTCATCAAAAGTAAAGCATTCTTCTAAAGTTTGAATTACCTTTTCTGCACCGCCATATTTATCTAACCAATCAACTACTAATGCTTTTTTCAACCTTGTTTAATTTAAGAATTACAAAAATAGCATTAAATAAAGAAACAAATACAACACCTATTTGCCGATCTAAAATGTTTTCGGTTAAAAAACTAATGGAAACAACAATTATAAATGTTTGATATAAAACCGACGAACTTGGATAGTAATAAAAAAGCGCCATTACAAATAAAATCAATCCGAAAATGCCGAATTTAAGCATTTGGTCCAAATACTGATTATGTGTGTTGTAGGTTACTTTTGAAAAATCTTCGTATGATTTGTAGGTAAATTCGTTATAACAATTGTTTAATTTTTCTTGAACCTTATCGGCACCAACTCCCAACACAAAATGATTTGATATTAAATTGTTAGCACAATGCCAAATACCGTAACGGTAATTTACCTCGTGTGGTTCTTGATCTTTATTCGGTAACACCAATTCTTTTTCAACCACTTTTATGTATCGTTCCTTCATTGGTGAAAACCAAAAAAAAGCCAGCGCGCCTAAAGGCAATGCGATTAAAAGACTCCATTTTACAGTTTGCTTTTTGATCGATTTAAAAACAATAAACAGCAAACCAATTAAATAACACGCCAATGCCATTCGAGCTGAATAAATATAAGCCGATGTTAGCAAAAAGGTGATTATTAAAATACTTAACAAGTTTATTTTTCTGTTGAAAAACATTTTAAACGTTAACCACAAAGCGGCAAAAATTGTTAGTAATCCTAAATAAGGTAAGTGTAACGATGTTGCTTCTGCAAACAAATTCCGGAAAATGGGATGATAAAAATCGTTTTGTTGCCAAGCGTTACTCCAACCAAAATTAAACACTTTAACCCAGCCTAAACCATTCAATAAAAAAACGGATATAATGTAAACTGATCCCAAAGTTTGTAGCAGTTTTTTGGTAACAATGTCTTTGTTCAGAATAAATCCTAATGGAAAAATTAGAAAAGGCAGACTTTTAGTGATTGATTTACCTAATTCTTTAAAATTATCTGCAAACGGAAGGTAAAACACATACATTAAGCATAAAAATGCCAATACTAAAAAGGTAAACTTATGTGTTTTTAAAAGTGGAAATGTTTTGTTTTTAAACGCATTTATCAACGCTAAAACAAACCAAATCATCATTAAAATAGAGAAATGGTTCAGTTTTAAAACAGGAAATAGCGCTAACGCACAGGTACTAAAATAAAAAACTTTAGCTAAACGCATTCAATTCGGTTTTTAAAACATCAAGATAATTATTTCTTTTAAGATATTCTTGCGCTTTTAACGTTTTTTCGATGGCGTTTTGTTGATTGTTTATAACCGATAAAATTTGATTTTTAAATTCAAAAATAGCATCGGCATGAAAATACATATCGTGCGTTAAGCCAATACCTTCGGCACCAACACTTGTGCTTACCAGCGAAACGCCATTTATTAACGCGTTTACCGATTTTACCTTTACGCCGCTGCCATGAAACATTGGGTTAACAAATACCTTTGCTAATTGGTAATACTGCTTTAAACATGGCGCATTTACAACAAAAGTCACCTGTTGCAACTGACTGTATTTTTCTTGAATTTCCTTGTTTTCCTCTTTTAAAGATCCAACAATATAGAAATGATAATCAGGAACTTCGGTTATCAGCAAAGGATGAATGTTTTTTAAATACCAATCTAAACCAAAGGTGTTATTTTGCATAAAAAGCGATCCCATAAAAACAACGTTATTTTCTGATTTTTCGGTTGGTTCAACAATTTCATCGTTAATAGGAAAAGGCATAAAAACACTTTTATTTAAAAGGTTTACGGTAGATAAATCGTCTTTTGAAATGAACCATAATTTATTAGCTTTATCAAAAACCAATTCAGAAAAATGTTTAATTTTAGATGTTTCCAACTTATAATAAATCTTCTGTTTTAAACTGTTGGAACTTTTGCCCAACATTTTAAAATAATGGCTTTCGATATTATGAACGCGAACCACAATATTTTTATAACTGATTGATTTGTTAAGGGTGATTGCCCAACAAAATTCGCTTTCTAAAATA
>NZ_RQTJ01000016.1:0-236 GCF_003858535.1 Paenimyroides viscosum
TTCAGCGAATCGACGCTCACTCCGTTGTGAATGCTCAGTTTTAGATTGTAGCAAATAGGATTACTGGATTTTTGATTGAAAACAGAGATAGACTATGTGCCCAGCGGTATTAAGCTTTAGGCGAGCGTCAAAACTGTGAAGTTGACGTTGAAACACATCGGGTCGCGGAGCGATCGTTCCGATGGACTAGGCAACAAACACGATTTTGACCGTTAAAAGCTTGACCGCAATAAAAG